>JBARFA010000054.1:0-31955 GCA_049796755.1 Acidobacteriaceae bacterium
CTTCGCGCCATGACCGTGATTGTCTCGGATTCCGGCGAGATTGAAGAGATCGAAAAGGTCAAGCCGCAGGATGCCACCACCAATCCTTCGCTGATTACCTCCGCCGTTCAGATGCCGCAATATCAGCCCATCATGGACCAGGTGCTGCTCGCGGCAAAAAAGAAGCTTGGCAACAATGCCAAGGATAAAGACGTTGCCAACCTCGCCTTCAAAGGGCTCGCGGTCGAATTCGGCAAGCGCATTCTGAAAATCATCCCCGGCCGAGTCTCCACCGAAGTGGACGCCCGCCTTTCCTACGACACCGACGCAACGGTGAAACAGGCGCGCGAGATTATCGAGCAGTATGAAGCCGGCGGAGTTTCGCGCAATCGCGTGCTGATCAAGATCGCCTCCACGTGGGAGGGAGTTCGCGCCGTCGAAATTCTGGAAAAAGATGGCATCCACTGCAACATGACGCTGCTGTTTGGCTTGCACCAGGCTGTGGCCGCTGCCGATGCCAACGCCACCCTGATCTCGCCGTTCGTCGGCCGCATTCTCGACTGGTACAAGAAAGACACCGGCAAGGACTATCAGGGAGCGGACGATCCCGGCGTGCAGTCCGTCACCACCATCTACAACTACTTCAAGAAATTTGACTACAAGACCGTCGTCATGGGCGCCAGCTTCCGAAACCTGGGCGAAATTGAAGAACTGGCGGGATGCGATCTGCTGACCATCGCACCCAAGCTGCTGGAAGAGCTCGACCAGAAATTTGAGGACCTTCCGCGCAAGCTGGATCCGGCCAAGGCCAAGAACATGCAGATTGAAAGATTGACCATGGACAAGGCGACCTTCGACAAAATGCACGCGGAAAATCGCATGGCCCACGACAAGTTGAAGGAAGGCATTGAGGGCTTCTCGGCTGCGTTGGAAAAGCTGGAAACGCTCCTCGCCAACCGTCTCGCCGAGCTGGGCGCCAACCAGCAGCAAACCGTCGGCGCTGCCAACTAACTTTCGTTCGCAAGTCGTCATCCAAAGCAAAGGCCGAGTCTCTCTGAGCAATGAATCGCTCGCGAGGTTCGGCTTTCACTTTTTTCGCGGGCCGACGAGAACCTCGCCCAATCGCACTCGCATGCCGCGACTGCTAACCAATTGCGTTCCTGCATGCGAATTTTCTTTGAATTTCTCGTGAAAATTTGTACAGTACATTCAACTTGCCTGGCATCGAACTCGGAAAGGATCGGACCGGCGCCACCGTACGATCGGCGCACGAAAACACGACAGCACGAAGTCCGCGACCTGCACGGCACCATCTGAATTTTTCATGGATAGGAGCACGCCATGTCTGCCAATTCAACGCCTGTGGAAAATCCGCTGCGGAAATTGTTTGAGGAAATCGTGTACGGCTGCTACAGCCAAACCTCCGAACTGAATGATGCCGAAATGTCGAACTACGTCGCCGGCATTCTGACCGACTTTGCCGAAACCGAACAACTCTATCGCATCCGCGACCGTCGCGGCCGCCCCCTGCGCGAAGTCAGCGACATGCTGGTCGCCTCCGACCCAGTGTACGGCGACGCCTATTCGTTTCCTCGCGAGCGCGAGGTTCGCAAGCACATTGGGGACTTCAGCCTCTTCTTCGCCGGGATGTTCCCGGAATCCGCCCAGTGGCAGCGCCGCAATCAGCAGGAGAGTCTGCAGGCCCTCAAGCGCGCCGGCAAAGAAAGCTACTACATCGTCTCGCAATTCAATGTCTTTGAGTTTGAGCAGGAAGCGCCCCTGTTCGCGCGCCTGGCCGACGCCTTTGATGCCTGCGCCGAGGGATTGATGCAGGTGCGAAAAGAGCTGGATCGCCGCCGCCTGCTGCCGCATCCCGCTCCCACCCCGCCGCCAAAGCTATTGATGTGAGTTCGAGGAAGGCGCTCCTCCTAATCGTCTTCAAAGAGTTCGCCGAACAGCTCGCGAACCTTTTCTTTGGCGTCTTTCAGCACGCGGCGTCCGTTGGCTGTCGCTGAATACATGCGGCGGCTGCGCCCATCTTCCCCATGTGCGGAACGCGAACGCAAGAGAGAATTTTTCTCCATGCCATGAAGGATCGGATATAACGTCCCTGGGCTCAGACGGTACCCGTGGCGCGCCAATTCTTCAATAATTCCCAGGCCGAAAAGTTCCCCTTCCGCTGCATGGTGCAAAATGTGCAGACGCACCAGTGCTGTGTATAACTCCGGATAATGTTGCGTCTTGCGTCGTTGTTGGGCCATGGCGTAGTATCGAAATCCGATATCGGATTTCGTAAGTTTACAGCGCCTTCATATCCATTCGGCAGTATAGAAGACCGACGGAAAAATTTGACACAGCAGCCGATGAATTTACCGGCCTGCAATTGAAAGGGGATATGAAGCCGCGAGACACTGCCAGCCAGCTCGATCGATATGAAGCCGCAATTCTGCTGGTTCGCGTCCTCGTCGGCTGGGTCTTCCTGTCGGAAGGGATCCAGAAGTTTCTGTATCCGGCCGCGCTCGGGGTGGGCAGATTCGCGAAAATCGGCATTCCCGCGCCTCAGGTGATGGCTCCCTTTGTCGGCGGCGTGGAGACCGTCTTCGGCACCCTGATTCTCCTCGGACTGTTTACCCGGCTGTCAACAGTGCCCCTGCTGATTGACATTGTGGTCGCGCTTCTCACCACGAAAGTTCCGTTTCTAATCAAACATGGTTTCTGGGCTGCTCTTCACGAGTCGCGAACCGATGTAAGCATGCTGCTCGGTCTGATTTTTCTGCTGATCGTCGGCGCGGGATCGTTGAGTTTGGACGCCCGTTTTCGTCGTCGCACCGTCATGCCGTCTAGAAATTGATTTGTCTCGGCTGAAGGAGATTCTCGCATGGAAATTACTTCACGCGCGCTGTTCACGCAAATCCATGGCATGCTCTTTGGCGTCTTTTTCCTTCTGCTTGTGTTCGGGCTGGTTGTCGAACTTTGCCGCTCCACTTTCAGTTCGCAGCCGTCGCAACTGACCCCGAAAGGGCTGTCGCTACAGCGTTTCTACCTGGTCCTCACCGTGATCGTAGGCTGGCTCGCGGTGCTGACGGGCGCGTACATCGTCTACCCGTGGTATCGCGCCATTCCGCCCGCCGGGGCCAATCTGGCCGACTATCCGCAAGCGCTTCTCAAGTCGAGCCCTACGACCGCAGGCTGGCATTCGCTTGGCATGGAATGGAAAGAGCACATTGCCTGGTTTGCCGTTATCGCCATCACCATGGCGGCCTACGTTCTCATTCATTACGGCCGCTACCTTCGCCAGCATCCGCAGATGCGCAAAGCAGTGCATGCTTTTGTCGTTGTCGCTTTTTTGTCGGCGATGGTTGCTGGATTCTTTGGCGCCATGTTGAATAAGCACGCGCCAGTCCGGGGTGGTGCCATCCACCAATTCATGCAGGAGAGTCGATGAATTCTTCGCGGCCACAAGTTGAGCCCGTTGTTCGGAGCTCAGCGGAATCCAGCCTTCCCAACGGCCCCGGTGCTGCCGCCATCTTGTCCGCGGGCCTCGGCTGTTTCCTGCTCAGCGTCTTCGCCGTTATCGCCGACGCATCTAAGCCGGTCGCTAAATTTTTCACCTTCTATGTGCCCACGGGACCACTTTCCGGTGTCACCACCACCGCGATTGTTCTGTGGCTGGTCGCATGGCTGGTTCTCGCGCGCTGGTGGCGCCACAATACCGTTGCCATCATAAGAATAAACGCGGTCGCCTTTGCGCTTTTGTTGTTGGGTGTGCTGCTCACTTTTCCGCCTTTCGCGGACTTGCTGCTGGGAAAATAATTTGCTCTGGGTTCGATTCATGACATTCCGTCACCGCTGGAATAGATGCGCACTGCTGTTGCTGTTGATACTGGCGGCGGGCAAACTCTGCGCCCAGGGTCCGCCATACCAAACCGATGATCCGGTCCCAGTCGATCTGCACCATAACGAGTTTTACGTCTTCGGTAGTACGGACGGGACGCCGGTAGAAACCGATGCGACTGGGCCAGCCTTTGAGTTCAATTGGAGTGCGATTCGCAGGGTGCAGCTGCACGCCATTCTGCCCTGGGGCGTGATCGCGCCGTCGAACAATCCTGTCTATCTGCCCGGCGGGACAGGACCGAGTGCGTATGGACTGACTGATATGGAATTGGGCGCCAAGATCGCCTACATCAAAGAATCGAAGTATATTCCCCAGATCGGCACCTTTACCATGTTTGAGATGCCGACCGGCAGTTATTCCAAAGGACTCGGTGTCGGCAAGGTTTGGTACCGGCTTCCCCTGTGGCTGCAAAAAAATATCGGACCCTGGCTGCTGGATGGAGGCGCCGGCGAAACGGTCGTCCCGCAGACCGGCTACCGCGATTTTCCATACGGCGGATTCCTGCTGAAATATACTTTCCCAGGCGATCGGTTGGAGTTGGGCGGCGAGGTGTTTGCCCACGGAAAGGAAGGCTTCGCCGCCCCGCAGACGCAGGCTTCCACGATGATTGATCTGGGCGGCTACTACCATTTCAAGCACAATCCAAACGAGCAGTTTTTGTTCTGCTACGGTCACTCCGTTGCCGGCCAGACGGAAAACTATGCCTACGTCGGCATGTATTGGACTTGGGGAAAGGATACAGATCAGAAGAAACCGGACGCGGCCACCGCCTGGTTGCCTGCGCCAAGCAACACAAACGGATTTCAATGACTGCGGCTCGCCAGCAGCTGAAGGTTGTGTGCTATAGAAAGCTGCACTAAGATGATTGCACTCGCGATCGCAACACCATCGCCGCTGCCAGAACCACAAGTCCCGCCGGAATCCACAATGCCTTCTCCCGCAGGTCAATCGCTCCGTAGGCACCCATCAATGCGCCCACGCCGTAGGCAATCCAGGTGGTAAAAAAAACCGCCGACCTCTCGCGGCCTTCCGCGCGCTTCTTCGTTTCTTCGGCTTCCGCAATGGCCTCGCCAAGATTTTCCAGGTCGCCGGTGATAAAAGCTGTGTTCAGCTTGATCGGGCCAATCCGCTGAAATGCATTATTCTGCATCCCCATTGCGAAGGCCAGCACCAGCAGCAGCACGAAACGTAGTGTGTCCGGATGCGGCGTCACCGCCAGCCAGCTTAAAACAACAAATTCGATGGCTAGAGTGATCATCTCTCTCTGCCGCTCGCGTCCGGTCGTCAGCCGACGCAGTACTGTTTCCGCGATGATAATTCCCGCCACGAATGTGATCACGACGCCGAACCGCAGCGCCGCCTCGCTCCAGTTACGCAGCACGACAGACGCAGCAAACAGCACCGTGTTGCCGGTCATATTTGCGATAAAGATTTTGCCGAACAGGATGTACGCAATCACGTCGACCGCGCCGGCGACCATGCATAGCGTAGCCACCAGCGGAATCGCGGCCTGAATCTGACGTCTCCGGGAATCGGCCATGCGCGCACACCTGCCGGGAAATTAGGAAATTACAGGATGTAGCGCGACAGGTCCTGGTCCTTCACGATGGAGGCCACCATGTGCTGTACGTAGGCCGCGTCGATGGCAATCACTTTCTCCGCGCCATTGGCTCCCTCGCGTTCCACCATCGGAATGGTCGGTGAAGTTTTCGCCTCCGCAGCTTTGTCCGCGCTGGCGGCCAGGTTTACGGTCGCATCGCTTTCCGCCGCTTCGCCTTTTCCCTCCGCGCCACGGTTCTGCCGCGCCAGATCTGGCGCGTCGAAACTGATTTCATCCAGCACCCGCTCCATGATGGTGTGCAAGCGTCGAGCACCGATATTTTCCGTCGCTTCATTCACGCGGAAGGCGAAGTTCGCAATTTCCGCCAGCGACTCCGGAGAAAACTCCAGCTTCAATCCCTCAGTCTCCAGCAGCGCCGTCGACTGCTTCACCAGCGACGACTTTGGCTCGGTAAGAATCTTGATGAAGTCTTCTACCGTCAGCGATTGCAGTTCCACACGGATCGGGAAACGTCCCTGGAGCTCCGGAATCAGGTCGCTCGGTTTCGACACGTGAAATGCACCCGCTGCGATAAACAGAATATGATCGGTGCTCACCATGCCATACCGCGTGTTCACGGTGGTGCCTTCCACGATGGGAAGAATGTCGCGCTGCACGCCCTCGCGCGAGACATCCGGTCCGTGTCCGCCCTCGCGTCCGGCAATCTTGTCGATCTCGTCCAAAAAGATGATGCCGGAATTTTCTACTCGCTCCACTGCAACCCGAGTCACCTGGTCCATATCGATCAGCCGCTGTTCTTCTTCCTGCACCAGGTATTCAAACGCCTCGCCCACCTTCATCTTGCGCTTCTTGGTGCGCTGTCCAAAGATGTTCGGCAAAATGTCCTTCAGGTTGATGTCCATCTCCTCCATGCCCTGGTTGGAGATGATTTCCAGCGATGGCGTGCTGCGTTCCCGCACGTCGATCTCGACCATGCGTTCATCCAGCTTGCCTTCGCGGAATTGCGTCCGCAGTTTTTCTCGTGTGCGCTGGTGAGAGTCGCTCGGCGGCGGGGGCGTCGGGCTGGGAAACACAATCGTGTTATCGCTGGATTCATCCACGCCGGAAATCGGCGTTGGCGCCGGCCCTGGCATGGGAGCAGGCACAGCCGCAGGCGGCAGCAGCAGGTCCAGCAGTCGCTCCTCGGCATTCAACTCGGCCTTGTCTTCCACCTCTTCCAGCTTTTCCTCGCGAAGCATGTCGATGGCAATTTCAACAAGGTCGCGAATCATCGATTCCACATCGCGGCCAACGTAGCCCACTTCCGTAAACTTCGAAGCTTCCACTTTTAGAAATGGCGAATTCGTCAGCTTCGCCAGCCGTCTAGCAATCTCGGTTTTGCCCACGCCGGTCGGCCCAATCATAATGATGTTTTTGGGCATGATGTCGTCTGCCAGCTCCGGCCCCAGCTTCTGGCGACGCATGCGATTGCGCAACGCGATAGCCACCGCGCGCTTGGCAGCGTGCTGGCCCACCACATACTTGTCCAGCTCCGCCACAATTTGCCGCGGCGTCATTTCATCCAGCGACAGCGCCTGGTCTTCTTCCACTCCAGGTAAATAAATGGCCATATCCACTCCTCGTTCTGCGCCACGGCGTTCCGGCCGCGGCCAGGCAGGCCTATAGTTCTTCGATGGTAATTTGATCGTTGGTGTAGATGCAGATCTGGCCCGCGATGCGTAAGGATTTCTCCGCAATCTCGCGCGCCGGCAGTTCTGTGTTCTGGATAAGCGCACGTGCCGCCGCCAGCGCGTATGAACCGCCGCTGCCGATCGCCGTAATGCCTTCATCCGGCTCGATCACATCGCCCGCACCGCTGATCAAATACGTCTGATGCAGATCCGCGACCACCAGCAGTGCTTCCAGGTTGCGCAACATCTTATCGGTGCGCCAATCCTTCGCCAATTCCACCGCGGACCGGCCCAGGTTGCCGGCATATTGCTCCAGCTTGGCCTCAAACCGGCTGAATAATGAAAACGCGTCCGCCGTCGATCCGGCGAACCCGGCCAGCACTTTTTCCTGGTACAGGCGGCGAATCTTGCGTGCCGTATGTTTAATCACGCTCTCGCCCAGCGTCACCTGTCCATCGGCGGCCATCACAACCCGATCGTTGCGGCGCACACACAACACCGTGGTCGAACGAATTCTCGTTCGTTCAGGTCCAGTTCGCTGGCTGGAAGCACTTCTGCGGCGGGAGACGGAAGATCCGGTAGCGTAGGGGCGCACGTCCGGGTGCAAATTAGGTTCGAACATCGTCAACTACGATTATAAGGCAATTGTTTACCACTTTCGCTCGAAGCTCTACCCTCCAACCCGGCACTTCCGCTATCCTCAAGAGTAGCTCGCATCAGCACAAATACATTCGACGAGCGCCGTATGCAACCTTGGTTATCGCACAACGCACCTGTCATTGCCACCACCGCAGCCTCTCTCGCTGCCGTGGGCGGCGTTGTCCTCTGGTGGGCCCTCACGCATCGCAAATCCGCCGAAGAACGCGAGCGCCTGCGCCGCGAACACCTGGTTCTCCACGGCCGCATTATCGATGGCTCCGTCCTCGACTGGTCAGAGCAGCCCAACTCCAGCGACCTTGGAACACTGATGTATCGCTACTCCATCGGCGGAGTCAGTTATGAGTGTGCTCAGGATCTTACATTCATGAAGGGCACAGCTTTGATTGATGCCACCTGTCTGGGCCGTCCAGCTTCGGTTCGCTACGATCCAAAAAATCCTGCCAACAGCATCATCGTTGCCGAAGGCTGGAGTGGGCTACAGCACCCCAATCGCGTCCTGGTCCCGGAGATTGTCGCGATCAAAGCGTCGCTGTCTACGATGCCTCCAGCGGTAAAATAAGCGTATGCACGTGCATGCGCCAGCCAACGATAAAACGAAGCGCATTCTTCGCGTTTCGCTGGTGCTCACTTTCGGCTACATTCTTCTCACGTTGTTCGTCGGATTTCGCGCCCACAGTCTGGCTCTGATCTCTGAAGCCGGCCACAATACTTCCGACTTTTTGGCGCTGCTGCTCTCCTTTGTCGCCGTCTACTTTCATAGCCGCCCCGCCACCGACAAAAAAACCTTTGGCTATCGCCGCGCCGGGGTGCTGGCTGCCTTTGTCAATGCACTTGCACTGATCGGAATCGCAATCTGGCTGGCCGTCGCCGCGGTGGAACGGTTCATGCATCCGCAAATCGTCGAGCCGCGGCTCATGATGGCTACCGCCGCCGTGGGCGTGGTGATGAACGGCATCCTCGCCTGGATGCTGTCGCGGGTCAGCAACGATGTCAACATCCGCGGCGCTTTCATCCACATGCTCGGCGATACGCTTTCCACCGCAGCCGTCATCGCCGGCGGCCTGGCTATTGCGCTGACTGGCATTCAGTGGGTTGACCCGCTGCTGTCGCTCATCATTGCCGTGCTTATCTTCTGGTCTTCGCTGTCGATCATGCGCGAAACTCTCAACATCCTATTGGAAGGCGCGCCCGACGATCTTTCCCTGATCGACATTCGCGATGCCATGCAGGGAATTCCCGGCGTGTGCGGCGTCCACGACCTGCACGTCTGGTGCCTCGGCTCGCACCTGAACGCGCTCGCCTGCCATGTGACCATTCTTGACATCCCTCCGTCAGAAAGCCGTCGCATTCTGGCCGATATCAATCACCGCATGAGCGAGAGTTTCGACATTCGTCACACCACCATCCAGTTTGAAATGCGCGACGACGCCGGCTGCGCTGTGGAAGATGGCTGCCTGCCCACCGACGAATCCCTGGCTTCCGCCCATTCCCATTCGCAATAGTCCGTTCACGTGAATTGCTAGCTGTACAACATCGGGTCCGCGCCGCGCCTTCAGGCGCTGAGGTACACGAAGACGCCTCGATCCCATAGAGGCGCTCCGCTACGAATGAACAAAGGTTGTCGACTTCCGGATGAAACCGCTTATAATCACAACCAAAAGAAGGCGCAATTCGCGATAATCCGAAAGAAACGAGGATCGCGCAACCGTGAGTTCGAAACTCCAAACACAGCTGCCCGCGGCTCATACCTATTTCGCGCCATCGCTGCCGCAAGCGTCCAATCGCCTGCTGTCGCTCGATCTCCTCCGCGGTCTCACCATCGCGTTCATGATTCTTGTCAACGACGCCGGCGATTTCAATTCCGCCTACTGGCCGCTGCTTCACTCTCGATGGAATGGCTGCACTCCGACGGATATCGTCTTCCCCACGTTTCTGTTCATCATCGGGATCACCACCGTCATTTCGCTGTCGTCGAGGCTCTCGCGTGGGGCCCCGAAGCGAACCCTGTTCCTGCAAATCCTCAGACGTGCCGTCATCTTGTTTTTGCTCGGCATCCTGGTCAACAGCTTTCCCTTTTTCAACCTGCACACCATGCGTTTCTTCGGAATTCTCCCGCGCATTTCTGTCTGCTACTTTGTGGCTGCAACCCTCTACCTGTTCAGCCAGGGATGGCGCGACAAACTGGCACTGTTCATCGCCATCCTGATCGGCTATTGGATATTGCTCCGGTTCGTCCCGGTACCCGGCTACGGTGTCCCCACGCGCGGCGTTCCTTTCATGGATCCGCTGCATAACCTGGCGTTCTGGGTCGACCGCAGCTTGTTCTCCGCCTCTCATCTGTCCGAGGGTACCCACGACCTCACCGGCCTTGGCAGCACGCTGCCCTCGATCGCAACGACGCTGCTCGGCGTTTTGACCGCGCAATGGCTGCGCACCTCCCACACCTTCACCAGAAAGGTCAGAACCATCGCCCTCGCTGGTTTCGCCGCCGTTCTTCTCGGTGGCTTGTGGAACTTTACCTTCCCCATCAATAAGGAGCTCTGGACCAGTTCTTTCGTCCTCTTCGCCGGGGGCATCAGCATGCTGTTGTTGGCGCTGTTCATGTGGATTTTCGATCGCGTTCCTTCCGCTCCATCAGCCCGCGCGCGATCTCCGCTGGTCACCGCGCTGCTCGTCTTCGGCACCAACGCGATCACCGCCTATGTCTTCTCAGAACTTCTGGCCTCGGGGCTCAGCAGCATCCCCACGCATGCGGGAATGAATCTGCAAGAGACCCTCTACCTGTCGATCCTGCACACCGTTCCCAATGCACCCTTCGCCTCGCTGCTGTACTCGCTGGCCTACGTGGCCGTCTGCTGGCTCTTCACCTACTCGCTCTTCCGGCGCGGCCTATTCATCAAAATCTGAGATTTTGGACGCGCTTTACGTGGGCCGGTCGACATATTTTTCTACCTACCCGTGATCTGAGCGCTACACTGTATCCGCGAACCGGCCGGCCCCACGGCAATGTTCCATGAACTGAATTCAGCGAAGACATCCCCATGGAGCCGATTGGCGGGTAAATAGTGATCAGGGTTTCGAATTTCCCAGTAATTCTGGCGGTGCTTTCTCTACTTGCCATGTGGTTGGCGGGTCGAATCGGGTGTTATATCCGCGAGAAACGCATGGCCAGGCGGGGGCCGCCGAGTTCAGATTTCAACATTGCTCTCACGGCGACCTTGACGCTGCTTGCACTCATCATCGGATTCAGTTTCTCGCTGGCAATGAGTCGATACGATCAGCGCAGGAACTATGAGGAAGCCGAGGCCAACGCCATTGGAACGGAATATCTTCGAGTAGACGTGCTGCCGGCAGCCGACGCGGCGAAAATAAAAAACCTTCTGGAACGATATACAGATCTGCGCATCTCGTTTTATCGATCGCGACCTGGAACCGGACTGGAGAAGATCAATGCCGATACTGCGCAGCTGCAGGATCAGTTATGGCAGGCCGTGAAAGTCCCCGCATCGGCGCAACCGACTCCCGTCACCGCCCTGACCATCGCAGGAATGAATGACGTTCTCAATTCCCAGGGATATACCCAGGCTGCATGGTGGTATCGCATTCCCAGGGAAGCGTGGTTTTTGATGGGTGCCATCGCCCTCTATGCCAATTTCCTGATGGGTTTCGGCGCCGAGGGACCGCGGACGAATTCTCTGCTGCTTGTGCTCCCGTTTCTCGTGTCCATCTCGTTCCTGCTGATCGCCGACATCGACAGTCCGCGTGGAGGTATGATTCGCTTGCATCCCGTCAACCTGATCTCGCTTTCGCAATCCTTCCACGGGCATTAGCCGCTCGCGATCTACGGTTGCTCCGCCTGTCGTTGAGCGTCCAGCCAGCTCTGCAAAATCAGCACAGCCGCGATCTGGTCAATCACGTCTTTTCGATCCCGCGCGCCTCTCCCCACCACGTCCAAATGACGATGAGCTTCAGCCGTACTCATCCGTTCATCCCACAATTGCACCGGCAGCTTGAATTCCGCGCGTAGGCTGTCAGCAAACTTCTCCGCCGCAATCGCCCTCGGGCTGCGATCGCCGGAAAGATGAATCGGCCATCCAATCACAATCCCCGCACAGGCATAGCGCCGCAGCAATCTTCCAATCGACCGCAAATCGTTGCGTGCATTGGAGTGGACGATCGTTAGCAACGGCTGCGCTGTCAGGCCCAGCTCATCTGAAACAGCGACGCCAATTCTTCGCGCTCCGTGATCCAGCCCCAGGATGCGCGGAACGGTCTGCGGAACGGTCGCTCCATCCGACGACAGCAGCGAACTTGGCGGGGTCTCCACGAAAGTGATGGTACTTGAAATGCTCACGAACCGGGCCCGGAATTGGCTCGTACCACCTACAATATAGGGAGGCGTTTGGAATCCCCCTGGAGTTCGTGTCTGCCGTGCGTGCATTCCTAGTGTTTGTTCTAGTTCTGATACTCGCTACCGCAGGCGCCTATACCCTGCTGATCCAGCCCTTTGGCCCGTCGACGCGCACCCTGGTGACCATTGCGCCGGGAACATCGGTGAATGGCATCGCGTGGACGCTCCAGAAGAATGGCATTATTCGCAATCGATTCGCGTTCGACCTGGTGGCGCGGGTGGAGCGGCAAACGCTGAAGGCAGGCGTCTACCGCTTCGACCATCCAGCGCCGTTGCTCGATGTGTACCAACGTCTGCGCATTGGCGATGTCTACACCATCGCGCTGACCATTCCAGAGGGTTTCAACATGTTCGATGTTGCCGCCGCTATGGAAAAAGCCGGGCTCAGTTCGCGCGAAGTGTTCCTGAGCGCTGAGGAACACGACACCGGCCTGATTCGTGATCTGGATCCCAAGGCCCCCAGTCTGGAGGGATATCTTTTTCCGGACACGTACAAGCTGGCGCCGAACATGACGCCGGAGCAGATCTTAGGAGAGATGGTGGCCCATTTTCGTCAGGAGGCGCAGCGGTTGGGATTGACGCAAAATATCCCCGCGACAGTAACACTAGCCTCACTGGTGGAACGGGAGACTCCTGTGGGCAGCGATCGCCCCATAGTTGCCAGCGTGTTTGAAAATCGGCTGGCCCAGAACATGCCGCTCGATACCGATCCTTCCGTGATTTACGCGGCCCTGTTAGAAAAGCGCTACCGCGGCGCAATTTATGCATCTGATCTAAAGGCCCAATCGCCGTATAACACCTACACCCATACGGGATTGCCTCCCGGGCCAATTTGCAATCCTGGAATTCCGTCATTGGAGGCTGCCATGCACCCCGCTCAGACCAACTTTCTTTACTTCGTCAGCGATCCATCAAATCCGGGCCATTCTCGCTTTGCGGCCACGCTGGCGGAACATGAGAAAAACGTGGCGGCGTATCGCAAGGCGCAGCCCCCGCAGCAGCCAGGGGATGGTAGATAATTTTGCAGCGACTGCTGGCTAATCTTCGTAGGTATGTCTCGGCTCCGGCTTCTTCCTGCCCTTCCAACCGCGCTCCAATTGTCTGGCGGGCGACTCTGGCATGCCTGCCGATGTTGCTATTGATCGGCTGCCTGAAACATACCCGCATTCTGGAGCGTCCACAGGCGCCTGCCGTCGTGCTGTCCGCTACCCCTCAGCAATTAATCCAGCAGCTCGACGAGCGCTTTGACGCCATTCATTCAATGCTTGTCAAGGTGATGATTCAAGCCTCGGTCGGCGGCGCCAGCAAGGGTAAGGAGACCGATTACACCTCTTTCCGCGGCGACATTCTGCTGCGGCAGCCTTCCATGTTGCGCGTCCTCGGGATGATGCCTGTTCTAGAGACCCGCATGTTCGATATGGTGAGCAGCGGAAATCGTTTCACCCTGCTGATTCCGCCCAAGGACCTCGCCATCACCGGCACGGGTACGGTCACCTCGCCGTCGAAGAATCCGTTGATGAATCTGCGGCCGGCAGTCTTTTATGACTCGATGTTGATCAAAAAAGTGGAGCCGGATGACCTGGTCTACGTCACCAGCGATACCGGCATCGTGCGCGATCCAAAAACGCATCACCTGATGGCTGAGCCGGACTACGAGCTTGGCATTCTGCGGCGTATCGGAAACAGCCAGCAGCTCATGCCGGAACGGGTCGTACATATCAGTCGCACCAATCTGCTGCCGTTTCAGCAGGACGAGTATGATTCTCAAGGAATTCTCGTGACCCGCACCCTCTACACCGACTACCGCACCTTCGACGGCATTCCGTACCCGACGAAAATTACCATCGACCGCCCCATCGACGGGTATCAACTCACCCTGACGATCGAGAAGCTGACATTCAATCATCCTTTGGCGAACGATCAGTTTGAATTGAAGATTCCCGCAGGAACAAAAATTCAGAAGCTGCCGTAGGCGTTTGTCTGGCGCTTCCACTTGGGCGAATCAATCGCTCACGCCATCACCAGAGCGGGTTCCTCTGGAGTTCGGCTCACACCGCTCGCTTCGCGCGTTATGCGCAGCACCAGGATGTCATCCTGCTGGCCGAAGTTCTGCGCCGCTGTCGCAATCTCCGCTGCAGTGATGGGCCGCTGCAGCAATGTATCCACGCGTTCGAATCCGAAAAGCTGTCCATCCTTGTCCTGCGCTTCCACCACCCCATCCGACATCAACAGCAGCCTGTCTCCTGGCGCCAGCTGAAAATGCATCAGCGAAAATTTCGCAGTCGGCATCATGCCCAACGGCAGTGCACCTTCCATCGGCAATTCTCTCCCGTTCAAGTAGGGCGGCAAATGTCCCGCATTCGCCAGCGTGACCGCTCCATCGGAGCCGACGCGCAGCGCCAGCCCGGTGGCGTGAGCTTCGCCGCGTCCGCACAGCCGCTGATTCAGTGCATTCAACGCTGTCAGCGGGTCGTTGCTGTGAGCAGCCTCGGCGCGAATCGCACCCACAATCAACGCCACCAGCATCCCGGCCTGTAGTCCGTGCCCGGTCACATCGCCCACGACAATCAGCACGCTGCCGTCGCTGGGCTCAGGAATGATTTGGAAAAAGTCCCCGCCCACCTCCCGCGCCGGACGATATTCACTCTCGATCGTCAGCCCGGCGACCTGCGGCAATGCTTCAGGAATCAGTACCTGCTGCACCTCCTGTGCCTGCTTCACGTCCTCTTCTATCGCCTGCTGTCGCCGTTGCGAGCTGCGGAAGTGCCGCAACAAAACGAAGGAGAAAAAGACCAGCGACACAAAGTCACAGATCGTGGTGAGACGCAGTGGCACGCCGAACAGAAACCATTGTGCCGGAATGTGGAGCAGGCGCAGCTCCGGGATGAGATACGGAACGGCAAAGAGAAAGAGCGCCAGGAACAGGGTCCAATGTTCCGGTTGGGGACGGCGCCAGCCCATCCACGTGATCGCAATCGCCAACAACAGTGCGACTGCATTGGCGACAAAGACGTCGATGGCCTCGGCGGCAAATACAGAATGCGACACCTTGCCGCCAAGCAAAAGAATCTGGAAGAGAACGCCTGCGAAAATCCGCCAGAGAACGAGAACAGCGATGGCATTGCGAAGCCATTTTTTCTGCTGCAGGCCGAAGTAGGCCCAAAACGTCATCAGCCAAAGCCCCTGCCACAGTTCGAGCGTGACAGCGAAGGCAACCGCTTCCTGCAGGGCAGTCATCAGCTTCGTCGTAACCTCAAGGAAGAGGAGCAACCAAGTGAGAGCGCCGAGCATGCAAGCGGAAAAAGGCCAGAGCAGAATGATCTCCGTGCGGTCGAATACGTAGAGCATCAGGATCAGAATGGCGAAAATCAATGACCAGGCGATCTCCGCCACCAGGGAAGATACAGCACGATATTGCTCTTCCCATCCGACATGGTAGGCGGCGGCGATGGCATTCGCAAATCCAATGACGGGCGGCGCGTGAAAGCCTCCGGGATCATCCGTCTGCAGGAGCGTACGCGGCGCCATGAAAAAGCGGACGGCGATCACGGTGGTTCCATCCGGACGGGATTGCACGATCTCGCGGGGCAGAGCGAACCGGACGGAGCGGTCGGTGTACACGGTGGGGACGGGACGATCGAAATCCCCGAAGGAACCGATCCAATGGCCGTTCACGAAGAGCTGATAGCTGTCATCGAAGCTGGAAGGGCCGAGGAACGCCAAGGGCTCGTCCGCGCCGGTAATGCGCACACGGATGCGATACCACGCGAATCCGGAGTAGCCGGGATGACCTTTGGCCGTCCAGCCGGGGACAAAGCCGGCGAACCCCATGATGGGATCGATGGAGCCTTTCTTCGTATTCAGGCTCACCGTCTCCCAGCCGGAATCGTCGAAGTTCGGATCGGCCCATTGCGGGTCGTCGCCGATGTGAAATTTCCATGGCCCGGTGAGCGCAACCACGGAATGCCCCAGCGTAACCTCGGTCGTCGTTGCCGGGCCCGAAGTTGACGCGTTCACCGCACGCAGTCCAATCGACGCCAGGGTGATCCATAGCAACAATGCGATCGTCTTCTTCATGCAAGCGCCGCTTTCATAGAGTCTATGCGTGTCACTGAGAGTACGGAAATATCATCTTCCTGGCCAAATGTTTTTGCTGCTTCCGCAATTGTATGTGCGGGCTCACGACTGATGGCCTGGGTACGAGCGAATCCAAAAAGTTCGTGGTTCACATTCGTCGCTTCGACCACACCATCGGAGACAAACGTCAGCCGGTCGCCTCTTGCAACCTCAAATTGCGTCTCCTCATACTTGCACGCTGCCAGAATCCCCAGCGGCAATCCACCTTGGACCGCCAGTTCTTCTCCATTGCGATACGGCGGAATATGTCCCGCATTGGCAATCGTCATCGTGCCGCCGGCAGTGATCGAAGCTGCGCAACAAGTGGCGAATCCAGTAATCTGGCCGTGCAGCACGCGATTCAGGTTCGCCAGCACCTCCGCTGGCTCGCGAATGGCGCAGCCGCGTAGCGCGCCGATGATCGTACTCACCGTCATCGCGGCTTTCAGTCCTTTGCCGCTCACATCTCCGACGACAATCAGCAGCGAGCCATCATTCCCCGGCAGGATCTGGAAGAAATCTCCGCCCACTTCGCTGGCGGGCAAATACACACTCTCCACTTGAAAGCCGGGCGTTACCGGCGGCGTTGCCGGGACAAGCAGCGATTGCATGCTCCGCGCCGCTTCTAATTCCTTGGAAAGGCGTTCTTCTTCGCGGCGGGCGAGCGAAAATCGCCGCACCAGAAACAGCATCATCGCGAGCACAAAAATCGTGAAGACAACATTCGCCAACCGGAGAGGATAGGGAGCATTCAGCAACGGCACATTCGCAGTGAACAGGCGCGACTGCCAGCCCAACTGATACGAAATTTGCGTCAGATTATCCACCAGAACGAAGCCATAATCCAACAGCACCGGAACCAGCAGCAGACGAGCGTTGGCGTCCTTGCGCACCGCGCTTCGTACCAGCACCGTAAGAATCCACAGCTCGGAAGGCAGGAAGAACAGCACTGACAGCACTCCGGAGACAGCCACGGAGGTGAAGTGAAGGATGTAGGTGAATTCCGTGATGTACGCGATCAACGCCGCAACACACGCGAACCACCACCAGAAATCTCTCCGCACCCGCAAAACTCGGGCAAAGAACAGCAATCCCGCGATCTGGAAGATTGCAAGCATCAAGCCGTCGATGGTGTCGTATATCTGGACCGGGGTCAGGGACAGGTCGAGGCCAATCGCATTGGCGGTGTCAGCCGCGGCGGCCAGCAGCAGCAAGGCGAACCACAGGTACTCTCGTTCCGCCGGGGGGAAGAGAAACAGGCCCAGAACGATTAGACCGAACAGCAGGGTCACAACGCCGTACGTGTAGGTATTCGCGAATTGGGAGGACGTCACCGCTTCCAGATTCTGCAGACGCCGACGAATCAACGGGCTGGCGCCTGCCGCACTTCCTGGCTGTAAAATGCCTCCCGGCGCGTACGACGCCCACTCTTGGTATTGCCACACGCGAATCGCAATGTGCAGGATTCGCGGCCCTGCCTGGCCGGTGCGCGGCAGGTCATAGACCTCGAGCCGGCTCCACAGAGCCAGCTCTCTTGGCGGCATATATCCGAACCCGCCGATCAACTTGCCGTCCACGTAGACCTGATAGCTGGTCTGGATGGGCATCAGCAGCAGTGAGAGCGGTTTCTCTCCCGCCGGCACCTGCAGGGTGAAGCGGTACCAGGCGTAGCCGCTGTAGTCTTTGTAGCCTTGCTTGGCCCAGTCTTCATCCGATCGCAACAGCGGCCACTGCGAATCGTCAAAATTGGGATTGGCCCGCGCTGGATTATCGCCCGTATGAAATCGCCACAAGCCATCGAGCGACGCAACCGGCTCGCGCCCAGTGATCAGGCTGAATGTCTGCGCCGGCAACGCGCACGCGCAGAGCAGCGAGAACAGAAGCAGGCAAACAATTTTCTTCATGCCAGGGCGGCTGTCAGGCTCGCCGCGCGTATCACGGATAGTACAGAGATGTCGTCTTCCTGGCCGAAGTTTTGCGCCGCCGCCGCAACTTCCGCCGCGCTGACCGGCTTCCGCAGCAATTCCTCGATCCTCTCGAATCCGAACAATTGCCCCTTCTCGTCCTGCGCTTCCACGACGCCGTCAGAAAGCAACAGCAGCCTGTCTCCGGGCGCCAATTGAAAATGCATCACGGAAAAATCAGCGCTCTCCATCATGCCCAGCGGCAGCGCACCTTCCATCGGCAACTCTTTCCCATTCACATATGGCGGCAGATGCCCGGCGTTCGCCAGAGTCGCCGAACCATCCGCGGCGATCCGCAGCGCCAGTCCGGTAGCGTGTGCGTGTCCTCGTCCACACAATCGTTTATTCAGCGACTGCATCATGCTCAGCGGATCGAAATTGGTGTCTGTCTGGTTGCGAATCGCGCCCACGATCAGCGCCACCAGCATGCCGGCCTGCAATCCGTGCCCCGTCACATCGCCCACAACAATCAGCACACTGCCATCCGTCGGGTGGGGAATGATCTGGAAGAAATCGCCGCCGACCTCGCGCGCCGGGCGGTACTCGCTTTCGATAGCCAGTCCGGGAATGTGCGGCAATTTCTCCGGTATCAGAACCTGCTGCACCTCCTGCGCCTGCTGGATGTCGAGTGCCTGCTCTCGCTGGCGCCGAATGGAGAGCAGCAGACGCCGCATCAACAGGACAAACATGACGGCGACCAGCAGCAGATCGCCGATTGTAAGAAGCGAAACGTTCACTCCCCAGACGAACCAGGTGACTCGGATATGTGCATCCGCCAACTCATGGTCGAATTGCGAGATGCCCAGCAAGACCACGGCGGGAAGCGTGAGCCAGCCTTCCCAGCCCTGCCTGCGGATGCCCTGGAGAACGATCCAGGCCATCAGGAGAAAGAATGCGACCTCCACGCCGCCCGCAATCCAATGAAGCGCGGACATGGTCGAGCGGGAGAAGTAGAGGAGTAAGGTGGGGTCGAATACGCCAAAAGCGGCTGCATCCAACAAAGTCAGAATCAGGATCAGTTTTGGCATCCATGCCGGTCGGCGCAGTCGGAACCAGACCCACCACGCCATGGCCCAGCCGCCGGTCTCCAGGGGTGCCAGAATGAAAATGTCAATTCGATCCCAGCCTGTGATGCTGAGGACCTCCGTCCAATTGCTCAGGCAGCTGGCCAGCGCGCCGATGCTCATCAGCAGAAATACGGCGGCGATCCAACGGTAGACCGGGTCGGAACGGTCAAGGAAAAACAGGCTGCCGGCCAGAACGGCCAGCAGAAAGAACAGCACCGCCAGCGCCGCCGTAGCTGCATGTCTGCGGACCAGTTCCAGCCAGTCCAATTGATAGCGCGCGGCTACGACGCCCGCCCGCCCCAGCAGGGGCGCGGTATGCATTCCACCTGCGTCGGGAACGAAAATCATGGAGGTTGGCGACATCCAGAAGCGCAACGCCAGCACAATCGTGTCTGGGGCCGCGGCGTCCATGCTTGACGGCAGAAGAAACATCCGCGGTCGGGTGAAATAGTAGACCGGAAATTGGCTTCCGGCAGGGAACCGGCCAAAGCTGCCCAGCAGTCTGCCATTGGCAAAAATCTGATAGGCGTCGTCTACATCAGCCGGACCGTTAATGGCCAGCTTTTGGCCCGGCCGCGTAGCGATTCGCACGCGGAAACGATACCACGCCCAGCCCCAGTAGCCAGGATCGCCTTTGGCGGTCCAGCCGGGAACATAACCGGAGGCGCCGCCGATGGGATCGAAGCTGCCGGATTTCGGCGTCAGATCCACCGTCTCCCAGCCGGAGTCGTCATAATTCGGATCGGCCCATGCCGGGTTGTCCCCTGTGTGGAATTTCCAGGGTCCATTCAGCGCGACAATTGATTGGCCCAAAGTAATCTGCGGGACCGCCGATGCCGTCGGGGTGTTCTGTGCGTGCGCTCCAGCACAGGCCACAAGAAACCATAGAAGAAATATGTGTTTCTTCCTCATGCCACAGCCGCTTTCAAATTCGCCGTGCGGGTCACGGACAATACAGAAATGTCGTCTTCCTGCCCGAATGCCTGCGCAGCCGTGGCAATGTCGTGCGCGGGCTGGGCGCTGATGGCCTGGGTCCGCTCAAACCCGAACAGTTCCTTCTTCTCGTTGGTGGCTTCGACAACTCCGTCGGAAATAAAAATCAGCCGATCTCCAGCGGTGAGTGCATAGGTCGTTTCCTTGTAGCTGCCCGCTTCCACAATTCCCAGCGGCAAGCCACCCTCAACAGTCAATTCTTTGCCATTCAGGTACGGCGCCAAATGGCCCGCATTGGCGATCGTCATCACGCCATCGGCTGAAATCAACGCAGCGCAGCAGGTGACAAATCCAGTGATCTGCCCGT
The DNA here is from genome assembly GCA_049796755.1 of Acidobacteriaceae bacterium. Taxonomy (GTDB): domain Bacteria; phylum Acidobacteriota; class Terriglobia; order Terriglobales; family Acidobacteriaceae; genus JAKAAZ01. The sequence goes on from JBARFA010000054.1 coordinate 20,624, forward strand.
GCAGCACCCCGTTCAGATGTCGCAACACATCCGCAGGCTGCCGCGCTTTTTCGTTGCGCAGCGCGCCCACAATCGTGCTCACTGTCATGGCCGCTTTCAACCCTTTGCCACTCACGTCGCCCATCACAATCAGCAGCGATCCATCCTCCCCCGGCAGAATCTGAAAGAAATCTCCCCCCACTTTTTGCGCTGGCAGGTAGACGCTTTCAACAACAAATCCCGGCGTATTCGGAGGAGTGACTGGAACCAGCAACGACTGCACCTGCCGCGCCTGTTCCATCTCCTGTTTCCACTGCTCGCGCTGCCGCTGTCCATGCATAAACCGCCGCAACATAAGGATCGTGATCATTCCGAGAGAAAAAACGGTGGCAATCTGGCCCAGCGGAACATAGACCCCGAAGAAAAAGTAGGTTGTCCGCACATGCAACAGGCGCATATATTGCCCATTGAGCACGACGATGACGAGCGCAGCTGCCGGCAACGCCAGCAGGCCCTCGGTTCTGTCTTTGCGAATGCCCCGGTAGATCACCCACACCAGGATCAATCCGAGCAGCCCTCGAAGCACATCTAAGATCGGAGACAACCACACAATCGCGTGGATAGGAATCACGCGGCCATAGAGTGGTCGATCCAGCATCGACGATGTTACCGCCAGCAGCAGAACGCATATCCAGGTAATGCGGTACAGCCATTTCATTTCAACCGTGCGACCCAGCCGGAACCAGTAGCCCCAGAAGAGTATCCATAAGCCGTCCTGGATCGGCGGCAGAACCACGGAGACGATCCAAGCCAGGGAAGTTCCACCGATCAAGGTGGTATAGGCTTCCGCAGTAAAAACAGCCAGGAAAACGAAACTGACCAGGCAACTCAGGCCAAGCCAGAGATAGGCCAACTCGCCGCGGTCGAACCAAAGCAGGCAGAAGGCGATCAGAACGGCCAGCGGCTGGACCGCCATTTCCAGGAACAAGCTGGCTTCGCGGTGATACAAGGCCTCCCAGTGGAGGCGCAGCAGCGCGTCGATCACGGCGGCCTGGCCCAGGTCCGGCGCCGCATGCAGGCCGCCGGCTTCCTGCTGCAACAGCGCCGTCACAGGGTCCATCCACATGCGGACGGCAATCGTCACCGGACCGGTGGGAAGATTGGCGGGCAGTGAAAATGCAACTGGCTGGTTGACGTAATACGTGACGCCACGATTTGTGAACCGGCCAAACTGCCCGATGCGCTCGCCGTTGACATAGATCTGGTAAGCGTCGTCAAACTCGTCTGGCATGCGAATGGCAAGCGCTTCGTGTGCGCCCCCCGCCTCATTTCCCTGAATGTCCACCCGCAACCGATACCACGCATAGCCGGAGTACTCGGGGTAGCCGTGTGCTGTCCAGCCGGGAACATAGCCTCGCGCACCGGTGTTTGGATCGACCACGTTCGAGGAGGAAGCCAAATCCATCGTGCCCCAGTCCGAGTCGTCGAAGTTCGGATCCGCCCAGGCCATGTTGTCGCCGATATGAAATTTCCACGGGCCGGTCAAGGGCAAAAAAGCGCTACCTAGCGTAAGGTGCACCACTGGTGCGGCTGGCGTCACCGACGCGGCGGGAATGTTTGTCGAGATATCAGACCCACGCTGCGCACTGATAGGCAACACTACCAACGGCCACATCAGCAGCGTGAGCCAGATTTTTCGCATAGGCGGGCACTTCACAAATATCAGCCAAGCCCGTTTTTGGCAACGAAGAAATGTCCCAGAGCCGCCCTCGCAAACGGTCTCCATGCGGCATCAGCAACTAGCTGAAACTTCATCGGGACAGTTGCCCGCTCTATACGACAGCTGCCGCCGGAGCATCTGTCTTCTTCCGCAGCAGCTTCAATGCAGGAGCGGTCATCGCTGTGGTGATCAATGCGACCAGCACCAGAATTGTGAACAACTGCGTATTGATCGCACCAGCCTGCAGCGCCAGGTTCACCACCACCAGGTCGATCAAGCCGCGAGTGTTCATCAGGAAACCCAACAACATCGACTCCCGCGGCGGCAAACTCGATCTGCGCGCGCCATAATAGGTGCCGCCAACTTTGCCTGCAATCGCGATCGCCAGCAACACCACAAACCAAAACAGCACATTCTTGCCGCCCAGGTCGCGAAACTCCGTATGGATGCCAGTCACCGCAAAAAATACCGGCAGCAGCAACACAGAAACCAGCGGATGAATCGTTCGCTCTAATTGGCGATGCCAATGGTGCAGGCGAGGGACGCACATCCCCGCAAGGAAGGCTCCAAACAGCGCATGCACGCCCAGCCGCTCCGTCACGAACGCACACCCGAGGATAAACACCAGGAAAACCGCCAGCAGCACGTTGGAAATGTTGGGCGCGCCTTTCCAGCGCACCAGCCTGGCCAGTGCCGGACGAACCACACCCAGCAGAAAAACTCCGAACACCACCAGCAGCAGCATCTTCAACAGCAAAATCCACACGGAAGAGTGGATGGAATCGATCATCAGCGCGACCGCCAGCAGAATCCAGCCCAGCACATCTGCAATCGCGGCGCACACCAGCGCCAGCATGTTCAGCTTGGCATCGCCCGTTCCGTTATCTCGCAGCATGCGCGCCAGAACCGGAAACGCTGTCGTGCTCAGTCCCACTCCCACAAACAGCAGAAAGGCTGCGAAGTTCGGGTTGGTTCCGTGAAAGTTGCGAAACATCAGCACGCCCAGGCCACAGCCCAGCCCAAACGGAATGATCATGGAGAGCAGGCTGATCTTCATCGCGGCCTGCCGCTGCTGCCACACCGACTCGAAATCCAGGTTCATTCCTTCCAGAAACAGGTAGAGAACCATGCCCAGTTCACTGACCAGCGTCAGCTCGTGCAAAGATGCCGGTGGAAACAGATTGGCAATCAAGTGCGGCATTGCGTAGCCAAACACCGAGCGTCCCAGAAGGATGCCGCCCAGCATTTCTCCCACCACCCGCGGTTGACCCAGCTTGCCGAGCAGCACACCGCAGATGCCGGTCACCAACACAATGACGGCGATCTGTAATAGAAATAGTGCGAGTGCGCTCATGGGTGTAGGGAATGCCTTTTCCTGTTGTATCAGGATGAAGGGCGGACCGTTGTGCAGGGAAGTTGCGACAGCCTCGTTTTCCCGCGCATCGAGACCGCATCCCGCACGACCGGTTTCGTTCGAATCGTGATCCCGCCCTATGCCGCCAACGGTAGATCAAAACAACTTCTTCCGGGCGCGATATCCTGCACGCAGCTGCCGAATCAAACGCAACAGGACGCTCAACCGCGCGTCGGCGTATTCTGTTCTGCTGCGGCGTGGATGGATTGAGTCTCGACCAGAAAGGGTTCCCATGAAATGCGCATCGATATTGGCGGCAGTGCTGTTACTGCCCGTTGGGATGACTGCACAGAGCGTGCTTCCGTCGGGAACAATTCTCCCTGTCAACCTCGACACAGGTCTCAATGCCGCCAAGGTGCATCCCGGCCAGCAAATCCGCGCCACAGTCATGCAGAATATCCCAGGCACACCCATCCGTCGGCGCGCAAAAGTGCTGGGCCATGTGGTGCAGGCGAGTTCTTCAAAGAATGGATCTTCGAGGCTGGAAATCAGTTTCGATGCGGTTCAGGTTCACGGTGCCATGCTTCCCATAAAAGCGGATCTTCGGGCGCTGGCCGGGTTCATGACTGTGGAGGAGGCGAAGATGCCCGAGGTGATGTCATCGCGAACAATTCCACCAGACGAGTCCGACTCCACGCAGATTGGCGGCGACCAAGTCTATCGCGGAGGCGGTCAGGTGGTAGAGGGCAGACAGAAAGTAGGTCAGCCGACACCCTATGGCGTTCTCGTGCTGCCACAGGTCAATCCCGGACAACTTTGCCGAGGGATCGTGGGAGATAGCACGCAACCCCAGGCCTTTTGGCTTTTCTCCGCGGATGCGTGCGGCGTGTACGGTCTCAGGGGCGTCCGCATCGAGCATGCAGGACGAACGGATCCGAGAGGCAAAATCATTCTTGTGAGTGAGAAAGGAAAGCTCGAGCTCAGCGAAGGCACCGGGCTGTTGCTGCGCATCCAAGGCTCATAAAAAATCGGGGATCGCAGCATCGCGTGCGCGTCTCGACCTGGCAGGATTGTGCGCGTCTACAGTTTGCGAGCATCTGCGAGCGTGCAGAACCATCTCTCCAGTCGCTGCTTAGTTGCGGTTGAAGTCGCGAATCGTATCGCTGGCGGCATTGGCCGCCTTCCCCGCCGTATCCTGCACCGCACCCGCAATCTGATCGACCACCCCTCGCCCGGCCAGATCCTCGTCGCCTGTAATTCGGCCAACGCTCTCTTTCACTTTGCCCAGAATATCTCGCCCGGTTCCCGCGATGCGCTGCTTGCTCCCCCACAGATCAGCTCTGTCTGCGGCTGCTTCCAGCTCGTCGAACTCTGCGGCGTATCGGATAGCACGGCGATCCAAAAGGATATAGGTGGCGACAATGCCGAGAGCAAGCGGTATCCAGACTAGGCGCTTCATTCGTTTTTCTCCTGTCACAGGTAGGATGCTGACGGAACCTTCTGCGATTACGATGAGCCAGACGGTTTGCCCTGATGAAGGCCAGCTATCGCCACCACTCCCGATACTGCACTAACAGTGCAATCGCAGCTGAAGCCCCAGTCAGCCTTCCTGCATCCTACGCTGTAGGGCAAAGAGAGGGAACCATGACTCCCATTTCAGAAAAAACGCGCAAGCCAGTCGGCACGGGTTCGAACCCTACCCCCACCACAGCGTCCCACCCCACCATCGATCGCAATGCCCCTGCCGGAACCGAAAATTCTCTCGGTGCAGAGAGCGTTCGCGACGGCCGTCCCGCCACCAAAGACAACGTTGTTGAGGCGATTGACGAGATGGAACCGGGCACTCCCAGCTCCCGTCAGAAGTAATTCAACTATTTTCAGCGCTTTACGCGGTGTATTAATTTGATATAAATACACTCATATAATCTGCCTAGTTGTGCTATAGTATTTCCAGGCGCACCGGCTGGGTTGTCGAATCTCGCCCGCCGCGTCCCCACCTATCTCAAACAACCTCCAGGAGGAAGACCCATGGCCATTACACGTTGGACACCATTTCAAGACATGTACACCCTGCAAAACAACCTCAACTCCTTGCTTCGCGAAGTAAATCGCGGCGAGGATGAATCCCTTTCGTCAAGCGCGTTTGTTCCCCCCGTCGACATCTATGAGGACGCGAATCACATCGTGCTCAAGCTGGAAGTTCCCGGCATGAAGCTCGAGGATTTCAACATTCAGCTGGAAAACAATGCCCTGACAGTTCGCGGCGAGCGTCGCTTCGAGAAGGAAACCAAGGAAGAGAACTATCACCGCGTTGAGCGTCGCTACGGCAGCTTTGCCCGCGTGTTCACGCTTCCCAACACGTTGGACTCGGAGAGCGTCAAGGCGAACTACGACGCCGGCGTCTTGACCATCGAACTGGGCAAGCGCGCCGAAGCCAAGCCGAAGCAGATTAAGGTTTCGGTCAGCGGAGCGGCGACGGGTCCAAAAACTGTCGACTCCAAATCAACCGAGTCGAAACCAACCGAGTCCAAACCTGCGGCATAATAGCTTCGAGGCAGGATTCGGATGGGCTGAGTTCATCCAGACAGGGCAGGGCATTCGCAGAAAAACGCGGCCCCTGCCCCGTTCTCTCCATCCATAGAATTAGATCGCATCAGAAATTCCATACGAAAGCAGGAACAGTACCATGGCCGTTCGCTGGGACAAACTCACCGTGAAAGCGCAGGACGCCGTACAGACGGCCACCAATCTGGCCAGCGACAACGGCAATCCGGAATTGCAACCTACACATTTGCTGTTGGCATTGCTGCAGGATAAAGAGGGCATCGTCACGCCCGTGCTGCAGAAGGCCGGCGCCAATCCAGAAGCCCTGCGCGCGCGACTTGAGAAGGCGCTCGCCACATTTCCAAAAGTTTCCGGTGACTCCAACCAGGCGCAACCCTCGAAGGCCTTCCTCAAGGTTGTCGAGCAGGCATTCCAGGAAGCCGCCAACTTTAAAGATGAATATGTTTCCACCGAACATTTATTGCTCGCCATCGCGCAGCAGAAAAATGATCCCGCGCAAATGGCTCTCGCTGCGGAAGGCGCAACTCATGACGCCATTCTCCGTGCCCTGACCACTGTGCGCGGAACACAGCGCGTGACAGATCAAAATCCCGAAGCGAAGTTTCAGGCGCTGGAGCGATACGCTCGCGACCTGACCGAACTCGCCCGTCGCGGCAAACTCGATCCTGTTATCGGCCGCGATGAAGAAATTCGCCGCGTTGTGCAGGTGCTGTCTCGCCGAACAAAAAACAATCCCGTGCTGATTGGCGAACCCGGCGTCGGCAAAACAGCCATCGTCGAAGGCCTCGCGCGTCGCATCGTTTCCGGCGATGTGCCGGATGCACTGCGCGATAAGCGCGTCATCTCGCTCGATCTTGGCGCCATGCTGGCCGGGGCAAAATATCGCGGCGAATTTGAAGATCGCCTGAAGGCCGTGTTGAAAGATATTGAAGATGCCCAGGGAGGCATCATCCTCTTCATCGACGAATTGCACACCTTGGTCGGTGCAGGCGCGGCAGAAGGTGCCATTGACGCGAGCAACATGCTCAAGCCGGCACTGGCGCGCGGCGAACTACGTGCCATCGGCGCGACCACACTGAATGAATACCGCAAATACATCGAGAAAGATGCGGCGCTGGAGCGGCGCTTTCAGATCGTCTACGTTGGCGAGCCCAATGTCGAAGACACCATCGCAATTCTGCGTGGCCTGAAAGATCGCTACGAGACGCACCATAATGTGCGCATCAAAGATTCCGCAATCGTCGCTGCCGCGACCTTGTCGCACCGCTATATTTCAGACCGCTTCCTGCCGGACAAAGCCATCGACTTAGTCGACGAAGCCGCGGCTTCGCTCGCTATCCAGATTGGTTCCGTCCCCACGGAAATCGATCAGCTCGAACGCCGCGCCACCTCGCTTGAAATTGAGCGCACCGCGTTGAAGCGGGAGAAAGACGAAAACTCCAAAGAGCGCCTGAAAGAAGTCAACAAGGAGCTGGCATCGCTGCACGAAGAAATCGCGGCACTCCGCGCTCATTGGCAAAAAGAACGCGGCGACATCACCCGCCTGGCCGAGTTGAAGAAGCAGGTGGAAGCCATGCGCCAGGATGCGGAGGAGCAGACACGCCGCGGCAATTTCGAGCGTGTCGCGCAAATCCAATACGGCGAGCTGCCCAAGCTGGAAGCCGAACTGAAGAAGCTGAACGCCGCGCAAGAGGGCGCTGCCGGCGGCCCCCGTATGTTGAAAGAAGAAGTTGACGAGGAAGATATTGCCCGCATCGTCAGCAAATGGACCGGAATTCCCATTTCAAAAATGCTGGAAGGCGAAGTCCAGAAGCTGGTGCAGATGGAAGATCGTCTGCGCGAGCGTGTCATCGGTCAGGACGAAGCGCTGCGCGTGGTTGCGAATGCGATTCGCCGTTCCCGTGCAGGCCTCAGCGATCCCAATCGCCCTATCGGCTCCTTCATTTTTCTCGGGCCCACCGGCGTCGGCAAAACCGAAACCGCGCGCGCCCTGGCCGAGTTTTTGTTTGACGACGAGCAGGCCATGACCCGCATCGACATGTCGGAGTACATGGAGAAGCATGCGGTTTCGCGCTTGATTGGCGCACCTCCGGGCTATGTTGGCTATGACGAGGGCGGCCAGCTCACTGAAGCTGTGCGTCGTCGCCCGTACTCTGTTGTGCTGTTCGACGAAATCGAAAAAGCGCACCCCGACGTCTTCAACGTGCTGCTGCAGGTCCTCGATGACGGCCGCCTCACCGATTCTCGCGGTCGCACTGTCGACTTCAAAAATACCGTGTTGATCATGACCTCCAACCTGGGCGCGCAATTTTTGAACACCGAAGCGCTGCAGGACGAAGCGTCCTTCGATGCCGCGCGCGAACAGGTGATGCAGGTGGTGCGGCAGAGTTTTCGTCCGGAGTTTCTCAACCGCGTCGACGATATCGTCATCTTCCGCCCGCTCGGCGAAGAGCAGTTGGAAAGCATTCTGACCCTGCGCATCGCAGACCTGAATCGCATGCTAGCCGACCGCCGCATCACCGTCGAGATGACCGAAGCAGCGAAACGCCAGCTCTTCTTGACCGGCTACGATCGCGCTTATGGAGCTCGTCCGCTGAAACGCGCGATTCAACGCCTCATCCAGGACCCGCTCGCCATCAAGATTCTCGATGGCGAAGTGGTGCATGGCGATCACGTGCTGCTTGATGCTGATCCGCTCCACAATCAGCTGGAGATCAAAGTGCTCGCCCGCACCGAAGTGAATCTCGGCTAGCGCAATTCGCGAGCCCCAACGAAGATTGCGTCCATAGTGCAAAAAAAGGAGAAGCCATCATGAAGGTCGGAATCATCGGTTCAGGAGACGTGGCCCAGGCGTTAGGAGATGGCTTTCTCGCCCACGGACATGAAACCATGCTCGGCACCCGCAACGCATCCAAGCTCGCCGAATGGCAACGTAAAAATCCCAAGGGCCGTGTCGGCAGCTTCAGCGAGACGGCTGCCTTCGGAGAGGTCCTCGTCCTCGCGGTCAAAGGCTTGGTCGCGGCCGAAGCCCTGCGGGGCGCCGGCGGCGAAAATCTCGCCGGAAAGGTGATCGTCGACGCCGTCAATCCCATTGCCGATGCGCCGCCCGACCACGGCGTCCTGAAATTCTTCACTGGTCCCAATGAGTCGCTGATGGAATCTCTGCAGCAGCAGTTTCCCTCCGCCCATTTTGTGAAGGCGTTTAATTCCGTCGGCTGTCACCTGTTTGTCAATCCGAAATTTGATGGCGGCAAACCCACCATGTTCATCTGCGGAAATAACGACTCGGCCAAAGCCACGGTGACGAAGATTCTCGATCAATTTGGTTGGGAGACTGCCGACATGGGCACGGCGGAGGCCGCACGCGCCATCGAACCGCTCTGCATCCTCTGGTGCATCCCCGGATTCGCGCACAACCAGTGGAACCACGCCTTCAAATTACTTCGCGGTTAAGGCAGCTTGTGTGAGCACCCCGCGTCTCGTACGATCCTATATAATGTCTATTATATATCGGCTTGGGGGGAGGTTCTATGCCAAAACTGAAAGTTACAACGGTGGGTGCATCCGCTGGAATCATCCTGAACAAGGAAGTAATGGCGCGGCTAAAGGTGAAAAAAGGCGATTCGCTCTACCTGACGGAAGCGCCAGACGGCTATCGGCTCACCCCATATAATCCCGATTTCGAACGGCAGATCGAGCTCGCCGAGGACATCATGCACGATGACCGGGAGATTTTGAAAGCGCTCTCCCGGTGAAGCGCTGGCGGTGGATTCGAGCCGACGTTCTGCACGCAATCCACGATCGACAGATTGCCGAACATGGCGGGCCATCCGGCGTTCTGGACATGGGCAGAGTGGAAGCCGCCCTGACGCATCCACGAAATCTTGCGGCCTATGAGTCGCCGGATGCTGCTGCCCTGGCCGCCGCATATGCACACCGCCTGGCGCGAAGCCACTGTTTTGCCGACGGAAATAAACGCACGGCATGGGTCGCCGCCCGGCTCTTTCTTGCCGACAATGGGTTTCGTTTGCGCTTCGATCCAGCGGATGCCGTCCGAACCATGGAATCAGTCGCTGCAGGCGCTCTCAGCGAGCAGGAACTTTCCGCCTGGTTTCGCCAGAGAATGTCCCGCTCCTGAATCTCTCGCGACCGCTCACCCATTACGCCTCATAGTCCAGCTCTGCCGCGACAGCCAGCAGCGGCATCAGCCAGTCCACCAGCTTTTGGTGTACAGGATGCGTGAAGTAGGCCTCGAGCGCCGCTTGATCGCGGAACTTCATCACTCCGCCATGGGTAAATCCCTGCGAACGCGGCGAAGTGTTCGCGTTGTAGCTGGTTTCGATCAATCCCGGGATCTGCCCCTGCAACCCGCGAATTCTCTCCGCCGCCTGTTGTTTATCCTGCTCGCTGGCCTGCGGTTTCCATTGAAACAAAAACACATGAATCATCATTGACGCGAATCGCCCCTTTTCTCTCCGGATCATGAATCCTCTCCAGCATCCGGTGAATCTTCTAACCAGAAGTGTAGTCGAGGAGAGTCGGAAATGGCTGTCACTTGGATCACTGTTTGCGCCGTTGTGGTGTCCCTCCTGGTATGGAGCAAACGCAGGAGAGATATCCATCAGATGGAGCGGCATAGCATCACGCCGGAGGCCCTCTATGCGTTATTAGCTTGCAATCGAGATGTACTTGTGCTCGACGTGCGAGAGCCCCTCGACGTACTCGTCGATTCCGAAATTATCGCTGGCGCAAGACGGCTCGCTCCCAGAGAAATCCGCGAGAATCCATCGCTGATACCCAAAGAAAAAGATACGGTGGTGTATTGCACGTGCCCAAGCGATAAGACTAGTCGAGCCATCTTGCAGCGAGCGCTGGCCGTGGGCTTTGTGCGAATCAAATTCCTGAAAGGCGGACTGGAAGGCTGGAAAGCGAAGGGTTATCCGGTCGAGCCGTTCGTAGAATCTTTCCAACTCGACACTGGCACCTAGCGGTACCGTGGAAAAACTTCCGCAGCCAACGCGCTGACGCAGAGTCGGCCGCCGCGACTACATCCGCGGCCGCATGGTTGCATCCAGCTCGTCGCCAATCCGCACCACAATGGGCAGCAACGCCTCCACATCCGCTAGCGAAGTCCGGAAGTTCACAATGCAAGCGCGCAACGCAAACCTTCCCTGGATCACCGCATTCGATAAATATGCCTCGCCGCCATTCTGCAGTTGCGTAAGCAGCGCTTCATTCAGCTGATCCAGATAGCGCTCCACCTTCTCATCGCGCACATTCAGGTTCGGCGGCACATAACGAAACGTGGTGATGCTCAGCGACTGCGTCAGCGCTTCCAGCGCCGCATATTGCGGAATTCGCCGAAACATTTCCTGGGCCAGCCGGATATCTTCGGAGATCATCTGGATATATCCGTCGCGCCCCACCTGCTGCAGCGCCAGCCAAACCTTCAATGCACGAAATCCGCGCGAATTCTGCGGACCCAGGTCAAAGTAATTGATGGCCTCTGTTCCGAAATGATAATAAGGCGGGTGATAGGCAAACGCATCGCGCAATTTCTCTGCATCGCGAACCAGCGCGCACCCCGCTTCGATCGGCGCGTACAGCCACTTGTGCGGATCAACAGCCACAGAGTCCGCCAGCCGCATGCCCGCAAACTCCTTCGGCGCATCCGGCAATACCGCCGCCACGCCGCCGTACGCGCCGTCCACGTG
>JBARFA010000055.1:0-2639 GCA_049796755.1 Acidobacteriaceae bacterium
TCACTGCGATCGCCGTTGCTGGCCGCCCACGCCACCACCTCCACCACCGCCGGCCGGTCCCTGGTCACCAGAAACCGGTACTCCTCCTTCAGGCGCTCCAGTCCGCTCGGAGTGATGTAGTTCTTGCCATGCGCCCCCGGCTCGTCCCGTTGTGGGTGTCTCGTTTGCCCCTTCCGCATCTCCTACTCCTCCCACTGATTTTTTCACGCCTTCCAGCCGAGTGCCCCATGCAAGCCTTCTTTTGGCTTGAGTGGCGTAATCCAGCAGCATCGTCAGAAACTACGCCACATCCTCGCCCGGCTCGACGTTGCAGGCACTCAATCACAGGCTTCTAATACTACAGTTGTGGATCGAAGACTTCGGAGGCAGCAGAAGGTTCTAACCCCTTGAAACAGAGCTACAGAGGTGGATCGAAGATTTCGGACGGAGCAGAGGGTTCCAACCCCCCGAAACCGGAGCTACAGTTGTGGATCGAAGATTTCGGACGGAGCAGAGAGTTCCAATCCCCCGAAACCGGAGCTACAGTTGTGGATCGAAGATTTCGGAGGGAGCAGGGGGTTTTAACCCCCTGAAACAGAGCGAATCTACTTGGCCTTCAGGCCCGGGCCCATGCCGTTTCTCAAGCGTTGGAAGGTTTTCGCCGCCTTGGCCGAAAGCGCGGCTCGCTGCGCCGAAATGCTCGACCAGGCACTCGGCGCCGCGCACCCCGCATCGAAGCATTTCGCAGAGATGGCTGGGCCAAGCCCTGGCCGGTTGGCATAGAAATGCTCTGCTACATGATTTCCCACGAAGCCCACCATCGCGGCCAAGTGTGCCTGCTCGCCCATCAACTGGGCTTCCCGCTGCCCAACAAAGTGACATCCGAGATGTGGAATTGGGAGAAGCTCTGGAAGGACAGCGGCCAGGGTTCCCCTGCCGGGTGCCCCATCCTTTGCAAGCTTCATCGCAAAGGGTGGGAAAGCTAAAAGCTAGCAGCGAATAGCTGCTCTAAACGTGGCGTACCCTATCGCCCGAGTTTGGTAAACTTACGGTAGGATTTTCTCCTGCCCCCCGGCCAGAGCGCGTGGATTTTGGTTTTTTTCGACAATTGCACTCGAAAAAGCGACCTAAAACCCGCATCCAATTGCAGCAGAAACACTTAGCTGAATTATCGCGCTGTATAATCCTTCAATTAGCCTGCATAATCCTTCAATTATTCCGCGTCAGGCTGATCCCTGCGCCCTGCTCCCTGCCCTTCAACTCTCCCTGCCCTTCAACTCTCTCCGCTCTCAGAATTCCCGCTTCGCAGCCGCCTGATCCGGCCCAACGCGTCCGGCAGTAATCCTGGCCACAGCATAGTTCTCTCCCTTGATCGGAGCACCCGCCAGCCGCCGCATCATCGCGATTTGCCCGACGTGGGTAAGCGCATCCGCAACAGGACCCTGAAATAGCTTCTCTGCCGTAGCGTGTAATGGCTGATCGGAAGCGAGGAAGGCGTCGAATGCAGTCAAAGCGGCGTGGAAGCGGTTGACATCTTCGTTCCACGCCTGAGATTTAGAGCTGTGCCACTGGGATTCGCCGCTTGCCATCGACAACGCCCAATCGAGCAAGTCGTCGATGTGCGCCAGGATAGCGCCCGCCGAACGACCTTCGCCGCCCGGAGTGAACCCAGAAAAATCCGCCGGCGCATCGCGCAAAACTTTGCTGCCGCGATAGGCCAGTGTAGCCACAGTATGGCGCAGCAATGCTCGGGCTGAGTCAGGCGCAGATGGTGTTGCCGGTAGGTTCGCCACGGCAATAACTCGCTTAGGCGACGACTTCGATTCCCATCGAACGCGCCGTCCCTTTGATGGAGCGAATCGCCGCATCGACCGATGCCGCGTTCAGATCCGGCATCTTCTGCTTGGCAATCTCGGCGACCTGCTTCTCCGTCACCTTGCCAACCTTGTCCTTATTCGGCGTCCCCGCACCCTTGGCCACGCCCGCCGCCTTCTTCAGCAACACCGCTGCCGGAGGCGTCTTGGTGACAAAGGTAAAAGTGCGATCCGTGTAGACCGTAATGACGACAGGAATCACCAGCCCCGCCATCTCGGGAGCGGTGGTGCGCGCGTTGAACTGCTTGCAGAATTCCATGATGTTCACCTGCGCCTGGCCCAGAGCGGGGCCGACTGGCGGCGCCGGAGTTGCCTTCGCGGCAACAATTTGCAGTTTCACCTGCGTCTGTACTTTTTTAACTGGAGGCATCGTTCAATCCTTTCAAATGCTGCTTCGGCTGGCGGCTAGAAGCTAACAGCTGCTCGTCGGCTGCCTTTATGCAATCTTTTCGACCTTACTGAATTCCAACTCGACCGGCGTAGAACGTCCGAAGATGGTCACCATGACTTTCAGGGTTTCGCGGTCTTCATTCACTTCATCCACAACCCCGTTAAAGTTGGCGAACGGCCCTTCGGTGATCTTCACCGACTCGTTCTTTTCAAACTTCACCTTCATCCGCGGCTTGTCTTTCGACACATCCGACCGGAAGATAATCGAACTGATCTCTTCTTCCGTCAGCGCCACCGGCTTTTCCCCCGTCCCTAAGAAACCGGTAACGCGAGGCGTGTTCTTCACCAGGTGCCAAATCTCGTTATCGAGATCCATTTCCACCAGCACATAGCCGG
>JBARFA010000056.1:0-35108 GCA_049796755.1 Acidobacteriaceae bacterium
ATGTTTCTCGCACGAATTCGTGATTGACAAAAGGTGAGTAGCCGAAACGAAGTGGCACCTGCACTCCGGAATGAACCAGCGATGTGTTCTGTACAGCGCGATCCCGCAACAATAGCATCTGTTTGGCATGGGATAGGAAAGCGTGTCCGGCTGGCGTCAAGGTGGTGCCGGCAGGTCCGCGAATGAAGAGCTTCGCGCCAAGGCCATCTTCCAACTGTTTGATTTGCACGCTCAGCGATGGCTGAGCAACGTGAAGCCGTTCCGCAGCCCTGCCGAAGTTACATTCTTCCGCGATGGCAACGAAATAACGGAGATGACGGAACTCTGGTCCCTCGTACATCTTGCACCTGCCCTGGATCGTCTGCGGCCTCGATATCGGGGGGGGAACCTCAGGTGATGCGTTAAGTTAGTTGCTGTAAATAGCAGGAATGTTGCACAAAAAATCGAAACATACCTTCGGCTGCGCAACCTCTCCCAAAAATAGGTCTACTGACTCGACGGGTCATCGGCGGCAGCTATGACCCCATAGGTAAGAAGTATTGGACAGGAACCCATTCCTCGCTACAGTCTGAAGCCAATCAATGCCGTCACGAGGCAATAGCCTCTGACTGCACAGACTACTCGGAGTCTCCTATGCCAAATGATCACATCACCGAAAGAAAACGCCCCGGCAGGGTCACAGTTTCTCCTGAAACAAAGTTGCTGGTCGGTCGGCATGAAGCTGCCAAGATGCTTTCAATTAGCCCACGGGCACTCGATTACCTGATTGCCAACAAACATCTCATCGCCCGCCGCATCGGGACGCGGGTACTGATTCCGGTATCGGACCTTCAGCGCTTCTCTCGCACCGACCACCCGGCAAGAGTCGCCGGCTGAGGTTCATCTCTAATTTTGAAGGACTCAGGATAGCCCGTCTACGGCAGAACGAAGAGACTTCTCCCCCAGATGGGCATATCTCGCGCTCATCTGGATCGTTTTGTGCCCCGCGAGCTGTTGAATGACCTTGAGATTTTCACCGCGCATCGCCAACCGTGAGCAGAATGTGTGTCGGTTGTCATGCCAGCGATAATTTTGGATCTTTGCCTTCTCCAATGCTGTGGCAAACCACTCGCGCGGATTCTTAATGGTGAAAACCAAGCCATCCGGGGTTGTGTCGGCACGCTTCTTCTTTAGGCCGGAAAATGCCTTGAGCACCGACGCATTCATTGGAATGGTGCGCGGCGACCCATTTTTCGTCCGGTCAAGATTGATCTCCTTGCGGACGAAGTCCACATGCTTCCACGCCAGCGTGTATTGCTCCGAGACGCGCATACCGGTTCCAAGCGAGATAACCAGCTCGCGCAGGTGTTCGGGGAAGCGCTTTAATATTGCGGCGCGGAGGCTCGCATCCTCTTTGTCTGTGAGGAACCGGATTCGCCCATTGTTCTCGTGGCGCTGCCTCACAAGTCGCGCCGGATTGCTGGTGACTTTGCCATTGCGCAATGCTTCCCGGAAAACCAAGGAGAAGAGCGCACGGTACCGATTGGCGGTGGCCGCTGTGATTGTGTTTTCCGCAATCCACTGATCGATCTCCGCCGGCTTGATCTGGTCGGCGGGGCGCTCTCCGAAGTCTTCCATGATTCGGTTCAACCGCGAGATAACATTCCGCTGATCGCGGTGGTGTTTTTCGCTGTAACCAAAGATGTCATTGGCAATGACCTTGAAGCGGATGGAGGCGTGTCGCATATTCTCCGGCATCTTCGATCCGGCGCGAAGCTCCGATTTGCGCTTCTGATAGAGCGCCAAGGCATCGCTCTTGCGCCCTACCTTTTCGCGCTTGAGTTTGCCTGCCACGCGGTACCTGATCCACCAAACGCCGCTGCCCGGCTCTTTTTCCCAGACACCTGTTGCTTTCACAGTCGATTTGCGGGGCATAGTTGTTCTCCCATCACCACGGTACCAAAGTATCCCCACAAGTATCACCATGATTTTTCAGAAGCGAAAAAGCCTCCCAGGCCGAGAGGCTTATTTCTTATTAACATATTCATTTTATGATACTTACATCTGGTGCCCGGAGGGGGACTTGAACCCCCATGGGATTGCTCCCTGCGGATTTTAAGTCCGCTGCGTCTGCCGATTTCGCCATCCGGGCCGATAAAGCGAGTGCGGCAATCCCGATTCTATCGAATATTAGGCACAATCACGGCCGACGCGATGAAACGGACTGTCGCGGTGCCACATCGTAACCGCACGGCTACTGTGCTCCGGCGTCATTCTTGCTACGCGGCACGTTCGGGATTGACGTCGCATCCTTGGCAGGGGTCGCGTCAGGTGCGCCGTACAGGCGCCGGTACATTTCTCGATTACGCATGATGGCTTCAACGTATTCGCGCGTCTGCGTAAATGGAATCGACTCCACAAACTCCGGCAGGCTGCCGTAAGGACCGTTCGCGAGCCAGGCCTTCACGCGATCGTCGCCCGCGTTGTACGCGGCCAGCGCATATTCCGGTTGACCGTTGAACTCATCCATCAGCTGGCGAAAATATACAGTGCCCAATTTCAGATTCACCTGCGGGATTAACAAAAAGTCAGTTCGATAGGGACGCACATGTTGCTGCCGGGCCAGCGCACTGCCGACTCGCGGCAATAACTGCATCAGCCCCCAGGCGTTTGCGTAGGAGATTGCGCTGGGATTGAATTCCGATTCCTGGCGAATGAGTGAAGCAACCAGAAACGGATCGAGCCCCTGCTTTTGGGCATCGCTCTGCAACACCGGCCAATAGGGCTGCGGAAACAGCAGATCCCAATACGGCCGCGGGATCGCATCCATCGGCACCGCGAAATACGATCGCAGCTTCTGCTTCAGCACCCGCATCGCGCGCCAGTTCTCCCCATAGGAACTATAGAGCTGGGCTTCCGCGTATGCGCTCCATGTGCTGCTGTCTGGGCTGTCGCCGATCTCCGAAACGATGTACTGATTCAACCCCGCATTGGCAAGCAGCTTGGCGCGTTCGAGGTGGACATCGTCCTCCGGAATATCCGTGGTGAGGTCTGGAACCTTCGGATCGCCGAGATGTGCGAGTTGCGGTAAAGTGGCTGGTTCGACCGCACCCAGAGCGTCCAGGCGCTGCTTGGCCAGGTCCGTATAGTAATACTGACGAAAGGATCGAATGAGTGTTTGATAGCAAGCCGCAGCCGCCGCGGGATTTTTTTCGTACTCCTGGTAGACGACGCCACGCCAATAAATCGCAGCCGAGATGTGGGTATCGTCAGGGTAGCGCTCAATCTGTTCGTCAAACATCCGTGCAGCGGTCTTCTTGTCGCCCAGCCGATAATTCAGCCACGCCGCGTGCCAGTGACTGGTCGATGCCATGGTGCTATCCGGAAACCGCTGCGCCAGATCACCGTAATACTGAATCGCCGTCGGCATGTCATTGGCAACCAGCGCCATATTGCCTGCGGAAAACAGCGCTTCATCCGTCCATCGACTGGTGGGAAAACGCTGCTCCAACTGGCCGATCAGCGCTTTCACTTGCGCAACATCTTTGGCGTCCCGCGCCGACTCCATCATCAGGTAAAGCCGAGTAGCTCCAGCTTCATCGTCCGTATCCGACAAACGGACCAACTGGGATGGATTTACATGCTTGGTTTGCTTGAAAGTTGCGACTGCCGCGCGCGCCAGCAGCTTGTTCACTTGTGCAGTGCCAATCACCTCAGGGTCCTGCGCCAGCGCCTGATATTCCGAGGCTGCGGCTCCGTACTTTCCCGCCATATACAACCCATCAGCGTGACGAGTGCGCTCGGCAACAGTAAACGGCGGAGTGATCCCCATCTGCTGCATCTGAGCTGGAACCTGTGTCGATTCGCTGCTCGTCGGGTCTCCAATATAAAGCCGCGTATACATTTCCTGTGCCAGCTTGCGATTGCCGGCCAGCTGGTTGGCCTTCGCCGAGGCAAAAAGATATTCCGATGACTTGGCAAGCCTGGTTCCATCGAGCTTCGCAAGCTGATGCAGGGCCGCCTGTGGATCACCCTCGCCTAGCTTGATGTTGGCGAGCAGCAGCGTGGCACGATCGATGAGAATGCTGTCCTCATGGCGCTCTGCAAATCCCTGCAGCAACTGCTCCGCAGCGGCGTACTGCTGCTGGGCAAAGTTTGCTTTGGCGCCAAGATAATCCGCATAGTCGTCAAGCGCGTGACCATAGCGGTTCGCCAACTGAAACGACGAGGCGGCCTCCTTGAACTTGCCGTCGTCCATGTGCGCCTGCCCCAGAGCCATATAGGCGGCCGCAGCTGCCTCTCCCGTGTGGGAGCGCGCATAACGCAGAACTCCGGCATAGGCCTGCGGGGTGCGCTGCTGGATCAATTGTTGCGCCATGGGCCGCAGTTCAGAGGATGCGACAAACGCATGGTGAAGCTGGTGCGCCCGGGCCAGCTCTCGCGCGGTGACGTGATGGCGATGGTGCCGCGAACGAGCGGTCTCTTTTCTGCTGGTGTGACTCTTGTGCTCCGAACGGCGTTCTTTCTCTGAACGGCTCGCTGTCTGGTGGTGCGTGGAGTGATGACTGCTGGCGTGGGAAGACCCGGAGTGATGGGTCGATTTCGCATGGTGCTTCTCGGACTTGCTCGTTGTGTGCGAGGTGTGGTGTGGCGGGGTCTCCGCTTCCTGGGCGACAGCAGGAACCATGGCGATCATCGCAAAACCAAGCAGAACGAAGAAAGCCCACGAAGTGCGCGGAAGCTTTCGAGAATAGCAAAAACCATTGAACGGTCGCGAATGGCCCCGGTATGGCACACCCAATCTAAAAAACGGCATATATGTATCAATCTAGCGGGATAGCGCACGAAAACAAAGTGGCGTCGCAAATACTTGCGCGCGCTGGCAGATTTGTCCGCAACCGCTGCGCCGTTCTACCATCTAATCAGCTGCAGTGACATTGTGACTTTGGAGTGGTCGTCCAAGCGCGATGGCGAGCAGCAAGATCGAAAGGGCCGCCCTCGAACCATGGCAACCATGTTGACTCCAGAAGAAAAGGAAGCAAATGCACAGCACCCAGACCTGTTGCTGGTCGAAAAGGTCAAGGCTGGGGATTTAAGTGCGTTTGAGCAACTGATGCGGCAATATGATCGCCAGATCTTTCGCATTGCGCTTCACATTACGCAGAACCGTGAAGACGCGGAAGACATTGTGCAGGATACGTTTTTCAAGGCGTTTCAAAAGGTCAATCAGTTTCAAGGCAATTCAAAGTTTTATACGTGGCTGGTGCGCATCGCAGTCAACGAGTCGTTGATGCGATTGCGGAAACGCCGCTCGCAGAAGACGGTATCGATGGACGACGAAATCCAGACCGAAGAAGGCTCCATCCCACGCGATTTCGCGGATTGGATGCCGAATCCGGAACAGAATTATAACCAGGCGGAGCTGGCGGAAATTCTTCGCAAAACGATCAAGGGGCTACCACCAGGATTTCGCACCGTGTTCGCGCTGCGCGATATTGATGGTTTGTCGACGGAAGAAACCGCGCAGGCGCTGGGACTGAGCGTACCGGCGGTCAAGAGCCGTCTGTTGCGAGCTCGCCTGCAATTGCGCGAACGGCTGAGCCGATACTTCCGGGTTCCCACAGGAGAGCATGCACCGTGAACTGCACAGAATTTCTAGCCAACCTAACCGATTATTTCGACGCAAAAACGGCGACTGCTCTCCGAACCGAACTGGAACAGCACATGGCCGGCTGCAGCCATTGCCACGTGACTGTCGATACAACCCGTCAGACGATCGAAGTCTATCGCAACAATGAATTGTTCGAACTGCCAGACTCGATCCGCACACAGCTGCACCAGGCCGTGCTGGCGAAGTGCAAAGACCTGAAACGCAAGAAAGCGCCCAAAGCCTAAGTTCTCTCTCGTCGCAACTTCGGCTGAAACAGCAGACACTCGACCGAGAAGCGCTGCCGATGTATTTGACTCGGACGAGTATTCGTTCGGCGGTCGTCCATAAATGCCGGCGATGAAACCTCACATCGCCGCTAGTGCGAGCTGCACCAGGTGAATCGAGATTGAACCTTCACCCACCGCAGATGCAACCCGCTTGACGTTGCCGGAACGAATATCACCGACCGCAAAAACTCCGGGCAGACTGCTTTCCAGCATCTGCGGAGGCCGGCTGAGCGGCCATTTCAGTGGCGCGCTGTCCAGGATCGGGTCTAAATCCCGCCCTGTGAAGATGAACCCTTGTTGATCCAGGGCAACGCATCCACGCAGCCAATCTGTACGCGGCGAAGCACCTGCCATCACGAACACGTGGCGGATGTCATGCACAGAATCTTCGCCCGTTGCCCGATTCCGCCAAGTGACCTGTTCCAGATGCGCATCACCTGCTAATGCAACGATCTCGGTTTGGAAATGCAGTTCGATGGCAGGATTCTCAGCAATTCTCTGGATAAGATAGCGCGACATTGTGTCGGACAATTCCTTGCCACGAACCAGCATGTAGACCTTCTTTACTGTTTCTGCCAAAAAGGCGGCTGCCTGGCCCGCAGAGTTACCGCCGCCCACTACGATGATCTCCTCACCTGTGCAAAGTTGTGCTTCCATGACTGTGGCGGCGTAGTACACGCCCTGTCCTTCAAACCCGCTCAGGTTCTCAACGTTCGGCTTGTTGTATTGAGCGCCGGTGGCGATCACAATGCTCCGAGTGTCGATGATTCCGCCGTTTTCTAAAGTAAGCTGGTACGGCCGCTGGTCACATCTAACCTTCACTACCTTCTGACCGATCGTCATCTGAGCGCCGAATTTCTCTGCCTGCACAACCGCGCGGCTGGCCAGCTCCTGCCCGGAAATGCCCATGGGGAATCCGACGTAATTCTCGATCCTTGAACTCGCGCCGGCCTGACCTCCAGGGAACTCAGATTCGACCACCACAGCGTCCAGCCCTTCTGAAGCCGCATAGACGGCCGCGGCCAAGCCTGCCGGGCCAGCGCCCACAATCGCGACATCGTAAACGCGGTGCTCGTCGATGTGGGCCGCGAATCCCAGGCATTCTGCCAGTCGCTGGTTCGTCGGATTTCGCAACACAGTCTTTCCATTGCAGATCAGAACAGGAATGTCTTCAATCTTGATCTCAAACCGATCCAAAAGTTCTTGTGACGCTCGATCGCTATCAAGATCGACATAGCTGTGGGGTTGACTGTTGCGCGTAAGGAACTCTCGCAGTCGTAGCGTATTGGAGGAATGTTGCGATCCCAACACCACCACATTGCCCAGCCCTTCCGCAATCATTGCGACACGACGCAGAAGGAAAGCCCGCATGAAGATGTCGCTCAGCTCAGCATCTTTTGCAATCAAGGTTCGCAAGGCGTCTGCACTCAGTTCAATGAATTCCCCCAGCTCGGCCACACGCGCTCGTGCGAAAGCGCGGGCGCCGGAGATCAAGACTACTTCACCGGAGAATTGGCCAGGTCCATAGGTGACGAAGACCTGCTCACCTGAAAGTCCGGCCATTGCGATGTCAAGCTTTCCTGAGAGCACCACAAAACAAGACAAACCCACGTTGCCCGGTTCGAAAAGGATCTCTCCAGCCTGGACCGATCGGACCTTGCCATAGGTCCGGACGCGGGCGATCTGCACCGGCGTAAGAACGGGAAAAGCCTCCGCTTGCCGGTCAGGTGTATTGATGGTTGGCAACATTGTCCACTCCCTCTGTGCTCGTGTTCAAATGCAATGCGCAAGTTCGAGCGTCGCGCAGCATGAAGAGCTCGGAAGCAGTTTATCTATGTTTCTTCATGATGCGCCAAGCATTTATAGCCGGGAGGAATTCTGGCTTCACGTCAAATCGCCAATGCGCTCATTACGGCGGGATCGGTATGCTGCAGCTAGCCGCTGGGATTCGGAGGGCCGGGCGGACCTTATTCGGAGAGACAGCTGAGCGTCGTCATGGTTTCCTGCTTCGGACCGACAACAGGAACTCGTTGACGACTATGCGGGAAGTTTGGGTAGCCGTTCGCGGAGCTCTTCCGGTAGGCGCGCCTGAAGGGCACGAGCCTGCTGACTCAGATAGACTGGCGCCGGGGTGATGATGGCCACGACGATCCACGCCAGAAGCGAGATCAACAGACCAAGAATCGCTACCCGTTCCACGCTCACGACAAACGACATTTGATGCAGTTGCAGGTTAAGAACCACCCAGTCCCTCAGCGGCTCAATGTGGTTCAGCACGATTAAGGCCAGAATGAAGGCCATGATCGCAAGAGTAGAGGTTCCGATTAAGAGCACGTCCACCGCGCGATGAATCCGCTGGCGGCCGTGGCAGTGGTGACACTCACGTAAATGTTGCTCGTAGTCGGTACGCATTTCAGGGTTAAGCCCGGAGATGTCATACCGCCATCCTGCAAGGATGTCCCCAACTGTGGGGTCGATACAACGGATTTTCCGCATAGTCTCCCGATTCCCTTAAACCAACCACTCTTAATAATATTGACTCGATTGTAACGTAATCGGTAGCGAATTACCGAAAAATGTTACCAGGAAGCCCTATAAGTCTATTGATTCCAAAGGCTCGTTCTGGGATGCCAGTAATACCGGGTTAGCCAGCAAACCCATTTTACCTTCCAGGGCACGTTCGGCACAGCTGCGCGCCAGGGCCGGTAAATTGTTGCTCTCAGATATGTGAGCCAGAATGACATAGCGCGCGCCGCCGTCATATTCGGACGTCAGGTACTCTCCCAGCGCATCGTTGCCCAGATGGCCGACGCGGGAGAGAACTCGCTGCTTCACCACCCATGGGTAGGGACCGTCGCGCAGCATATCCGCATCGTAGTTAGATTCGATCATCAGCAGATCGGCGCCACGTAAATGCATGCGGACGTTGGGAGCCAGGTAGCCCAGGTCGGTAGCGACGACAATGCGCATTCCCTCCGCCTGCACAACAAACCCCACCGGGTCTGCTGCATCGTGCGGAATCGTAAACGGAGTCACATGGATATCGCCGATGTCGAAAGGGATGCCTGCACGAAAGTGCTCGATGCAAGGCAAATAGGCGGGGTCGGCGGCGGCTGAATTCTCCGACGGAATCAACTCTTCCTGATCCTCTAATCCGGCGGCACCGTTGTGAGAATGGCTTTGCTCGGGCTGCGCCGCCGCGATGCTGTCTGTCTGACTGGCCTCCGGCTGGCTATGCCTCTCCTCAGCAGCGGCCATGGACGGAATGTCTACCGATGCATCGTCCGATGGCAAGCCGGCAGCGGAATCATTCTCTCCATATACACCCGATTTCATTCCCTCGGCGTACTGTTGGCGACGTAATTCCAACCACTGGTTCAGGCTCATTGTGGTTCGCGGGGTGATCCATGCTTTCCATGCGGCGTGGGTTGCCTGGGTGGCATAGACCGGAACATTCCAGCGACGCGCCAGCACAGAAAGACCCTGGACGTGATCCTGATGCTCGTGACTGATCAGGACCGCATCCAACTTTTCTGGATCTTCGCCTCTGAAGCGCATGCGCTTCACGATTTCTCTACAACTGAGCCCGGCATCCAACACAATACGAGTGCGGCTGGTGGAGACAACAGTGCAATTCCCTTTGGAACCGGAGCCAAGAACTGTAACACGAACCATGCTAAAAGAGTAACGCGTTTCATCGTTGAAGCGATGGCGAATTCCAACCGAATTCGGCGATGGTTTACGCATCGCAAGCCCCACAAATTTCTCAACTGGAAAGAGGAGACGACGAACATGCGGATGCATCACAAGGCTGTTTTTGGTTTATCCATGCTGTTGATTGTAAGTTTTCTTTTGCTACTGCAACCCCCAACCGCCGGTGCTCAGAAACGTGTCAGCGATAAAGATATGGAACATATGATGAAGAACCTGCGCTACGACACAAAGAATTTTCGCCCGGTGTTTGATCACGCTGTTGGGAAAAGCACCATCCGCAAAACCAGTCAGGCCAAGGACGACGAGAATCTGGTCCGGACCTTCGAGAGTCAGGTCGACGGCATGCTGACGACATTCAAGAGTAATCGCAACGACGGGAGTGCCGTTTCCAGCGCCGTAAGCACAGCGGAACAGATCGATTCCCTGCTGCGTACCGTAAGCCTGGGACCGGATGTGATGTCACAATGGCAGAAAGTTCGAGAAGAGCTTCATCCAATTGCCGTAAGCTACGGAATACAAGAAAGCTATCGCGATGACGACGCGAATGGAATGGGAGACAATTCCGTTTCATGCCTGCAATCGGCGGGCGCAGTGAAGGCCAACCGGCTGGTGAATGAATGCCTGCAGGTTTCGCCGGCAACCCATCCGCCGTGCAATTCGCAGAATTCCTGCTCGCTGATCGTCAGCGAAATCCGGCGCAGTTGCGCGTTACTGGGCCAGGGTGCACCAGGATTTTGTGCGGACTACAGATAGAGTGGGAACCGCCGCGGGTCGAAAAAAAATCTGGGGGCCCGCTGCGTGGTTTCAGTATTGAAAGAATCCCCGACCGGATTTGCGACCCAGCCAGCCTGCATCCACCATTCGAACCAATAACGGGCAAGGGCGGTACTTTGGATCGCCGAATCCCTCTTGCAGCACGCGCATAATATCCAGACAGACATCCAAACCGATAAAGTCTGCCAGTGTCAGCGGCCCCATGGGATGCGCCATCCCCAACTTGAAGACTTCATCCACCGCTTCCGGCGTAGCGACGCCTTCCATCACGGCGTACATGGCTTCATTCAGCAGTGGCATCAATACGCGGTTCGACACGAACCCAGGCGCGTCGTTCACCTCGACCGGCGTTTTCTCGAGCTTCACTGCCAGATCGCGGACTTGATCGTAGGTCTCCTGACTGGTCGCCATGCCGCGAATCACTTCGACCAGCTTCATCATCGGGACAGGATTAAAAAAGTGCATGCCGATGACACGATCAGGTCGCGTGGTGACATTGGCCAGCCTTGTGACAGAAATCGACGAAGTGTTCGACGCAAGGATGACGTCTTTGCGAGTGATCCGATCCAGATCGGCAAAGATGGTTTTCTTCACTTCAAATTTTTCGGTCGCCGCTTCGATCACAAAATCGCAGTCAGCCAACCGTTCGCGATCGAGAACGCCGGTCACGCGGGCGAGCGAGGCCTGAGCGTCATCGACGGTGATTTTCCCTTTTGCGGCCTCGCGTTCCAGATTCTTCCGCAGTGTCTCCAGTCCGCGATCGAGAAACCTCTGCTCCACTTCACAGAGCACCACGTGGTAGCTGCTGCGCGCGAACACATGCGCGATCCCATTACCCATGGTTCCTGCGCCGATTACGCCCACTCGTTGAATCTCACTCACAGTCTGTTCCCTTCCTCGATGAAAAGTTGCTCTACGTCGCTTCTCCCCGACTGGTCAGCCCCCGCGGCCAAAACAGAGGAGTGTAGCAGATTCAATTCTCGTCGGGTATCCGCCCGATTCATAGCCTGCGGTAATCCAAAGTTTTACTCAGCGTCATTTGTTTCTTGCGACTTGCTGCGCACCTTGTTATTCTCCACCCTAAATCGCACAACTTTCGCCTGGTTGCATCATTTGTTTGCATTCTTCTAAAGAGGGGATGGATATGAAGTTGCGCGCGGAAATCGGCACGGCCGTCTTGTTGCTGACCGCACTGGTTTCGGTGCCGGCATTATCCGCGCAACAGGTTGACTGCCCCGTGCAGAAGCCATCCATAGATCCAGCCGCGGTGGCCTTTCGACAAGGAGACTTCTCGAAAGCGTTTGAACTCTACTTCTCCGCCGCCAGAAATAATCCGCAGGATCTACAAGCGATCGCCGGGCAGGTTCGCAGCCTGCTGCAGGAAGGCCAGATCAGCGAGGCTTCGCAACTGGCGGAGAGCAACCTTGCGGTGAATCCGGCCAGCGCCAAACTGCTGACCGCCATGGGGGAGATTCGTCTCCGTCAGGGAAGGCTGACAGAGGCGGCCGAAGCCTATCAAACCTCTCTCAGATTCGACCCGTGCCTGGCGCGGACGCGGTACGACTGGTATCAGCTGCTTTGGATTGAGTCGATGCGCGCGACCGGCTATCAACAGTTGAAGGCGGCATACAAGCTGGACCCTGACGATCCGGACATTCACCTTTCTTGGATTGAGCGGCTTCCGTTGTCGGAACGAATTCAGCAGATCGACGACTACCTGGAAAAAACCGCGGACATCCCCGCAGATCAGCAGCGTTCGCTGAAGGAGTATGTGAGCCAGCTGCGAGCCGCGATCGCCGCTAAGAATGGCGGCTGCCGCTTAGCGTCGCATTCGGTCACGGAGACGTCGTTGCCGCTGGAAGGCCTGGCGACAGATGTCTATCACCGCACCAACGGTATGGGCTTCGAGATCAGCGTCAACCAAAAAGCGAATGCTGAACTGGAACTCGATACCGGTCTGTCCGGAATATTACTCAATCACGATACCGCGGAGAAGGCAGGCCTTGTCCCGGTCACCAGCGACACCATTTCCGGCATCGGCGACCAGAAATCCATGAGCGGCTACTGGGCGTATGCGGACGATCTTCGAATCGGCTCGCTGGAGTTCAAAGATTGCCTGGTCGAGGTTTCGAATAGCCCTTCCATCGTCGGCAAAGATGGCCTGATCGGCGCGGATGTTTTCGAAAACTATCACGTCAAGCTCGACTTCCCCGCACACCAGATGACCCTGTCGCAGCTGCCGCCCATCCCGGGCGAACATGCGAACCACGGCGCTTCTTTGAATGCAAGCGGGGTCGGCAATGCGACGCCGGATCCAAGTTCTCCGGACGAGGCGCACGGACCCACAACTCCAGCTCCGGCCGTTCATTACGTTGATCGCTACATCGGCCCGGAGATGCAACTCTGGTCTCCATTTGCGCGCGTCGGTCACCAGATTTTCATCAATGGTGAGTTGAAGGATAAGAGACCCCGACTGTTTCTGCTCGACTCAGGATCGTCCGTCAGCATTCTTTCGATCCCGGCGGCCGAAAGCGCGGGGAGTGTGCATTCCGACACGCAGGATAGCCTGACGGGTTTGAGCGGACGGGTTGCCAATCTTTATACCGAGGGCGGGGTCGACCTTGATTTTGCGCGCCTGCGGGCACCCCTGAAAGATGTCCTGGTGATCAACATGGACGGCCTGAGTACGGAAGCCGGCGTCGAAGTATCCGGCATTATTGGATTGCAGACACTGCGGTATTTGACCGTCGATATTGATTATCGCGACGGCTTGATCCACGTCGTCTATGACCCAAATGATGGAGCCAATGCCCAGGAAGGGCTTGCGAATTGACTGCGGGGTTTTCGGTCTGCCGAGAAGAGACGAGCTCATCGCGGACCCACGGCGCGAAAGAAAAAATCATGACTGAGATTTTCATTCCGCGCCGTGGGATCGAACGTTATTTCAACTTCAGTTTCTAGTGACCGGGAGTCCCCGCAGCCGGCGCTTCTTCCTGCGCGCTGTAGGAGATGATCTGTTTCAACGTGTTGTACGGCACACCTGTTACCGGCACGGGTCTGCCGTTTACGAACAGAGTGGGCGTCTCGTTCACGTTGAGATCCTTCCCTAGTTTTACCGAAGCGGCAACAGCAGCAGCAGCGGCCGGAGTTGCAGCGCATGTTGACACAGCTGCAGCATCTGCTCCAGCCTTGGTCGCAGCTGCATTCAGGGTCCCATCGGCATCTGTTCTCAGATTCTCCTGCGTATCAAACACAGCCTGAGCAAACTGGAAGAAGGCGGCATTTCCCTTCTGCTTCGCGACACACACCGCATATTCCGCAGCTTTTTCGGCCTGGGGATGAATCGATGTCAGCGGGAAAACCTGAAAGACAATGCGCGCGTTGGGAAAGTCGGTGGCCAGCTTGTCCATGGTGGGCTCCGCAATCTTGCAATCCGGGCATTGCAGGTCGGCAAATTCCACCAGCATCAGATTCTTCGAGCTTGAACCGCGGTACGGGCCGGTGGCGCGCGCTTCCAGCTGCTGCTGAACCGGTGCAAACGGATGCGCACCAAACGTAATGACATCGGAGCCTGCAATGGCATGATGTCCGTCGGGTGTGACAAAGAAAACCGTGGGCGCAGGGGTGTGGGAGACTCCCTGCTCGCCTACCAGAATCGTGACTCGCACAATCCCTGGAGCTTCGGTGGACTGGATTCCAACGACTTCCCACACGCGATTCGGGTCATAGCCCCAGATCTGTTTCAGAAAAGAATTGACGTCCTGAGTAGTCGGAGAAGTTGCGGTAAAGTTCTTGGGATTGGCAGGCGGAAATTGAATCTTTTCCGGCGGAGCAATGTTGTTCATGTGGAGCGGCGGAGCCGGAGGCGCTGCCTGCGAGGTGGGTGTCTGAGAACTTTGCGGAGCCGCTTCCTGGGCAATCGCCACGGCGCCACTGGTGATCATCGTCAGGGCAAATACTGACAAGACTATCAACTTCATTTTCATGTATATTCCTCAAATATTTAAATCAAATTATTAAACTTGAACTTTGACCGCAATGGGAAATCTGCGGCCGACGCCGAACGATTTCTGCGTTACCTTCAACACTGGCGCGGCCTGCTGGCGCTTGTATTCGCTGCGTTCCACCATGCGCAAGATGCTCCGCACCAAGTCTATTTCCAGCGGCAGCGGACTCGCCTGCACAATGTCTTCCGCAGTCTCATACCGCTCAACATAGGCTTCCAGAATCGGATCGAGCACTTCATAGGGTGGCAGCGAATCCGTATCTTGTTGCCCTGGACGCAACTCCGCCGACGGCGGCTTGATGAGTGTATTTTCCGGGATAATCTCCCGATCCCGATTCACATACCTGGCCAGCCGGTAGACGCAGGTCTTATATACGTCAGCAATCACTGCCAAGGCTCCGACCATGTCTCCGTACAGGGTACAGTATCCGGTCGACATTTCTGATTTATTGCCGGTTGTCAGGACCAGCGCGCCCAGCTTGTTTGACAACGCCATCAGCAGCGCCCCTCGAATTCTGGATTGAAGATTTTCTTCGGTAATGTCAGGTGGATAGGAGTTGAGAATCGGCTGCAGCGCTTTCAAGTGCTGCTGAAAAATATCGTTGATCGGAATCAGTTCCCACTGAATTCCGAGGTTCTGCGCCAACTGTCGCGCATCGTCGATCGAGCCTTGCGAGGAATATTCGCTCGGCATGCCGACGCCAAGTATATTGTCCGCGCCCAGAGCCTCGGCTGCAATCGTCGCCACCAGTGCGGAGTCAATGCCGCCGCTCAGCGCGACGATTCCCTTCGAGAACCCACATTTGCGCACGTAATCGCGCGTTCCCAGCACAAGCGCATCGTAGACAGCAGCATCTTCATCGCCCTTTGATGGCGGAATGGCACGCGATTCGGAAGAAAGATCGACAACGAGAAGATCCTCCTGAAATGACTTCGCCTGCGCAATGGTGTCACCCTGTTCATCCAGCACGAGACTTGTTCCGTCGAAGATAAGCGTGTCGTTGCCCCCCACCTGGTTCACCATGGCTAGCGGAACACGATGGCGACGGGCGATGGCGGCCAGCATGGCTCGACGCATCTCGCGCTTGTCGCGATAGTAGGGAGATGCGGACAGATTCACGATCAAAGTTGCGCCCTGGTGCATCAGGTTTTCGACCGGGTCTACCGGATATAAGCGTTGCGGCCAGAAATTCTTGTCGTTCCACGCATCTTCGCAGATGGTGATGGCAATGCGCTCGCCGGCCAACTCATATAGAACCTGCTTCGCTGCGGGAGCAAAGTATCGCTGCTCATCGAAGACGTCGTAATACGGCAGCAGCATCTTCGACTGGATAAATTCCACGCGGCCATCGCGCAGCAACATCGCCGAGTTCATGACCCGCTTGCCGGAATTGGAAGGCGCTGGAGTGGGACATCCGCAGAGAACGGCGATGGGATGATTGGCTGTGACCCGCTCGGCAATCTCTTCGACGGCCTGTTGCGCGCGCGCCAGGAATGAAGATTTTTCCAGCAAATCGGCGGGCGGATACCCGCACACAGCCATCTCCGGAAAAATGACAAGGTCGGCGCCCAGCCGCTGGCTGTCGAGGCTCACCTCGACGATTTTGCGGACATTTCCGAGGAAATCTCCAATCGTTGGATTAATTTGTGCCAGGGCGAGCTTCACTGACCTAGTGTAACCAGCGAAAATGGCAGAGACAAACGACGCGAATGCAGTCGTCTACGGCCCATGTGGCAAATCTGGAGTGCGAGAGAAATGGCCTAGGTTCCTGTACCGCTCAGGACCACGCCGACGGTCCGAGTCATGATCTTGAGATCGAGCCAGAGACTCCAATTATCGATGTACGCGGTGTCGAGTGAGATGTACTGATCGAACGATGGATCCTGACGAGCCTGCACCTGCCACAGTCCGGTGATGCCGGGCAGGACTTCCAGACGGCGCAGATGCCGCAGTTCATAGAGGCGAACTTCTCCAGCCAGCGGAGGACGGGGTCCAACCACACTCATGTGGCCAGCGAGTACATTCACAAACTGTGGCAATTCATCGATGGAGTATTTTCGCAGAATCCTACCGATCCGTGTCACTCGCGGATCGCCGGTCATCTTAAACAGCACGCCGTCGCGCTCATTCTTGTGGTTAAACTGCTCCCGGAGAGAATCTGCATTCGCCACCATGGTGCGGAACTTCCAGCAGCGGAAGGTGCGGCCTTTTCTGCCGATCCGTTCGGCTCCGTAAAAAATCGGGCCGGGAGAATCCAGTCGGATGGCCATGACAATCAGAAGAATTACCGGGCTGAGAATGATTAACGCCAGCAAGGAAACGACAACGTCGAGCGACCGTTTCATCAAAAGCCCAACGACTGGGATGTGATGACGATGCAGCGGCATGGTCGGAAATTGGCCGACATATTCAATCGGCGCGCTCCAGGCCAGGCCATCGTAGAGGTCGGGTACCACGCGGACATCAACACCCCACACGCTGGCTTGCGCAATCAGGCGCTTGACCACACCTCGCTCGCAGGGCCCCGTGACAAAAATCTCGTCGATGAAATGCCGCCGAATCAGATCACCCAGTTCCGGCAAATTTCCAAGAATCTCCATGGGTTGTTCGTCATCCTGCGAGTCTGGATACAGATTCCCAAGCTCGCTGCCGTCGGGCGAAATCTGCACAAATCCCTTGAAGGTGAATCCGAGGTGGCGAATCCGCTGCAGGTGGCTGCGAATCGCGAGTCCCAGAGAGCCGGTTCCGATCACCAGAACATTCCTGGTGTCCAGTCCCTTTTCATACCGCTTGTATAGCGTGAGGCGCCAGGCGGCGCGGCGCAGGCAAAGGAATAGCGTAGTCCCCACCAGCGTGGCAATGACCACAGCGCGAGAAATGGAGTCAGCGCGCCCGAAGTACAGGGCGCCAGCCAGAATCAAGCTGGCCGTGAAGCAGGTCTGCACCGTCAGCCGCTGCTCACGCAAGCCACTGAACGCCTGTAAAGGACCATAGAGACCGTGGGCCCGGCTTACCAGGATCAGAATCAGCGAGAAGCCTGCCAGGTATAGCAGCAGCGAGGAAGGGTTCGCCGACAAGGGGGCGCGGCTGTCGAAATAGGAAAGGAAGTTGGCTTTGCGAAAGTGCGTCGCCAGCGTGGCGGCCACTACTACGGTAAGAATGTCGACCGCCATCCACAGGAAGGTCACTGTACGGGAGGGGCTGCGGCCAGCTGGGCCGATTCCGCCCACCCGAGGGCGTAACTCGACAAAATTATCCGCACTTCGAGCCGGAAACCAATGACTTAAATCAGGGGAAGCCATTCTGTGTCTTCTCTACTTGCGTTTGTGAGTCGCCACAACAGGCAGAAAGGAAAGCGAAAGGTTATCAAGAAGAAGTCAACAGGACAGGGCCATCTTACCAGTGGTCACTTGCCTGAAATGCAAACTGAAAGTTAAAAGTTCCAGTTCCCAAAGAATTAATATCAAATCAACAAATCGAGTGAGCTTACCATTGTGAATTGCTGTCTGTAGCGGCTTTCGAGTTGGATGCCGCGTAACGAATAACGGTAACCCATTTGGATGAACCAACGTTTCAACGATGGTAGATGGTCGCGGGATAGATTGCAACGAAATTACGTTTCCCTCTGCCCAAAGGTACCCATCCACAAACTTCACCACCGGAACAGGTTACTGAAGTCGGTAACCAGCGACATCGGATTATTTCCACAGGGCGGGGTTGGGTAACGTGCGCTCGTCCAGGCGCAGAAATTCCTGCAAGACCGGATCCGTGGTCTGGCGCAGCTGCTCCACAGAGCCAAAGAACTCCGCCTTCCCTTCGTGCAAGAACAGAACACGGTCGGCAAGCTTTTCAGCAATCTGCATGTCATGGGTCACGACGATGCTGGTCAATCGCAGTTGTATTTTCACTTTCTGGATCAGGTTTCCCATCAAATGCGCCATCAATGGGTCGACCATGGTGGTGGGCTCGTCGTAGAGGATCGCCTCTGGCTGCGCGGCCAGGGCTCGCCCAATTGCCACAGCGCGCCGCATGCCCGTAGACAAATCCGACGGCAGGCCGTGCGCCATTTCGCTCACGCCCACCATCCCCAGCAAGCCATTCACGATCTGGTCAATCTGGTCTTCACTCAGCTCGCCGCGCTGTCGCAAGGGGAAAGCCACATTTTCAAACACAGTCAGCGAGTCGAAGAGCGCACCACTCTGAAAGACCATGGTCACATCGCGCCGAATCGACTGCATCTGCTGTTCGTTGAAGTCGGTGACGTCCTCGCCTTTGACAATGATGCGCCCGGCATCCGGCTTGAGAAATCCCATGATGATTTCAAGCGAGACCGATTTGCCAACGCCGCTTCGTCCGATGATGCAAAGCGTTTCCCCAGGCAGCACGAAGAAGCTGACGTCATCCAGCACGACGTTGTCGCCGAACCGTTTGCAGACGTGTTCGAAGGCAATGAAAGGCTCGGGCGGTGTGGATTTGTGTTCTGCCATTCTTTTGAAGATAGCCGAAGTTGCGGCGATTTGCTGCTGAGAATTACCGAATGCGAAATTGTCGGGCCTGCTGCCAGTCCTCCGGCGTGTTGATGTTGAGGAACCATTCGCTGGGATTGGGCGCCAATGGCTGTCCCGCGGCGAAAGCGGTCGCATCCCATTCTTCGATGCGAAATCCCGGACTTGCCGATTGATCCCCGGACGCGATGAAATCACACGCCTCTCGCAGCGCAGTCATCACCTTCAACTTCCCTGCGTCCAATGCAGCTCGAAGGCCCGGCGCGAGGGCGCGATGGTAAAGCCCGCAAAGCGGCTGTGGCAATCCATCCAACTGCGGAAGAACGCACGCCATCGGCGGCAGCGAAGAAAGTGCCGAGGTAGTTCTCGCGTTTTCTTCCGAGCGCGCAATTGCCACAAGCGCTCGCAACACCTCCACCGGAAGAAAAGGCAGATCGACCGCCAGCATCAGGTTCCAGTTGGTTGTTGAATATTCCAGCGCGGCCACAATTCCACCGAGCGGACCGCTTCCCGGCAATGCGTCTGGAAGGAGCTCGCCGGCAAACGGCAAATCGTCGCGGCTAGCGCAGATAGAAACCGTGGTGCAAACAGATCGCAGTCGCGCGATGGAATGCTGCAGCAGGGTCTGACTGTTTCCTTCCTCGGAATCGCTGGCAGGCCACGGTAGCAGAGCCTTATCGCGACCGAGACGCGAACTGCGACCGCCGGCCAGAACAAATCCGGAGATTTCCGCGGGAGCGCCCATCGATTTGATTCCAGAATCACAACCCGACTGCAAGTCCGGCAACACTACTGCTGGCCGCCCAGTTTCTCGAAGAAGCGAATCAGCGATTCGATGCCCCGATGAAAATTGGCAATGCAGAATTTCTCATTGGGGGCGTGCAGATTATCATCCGGCAGTCCAAAACCCATCATCACGGATGGAATTTTCAAATTGCGTTCAAAGTCACCGACGATCGGAATCGAGCCACCGGAGCGGATGAAGACCGTGTCCTTCTTAAACACCTCGTGCAACGCGGAAGTGGCGGCCTTAACGTATGGATTGTCGACGCCGATCACAATCGCATCGCCGGAATGAATCAGTCGAACGTTGAGCGAGATGCCTTTCGGACATATCGACTCCACATATTTCTTGTACAGTTCAAAAATCTTGCGTGGCTCCATGTCCGGAACCAAACGGAGCGATACCTTGGCCGCAGCCTTGGCTGGGATCACGGTCTTGGCACCATCTCCAATAAAGCCGCCGGGCATGCCGTGAATTTCCAGCGTGGGACGCGCCCATAGACGCTCCAGTATGGAATATTCCTCTTCGCCGGTCAGCGCGGACGAGCCAACTTCTTTCTTTTGAAATTCGGCTTCGTCGAACGGCAGCGACTTCCAGGCCTTCCGTTCGGCTTCGGAGGGCGCCACCACATCGTCATAGAGGCCGGGGATCAGGATGTGTCCGTTGGCATCCTTCAACTGCGACAGCACTTGGCACAGCGCAAAAAAAGGATTCGGAGCGGCGCCTCCGTACATGCCGGAATGGAGGTCAGTCGCAGCGCCTCGCGCCTCGATTTCGGTGTAGATCATGCCGCGCAGTCCAACACACAGAGTCGGCAAATCGGGCGCAAACATTTCCGTGTCGGAGATCAGTGCAAAATCAGCGCACAAGCGTTCGGGATGCTCGCGGACAAACTGGGCAATCGCTTCGCCGCCGACCTCCTCCTCGCCTTCCAGGATGATGCGAATATTCAGCGGCAGCTTGCCTTGGTGCGCCTGCAGCATACTTTCCAGGGCTTTGATGTGCATGTACATCTGGCCCTTATCGTCCACCGCGCCGCGGGCATAGATGTTGCCATTACGTTCCGCCGGCTCGAATGGCGGCGTCGTCCACTCGTCCAGCGGATCCGGCGGTTGCACATCGTAGTGTCCATAGCAAAGGCAGGTCGCTTTGCCCTTCGCATGCAGCCAGTCGGCGTAGACCAGCGGATGACCGCTGGTTTCAATTACCTCCACATGTTCCATGCCGATGCGGTTGAGTTCAGCCGCTAATACTTCGGCAGCCTTGCGAACGTCACCGCGATGTTCGGGCAAGGTGGAGATGGATGGAATTCGCAACAGGTCTTTTAGCTCATCAAGAAATCGGTTTTGGTTTTGGCGTGCAAATTGGAGAGCTTCGGTCGGCATTAGCATTCCTCGGAATGTCAGACATGCATGGTGACGCGTGGTTCAGTATCGAGCCATCGATGGATTCGCAATTTGGGCCCAGCGTTCAATACCACCGGCGAGCGATTGCGCCCGTTCAAATCCCTGTTCACGCAGCCAAAATACCACACTGAGAGAGCGGATCCCGTGGTGGCAATAAACGACGATATGCGCGTCCGGATCCAGCTCCTGATGCGCCCTCGACGGCATATCTCCCATAGGAATCAGGCGAGCCCCGGGCAAACGACACAGCTCCGCTTCCCACGGTTCACGCACATCCAATAAGCAGAAGGATTCTTCACCGGAATTGCCGGACGATTCTTTCAGCTTTTCCTGAAGATCTGGAACGGAAATCTCGTGATCCATATGACCCTTCAGAATACATGGCGGCGACGTTTCCTGGAGCCAGTCCTGGGCAGCCTGCGGCGACGAGCGATAATCCCCTCTCCATGGTACAAACAGGACAGGATAGGCACCCTGGGATCGCCGGTCGAAGCGGCGGAAAAACCACTTTTTCGGTGCCGAAAAGAAACGCAAAACTTTATGAGTCAAAGAGTTCTAATTGTCGAAGATGAACCCAATGCCCGCATGGGATTGGCAGAACTGATTTCAGGATGGGGATACGCCACGGAAATGGCGGAAGACGGAGTGGAAGCTCTGGAACGCATCCAGGACTGGCACCCCACGATCCTGGTCTCCGATTTGAAGATGCCGCGCATGGATGGGCTGACGTTGCTGTCCCACCTGGCGAAGCTGCAGGACAAGCTGGCCGTCATTATGCTGACCGCGCAGGGCAGTATCGAAAGCGCTGTGGAGTCAATGAAGCTGGGCGCATTCGACTACATCCAGAAGCCAATCGACCCAATTCGACTGAAGCGGTTGCTGTCCAGCGCCGGCTCGCAGCAACAGGCAGAGCGGGAAATCGAGAATGTTCGCCGCAAAGTGCAGGAAACAGGAGTGCTGGGCTCCCTGGTCGGAAAATCTGCTCCCATGCAGTCCATTTTTCGCTTGATTGAACGGATTGCGCCCAATAATGTTTCCGTCCTGATCACGGGCGAGAGCGGCACCGGCAAAGAAGTCGTGGCGCGGACGCTGCACGAACTGAGCGGCCGCAGCAGCAAGCCGTTCATTGCGGTGAATTGCGCCGCCATCCCGGAAACGTTGATCGAAAGCGAAATCTTCGGGCATGAACGGGGCGCATTCACCGGAGCCGTGGAACGTCGCGCAGGATGTTTTGAGCTGGCGGAAGAAGGCACCTTGCTGTTGGACGAGATTGGTGAAATGCCAATCGCCACCCAGGCCAAGCTGCTGCGAGTGTTGGAGGACCGCACGCTCCGGCGCCTGGGCAGCAAAGTGGAAACGCAGATCAATGTTCGCGTGCTGGCGGCCACCAATAAAGATCCCGCAACTGCCATCGCGGATGGCCATTTGCGCAACGACCTGTTCTATCGACTGAATGTCTTCAACATTGAAATGCCGCCACTCCGCGGTCATCGGGAAGACATCCCGCTGATTGCAGAGTCGATGATTCGTGCCATGAATGAACGCCATGGCTGCCAGGTGACGGGAATTGAGCCGGACCTGCTGCGCGAATTCGAATCGTACGACTGGCCGGGAAATGTTCGCGAACTGCGCAATGTCCTGGAACGGGCGGTGGTGCTGTGCGGCAGCGGTATTCTGAGCCATCAGCATTTGCCACCGGGCTTCGGCGCGGCGCATATCTCCGCTGTCGTCGATTCTGATCAGGTGCAGATGCCGGTCGGAACAACGGTGGACGAAGCGGAAAAGCGTCTGATTCTGCGCACCCTGGAGTCGACCGGAAATAACAAGACGCGGGCAGCGGAAATTCTTGGAATCAGTCTGAAAACGCTGCACAATAAGCTGAAGGAATACGGAAGTTCGTCGGAAAGCAGTGATTAAACCCGGTGGGCTGCGGCAGCGCTGTCCACCATGATTGCGAATATTTCTCGACGACACTGAACGCCGGGTAGATTTGCCGCCCCGCCCCAGGGAACGAGTCCAGCAACCGCGATGAGAATCCGCCTCAAGCTCGTATTGGCAATCACCCTGATGGTCTCCGCTATGGTGATCGTGCTGTCCGCTCTGTACCTGTCGCAATTGCTTTCGGAAAGAATCCAGCAGAGCTATCGCCACACCGATATCGCTGCCCATCAAGTGATGCTGGCGGCACGTGCGGCCGTAGAGCATGGCATGGC
Organism: Acidobacteriaceae bacterium; assembly: GCA_049796755.1. GTDB lineage: Bacteria > Acidobacteriota > Terriglobia > Terriglobales > Acidobacteriaceae > JAKAAZ01. The sequence goes on from JBARFA010000056.1 coordinate 23,320, forward strand.
GCACGTTGCGTTACCTCCCAACGACCCTGCCGCATTGAATGCCGCCGTTGCGAGTTCCTTGCAGCAGGATGCCGCGCTGCACCTGATGTTGTCCTCATTCATCCGTTATGAGCCCACCATCTACGACATCAACATTGCCGGCAGCGACGGCAAAATTTTGCTCAGCACCGACCCGCTTTCCCAAGGCCATCCCCTTGCGCACCAGCCCAGTTTCGTCTCTTTGCAGGATCAAACGGCGTGGCAAAAATTTCGCATCGTCTTTGGACCACCCGCTGTCTATGCGGTGGATGCTGGCCTCGATCGAAACAACTCTCCCTTCCTGACCGTCCGAGTCGGCGTGCGAACAACATTTCTTCGCAGCCAGCTGGCTCCGTGGTTGCGCGCAGAATTTGTGATTGTCGTTCTGTCGGTATTGCTGACCATCGTGCTGGCAGCGTTGCTCTCCAATATGGCGCTGCATCCACTGCAGGTGATCAGCGACCGCCTCGATCAGTTCATGCTGGCCGAACCGCAGCCGCTGTCAGAGTCCGGGCTTCTATTAGCAAAGTCGGACGAAATCTCTCGTGTCTCCAGCAAGATTGAGCGCATCGGCCAGCGCATGCGCAGTGTCGAGGAAGTCTTCACCGCGCTCAAAGAAAACCTGGACCAGGTGCTGGAAAACCTGCAGGACGGCGTGATGCTGTTTACGCAGGATGCGCGCGTGGTGATGGTCAGCGATTCCGTGGAGCATTTTCTAGGGATGACTCGGCAGCAGATGCTTGGCGTTGAGCTGCACGACATCTTCGATCGCCAGTCCATGCTGGGCCAGGTGGTGCGGCGCGCGTTCAATGCGCGCGTCATGTTGCTGCAGGAAGAAGTGATTACGGAAACGGGCCGCCGCATTCAGGTGTCGCTCGACTTTATCCATAGTGAAGACCCGACCACTCCTGCGGACACGCTGGGAGCCCTGTTGACGCTGCACGACACCGAGTCGATGCGGAAGATCGAAAACGAGCTGGAAGTTTCGCGGCGTTTGGCAGACCTGGGAAGGTTAACCTCCGGCGTCGGCCACGAAGTGAAGAATCCCATCAACGCCATCGTTGTGCATTTGGAGCTGCTGCGGGAAAAGCTGGCTCGAAACGATAGCAGCGCTGAGCGGCACGTCGATGTGATTCACAATGAAATTCGCCGTCTCGATCGCGTCGTGCAGACCTTGATTGATTTCTCTCGACCGGTGGAACTTGATCTGGCCATGCACGACCTGCGCTCGATTGTTACTTCCGTACTGACCCTGGCGGAGCCGGATTTGGCGCAACGGTCAGTCCAGGTCGTGAGTGTGATGCCTGGCTCCCCGGTCTACGTTCGCGTAGATGCCGATATGATTCAGCAGGCGCTATTGAATGTGCTGCTGAATGGAGCTCAATCGATGGCGGACGGTGGAGAACTGCACGTGGAACTGCGGCAGCATGGTCACGAAGCCAGCCTGCGCATCCGCGACCAGGGCTGCGGCATTCCGCGCGAGATCCTGAATCGCATCTTCAATCTCTACTTCACAACCAAGCGGGATGGAACCGGGATCGGCCTGGCAATGACGTATCGTATACTGCAACTCCACAATGGTTCGGTTCAAGTAGAATCTGAGGTGGACGTTGGCACACAGTTCACCCTCCGGCTTCCTGTGGCTTCCCTGCCGGAACCAAAATCGATTCTTAGCACCAGTGCCGGCTAAGAACTCGAGCCAATCGTGGGTCGCTCGACACAGAGTGGATATAGATGCGTCAAGGTAATACTAGGGGAAGAATGCGGTATTGGCGCCTGTTGGTTGTCTCATTCCTGCTGACGTTGTCGATCGCCGGCTGCCGTCACAAGCCGGAGCGAGCGGCCCCGCCACCTCACGCGCAAGCCCCCGAAATCGCTCCCCCGCCAACCCTGCCGCTATTCATCCCGGAACCTGTAATCCTGGCGCAGGCCCACCCCGCCCCTCCAGTGGCACCACCCCCGGTTGTTGCGCCGCCGCCCAAGAAGCATACTGCCAAGGTCCGCCATCATCACGCGCCGGCCAAGGGAGAGGCCCAAGGTGAAGCGAGCGAAACAACGTCAACCGGCAATGGTACAGCTCCGTCCGCGCCAGGGACGGCGATCATCGGCCAGCTCTCCGCCGACGATGCGACGGCTACTCCCTCCGACGCCGCGCACACCAAGCGCCTGATCGACTCCACGGAGAACGAGTTGAAGAAGTTATCGACAAAGCAACAAACAGACCACAAAGACTCGGTTGCTCAGGTGGCTTCTTTCCTGGCGCAAGCCCGGCAGGCATTGAGCATGAATGACGTGGTGGGTGCGCAGACGCTGGCAAATAAAGCGAAGATTCTGGTCGACGAATTATCGAAGTGATCCTTGGCCTTGGCGAAGGCCTGCGGAAGACAGGCAAATCCACACAGCCCCCGGCCATCAGCCCGCAGGAATCGCGGAGAAGCAAAGATAGGTTAGGAAATTCCGTGAGAGTTTAAGTGTTCAGAGTACGCCTTGTCGACCTTCTGAATGTGCTGTGTAAGCCAATCTTTCAAAAAATCCAGAATGGCAACGGTATTCGGACGAAGGCCTTCGTCCAGTTCGCGCTGAAATTTCTCCACGTCTGCCACCAGCTCACGATGCAACTGCTGGTGGGCCGAGAGCTCGGGGTACTGGGCCTGCTCCATCAGGGCCTCTTCCTGCTGGAAATGCGTGCGAGTGTAAGCGATGAGCTGGCCCACAATCTGCGCAATCACTTCCTGTCCTTTTGCGACGCGCATCGCATCCGCAAGTTGATTGATGATATTGAAAAGCTTTTTGTGTTGAGCATCGCACCGCTGAACACGGACGCTGTAGGTCTCGTCCCATTTGAAACTCGCCATCGTTATTCTCCTTAGGATTGCTTTCTATAAGGAGCTGTCGGCAGGCAGGATGAGATGCTTAGTTGAAGGCTGTCTCGCTAAATTCCGCAAATCGAGAGTGCTCGCGACGCATGGGCTGTCAAAATCGTCTTCACAACTGAGGAAAATCTTTTTATCGCTCGCCCCACTTTAATTTGGCCCGAAGCACATCGAAGAAGCTGTTGCCGCTTCTGCGAATCAGGCGGATGGTGTAGCGGGAACGGCAACAATTCAACTCATCCCCCAGCCGCAATTCAACAGCTTCCTGGCCATCGACCGTCAGATAAATCTGTTCCGGTATGCCTTCAATGGTGAGTGTGATTTTCGCGTCCCCACGCACCACCAGCGGCCGCACTGTCAATTGATGCGGACAAACAGCCGTGATGATCATGCCATCGATATCGGGGGCAAGAATGGGCCCGTTGGCGGCGAGGTTGTAGGCGGTCGAGCCGGTCGGTGTCGCCACGATCACACCGTCCGCACTGAATTGGGCCACAGTCTGTTCCCCGGCTTTGACCAGGATGCTGACCATCCGCGCAATTGTTCCCTTGGTGATCACCACATCGTTCAGCGCTTCGAACTCATGATGCACCATGCCGCCGCGCCGAACCTCCGTATGCAGCATGGCGCGCTCATCAATGATGCATCCGTTCTGTCGCCAGCTTTCAAGCGTGGTGAACAATTCACCCAGCGGCACTTCCGCCAGAAATCCCAGGGAACCCAGGTTGACGCTGAGGATTGGTGTCTGGGTGCGCGCGAAGGCTCGGGCGGCGGCCAATAAAGTACCATCGCCACCCAGCACAATGACAAACTCCGGCTGACGCTCGTGCATTAGATGTCTGGGGACCGCATCGGCTGACCCCAGGTACGCTGCACTCATGGGGTCAAGTACGGGAATATAGTCGTGCCGTTTCAGCCAAACCATCAGCTCCGGCAGAATCGTTGCCAACTCCGGCTTTTGCGGTTTGGAAATGATTGCGATCGATCGCATGCTTTCTTCCCCTCAGAAGCGAGCGTACATCAGAAACTCAAGATTTCCATCTCCGCCTGGAATGGGCGAATCCATGACCCGCGTCTCCCGCGCCCCATGGGCTTCCAATGTCTGTCTCACCCGGTCGATGGCTCGCTGATGCGCAGCGGGACTGGTTACGATTCCACCCTTGCCGACAAATTCCTTGCCGGCCTCGAATTGCGGCTTCACCAGGATGACCGCGTCGCGGGTAGAGTCCTGTGACTTCGATGGAAATGCAGCGGCAATGGCCGCAGGCAAAATCAGCGAGGCCGCAATGAACGAGACATCGACAGTGAAGAATTCGATTTCGCATGGCAGCATGCTCGCGGTAAGGTGGCGCGCATTTGTGTGCTCCAGCAGGAGCAGGCGTGGCTCCGAACGTAGCTTTTCCGCCAGTTGGCCGTGGCCGCTGTCGACACCGACGACGCGCGTTGCACCTCGCTGCAACAGACAATCGCTGAACCCGCCCGTGGAAATGCCGATGTCAAGACAGGTGCGGCCGGCAACAACGATCTTCCAGGCATCCAGGGCTGCCGCCAGCTTTACACCGCCGCGGCTCGCGAAAGGAATGTCGTCCTCAATCGCCTGAATCAACTGCTTGCTGTCGACGAGCAAGCCGGCCTTGGTGACGATGGAACCATCGACAGAAATCTGCCCGGCAGCGATTCGCTGCTGCGCCCGGGTTCGCGACGAAGCCAATCCCTGCCCCACAAGCAGCTTATCCAAACGAAGCTTCATGCCTGCACCGCTATGCGTCGAGTCGATTGTCCACGGTTCTTGCCAGTTTGCATGTCGCCAGGATCAGGACCCTGTGAGGTAGACCTGGATCCCATTGCCTGTCAGCGGCAAGGTTGTGTCGATGGTGTCGTCTATGGTTTGAATAATGGTCAGCACATTTGTGTCTGGCGACACAACGTACACCTTGCCTGTGGGAGTTCCGGTCGTGGCGGCAATCGACATGGGATGAACGTTGCAAAGCTGGGTTGGCGCGCCCGTGCAGGGCTGCTGAGCCAATGGAATCGTCTTGGTGACAGTGTTGCTGGTCAAGCTGACAACGCTGACACTTCCATTTGCCGACAGATCGCTGGTGTCGGCTGGATTTCCTCGATTGGCCACGTACGCCCGTGTGCCATCCTGCAGAATCGACACCGAGGATGGATTGTTGCCGACCGGCACAGTGGCAATAATCTGACCGAAGTTCGGGCTGTCGTTGCCGTAGACATCTTCGCTGATATTGATCAACGTCAGCGTGTTGGAGCCCGCGTTTGCGACCGCAAGAATTGACCCTGTGTTGTAGATGTCCGCCCAGACCGGGTCTTGTCCAACCGCAATCTGACCCGCCGGTACGCCTGGCTGATTGGCGATCAGATTCGCACTTGTGTCGATCGTATTCTGCTGGCTATCAATCACTGATACCGTGCCGCTGCCCTGATTCAGAATGAAGACGCGGCGGTTGTCAGAACTCATCACGCCGTACACCGGACATAGCCCGAGCGGCAGGTTCGAAGACGGAGTGTTCGTCGTTGTTTCAATTCCGGTGGCAAGACCAGGAGAATTGGACCCCGGACAGCTGGGCGCAGGCAGGCCAGAGTCCGCATAGCTGATGGCATAGATGCGTTGTGCAGTTCGATTGCCGACCAGATATGCGGGATATTGCGGCGCCGACGGATTGGTCGCGTCAGATAAAGGAATTTCAAGGAACCCAGCAGGCGAAAACGCGCCGTTCGCCGTTTTCATCACTTCGACAGAGCCGCGGCCCGTCTGCGACACATACAGATAGTTTGTGGTCGAGAGCATCGTGCTGGGGTCGGCATTGGCGAGCAGCGTGCTGGAATACACTTGGTGGCTTTCAACCGTGGTCGAAATGCTGAAATTCGTCACCGTTCCATCGGCATTGGTGTTGTAGACGATTCCGCCGCTGCCATTGCTGTTGGGAGCCAGTCCCACCCAGCGCGGTCCGTTGCCAAGGTTCACTCGAATTGCCAGAGAATCTCCGGAGAAATCCACCAGAGATCCATACCCGGGTACAGTACTGGTCGAGCATATCTGATCGATGGTTGGCGCCGATACATTTGTGTTATTGCCGCAGGAGGTAACGATCGCGTACTTGGTTGGCTGCGATGCCGGCTCGACCGGGGGTATGCTCGTGACAACAGGACGGTAAATATCTCCGCAGCCCAGCATGGAGGCGAATATTAGACTCAATCCCAATAATTTCCAGGGCCTTCTTCGCCCAAAAACTGACAACACTCGTGAATACCCCATGGTTTCCAACAATCAATTGAAGCTGTCAAGATTGTAAATCAGCGCCGACGGTTTCGTGGTGCCTCGACAAGCTTTCCTGAGCGCCATGGGGCTGCCGATTTTCTGACCGTTGCGCAGTTGGCGTCAATGCAGATGCAGCCGCCAAAGCGTGTAGCTGGCCATCTCATGCAGGTAGCGCTCCACGATATCGAACTGATTGACGGATTTGCCCGGTTCTCGCGGATTCAGAAGCACATGCAGCCCTTTGGCCCGGCATAGTTCGCGAATACGAAACATATGGGTTCCATCGCTGACGACCAGGATGGTGCGCAGATGATTTTCTCTTGCGATCGCTGCCAACCGGTCGACGGATTCCTCGGTATCGCTGCTGGTGGTTTCTGCGATGATTCTTCGATCAGGCACGCCATGGGTTAGAAAGAAATCCCGGCCCACGGCACCCTCATTCATTTGCGGATCATATTGCGAGCCGCCGCCGCCACCGAGAGTAATCAGCAGCGGCGCCAAGCCACGGCGGTACAGGTCGAGCGCATGTTCCAGGCGGGCGTTCAGAACCGGCGATGGCCGCCCGTTGTATTCCGCCGCGCCGAACACCGCAATGGCATCCGCAGGCAGCGTCTGGATGGTGTAGGAGGTCGTCCGTATTTCAATAAACAGCCACCAGAACCAGGCGAAGCAGGCCAGGAACACAAGCGTGATGGCGCCACGTAGTATCCGGCGAATGATGCCGCGAGCTCTGCTCGGTTCCGGGCCGTAGTCGTCTTCCCAATCGGATTCTTCGGGTTCGATGTCGCCCATTCCTCGAGACTCCGCTACTGCAGTGCGAAAGCAATCTCGTGCGTTGGAATTGCGCCCTCGCGCAGAATCTGCCAGGCTCCAGGACCCGCTGACAGATCGACGATGGTCGTCGGAAGGCTTCGTCCGGTCGGCCCTCCATCGACGATTAAAGGCAGGCGATCGCCAAGTTGATCGCGGACTCCAACGGCGTGCGTACATTCCGGAGCGCCAAAAGCGTTGGCAGAAGTCGCCGTCACCGGTAGCCCCAGCATTCGAACCACGGCCCGCGGAATGGCGGCGTCCGGAACTCGCAATGCCACATTTCCCGTGTTCGCCGTGACCCGCAGCGGCAGGCGTGTTCCCGCACGCACGATAACTGTCAGTGGCCCGGGCCAGAACCGCTCGGCCAGGCGGTCAAATTGAGAGTCAAGGTTGCGCGCAATCTCGTAGGCCTGGGCGACATCGGCCAGCAGAAGGGACAGCGGCTTGTGACGGAGCCGCATCTTGATCTCATAAATCAGCTCGACGGCGTGCAGGTTGACCGGATCCACCGCCAGGCCATAAAACGTGTCTGTCGGCAGTCCGACGACACTACCCGATCGCAGGCAGCGCACAATGTACTCGATCTTTTCCGGCTCCGGCTCATCCGGCTGCACGCGCAGTATTTCCGCTGACAAACGATTTCTCCACGTCCGCGAGTTCTCGCTCGAAGAGTCTGAAAGCTGAAAAATATTTTCGAGCTTGATCCATGATACCCGTTCGTCGACGGTTGGAAGAACGGCAAATGCAACTGCGGAGGATTTCTCTCAGGCAAGCGGCATTTGTTTTCCTGTCTTCGAAAGCGAATCGGGGGTACGAATATGCTCCGGCCGAAATCCCAGACCAACGATCCTCGCCGGAAAACGGCGCAGCCAGGGGAATTGCCGGAGTAGCTGCAACGGCAGCGGTAAACGCCGGATAGGAGTCTGCCGGGCCAGAGCGGGACGAATGAACCTGCGATGCATGAATACCTGTACCGCTTGCGTCATGCGTGTCGGAAAAGTGCGCCGAGCCTGCACCTGGCGCAGATCCTCGTCGCGTGCAGTGCCCCGCAGCAAAGGCGACGCCAGCAGATTCGCCGCGGCAACAGCATCCTGAATCGCCAGGTTGATGCCAACACCACCGACAGGAGACATGGCGTGGGCGCAGTCCCCAATGCAGAGCAGTCCGGGTTGCGACCACTGCCGCAAACGATCGACCGCTACGGTCAGCAACTTCACGCCGTTCCAATCTGCAATTTCGTCGGTACGCGAAGCCAGGAATGGCGCAATTTCTGCGAGGTCCTGCCGAAACAACGGCAAGCCTCGCTGCTGCAGGGCCGCGAAACTTCCTTTGGCGATCACATAAGCGCACTGCCAATACTCCCCACGATTGAGCGTTACTAGAATCTTTCCGGCGCGAAAACGCCCTAGAGTCTGGTTCGGGTCAGTGGGCTGCCGCGACACTCGCATCCACAACACATCGATGGGCGCACCAAGGTCCACCACCTCAAGCCCCGCGCTGGAGCGGACAGTCGAGTGGCGGCCATCCGCACCGACGGTCAGATCCGCATGAACCTCAAGAGTTCCCTTCGGCGTGGTGACCCGTACTCCTCGCACTCGGCCGTTTTCTTTCAGCAAACCTGTCACTTCCGATTCCATCCGCAAATGGAAGTGCGGATAATCCTTCGCTTTCTCGGCCACGAAATTCAAGAAATCCCATTGCGGCATGAACGCGATAAATTTCGCATGAGTCGGGAGGTGGCTGAAATCTGCGACGGTCGTGGAAAAACCTTCCACTTCGGCGCCAACCTGAGTCATTTGCTGATGCGGCCTGCGCAAAAACTCTTCCAGCAATCCCAATTCGTACATCAATTCCAGCGTCGACGGATGAATCGTGTCTCCGCGGAAATCCCGCAAAAAATCGGCGTGCTTTTCCAGCACCACCACATCGACTCCCGCCCGCGCCAGCAAAAATCCGAGCATCATCCCGGCAGGTCCGCCCCCGGCGACACAGCAGTGGGTCTCCAGCACTTCGGGAACGTTGCCCTCTGATTCCATCCTGGTTTCCTCCCGGGGTAGCTCGACCCTCCGATTATGGCGGAGGCTTCTCCACGCGTACAGCGTAAAATCGCGAGGTATGCCAGACTTTGTGGCCTCCGCTTCCGCTGAAATCATTCGCAGCCGCCAGAATGGGCGGCTGAAAGATTTGCGCCAGCGTTTGCTGCATCCGGCGATTGGGGAGGACGGACTGATTGCCATTGAGGGCGATCATTTGCTGCAGGAGGCGCAGCGCAGCGGATTGAAGTTCGATACCGTGTTCCTGCGTGAAGATCGCGTTGCGGGAAGAGAACATGCTTTTCCAGACAACGTGAAGGTCATGACTGTTGCTGCTGAAGCGTTCGACCATGCCTGCGCGACCGACTCTCCCCAAGGCGTCGCCGCATTGGTCAAAGCGCCGCAGTGGTCGCTGGAATCATTGCTCGCCGCCGACGAACCTCGACTCTTGATTCTCGCAGGACTGCAAGACCCAGGCAATGTGGGCACGATCATTCGTTCGGCCGAAGCGTTTGCAGTCAGCGGAGTTCTGCTGATGCCCGGAAGTGTGAGTCCGTGGAACCAGAAAGTGCTGCGTGCCTCTGCTGGATCGAGCTTTCGGCTGCCCGTCGTTTCGGTCGCAGACGTCTCGCAACTGCGCCGTCTCGCTGAGAAACACATTCCCACGTATGCCTGCGTGGCCGACGCCGGAGCTTCCATCTCCAGTTCCGACCTGCGCGGCCCCATCGCATTTGTCATCGGCAACGAAGGCGCTGGAATTTCGAATGAAATTCTAGCCTTCTGCAAAGGCAGCCTGCACGTGCCTTGTCCAGGCAGCGTGGAGTCGTTGAACGCCGCCATCGCCGCCTCCGTTGTGCTGTACGAGGCATCGCGGCAACGCAGCTTCGCATCCCTCGAAAGCAAGCCATGAGCCTGTTCGATGCACTGCCCGGTGATCCCGCATACTCCAATGAGGCCGCGTCTGATTTACGCCAGCGACCGCTCGCCGAACGCATGCGCCCGCGCACGCTCGATGAATTCGTCGGCCAGGAACATTTGCTTGGACCTGGCAAAGCGTTGCGCCTGCAACTGGAAACCGACGACACCACATCGATGATTTTGTGGGGACCGCCGGGTGTAGGAAAAACCACGCTGGCCAAAATCATCGCGCACACTACAAAGGCCACGTTCATCGAATTTTCCGCAGTCGTGAGCGGGATTAAGGAAATTAAGCAGGTGATGGCGGAAGCCGATCAGGCAGCCTCTGCCGGCATGTGTACGATCCTGTTCATTGATGAGATTCACCGCTTCAATCGCAGCCAGCAGGATGCGTTTTTGCCGTATGTCGAGCGAGGCGCGATTCGACTGATCGGCGCCACCACGGAAAATCCATCCTTTGAGTTGAATGCCGCACTTCTCTCGCGCTGCCGCGTCTATGTGCTGGAGGCGCTGAGCGATGAGCAAATCGTTGTGCTGCTGCATCGGGCGCTCACCGATAAAGAGCGAGGTCTCGGCGGATTCGGGATCACTTCGCCCGAAGATGCGTTGCAGGTAATTGCCGGATATTCAAACGGCGACGTCCGGCGGGCCTACAACGTGCTGGAAGCCGCGGTTCGGTTGGCGGCAAGTTCGGGTCAGACCAGTCTCGACAGCCAACTGATCGCCGATGCCGTGCAGCAGAAGACGCTGCTCTACGACAAGAGCGGCGAGGAACATTACAACCTGATTTCCGCGCTGCATAAATCCATTCGCAATAGCGATCCAGATGCGGCGCTTTACTGGCTGGCACGCATGCTGCGCTCCGGCGAAGACCCGACGTATCTAGCGCGCCGGCTGGTTCGCATGGCGTCGGAAGACATAGGCCTCGCTGCTCCGGAAGCGCTGAACCTGACCCTTTCCGCGCGCGATTCGATGGATTTTCTAGGCAGTCCGGAGGGCGATCTGGCACTGGCACAGGCCGCGGTCTATCTCGCGCTCGCACCCAAGTCGAATGCGCTCTACACCGCATACGGTGCGGTCACGCGCGATGTGGAGCAAACGCGCGCTGAGCCGGTTCCGCTGCATCTGCGAAACGCACCGACGCGGCTGATGGAATCGCTCGACTATGGCAAAGGTTATCGCTATGCCCACGATGAAGAAGGTGCAGTCTCCGATATGGATTGCCTGCCACCGGGATTGATCGGGCGCAAATATTATCAGCCCACTGATCGCGGTCGTGAGAAGATGCTGCAGCAACGCATGGAAGAGATCGAGCAATTGCGCAAGAAAAATCGCAAATAGAGTTGTGGAGCCATTCTGAACGGAGTCAAGGTCAGTGGGTGCCCCATCCTAACGAAGCTAGGGCGGGATAGGACGAAGCCCGCACCACGGTATTACTGAAGATGCTTTAGCGATTGGACTGAAGATTCTTCAGCGCATCCATCACAATTCCGGTCGTCAGCACTTCCGGCAGCAACGTGGGCGCGGATTGTGGACCCCCAGAATAAAGAGCGTACGTCGGAACGCCACTGCGACCGAGCTGGGCAAGCGCTGCCGTGATGGTGTCATCATGATTGGTCCAGTCGGCGCGCAGCATGACGACGCCAGCTTTGCGGAAAGCTTCTTCCACATCGGGCCGATCGAGCACCACGCGCTCATTCACCTGGCAACTGAGGCACCAGGCCGCAGAGAAATCGACGAATACGGGCTTGCCATCCGCGCGTGCCGCCGCCAGTCGCTGCGGACTGAAGGGCTGCCACGCCGTCCCTTGCGCAGAAGTCTCGGACGTCGCTGCTCTCGCAGGAAGCGCCCTTG
>JBARFA010000057.1:0-1659 GCA_049796755.1 Acidobacteriaceae bacterium
GATACACGAGATTGCGCCCCGAACCGCACCCGGCATCCAGTATGCGCATGCCAGGCACAATGCGCCCCTTCAGCAGCTGGTCAAAAAGATAAATGTCGATCTGTCCAAATTGTTCACACAGCGTCGGCATAAGCGGAGCCCTAACCATAACACGATCCAACCGCGCCCCTTGAGAGCGTCGGAGCACTCAGCTCTTCAGCCCTGTTTCGCCTCTGCCTCGGCTCTTCGAGCCGCCGCCCCTGCAGGGTCGGTAATGATATCGACCCATCTCGCGTCCGGCGCCGCCGCGGCGTCGTAGTTATCGTGCCAATTCCACCACTTGTACGGCGCCGTCTGCGGATAACCCTCGGGCGAATCTTCCCACGTCTCCTGACGCCCCAGCGGCGTCACATCCAGATAGTTCCAGACGCTCCCCATCGCCTCGTCGCCTCGGTTGTTGATGAAGTATGTGCGAAACACCTTGTCACCGTCGCGGAAAAACACATTGTGCCCGTGCCATTGGTCGACGCCGAAATCCACATCAAAACTGTCGGTGATCGTGTACCACGGCATCTCCCATTCCATCCGTGCCTTCAGCCGTTCGATGTCTTTCTGTCCCGCGCGCGAAGCCCACGCCAGAGTGGTATCGCGAGCGTTCAAATGCGAAAGGTGAGACACCTGATCCGCGCCAAGAGAGCATCCGCGACACGCATGATCGGGCCAGCCGAACACCCCAGGCTCGAAGAAGGCGCGATAAAGGATCAACTGCCGCCGCCCCTCGAATAAATCCAGCAAGCTCACCTTCCCCTTCGGTCCCTCGAACTGGTACGTCTTCTCCACCGCCACCCACGGCATCCGCCGACGCTCTGCGGCCAGCGCATCGCGCCGCCTCGTAAACTCTTTTTCTTTTTTCAGCATCTCGGCGTGCGCCGCATCCCACTCTGCTTGCGAAACCACCTTGGGTGTTTTCGTTCCTTGCGCGCTGCTAGTCATGAGCTTCCTCCTTGTTCGGTGTGGATTCGGGTGGATTGTCGCCGGCGTTCTTCACGCCGAATCTCTTCATCGCCACCGCCGCCAGTCCGCCCGTGGAGGTGACGCTCACAGCAATCAACATTGCAGTTGCCAGACAAAATGGACACATAGTCTTCTCCCCTCTTGCGATCCGCCGATCGCGATATGCGTTGTAAGATGCTGGTTGTTATTTGCGGCCCTCGGCCTGTTTGCGAACCCGTTCATGCATTGAGGTCCAGCCTTGATTCATCCCCGCCTTGTGTTCGTCAGAAATAAATCCAAGCGCGGTGTGTTTGAACGCAATCAGTGTTCCGCCCTTCACTTCGCTCAGCCGATATTGCACGTTTGAGACAAATGGGAACGAGGCGAACAACGGTCCTGCGAACTCCAGCAGAGTCGGCCGCTTGATCGCCTGCACATTCGCCCAGAAATGTCCGTTGTTGTTGCCCAGGTCGCGATACCACCGCCCGCCCGGCCACGGTTCAATTTTCATCGAAAGCGATTTGCCGTCCGGCGTTTCATTGCCCGGCCCCAGCTGTTCCAGCAGAGCGGCAAAGGTCACGTCCAGCGGCGCCTCAACGTGAATTTCCTGTTGAATCGTCAGAGTCAGGTTCTCGAGAGTTTGTTCGGTCGCAATCATCACTTCTCCTTTTCATTCGCGGTTTTGGA
>JBARFA010000058.1:0-20586 GCA_049796755.1 Acidobacteriaceae bacterium
TCTTCCCAGCGAACGCGCTTGTTTTTCCAAAGCCAGGAGACCTGCTGCAGTCCCTCGCGCTTCACGAGGATCGAACCGGGGAACACGGTTGCAAACATTACCGTACCAATGCCGAAACCCACCGCCATCATCACATTGAACGGGCTTCTCCCTGTGTGCATCGCCAGGCTGACGGTGACATAGACCAGATAGACCATCAACATGGGCCACGCAATGAATGAACGCCTGTTTGGGGTGAATGCAACACTTCCGTCCGGCAGTACAACGGCCTTTCTCTGCTTGTCAGCGCTGCCCCAAATTGCAATAAACGTGACCGCGAACAGAACACCGGCAAACAGATCTCGGGCAATCCAAATGAGGTGCTGATCGACCATCACACCGATAATAAGCCCAAGCTGTAACGACAAACCGGAAGGTCCTGACAAAACCGCCGGGTGCCCCATTCAAGCCCACCCTGAGCGAAGTCGAACGGCTCGGCTTGACTGGGGTGGAAGGACTCGCCCTTCTCCCACCGCCGCCTTCTCATTCTTCTTCGGTCAGGACTGCGTCGTAGTCCTGGCCGCCATAGAAAATCCCGACTCCATTCACCCGATCTTTGCTCACATGGAAGGCGATGGCAACGCGCTTTCGATAGCTGGTGATACGTAGACCGGACGTATGTCGTCGCGCCGGGTCCCGCGGGCGGGGAAGGTACTCAAGCTCTCGCAATACGTTACGATGCCGTCGGTGAAACGCGCTCCAACCGCCGGGGATGCTTCCGCCGCAATCGCAATATAGACGTACAGATCCACCAGCTGCGCTTCCGCCTCGGGCGTAAAAACGACGGTATAGGACATTACCGCTTCTTAGAGAGCGCCCTCGTACGGGCGTTCGACAGAGCCGAGCGCACGTGGCTTGCAGACAAGGCCCGCGACGGATCCGCCTGCAGCGCGTCGTAGGCGGGCGCTACCGTTTCGCGCAGCCAGTCTTCTACCGCCCGGTCGCGTGCCAGCAGCGTTCGCAGACCGTCACGGATGACTTCGCTTTCTGTCGCGTATTCGCCTCTGGCCACCTTGGCACGAACAAGTTCGGCCATTTCATTGGGCAGCGTGATGCTGAGTTGCTGAGTGGAGCGCATGGAACCTCTCATTTTCAAAGGATTCAATCCTATTCAATCCTACTCCGTGCAGCAACAAAGAGAGAGAGAGAACGCTTCCCAAAAACTGCCGCCCAACCTGGCACTGAATTTCACCCGAAAACAGTAGAATGGTACTAGACGCCGCTATGCGCCCAGTCCCTTTCTTTGGCACGCTGCATGCGCTTTTTTTCTACAACCGGCGAATTTTTGCTCCAATTTCGCGACAATAAAACTCCGGGGCCCAGTCGAATCAGCAGTTTGACTCACTTCCTCGCCTTGCATAATCCTTCAATTAGCCCGCACAATCCTTCAATTAGCCCGCACAATCCTTCAACTAGCTCGCATAATCCTTCAACCATCCTGTATAAACCTTCAAGAATTTGCCTGCTGACGCCTCCCAAACCGCCCCTCCCCGCCCCGCAACCACCCCCTTTGGCCTTTCCTGACTTCCCCTCCGGCAATGCCGCCTTCGACCCCCGTAAAATGAAGCAGGCCCACTCCCTATGATTCGTTCCTATCAAGGCAAATCTCCCATCATTCCGCAGTCCTGTTATGTGGATGTCTCCGCCCAAATCATCGGCGACGTCACCCTCGGCGGGCACTCCAGCATCTGGATGAACGCCGTCATCCGCGGCGATGTCCATTCCATCCGCATCGGCGCCAACTCCAATGTCCAGGACTGCTCCGTGCTGCATGGCATGCGCTATCGCTATCCCGTCATCGTCGGCGACTGGGTCACGATCGGCCACAATGCCACGGTGCATGGCTGCATCGTGGAAGATGCCTGCCTCATCGGCATGGGCGTAGTCATCCTGAATAACGCGCGCATTGGCGAAGGCTCCATCATCGCCGCCGGCGCAGTCATCCCAGAAAATACCATCGTTCCGCCGCGAACCTTATGGGCTGGCGTTCCAGCCAAGCAGCGCCGCGAACTGACCGACGCCGACCGCGAGACGATCTTGATGTACGCGAAAAATTATCTCGACTACACAAAAATCTATTTGGAAGAATCCGGCGCCGCATCCACCGTTTGAGTTCGGAGCAATCTGATTCCCGACACCGTACACTAGAGAAGAGAAATATTTTCGGAGCGAACAAGCATGGCACACATGGTTCAATGCGCGAAGTATAAGACGCAAATGGAAGGGCTCGACGAGCCGCCTTTCGACAGCGATTTTGGCAACAAGATTTACCACAACGTCTCCAAACAGGCCTGGGGCGAATGGTTGGAGCGGCAGAAGATGCTGCTGAATGAATATCGCCTGCAGCCGTGGACCCCCGAGGCGCAGGAATTTTTGGTTGAGCAGATGAACCAATTCTTCTTCGGCGAAGGCTCGGCCATGCCGAAGGAATATGTTCCTCCCACTGCATAGAAATTTTGTGGAACGTGTTTGGGGTCGAGACGCCGGTGTAAACTGTCTCAGACCCTGCGTTCATCCTTGAACGCGACCGTCGGGACGTGGCTCAGCCTGGTAGAGCACTCGCTTGGGGTGCGAGGGGTCGGCAGTTCAAATCTGCCCGTCCCGACCAATGATCATCAAATTTGACCCCTCGATCGCTAGCTGTCCGCGATTCGGCATCTGCGGTAACTCCGGATCGAATCCCTGGCCGGATACGATCTATTCGATGACGCCCAGCGGTGAAACATGGTCGATCGGGTCGCGTTGAACTTGGATTGGTCCGCCGCGATGGCACTATACTGTCGTTTACTCTTCAGAATTCCCCATGAAAAAGCTCGATCAAAACCAGATTTCGGCCATTGTTCGGCGTGCGGTGCTGGAGTGCCTTGCTGCCCAGCGATCACAGCAGGCACCGGCAGATGACCCGCTGGAGGTTTATAACTCACCTGAGGCAAACGCGCTGAAGGAGGAGATTTTGCGCGTCGGCAGAAAGCTTTGGGAACGACAGTATGTGGACGGAAACGGCGGCAATATTTCGGCACGCGTTTCGCCGCACTATGTTCTGTGCACACCCACCCTATGCAGCAAGGGTGACCTGTGCCGCGAAGATTTATCGCTGGTGGATTTGGACAATTACCAGATCTGCGGCGATCGTCCGCAGACCAGCGAGATTTTGCTCCACCTTGAGATTTACAAAGCGGTGCCGGCGGCGAAAGCGGTCATCCACTGTCATCCTCCCTACGCCACTGCGCATGCGGTCGCCGGAGTCATACCCCAGGGAAATCTGGTTCCGGAGCAGGAAGTCTTTGTTGGCCCGGTCGCTCTCTCGCCGTATGAAACTCCGGGCACACTAGCCTTCGCGAAAACAGTGCTGCCGTATGTCCAGGATCACAACACGATTTTGCTGGCGAACCATGGGATCGTCTGCTGGGCCGACACGGTAACGCACGCCGAGTGGTATGTTGAGGTGGTCGATACGTACTGCAAAACCGTGATGATCGCTTCGCAGCTGCGGCCGAAGCTGAACGAAATTCCTCCCGACAAGATCACCGACCTGTTGGCGATCAAGAAGAGGTGGGGATTGCCCGACCCGCGGCTGACCAGCGATGCAAAGACCGTCGAGACAACGGCAATCAGCGCGGTGCACAGTGCATCGAGCGCCACTTCGATCCGGCAACCCTCCAGCTACGAGATGGATGAACTGGTCAATCGGCTAACAGCAGAAGTCTCCGGCTTTCTCCGTGGAACCGAATGACAAAGTCGGTACATTTCGTCGCGGCAGACCTGGGTGCATCGAGTGGACGCCTGATGGTGGGGTCGTGGAATGGCCGCGTCTGTTCGCTCGACGAATTGCATCGCTTCCCGAATAACGGGATTCACGTGAATGGCAGCCTGCATTGGGATGCTTCAGGAATATGGTCTGAAATCCAACGTGGCCTGATGCTCTATCGCGAGCGCTTCCAGGCTCCTCCGGCAGCCATCGGAGTCGACGCCTGGGGAGTGGACTTTGCGCTGCTCGATCGAAGCGGCGAACTGCTTGGCAATCCGTTTCACTACCGCGATGCGAGAACGGACGGCATTCCCGAGCTTGCCTTTGAGCAAATCGACGAGCGCCAACTGTTCCAGGTGACGGGCGTGCAGACCATGCAGATCAACACCCTCTTCCAGTTGTATTCCATGGTGCGCAACGCAGATCCGAAGTTGACAGCGGCAGAAACGCTGCTGATGATTCCGGATCTGTTCCACCATTTTCTGTGCGGCGAACGCGTGGTAGAGCACACCGAGGCGACAACCACTCAGATGTATTCGCCCACGAGCGGTTGGGCGCGGGAGGTGTTGGACACGCTGGAGATTCCGACGCACATCCTAGCCGCGGTCGTTCATCCGGGAACGAAGCTGAGTCCAGTCCGAGATGAAGTTCTGCGCGATATCGGCTTCAGCAACACTTTTCCGGTAGTGGCGGTCGCATCGCACGACACCGCGAGTGCTGTGGCCGCGATCCCTGGCATGGATGAGAACAGCGCCTTCATCAGCAGTGGCACCTGGAGTTTGATGGGCGTCGAACTGCGAGGGCCCATCGCTTCCGATCTAGCCTATTCACTCGGATTCACCAACGAGGGCGGTGCCGACGGATCCATCCTGCTGATCAAAAATCTTACCGGGCTCTGGCTCTTGCAAGAGTGTCAGCGGCAATGGAGCCGCGAGGGTCGCCATTACTCCTGGAGCGACATTTCAGCAATGGCTGCGAGTGCGCCGTCATTCGCGTGTGTGCTGGATGTGGACGCGAATGATTTTCGCGCGCCTGACAATATGCATCGAGCGATTACTGCCTATTGTCGTCGAACCATGCAGCCGAATCCCGAAGCAATCGGCGTAGTCGCGCGCGGGTGCTTTGAAAGCCTGGCGCTGAAGTATCGCTCGGTGTTGGAATCGCTGGAAGCCGTGACGGCTCGCCGGCTCGACACGATTCGAATCGTCGGCGGAGGATGCCTGAACTCGTTGCTTTGCCAGATGACGGCCGATGCATGCAATCGCACGGTGGTTAGCGGCCCTGCGGAGGCTTCCGCGTTTGGCAACGTCATGCTCCAGGCAATCGCTACCGGACATCTTTCGAACATCCGCGCAGGGCGTGCCGCCATCGCGGAATCTACCCAGTGCGTGACTTATTTCCCGCAAAGAACAGACGTCTGGGATGAGGCCTACGCGCGGTTGGATCAAACACACATGCACGCATAAACCGGGAAAGTGAGGAATACCGCATGCACAGCACAGTCACGACGCTACCTCGGCACCAGATGTTGATTGATGGAGATCTGGTGGCATCGAAGAAAACTATTGAGGTCATCAATCCAACCACAGAAGAAGTGATTTCCGAAGTTCCCAGCGGAACTTTGGAGGATGTGAATGCGGCCGTCCTGGCTGCGGAAAAAGCGCAGAAAAGCTGGAGCCAGTTGCCGGCCATTGAGCGCGCACAATATCTGCGCGAGATTGCGCAGACCATCCGGGCAGATCGCGAGCACCTGGCGCACGTGATTACCGAGGAACAAGGAAAGATTTTGTCGCTGGCTCAGGTGGAAGTCGATTTCTCCGCCGATTACCTGGATTACATGGCGGAGTTTGCACGCCGCTACGAAGGCGAGATTATCCAGAGCGATCGCCGCGGAGAAAACATTCTGCTGTTCAAGCACCCGATTGGCGTGATCGCCGGCATTCTTCCGTGGAACTTTCCATTTTTCCTGATCGTTCGAAAGATGGCGCCTGCGTTGGTCACCGGCAATACCATCGTGATCAAGCCCAGCAGTGAAACCCCGAACAATGCATTCGAGTTCGCAAAGATTGTCGCCAAGTCGCGATTGCCGAAAGGCGTCTTCAATCTCGTGTCCGGCAAAGGTAGCGTAATGGGAGATGGTCTCGCGCGTCATCCCAAGGTGGGCATGGTCAGCCTGACCGGCAGCGTCGAAGGCGGGATCGCGGTCATGCGAGCAGCGGCGGATAACGTCACCAAGGTATCGCTGGAGCTTGGTGGAAAGGCTCCGGCAATCGTGATGCAAGATGCGGACCTCGATCTTGCGGTGAAATCGATTCGGGCATCGCGCATCATCAACACCGGCCAGGTCTGCAACTGCGCCGAGCGTGTGTACGTGCAGGAACCGATTGCAGATCGATTTATCGCAGCGATGAAGAAGGCGATGGAACAGACAGTGGTGGGAGATCCGTTCGCGAAGGATACGGAGATGGGGCCGATGGTCAGTCGAGCGCAGATGGAGTCTGTCGACAAAGCCGTGCAGACGGCGGTCGCGGAAGGCGCGGAACTGCTGTGCGGCGGAAAAAAGTATGACGGCCGAAAAGGATATTTTTATTCACCCACCGTGCTGACCCACTGTCGTCAGGATTCGCAGGTGATGCAGCAGGAAGTCTTCGGGCCGGTTCTGCCAATCACCACCTTTAAGGATCTGGATGAAGCCATCGAAGACGCGAATGATTGTCAGTACGGACTGACCTCTTCGATTTACACGCGCAGCCTGGACGTGGCCATGCGCGCGTGCAACGAAATCAAGTTCGGCGAGACGTATGTCAATCGTGAAAATTTCGAGGCGATGCAGGGCTTCCATGCGGGCTGGCGCAAATCCGGCATCGGCGGCGCGGACGGCAAACATGGACTCGAGGAATATTTGCAGACGCACGTGGTCTATATGAACTACGACTGGAAACATAAGGCTTCTTCGTAGTCTCGGTGCGGAGCAGGCACGACGCGAACGCGCGCGGTAAAAATGTCGGTAGTGTCGAGAGCGGATACATTGGTGTCGAGAGGAATTCGCCTGTAATGCTGGTGCCCCCTGCAGAAACCGAGACGACCACGCACAACCCGCATCAACATCCGCTGATCCCGCAAGGGATGGGCCTGCAGTTCTTTCTGGTAGCGGGCCTGTTTTTTCTTTGGGGCGTTCCCAACAATCTGAACGACGTCTTGATCCGCCAGTTCATGACGTCGTTCGCGATTTCGCGATTCCAGGCTGGCCTGGTGCAGTCCGCTTTTTATCTGGGATATTTCTTGTTGGCCACTCCAGCCGCGCTGCTGATGCGAAAGTTTGGCTACAAGATGGGCTTCATCACCGGGCTGCTTCTTTTCGGTACCGGAGCCTTTCTCTTTTGGCCCGCCGCACTCGTCGGACGGTATTCATTTTTTCTCGCGGCACTCTTTGTCATTGCCAGCGGACTGTCGTTTCTGGAGACGGCATCGAACCCGTTCGCCGCGCAGATGGGAGACCCGCAAAGTGCGGCTCGACGATTGAATTTTGCGCAGGCCTTCAACCCGCTCGGCGCGATCTGTGGTGTCCTGATCGGCACCGTGTTCATTTTTTCCGGCATTGAGTTGAACCCGCAGCAGATCGCCGCCATGCAGGCTGCGCATACTTACCAGGCCTATCTTCATCGCGAAACTATGCGCGTCGTCACGCCTTATATTGTCATCGGGGCCATCGCATTTTTCTGGGCCTTTCTGATCGCGCGGGCAAAGTTTCCCACCATCGCTGGTGAGCATGAAAATGCGAATGAAGATCACGGAAGGTTTGTGGAGCTGCTGCACTATCCGCATTTTCTGTTAGCGATCGTCGCGCAGTTTCTGTATGTCGGCGCGCAGGTCGGCACGTGGAGCTACTTTATTCAGTACATTGAAAGCTCAACCCACGAACCGGAAAAGGTTGCTGGATATTTATTGACAGGAACCCTGGTTGCATTTGGCGTTGGAAGGTTCGCCTCCTCTGCCCTGATGCGATATGTACAGCCGCACCTTTTAATGGGCGCCTATGGCTTGATCAACATTGCGCTGCTTGGAATCGGCATCAAGTTTCCGGGATGGATTGGTCTGTGGGCGATTTTTGCAACCAGCTTCTTCATGTCCGTTATGTACCCAACCATCTTCGCTCTCGGCATTCGCGGGCTGGGCCGGAATACCAAGATTGGCGGATCGCTGATCGTGATGGGCATTGTTGGCGGCGCGGTGTTGACGCCGGTCATGGGCCTGATTTCTGAGTGGTCGCACAGCATCGCACTCGCGTACGT
Organism: Acidobacteriaceae bacterium; assembly: GCA_049796755.1. Lineage (GTDB taxonomy): Bacteria > Acidobacteriota > Terriglobia > Terriglobales > Acidobacteriaceae > JAKAAZ01. The sequence continues at coordinate 8,080 of JBARFA010000058.1, forward strand.
GGTTCCCTTGCTCGCCTATGCCGGGGTTGCGCTGTATTCCTTCTTCGGAACCGAACTTTCTCGCAGAACGCTGGAAGCTGCGAATGACACCGCTTAAACGAATTGGCATTCACGATTCAAGGAGAAAAAAAGATGACAATCGATGCAATCTCACGACGCTCCTTTTTGAAACAGGTCGGCGCTGCCGGCGCCCTGGCATATTCCGCGAATGCCGAGGCGCTCAATCTCGCTTCGCCACAGTCTGCCACAGGTAGCGACACAGTTTCTGCCGCCGACGCCACGCAAGCTGCGACCCGCGCACAAAGAATGGCGTGGTGGCATGCAGCCAAGTTCGGCATGTTCATCCATTGGGGACTGTACAGTGTGTTGGGTCAGCATGAGTGGGCCATGGAAGCCGAAGGAATTCCGATTCCGCAATATGAATTGATGGCGAAACATTTCAACCCAAAACCCAACGCCGCGCGGGATTGGGCGAAGCTGGCGAAGCGTGCCGGGCAGAAGTATATGGTGATGACCACCAAGCATCATGAGGGTTTCTGCATGTTCGACACCAAGCTCACGGATTATTGTGCGCCCAGGCAGGGTCCAGGGCGAGACCTGGTGCGCGAATATGTGGAAGCGGCTCGCGCGGAGGGTCTGCGAGTTGGCTTCTACTATTCGCTGATGGACTGGCACCATCCTGACGGTGCGCGATGCAAAACCGATGAAGCCGCGAGGAAGCGATTTGTCGCATATACCCACGGCCTGATTCGCGAACTGATGACCAATTACGGAAAGATCGACATCCTTTGGTATGACGTCGATTGGCCGTTAACGCCTGAGGGATGGGAATCGGAGCGCATGAATGCGATGGTGTTTCAGCTTCAGCCGGAAATTATTGTGAACAACCGCAACGGACTGGACGGAGATTTCTCCACACCGGAACAGCACATCGAGGCGTCGAAGGAAGGACGCGCGTGGGAAACATGCATGACGCTCAATGATAGCTGGGGTTACAATCGCGGCGACGACTCCTGGAAAACGCCGAAAGTGATTGCAAGTAATCTGGCCACCTGCGCGGCCGGGGGCGGCAATTATCTGCTGAACATTGGGCCCAAGCCGGACGGATCGGTGCCGCAGGAATCCGTCGATGTTCTGGATAAGGTCGGCGAGTGGCTTGATACCAATGGCAACGCGATCTACCTGACGGATCGAGGCTCGTTCCCTGCCGCGCCGAATACGCAATTTACTCGTCGCGGAAATACTCTGTATGTGCACCAGAAGTATTGGCCTGGAGTGACGCCCGCAGCGCAGTGGCTAAGCTTTTTCCAGCCCGGCGTTGTGATTGCTATTGGCGGACTGAAGGCCAAAGTAACGTCGGCGCGCCTGCTGAAAACGGGGCAGAATGTTGCCTTCACGCAGAACGAACCACTCACATTGCGGCTGACAGGACTGCCGGTCGACGCACCCGATTCTCCCATGACGGTGATCGAACTGGAATGCGAATCGGAACCCACGGTCGATGCCTGGGGGATGGTTTCGAAATGGCCTCGCTACAAAGTTGGCATCAGCTAGGAATCAACAACGACGAGGATCAATCTTAACTACAGAAGATTGCAGCGACGGGGCGATTGCGACTTGGCAAGCGGACATGTAGAGTACGACCTGTCGAGCTTGCGCGAGGGTGAATATCAATGAAGTTTTTGCTTGCTCTATCGTTAGTTGTGTTTTCCTGGATGCCGATGAATGCAGCGAATCCTATCTCGTGGCAGACGAAAGTTCAGAGGGAATTGCCACTCCTTGGACACCGCAACTGGATCGTCATTGTCGATTCGGCTTACCCGTTACAGACCTCGCCGGGTATCGAAACCGTAGAAACTGGGACCAATCAACTAACCGTGGTGCGTGAAGTTCTGCATTCCATCGCCGCCTCGCGACACGTCAGACCAGTCGTGTTCATGGATGCGGAGCTTCCGTTTGTCACGGAACAGCAAGCACCCGGAGTCACCCAATATCGCAGCGAGATCAAAGCCGCGCTCGGAGGCCTCCCTGTTCATTCTGTGCTTCATGAACAATTGATTCAGAAAATGAATGAAACGAGCAATACTTTCCACGTTTTGATTCTCAAGACTACGCTGACCATTCCCTACACATCGGTTTTTCTGCGGCTGGATTGTAAATATTGGAGCGACGCCGATGAGCAGGAGCTGCGGCGAGAGATGAAGAATCGTGGATCTGAGTCGGCCGATCCCAGTACCCGCTAACTACCGGAGAGCTGATGTCGGTGTAGGGATTCAACGATTCGAACCGATATAGATCTCGGCAGAATGGAAGTGGCAGGAGGAGGAGTAATGAGTGGAAAGAGCAAATTGCCGCGCCGTGACTTTTTAAAACAAGCAGCAGGTGTAATCGGCGCAGCAACCCAGCCGGGTCACTGGACCGCAACCGCGCAGGCACAGGCAACTCCAGCCCAGAAGGTCGGCGAAGGTCACCCGCTCGGTCAGACCGAGATTTCCTTTCCTCGCGTGTTCGAAGGCCGCCAACTCAAAATGATTTCGTTCCCGCTCGGCGGCGTCGCGGCCGGAAGCCTTGGGCTGGGCGGTCGCGGACAACTGCGCGATTGGGAAATCTTCAATCGACCGAACCAGGGCGGCTCGCCGGCATACGCCTTTCCTGCAATCTGGATGCAATCCGGCAACTCCAAACCGATTGCCCATGTGCTGGAATCGCGCATTCTTCCTCCTTATCAGGGTGAATCCGGGCTCGGCTCGAACAATGCTCCGGGACTGAGCCGACTGGAAGGCGCGAAATTTACCGGCGAATATCCGCTCGCACACATTGACTTTGAAGATCGTCGGCTACCGGTGAAGGTGGAACTCGACGCATTCTCTCCTTTCATTCCGCACGATCCTGATGACTCCGGACTACCCGTCGCCGTTCTGCGGTACCGGCTGACGAACACTGGATTACAAGCGGTCAAAGTCGGCATTGCTTTCTCGATCGATAACCCAGTTGCGCCCAACCCCTCGAAAAGCAGTCCGTTCTTGAAATCGGATACACGGCTGAATGAATATCGCACCGGCCAACAATTCGAAGGCTTGCTGATGAGCAATCCGGAGCTGCGGTCCGAAGATCCCATGCACGGCACTTTTGTTTTGGCGGCGCTGCCAGGCGACAAGACGAAAGTCACTTATTGGCGCGGATGGCCGAAAGAGGCTTGGTGGACCGCTCCACTTTTGTATTGGGATGAATTTTCTAAGCATGGCCAGTTAGGCACCGAACCCAATCCGCGCAATGCTGTGGGTGCGCTCTGCCAGCAAACAACTATTCCCGCGGGCCAGTCCGGCTCGATCACATTTCTGCTGGCCTGGCACTTTCCAAATCGCACGCCGGATTGGTGCGGATGGTCGGCGCCTCCGGGCAAAGGGAATACCATCATCGGCAACTACTATGCGACGCGTTTCAAGGATGCGTGGGAAGCCGCGCAATACACCGCGACACGTTTGCCGCAACTTGAGGCGCGCACTCGCGCTTTCACCAACGCGTTTCGGGGGAGCACTGTGCCCGATGTCGTCAAGGAAGCGGCCAGCGCCAATCTATCCACCCTGGCTTCCACAACGTGCTTCCGCACAGCGGATGGAGACTTCCACGGCTTTGAAGGCAGCAACGACTCGCTTGGTTGTTGCTTTGGAAACTGTACTCACGTTTGGAACTACGAGACGGCAACGCAGTTTCTATTTCCGTCGTTCGCGCGGTCTTTACGCAACGTTTCCTTTGGCTACTCTGAAGATGACGCCGGTGGCATCCGCGCGCGACAACTGCTCCCCGAAGGGCTTCCGCGCTTTCCTCTGGTCGCTGCGGATGGGCAGATGGGTCAGATCATGCACGCCTATCTGGGTTGGCGGTTATCCGGCGACAATGCATGGCTTCAGGCCACGTGGCCGAAGATTAAAAAGGCAATTGCCTTTGCGTGGGAGCCGGGTGGCTGGGATCCAGATAAATCCGGCGTGCTTACGGGCGTTCAGCACAATACATATGACGTCGAGTTTTATGGTCCAAATCCTTTGTGTGGCATTTACTATCTCGGCGCGTTGCGCGCTGGAGAAGAGATGGCCCGCGCGGTCGGCGACACGGCATCCGCAGCGGAATATCGCAAGATCTTCGATCAGGGCAGTCCCTGGATTGACGCGCACCTTTTTAACGCCGAATTTTACATCCAACAAATTCGCGGCTTGCCCGCGAACAGAATTGCTCCGCATTTGCGCGGCGGGATGGGAACAGAAGGGACAGAAGACCCTCAATATCAGGTTGGCGAGGGCTGCCTGATCGATCAACTGCTCGGGCAATATCTTGCCCATGTAACAAACCTGGGTCCGTTGGTTTCGCCGGCGAATGTGCAAACGACGCTTCGATCCATTTACGCATACAACTACAAACGCACTCTGGTCGATCATGACAATGTGGAGCGAACGTTTGCCCTGAACAATGAGGCGGCCATGGTCATCTGCGACTACGGCAAAGCACCGCGTCCGCGCATTCCCTTTCCGTATTTCGCTGAAGTGATGACGGGATTTGAACACGCAACAGCCGCACTGATGATCTATTCGGGAATGGTCGAAGAAGGTGTCGAGTGTATCCACAACGTTCGCGCCCGATACGATGGTGAAAAACGCAGTCCCTGGGATGAAGCGGAATGCGGCCACCACTACGCGCGTGCCATGGCTTCGTGGACAAGCTTCGTCGCACTCAGCGGATTTCAATTTGATGGGGCGCAAGCTTCTGTAGTTGCGATTCCGCGCATCGCCCGCAAGACTTTCAATTCTTTCTGGTCGACAGGAACGGGCTGGGGAACGTTTTCCTCCCGTCCGATCGCGGGAGGGGGCACTCGCTTTACGATTCAGGTGCTGGCCGGCGCGCTTCCTTGCCGCTCCTGCGAGGTTTCAGGGTCAGGATCGTCGGCTTCTGTGCACAACAATGGCAACATCGCGACGCATTCGATGGAAAACAAAAACGGGACGACCGTGTTTCATTTCAAGTCACCACTCCAGTTGACCGAAGGCCAGACACTGCAGATTGAGTTGAAGGCATGACGGCCGTCATCGCCAACCACAAGCCGTGGATCGCGATTGTTGGTGGTTTTCTTGGCGCGGGAAAAACCACGCTGATCCTGGCTGCTGCAAAAGAGCTGAAACTTCGTGGCATTCGAAGCGCTGTGATATTGAACGACCAAGGAAACGATCTGGTCGACACCGGTTACACCACGCACAACGGACTGCAATCCGGTGAAGTGACGGGTGGCTGCTTTTGCTGCAAGCTGTCCGATCTGCTTCGCGTTATGGGAGAACTGCGCGCCCATAAACCGGATGTCATCTTTGCCGAACCGGTGGGCAGCTGCACCGATATTTCTGCCACCATCCTTCACCCCTTGCTGGAATATCGCGAGGAGTTTCGGCTCGCGCCTTTTACAGTGCTGGTCGATCCTGAGCGAGCGAGGACGTTGCTTGCAGCGGATGCCGATCCCGATCTGAGCTTTCTTTTTCACAAACAATTAGAGGAAGCTGACTTGGTTTGTTGGACAAAATCGGATCTCTATCCGGATTGCCCACAAATTTCAGTGCAACATGTGCGCCAGGTCAGCGCTCGAACCGACCAAGGCGTCGCGGCATGGCTGGATGAAATTTTCTCCGGCAAGTTGACAGTCGGAAGTGAGATTCTCGACATCGACTATGAGCAATATGCACGCGCCGAGGCTGCCTTGGCGTGGCTGAACTTGCAGGTGACAATTGAACCGAGTATCCCTTGCTCGCCAGCGGTGATCTTGGGTCCTCTGCTCGATCACCTTGATCGAGGGTTCACCGCGAACCAGATCATGATTGTGCACCTGAAAGCTACGATTGATTCGCCGACTGGATTTTTGAAAGCGGCCATGTGTGCCAACGGTGAGGAACCTGCGGTTGATGGAGCGCTCGATGCATCCCCCGCATCACGACACGAGCTGCTCCTGAACCTGCGGGCGGTGGGCTCGGCGCAACGAGTTCGAGACATCGTCGAACGTGAGCTTGATCGCATCGACGGGAAGTTGACGGGTTTGCATATCGATTGCTTTCATCCCGCCGCCCCCAAGCCGGAACGCCGCATGACGCGCCAAAATGCAAGCACGACTCGTTAGAGCTTTCTGAAATTCGAGACTTCTTTCGCTTCCCTGCATCGTCGCCGCGTCGCTCTGAATCTATAGATCAGCAGACATCCCACTGGAGGATCGATATGGATTTGCAATTGACAGGAAAGACGGCACTGGTCAGTGGGTCAACTGCCGGGATCGGTCTAGCGATCGCGAAAGAATTGGCTCAAGAAGGCGCCCATGTCACCGTCAATGGCCGCACAGCAGATCGCGTACGACACGCGATGGAAGAAATCCGCGCAATTCATCCCAAGGGAAAGATTGAAGGGGTGGCTGCAGACCTTGCGACCACGGCCGGAACTGAGGTGCTGTTTCAGCAGTTGCCTCAGGTCGATATTCTCATAAACAATCTTGGTATTTTTGAACCCAAGGAATTTGCCGAAATCACCGACGCCGACTGGATGCGTTTTTTTGAAGTCAACGTTCTGAGCGGCGTCCGGCTGTCGCGTCATTACCTGCCCGGAATGGTCCGCAAAAACTGGGGCCGCATCATCTTCATCTCCAGCGAGTCCGCCTTGCAAATTCCCGTGGAAATGATTCATTACGGCATGACGAAAACGGCTCAATTGGCGATTGCGCGCGGTCTGGCTGAATCTGTTGCCGGCACCGGCGTTACGGTCAACAGCGTGCTACCCGGGCCGACGCGCTCAGAGGGTGTAGGCGGCTTTGTCAACGATATGGCGAAACGAGGCAAAACCTCCGCGGAGAAAATAGAGAAGGAATTTTTCGAGAAGGCGCGGCCGTCGTCCCTGCTGCAGCGATTCGCCACGGTGGAAGAAGTGGCCGCGATGGTGACATATGTGGCCAGCCCGCGATCCTCCGCCACGAATGGAGCTTCGCTGCGAGTGGATGGTGGCGTACTCCGCTCCATCGCGTAGTCCAAAGAACTCACCAGTTTCAACCCTTGTTATCCAGTGAAAATAGAGTGACCGGTTCAGCCGTCGATAGCATAGACAATCTACCCGTTCCGGGCGTAGATTAGCGCAATCCGCGCCCTCCCCGAGGGTACCCCTCCCTATTTCGATTTGTGCCAAAGGAGGGACTATGAACCGACTTCAATTCGGTGCGCTCGGGTTAAGCCTGCTGCTGCCTGCAGCCGCGCTGGCCGACTTCCATTACGAGGAAACCACGCAAGTCACTGGCGGCTCCATGATGGGCATGATGAAAATGGCGGGGGCGTTCAGCAACCAGGCCAGAGACATCAACGCACCCACAGTGTCCGCCGTCTATGTCCAGGGCAACCGAATGGCTCGCGTTAATGCGCAGACGATGGAGATCATCGATCTAGACAAGGAAACGATCACCAATATTGACATGCAAAAGCACACCTATACGCAGATGACTTTCGAGCAGATGCGACAGCAGTTTCAGCAGACGATGCAACAAATGAAAGAGAACCAGGCACAACAGCCCACCGCTCCCGCCCAGCCGCAACCGCAACCGCCAATCAATGTGCAGTTGGAATTCAAAGTAAACGTGCGCAATACCGGAGCCACCAAGCAGGTGAGCGGATTGGACGCGACGGAATCCATTTTGACCATGCAGATGGTGGGCACCGATACAACCAATGACCAGCAGGGTGCGTTCGCAATCACCAACGATATGTGGATGGTCCCAGAGATTCCAGGATATGGAGAGATTCGGGATTTCTACATGAGAATGGGTGCCAAGATGGGAGACATGTTCAACGCCAGCAGCTTATCGTCTTCCTTTGCGGCAATGCAGCAGCCCGCGGCTTCGCAGGGAATGGCGCAGATGATTAAAGAGATGTCGAAGCTGAAAGGAATCCCTGTTGAACAGGTGATGCGCATGGGAGCGACCGCGAACGGAGAGCCGCTGCCAGCGGCCAGCGAAGCTCCTCTACCACCCAATCCATCAGCACCTCCGCCACCTACCGCTGGAGAGGTGGCGCAGCAGTCAGCCTCTTCCGCAATCGCGAATAAATTAGGTAGCTTTGGAATCGGCGGGTTCGGCGGATTTGGGCACAAGAAGCAGCAGCAGGAACCGCCTCCGCCCGCCGACGATGACTCCACCAGCACAACGCAACAAGCTCCCACCGCGACTGTGCTTATGGAATCCACGACCCAGCTGACGGAATTTTCTACCGCACCGATCGATTCGGGGAAATTCGCCATTCCCGCTGGGTTCACCCAAATTCAACCTCAGCAGATGCCGTAGGCGAAATAAAATGGCTGGCTGCCGCTTCATTTGGTTCGCGTTGGCGATAGCGAGCGCTCTCTACGCGCGCGCCGCTTGATGGATTGCCAGCAGTGTTTCCAGCAGCGGCTTCAGTTGCTTCAGGTCGAGCGCGTTGGCGCCGTCTGATTTGGCTTGCGCCGGATTGTCGTGAACCTCGAGAAAAATTCCATCCACTCCAGCGGCCACAGCTGCGCGAGTCAACACCGGAATAAATTCCGGCTGTCCGCCGCTGACGCCATCTTGTGCGGAGGGCATTTGCACCGAATGTGTACCGTCAAATACTACCGGCGCGAACTTGCGCATAATCGCCAACGAACGCATGTCGACGACGAGATTGTTGTACCCGAAGCTGGCGCCGCGTTCGGTCAAAAATACCCGAGCATTGTTGCTGGTGGCGTGAATTTTCTCAACTGCATGCCGCATGTCGGCGGGCGCGACGAACTGGCCTTTTTTCACGTTGACAGCTCTACCTGTCTGCGCCGCTGCTACCAACAAATCTGTCTGGCGGCAAAGAAATGCCGGAATCTGCAGCACGTCCACATCTTCCGCAACACGCTCGCAATCATGCGCGTCATGCACATCTGTCAGCACAGGCAAGCCGGTAGCCTGCGCCAAACGCCTTAGGATTCCGCAGCCCTCTTCCAGCCCAGGCCCGCGGAAACTTTGTACCGAGGTGCGATTCGCTTTGTCGAAGCTGGCTTTGAAAATGTAAGGCACGTCAAGATCGGCGGCGATTCGCTGGATGGCATCGGCCATGGTGCGAACGTGAGCTTCACTTTCAATGACACAAGGCCCCGCAATCAGGAAGAGTTTCCCTGACCCAACCTGCACATTGCCAATTTCAAACTCGTGGTGCTCTGGATTGTCCACGAACTTATAAGAACACAAATGTGACGCGGATGTGTGGGGCGGAGGATCTATCGATGTAGCCTGCTAATTCACCGTGACTTGTTGAAACCCCAGCCCCAGCAACATCGAAGTGACGGCGGCACTCGCGTTTTTAGTGGCGGTTGCGAGGATGCCATCAGCCAGCGCCGCCTGCTGAATCTGCTGTTGCGCCTGCTCGCGAACCTGACTCTCAAGATTGGGATCTTCTGGAACCAGCAGGCCTGTGGTGCGCGAATATACGCGGGTTTTTGTGTCATCAAGAGCGGCGACAAAGATCTGCGCGGGTGGCAGATGCACTTGAATGGACCGGCCCTCGATGTGTACGTCGCTGGATTTGAGCTGGCCCAGGTCGATACCTGCGATCACGTTTCCATGAACCACCAGCAACAATTTATCGCCGACCAAAAAGTCCGGAAGTACGGAACTCTGACGATCGCCTTCGACAATTTTATCGAGGGAATAATTCACGGTTTCCAAGCGCTGCAGCCGCTGAATTTTATTGACGACGGTTGGCACCGAGGTGTCAATCGACAGGCTTCTTCCGGTCACCACAGCAGCCAATTGGTTCCAGGCTCCGGTCTTGGCTTCACGAGCAAAGACCACAATTCCAATGATGCCCAGGACCAGCCCGAGCACGAATGCCGGGAAGCAAGCACGCCTGCGCTTGGGTTCGACTACGTAGTTTCTGCTGGTTCTCATACGTCCCCCAGTTGGATGCGTGTTCGCCCTTTCGCGGCAATCCGAATCTTCACCGATTCAGATGACCACGGTCTCCTGATATTCACCGAAGACCTTGCGCAGCGTGCCCGCTATCTCACCCACCGTCGCATAGCTTTCCGCAGCCTCCAGAATTGCGGGCATCAGATTTGCTCCGCCGCGCGCAGCATCCGTCACTCCCAGTAGAGCGGTTTGACACCGAACCCTGTCTCGGCGGACGCGCAACGCACCCACCTGCTCCACTTGCTTGCGCTCGAGAGATTCATCTATATGCTGCAAGGGAATTCCGGGCTCACCTTCGCGGGTGAACCGATTGACGCCGACGATGACTGCGGACCCGCTGTCGACCGCTCGCTGAAATTCATAGGCCGCGTTTTGTATTTCCTGCTGCACAAATCCCTGCTCGATGGCACGAAGCATTCCGCCCATCATTGCAATCTTCTCGAGATATTCCAGGGCATGCTTTTCAATTTCGTCGGTGAATGCTTCGATGCAATAAGAACCGGCGAACGGATCGACGGTCTGCGCCACACCGGATTCATACGCAAGGATTTGCTGGGTGCGCAGTGCCGTGCGCGCCGCCTGCTCGGTTGGCAAGGCCAGCGCTTCATCGTAGCCATTGGTGTGCAGCGACTGCGTTCCACCCAGCACCGCAGCCAGCGCCTCCACAGCCGTGCGGACAATATTGTTTTCCGGCTGTTGCGCGGTGAGTGTAGAGCCAGCGGTTTGAGTGTGAAAACGCAGCATCCAGGAACGCGGATTCTTCGCTCCGAATTCTTCCCGCATGATTCGTGCCCACATGCGACGCGCCGCACGGAACTTGGCTACCTCCTCAAGAAAATTGCTGTGCGCGTTGAAGAAAAACGATAGCCGCGGCGCGAACCGGTCGATGTCCAGACCGGCATCAATCGCGGCCTGCACATAAGTCTTGCCGTTCGCCAGGGTGAACGCGACTTCCTGGACAGCAGTCGAGCCGGCCTCCCGCATGTGATAGCCGGAAATCGAAATGGTATTCCACTCCGGGACGTTCTGGTTGGCCCACGCAAACATATCGGTGATGATGCGCATGGCGTGCTTGACAGGGTAAATGTATGTTCCGCGCGCAATATATTCCTTCAGAATGTCGTTCTGCACGGTGCCGGAAAGTTTCTTCGTGTCGAGCCCATTGCGTCGTGCCACCGCGACATACAGGGCGAGAAGAATGCTGGCCGTCGAATTGATGGTCATTGAAGTGGAGATTTTATCCAGTGGAATGTCCGCGAATAGACGCTCCATGTCTTCAATGGAATCGATCGCGACGCCGACCTTACCCACTTCACCCAGAGACATAGGGTCGTCAGAGTCGTAGCCAATTTGTGTTGGGAGATCGAACGCAACGGACAGCCCCGCAGTTCCGCTGGCCAACAGAAATTTATAGCGGCGATTGCTCTCTTCGGCGTCACCCATGCCGGCGTATTGGCGCATGGTCCACAATCGCCCGCGATACATCGTGGGTTGAATGCCGCGAGTGAACGGATAGTCGCCGGGAAAGCCGATGCCACCGCTGGTCGCTTCTGTTGTTTCTTCACTGGATTGATGCGCGTTCGAGGGCTCGTAGACGGGCTCGACGGCGAAGCTGGAAGTGGCAGGAACCCGGGAACCGACGACGTGATCTTTCATTGCGGAGCGGCTTGGCATTGCGCAACAACCCCTTGCGACTGCATAAATTGAAGCAGCCAAAAACTCTATTCCGGCGTGCGGCGTGACCGGACGAACGCGCTAATAGAAAAATAGAGAAATACCACAGTCATCACCAGATCAATCACGAAGTGACGATGTTCCGGCCCGAATTTCCACGCATCGCGCACGCGCCAGAGACCCTGGGCAAAAAACAAAGCAAATAACGCGAAGAAAAGTCCTGTCACCTCATGCCACAATGCGCGGCCAGCAGCCGAAAATGGCTTCCAGAAAGCTCGACCAAACCCGCGACCGCCTTGCGTCGCCTTGCGAACCAGGTTGCCGCTGGAAACGGCCTTGCGTGTTGCCACGGGCCTGGGCTTCGATTCTGCCCTGGGTGGCGTGGGGTCAGGTCGTCTTTGTGCTGGGACCGCGGCGGACGAAGCATTTCCCACAGAAGTCACATTCTGCGCCTGGCTCCGCAGAGCCTTGGCTGCAATGCGGGTGCCAATTCCAAGCCTTCGACCTAGACGAACTTTATCCACACAGAAAAAGTGTAGCAGCCAGGCGCTGCGACATTGCCCTCTTGTCGAAACCAAAGTATGGTAAGAAAAACGCGACCGATCCGGCGCGGGGAGGCTGAATTTGAACCGCAAGATACGCAATCTCATTGAGCAGCTTGGCGAAGCCATCCACGAGACCGTAGCTGAATCCGATCAAATTGCCGGAGTGGTGCGGAGTATTCGCGCGGAAGGCTTTGAGGTCATGCTGGTGCTGGAAGCCACCATTGGCCTCAATGAAGCCACGCCGGATCCGGCCGAGACGCTGCCTGCGGAGACCCCCGGTGCCGGACCCTTCACTTCCCAGGATTTGAATTTTCTTAGCTC
>JBARFA010000059.1:0-14299 GCA_049796755.1 Acidobacteriaceae bacterium
ACTGTATACCGCACAGTACCCACGGCACGATTTCGGCACAAATACTGTATGCCGCACAGTACCCCGTCCCCAGCAACGCCAGCCCAGAGTATGCCCGTGCGGCCAGCACCCCGGGGCGGCAAGCACCCCAGGCGGCCCGCACCCACCAGCAAACCACGTCGCCTTGGCGCTTCGACGACTCCGAAATTGCTAAAATAGAGACAGCCCCTCCGACCGCCTCCCTCAAGGCAGTCTAGGTTCCGGATCGCACGGGGTTTTCACCATCGGTTTTTCGTTTTTTTGCTGAAAACCCGCAGCGGAAGCCGATTTACATGAGGGTTTCCCCCTCATCCGGCTGCAACCAAGGCACTTGCCCCAAAACCCGCGCTGCATAATCCTTCAACCAGCGCGCACAATCCTTCAAATAGCCTGCACAATCCTTCAATTACGCACCCCATCACCGCTAAATCAGCGCCGGCTCACAGTAGGCCCGTGCGGCCAGCACCCCGTGCGGTCAGCACCCCCCCGAAAAGCTCGCCGTCGCCTTTTACCTGACCCCTGAGCCCTGGTCTCTAACCCCTGCCCTTACTTCACCGCCACTCCCTGGGTTCCCTGACTGGCCACTGCGGAAATCGCCTGCTCCACCCGCGCCGGATCGCCGAGATAATAATGCTTCACCGGCTTCAGCTTCTCATCCAGCTCATACACCAGCGGAATCCCCGTAGGAATATTCAGCCCCGCAATCTCCTTGTCGGAGATTTCATCCAGGTACTTCACCAGCGCCCGCAGACTGTTGCCGTGCGCCGTGATCAGCACCTGGTTCCCTGCCTTCACGCGTGGCGCAATCAGCTCATGCCAGCATGGAAGCACCCGCGCCACCGTGTCCTTCAGGCACTCCGTCAGCGGCAGTTGGCTCTTGCTCAAATTCTTGTATCGCGGATCGAAGCCCGGATAACGCGGATCCTTCTCACTCAGCGCTGGAGGAGGAACATCGTAGCTCCGCCGCCACAACTTCATCTGCGCCTCGCCATATTTCTCCGCCGTCTCCGCCTTGTTCAGTCCCTGCAGCGCTCCATAGTGGCGCTCATTCAACCGCCAGTCATGCACCACCGGAACCCACATGCGCTCCATCTCATCCAGCACCGTCCACAGCGTGCGAATCGCCCGCTGCAACACCGACGTATACGTGATATCGAACGCGAATCCTTCATTGCTCAGCAGACGGCCCGCATCCCGAGCCTCCAGTTTTCCCTGCTCGGACAAATCCACGTCCGTCCATCCGGTAAACAGGTTCTCTTTGTTCCAAACACTCTCTCCGTGCCGCAGCAGTACAAGTTTGCTCATTCGCCTTTTCCTTTTTTCTGTCTCGCTCGTCGCGAGCGGGGGTGGTTTTGTCGCATCATGCTCCGTTGTCCGACTTGCCGACCGGAGCCGTTTTCGTTCGCAACCAAAAATCTGTCTACGATTTGCTGCTCCTATCCTAATCGAAGCACGGCTATGATATCGCCAACGTGACTTAGGTCACGTCCCGGCAGAATGTTCTACATTTCCGCCAGCCGATGGCTCTGGGAAATGAGTTGCCACGCCAACCATCTGTGCCGATATTGGAAACTCTGGTTGCTATGGCCACTAAGTGTTTTAGGCCCCTTCCAGCGCAAAATTCCGCCGAAAAACTTTTCCCGCGCGGGTCCGCAATCCAAAACTCTATGGAACAATCACCGCCGCGCCATTGATGGCATCGTGCCGCAATGCATTCATCGCGTCGTTAATGTCATCCAGAGAAAATGCCGTCGCCTTCGTTTTTATGCCAATTTGGCTGGAAATCTGCAAAAAATCACGCGCATCGTCGCGCGTCATATTCGCTACGCTGCGAATCTGCCGCTCCCCCCACAGCAATTTGTCGTAGTCGAATTCCGGAATGCAATCCAGATGAATTGCATTGATCGCCACCACTCCGCCCTTGCGCAAAGTTGAAAGTGCTGCCACAACAACCTTCCCGCTCGGCGCGAATGTCACCGCCCGATCCAGTTCCACCGGCGGTTTTTCATCTTCCGAACCCACCCAATAAGCTCCTAAAGAGTCGGCAAGTTGACGGTGAGACGCGCCGCGCGTCGAAACATACACATCGCAATTCCACGCCCGCAGAACTGCAATTGCGAGATGCGCCGACGCTCCAAATCCGAATAATCCGACGCGTTCTCCACGCTCCACGCCCGCCACCCGCAAACTTCGAAAACCGATGATACCCGCGCACAGCAAGGGTGCGACGTGCATGTCGTCCAGCGCCTCCGGCAACGGATACACAAAATCCGCACGCGCCACCGCATACTCCGCATACCCTCCATTCACGGAGTAGCCGGTGAATGTCGGCTCGTCGCAAAGGTTCTCCTTTTCGTGCCGACAAAACCAACACGTTCCATCCACTCCACCCATCCACGACACACCCACGCGGGTTCCCGCAGGCAATTCAGCCGTCGCGCCATCCACAATTTCACCCACAATCTGATGACCCGGAATCAGCTTGTCGCGCCGCGGCGGAAGTTCTCGATCGATGATGTGCAAATCCGTCCGACACACTCCGCACGCGCGCACACGCAACAGCACTTGTCCGGCTTCCGGCTGCGGCTTGGGAACATCTTCTACGCGCAAGGTATGAAGTGCAGGCGAATCCTCGGAATGGAAGACTGCGGCTTTCATTTGCCGTCCTTTCTGATTGTTACTGTAAGCTTCGCATTCCATCGGCGCGGCTTCGAACCGATTCGGAATGCCCATAAATATTCGCGGAAATGTCGCATGCATTGGAGCTACAATGTCGGCAAGCCAACACAACCTCCCTGATTCCGATGAACGCTGTCTGCCGTCTCGTAGGTCAGGCGATTCGCTCGATGCTTCGCCTGCGCAGTTTCGACATGCAATCGGAGGTTCACCATGTCGCTCTCTTCGGCTTCTCTGTCTTATCCAACTTTTCGCGCCGGACACGCAGCGTTTCGCAATCTGCCGCCTGAGGCTCTTTCTGATTTGGATGCCATCGGTACACCAGTCGAATATTGCAATGGGACAACTCTCATGCGGCAAGGTGATCCGCCGCACTTCGTCAAAATCCTGTGTGATGGACGCGTGAAAATCTCCACCGCCTCGCAGGGTGGGAAAAGCCTGCTGCTGAACATCGTCAGCACGGGTGCGATCCTGGGACTGGTCTCCGCAATCCGGCGGATGCAGTATGAAATCACCGCCGAGGCATATGGGCCATGCATTGTGAACGAAATCGCCGATGGGGATTTTCTGGATTTCTTATTTCGTCATCGCAACCCAAATTGGCAGGTCATGCAAATGCTGGCCGAGGAAAATCAAGATCTACTGGTGAACGCCCGTCGCGTAGCCCTGTCCGGTACGGTTGCCGGCAACGTCGCAAAGCTGCTGCTGGATTGGGGCGCGGCCCTGACGGAGAGTAACGGAACGAAGCATTTCAAGATGGTCCTGACGCATCAGGAGATTGCGGAAATGGTGGGTACCACGCGGGAGACGGTCACGCGCGCTCTTGCAAGTTTCCGTCAGCATGGATGGATTCGCATCCACGGATCATCGGTAGAGATATTGCAGCAGCAAAAAATGAAAGACATCTCCATCTAGCCCTCGTTTCATGCCGGTCCGCCTTCTCATCGCTGTCACACTTTCTCACGCGAATTGACCCGACAGAAGTCGAACTTCCTGGGCTGTTCTTCTTACTTCAATCGCCGATGGCAAGCTGAAAACATCTCTGCAACAAGCCGCTTCAGCACAACCTGTGCGGCGAGAAACATTGCTTCTGCGCACACGCTCATCCTTTCTGTCGAAATGACGCCGTCACTCGATGTTTATTGGGCTTGATCCTCACCGGCGCCGGCAAATCCACCGGCGCGTTTCCTGATCAAAATATGACCTGTGATCACCATCACCGCCAGAAACTGCGCGCTCATTTTAACTTCGGATGAGAAATAAGAATGCTCAAGAACTACGAGCGGCTTGGCTCAGATCCAGTCAAGATTTTGCTGAACCATGAACGTGGAGGCTCTATGAAACGTTTGCTTCTTTGTGTTGCGCTGGGTATCGCACTCCCCGGACTATGGAATGCCGGAGTGGCGAAGGCCGCGAATCAACCCGGCCAACAAGCCAGTGCACCTCAAACTCCCCCGACAGCCACTGCAACAGCACCTGGCTATGTGGGCTCCGATACCTGCATCACTTGCCACGCGGAGATCGGCAAGAACTTTGCGAACAACCCGCATTCGAAGCTTGCCCTGGAGCACGGCGGCAAGGGCATCACCTGCGAGAGCTGCCACGGACCGGGGCAAGCGCACGTCGAAGGTGGTGGCGATATCACCAAGATCTTCCTGCCCAGCAAGGCTTCCGCCAAAGAGACGGACGCCACTTGCGAGGGATGCCATGCCGGAGTGCATCCGAACTTTGATCGCTCACCGCACGCCAAGGCGGGTCTAAGCTGCATCAGCTGCCATAGCGTTCACGCTCCGCAGAGCGAACAAGCTCTGCTGAAACTGCCGGAGCCGACACTCTGCTTCACCTGCCACACGGATGTGAAGGGCGCGTTCAATATGCCATTCCACCATCCGGTGATGGAAGGTGTCGTCAAGTGCAGCGACTGCCATGACGTGCACGGCACGTTCCAGGGCAACCAGCTTAGATCGACCGCCGATCAAAATGTGGTTTGTGTCAAATGCCATACCGATGTGCGCGGGCCGTTCGTCTACGAGCACGCGGTGGTTAAGGGAGAAGGGTGCGTAGCTTGCCATACACCGCACGGCTCTCAGAACGCCCGGCTGCTGAACATGCCGACGATCAATACCCTGTGCAAGCAATGCCATAGCACAGTCAGCGGCGACACGATCCACGGAATGAATTCCGGGTCACAGGAGATTACACCCTGCATCACCTGCCACACCATGATCCACGGATCCAATCTCAACGCTGCATTTCTCAAGTAGCGGGGTTGGATTTTTGGTTTTGATGTGCTGACGCTTTTTCAAGTGAGGTTTTATATGAAGCAGACAGTCGAGTTTTCAAAGCTGTACCATCAACAGCTCTCTCCCGCATGGGCTCTGCGCGTCGCCGCGGGCATTGGAATCGCAATGTTCGCCATCACCACGACGGTCGCCGGCGCCCAGGTTACGCCGCCAGCTATTCCGACTGCCCCGACTGGATACACGATCCACGGAAGCACCGCGGAAGGCGGCCACGTAGCCAGCATCACCGGCAGCGGGGCCATGTATGACACGCTGGTCAACCAGCAGAGCGGACCGCGCGTGTTTGGCCAGACCTTTACGCTGCAGACGCTGCCCGGCACCAAGAATTCCCTGGCGGATTCTGTCACAGCCTTCACCACCGGATTCGGCGGCGATCCCAACAGCTTTACTCAGATGAGCATTTCCAAGGGGAAACTGTACGAGTTCACAGGAACATTTCGTCGTCACCGCGACTACTTTGACTATGACTTGCTGGGCAATCCGAATATTCCCTCGGGACAGACGATTCCAAACTCGCCTGGGGTTTCCGTTCCATGGCCGCAGGTAAACCAATCGCCTGTGATGTTCAACATCGTGAACAGATTCCTGAATACGAACCTCACGCTGTTTCCGCTTGCAAAACTCACCTACCATTTCGGATACGCCGAGACCACCATGGAAGGCCCCAGCCTCAGCCCGGGCGAATCCGTGGGCAAATACAACGCGCTGCTCTCGGAGTACCAGCGCCACAGCTCCGACGACTTTACGGGAGCGGTTGACTGGAAGCCATTGCCAAATACCAAGCTCACATTTGAAGAGCAGATCGACCACTTGAAAGAGAACTCTTATTTCACCCTGGCCCCGAGCAGCTTTATTGCGCAGGAGTCGGATGGAACGCCGGTGTCGCTCGGTAACTACACCAGCCTCACCCCTTATGGAATCGCCGCCTGCGACACAGGCAGCATGGGCACACCTGTGGGTTCCACACCCGTAATCCTGTCGCCAGCGCGAACCCCGGGCGGGCTGCCGATCATCAATCCGGCGTGCAGTGTGGCAACCAGCTACCTGCGCAGCCAGCCGACGCGCATGATTTTCCCCACCGAGATTTTCCGCTTCCAAAGCTCAAGCATCAAGAACATCGCGATGAACGGCAATATTCGGTACACCAGCGCAAACATGAATCTTCCCAAGTATTACGAGAATTTCCAGGGACTAGACACGGTTGCAGCATCGAAAACGGTTCCCGCGTATGCGATCAGAGACATCACCTTCAAAGGGAACGCAAACGCCAAACGAGAAGTGACTGCGATCGACTATGGCATCAACTGGAGCGCAACCAAGACAATCAGTATTTCTGATCAGCTGACCTTTTCCAATGCGCAACAGCCCGGCACCTCGAATATCTCCAGCGGAGCTACGCTGGTCACCCCCGGGGAGCCAAACAATACGATCAACTATATTCCGCTGACGGCTGGCCCCGCGTCGACCGTCGAGGGCAGCGCTAACGGCACGCCATTACCGGATTATTTCGGGCAGAAGTGGTTTACCAACGCGGTGACGGGGACGTACTATGGCTTCTCCCGCGGCACGCTATCACTCACCTATCACTACGGCTCGCACGTCATCGCCCAGGGCATTCCTCATAACGCTCCGCTGGTTCCTCCGGCTACCACCGGAACCATTACGATCCACGAGAACGGCGCAACCTTGTACGCCACCATGCGTCCATCGGAGCACTTAGACCTGAATGGCAGCATCGGTCTGATGTATGCCGACAATGCATTCACGCCGCTGACTGCTCGCCAGGCACAAACCTATCGCGTGCATGCTCTCTATCGGCTCAAGTCCTGGGGCACCGTTTCCGCTGCCTATAACGATGTGGAGCGGCACAACAACACCAACAACACAGGCATTGCCTCCGCAGCGGGTCCGCTCGACCACGTCGACCACAGCCGGGTTTTCGGATTGGGTGCAACGCTGTCGAGAAACGAGCATTACGGGCTCGATTTGAATTACAACTACAGCGATGTCTACTCGTCGACCAACATCTGCTATGACGGCGGAGCCGCCCCTGGCCTGGCTGCGGCAGCGTCGCCCAGCGGAACCGCCTGCCCAGGCGGAACCGTTCGCGGGGCTACGTACTACCAGTTCGGGCCGGTCAAGGACTTCATGAATGCTCCCACGCAATTCGGATCTGTGGGTCTTCACCTGTCCCCGATGCCTAAACTCCAGGGTGGTCTGGGCTACACCATCAGCTCCGTCAATGGCACTCGGTTCTTCAACGACGCACGGGATGTCAACGGTTCCCTGGTCTCCACCTATCAGTCGCCATACGTGAATGTTGCGTACACGGTTCGTAAGAATTGGATCTGGAACGCACAATACAACTACTACGGCTACGGTGAAGGCGGCCCATCCGGCGCAGCGTACTGCACCACTTCCACCACGCTGCCCGTCCCAGGAACGCCGGCACCAGTGGTCCCCTGCAATTCTCCTACGCTGGCCGGAATTCAGACCGGTTTAACCATATCGCCTGCCGGGGAGACCGCACCGCGGAACTTCCATGCAAACAATGTGACCCTCGGAATGCGCTACGACTTTTAATCCGCATTCATTCATTTGGCAAGATTGGAATTGAACAGGAGATTGAATGATGAAAAATCGAATGGCAATCGCAATCCTTAGCGTGATGGCATTTTCGGCGATGACATTGTTCGCACAAGGCCCCGGAGCCGATACCTACAAGGCAAAGTGCGCAATGTGTCACGCAGCAGACGGCAGCGGCAACACCCCGGCCGGCAAAGCTACGAAAACGCCTTCGTTCACTTCGCCGGAAGTGAAGAAAATGTCGACCGCACAATTAGTCGCTGCGACTAAGGAAGGCAAAGGCAAAATGCCTGCGTATTCCGGCAAACTGACCGGAGCGCAAATCAACCAGGTGGTCGCCTACATTCAAACCTTGCAGAAATAGTTACGGGAAGATTCGAACGAAGCTGCGAGGTAAAGTTCACGTGGGCTTGCGATCACAACTGAGCCCTCGGCTGTAAGCAATAACGGATCCACTGTGAACAGACTATGGGGAAGAGTGATGCGAGACATAACTCTTCCCCGAACTTTTCTGCGCGAATAGTTTTTCTAGTTCGCGGGCGCAGGCGCGGTTGCCTCCGCTTGCAATGCGAACAGCAATAGTGAACGGGCGGTCACGTCGTAGGACTCGCCAGTCTTGAACATTTCCTTCTCAATCGATTCCTCCGCCGTGCCCTCCAGGTTGGTGTCGATCAGCAGCTTCCAGGTGTCGCCGCCGGGACATTCCGGCAAAGTGAACTTGACCAGATCGAAATGGCCGTTGATGACCATCAACAGCGTGGCTTCATGTCCGCGCAGATGGATTCCACTGGTCTGGGCGCGGCCATCCATCAACATCCCAAAACAGCGCATTCCCTTGTCGCCCCAGTTGGAATCTTCCATTTCGGCGCCATTGGCGTTGATCCACGTCACATCTTTGACGCCCAACTCCTGGTTGTATTCCCCAGTAAGGAACAAATTTCGCCGAAGGATTGGAAAGCGATGGCGCAGTGCCGTCAGCTCGCGGACGAATTCAACTTGATCCTTGTTTTTTTCCAGCAGCATCCAGTCCACCCAGCTGATGTCGTTGTCCTGGCAATAGGCATTGTTATTGCCTTGCTGCGTCCGCGCAAATTCGTCTCCGGCGACCATCATGGGAGTTCCCTGCGAGAGCAACAGCGTCGCCAACATGTTTCGCATCTGGCGGCGTCTCAGCCGGTTAATTTCGGGATCGTCCGTCGGACCTTCTACCCCGCAATTCCACGAGATGGTATTGGAATTTCCATCGTGATTGGCCTCGCCGTTGGCTTCGTTGTGTTTTTCGTTGTAGGAGACCAGGTCGTTGAGCGTAAAACCATCATGGGCGGTAATGAAATTGATGCTGGCCCACGGCCTGCGACCCTGTTGATTGAAGATGGCGCCGGAAGCACACAAGCGTTGCGTCAAGGCCGCTGCCGATCCATCTCCCTTCCAAAAACTGCGAACGTCGTCGCGAAATTTGTCGTTCCACTCCGCCCAGCCGGGAGGAAACTCTCCAACCTGGTAGCCGCCTGGACCGCAGTCCCAGGGCTCCGCAATCAGCTTGACTGTGTTCAACACCGGATCCTGACTGCACGCCTTGAGAAATCCGCTTTGGTTATCGAAGCCGTTCGGTTCCCGCGCCAGGATGGTTCCCAGATCGAAACGGAATCCGTCCACCTGCACCTCTTCTACCCAATAACGCAGGCTGTCGGTCACCATCTGAATCACGCGGGGGTGGCTCAGGTTCACGGTATTACCCGCGCCCGTATCGTTGATGTAATAGCGGGGATTGTCTGGCATTAGACGGTAATAGCTGGCATTGTCGATACCTTTGAATGACAATGTTGGACCGCGTTCATTGCCTTCCGCCGTGTGGTTATACACCACGTCAAGAATCACTTCCATCCCGGCCTGATGGACATGCGCCACCATTTCCTTCAGCTCCCGCAGTGTTTGCGCGCGGTCATAAGCGTAGCGCGGATCGGGAGCAAAATACCCGATGCTGTTGTATCCCCAATAATTCGTCAGTCCTTGATCGAGCAGATGGCTGTCGTTGATGAATGCATGGATCGGAAGCAATTCAATGGAAGTGACGCCGAGAGACTTGATGTAATCCAGAACCGCCGGCTGTGCCAGCCCGCAATAGGTTCCGCGGAGATATTCCGGCACTGCGGGATGCTTCTTTGTATAGCCGCGAACATGCAACTCATAAATGATGGTGTCGCTGAAGGAGACGGCCAGCTGCCTTTGACTTCCTCGTCTTGCCCGGCCAGGAGTTTCTCCCCAATCGAAATTTGGATCGACGACGACGCACTTCGGCATGAAGGGCGCACTATCGCGCTCATCGAATGTCAGGTCGTCCATCGACTCCATCTTGTACCCAAAGACCGCCGGGTCCCATTTCAATTCGCCGATGTAAGCCACGGCATAGGGATCGAGCAATAATTTATTGGGATTGAATCGATGCCCTTTTTCCGGCTCATATGGACCGGAGACGCGATATCCATAGACGGTGCCCGGACCGACCTCCGGCAAGCATCCGTGCCAAATCTGGTTGGTGCATTCCGGCAGCTCAATGCGCTCGCGTTCCTGTTCACCCTTATCGTCGAAAATGCATACTTCCACCTTGGTTGCGTGTGCAGAAAAGATGGCGAAGTTCGTTCCGATGCCGTCCCAGGATGCGCCACGGGGGTAGGGCAATCCCTCACAAATTGTGAATGTCTGTATTTCTGTCATCCAGTCGTACATTCCTTTCTAACGATGGCTCCATCCAAAAGTAGAATCCTTACGCGTTGCATGGGGGAGCCACTGACTTAGATGCGACATGCAGAAAACAGCGAAACAGATTTCTCGTGCGCGCTTGAGCTGGTGGCCGGAACTGATTGGAAATCCACCGTGCCGTTGCGCCATGCGTCTCTGAGCTATGAAAGAAAACAAAAGGCCTGGAAGTCCCTATGAGAATCGTGGGAAGTTCCAGGCCCGATGATCGAATGGTGCTTTGCGAGTGACGCCGCTATATCTGTCGCACCCGACCACGCGTGACAAGCCGCAGCAGAAGCGTAAGTATCACGGCTCCGCCAACCGCCACGATGATCGTGTAGATAAAGCCGCCGCTGCCGGCATGGCCAAGAGATCGCATGATAAAACCGCCGATGACGGCACCAATGATGCCGATCACCATGTCCATGAATACGCCGTACCCTCCGCCGCTCATGATCTTGCCTGTAATCCAACCCGCGATGATCCCGACGATAATCCACCAGATTATGAACATATCGATTCCCCGTTCTATCGGACTTTTGCAGACGGCCGCGACCTCGGTCTGCAATGTAGGGATAAATCTAGCAGAACCAGCGATATCTAGCTCGACTAATTAGCTTGCCACACTTCCCTACGCGCTTTTAATCCTGGGGTAACATGGGCCGACCCTCATGCGCGACCAGCAGGTCATGCATGTCGTTGGCATGCTCTTCCTCGTTGCCGAGGATACGCTCCAACATGACCCGCGTGGTGGTGTCTTTGTCGCCAAAGAAGCGGATCAGCTCGCGATAATGCTCCACGGCAATACGCTCGGCAATCAGGTTTTCCTTGATCATGCCAATCAGGTCGCCGCCTTCGGCATATTGCGAAGCGGAGCGGCTGGCTAACCCTTCCGGATCGAAGTTCGGCTTGCCGCCGAGCTGGTTAATGCGCTCGGCAACCGCCATCATATGTCCCTGCTCCTCCTTGGCGTGCTGCGCGAACTCTTCTTTGACGCTGTCGCTGGAGATTCCAGTGGCCGAAACGGCGTGCATGGTGTAGCGCAGAACGCAGACGATTTCTGTTGCCAGCACAGCCTGCAGAATATCGATGGTCTGCTTCACATCGCCGCCATAGTTCTGGGTGACTGCCCCTTTTGCAATACTCTTGCGGGCCCTTTCACGCAGGGTTTTCACATCGGTCAAGAAGGGTTCGCTCACTGTAGCTTTAGCCATATTCAAGATCCTTTCAGTTAGACAACGTTCATGAGGAGTACCGCT
The DNA here is from genome assembly GCA_049796755.1 of Acidobacteriaceae bacterium. Classification (GTDB taxonomy): domain Bacteria; phylum Acidobacteriota; class Terriglobia; order Terriglobales; family Acidobacteriaceae; genus JAKAAZ01. The sequence goes on from JBARFA010000059.1 coordinate 11,582, forward strand.
AAGCGGTGAAGCTGCAAAAAGATTGCAACCTATAGGATGCCAACACCAATGGCTGGGACCGGAATTCGTTCTATTCTTAACATTCTTTGGCGCCCGCGCAACCTCGCATGGTTTCCAGTTTCACCCCGCCCGCCGTGGCTTTTCTGGCAATCCGCCAGGCAACCTTTTTCGTACATTCAATGCAGGGGGCGGTCCATTTGCGTTGGTTGTATGAACCGTGTACGGTGGAGTGTCGACCGCGTAAGCAGACACGCGAGTTAATCTTTTCCAATCGAGCTATTGCTTTGCCCGACACGCCACCGCAAGACGGCACTCTGACCGACCAGCAACAGATGGACCAGCAGCTGATGGACCAACTGCGGAGACGGCAACCCGACGCCCTGTCGCGTATGTATGACCAGTACTCGACCATGGTGTACTCCGTCGCCATGCGTGTGTTGCGCGACACCGCGGCGGCAGAAGACGTGATGCAAGAAGTATTTTTGAAGTTGTGGCAGCAACCGGAGGCCTTCGCGGACCATCGCGGAAGCCTTTGCGGATGGCTCGCTGTGGTGACCCGCAATCGGGCCATTGACCGCATCCGCGGCAGTCGAAGATTTGAAAATGTTGACGATCTACAGTTGGCCAACTCTGTTGACATGGGGACCGAAGCGGATCGCAACATGATGCTGGCCAAAGTCCGTGTGGTGCTGGATACCATGCCGCCGGATCAGCGCCAGACTCTCGAAATGGCATTTTTTGAAGGACAGACGCACACAGAAATTGCGGCGAAGACCGGGCAGCCTTTGGGAACAGTCAAAACGCGCATACGGTCGGCATTAATCTCGATACGAAAGGCATTGGAAGTCTCCGGATGACGCCCGATCTCCATCCCGATATGGATGACCTGATCCTCTTCAGCATGGGTACGCCTGCTGGCGCGCCCGAGTCGAAGGAGGATGCGGCTGTGATTGAGCGCGTGCGCCAGCATCTGCAGCGATGCCCTGAATGCAGCGCGGAGGTAGCGCAACTGCATACCGATTTCGCGCGTGTGGCCATGTCGGTTCCGCAGATTCCTCCTCCGGAATCGGCGAAGGAACGTTTGATGAGGGCGGCGGGGGTTTCTTCGGCCGCGAGCGCCGGCAAGTCAGCTTCCATCAAAGCATTCCCGGGACCGATTCGCGACGGATCCGGTTCCACTGGTGCTGCGGCAGCTCGCGCGCGCCGCACCAATCCGGCGCTGATCTGGGGTGGATGGGTGGCAGCCCTAGTGTGCCTGTTCTACGCGGTCCATGTTCGCGATGTGAATCAAAACATCAAAAATCGACTGGCTATTGAGACCGCGCAACTCAATCAAACCAATGCCGCTGCCGAAAGAGCTAAAGAAGTAGTTGAAGTTTTGACTTCGCCGGAATCGCAGCGGGTTGCCCTGGTATCCGCCCATGCGCAGCCGGAGCCTTCCGGCGACGCGGTGTATCTGAAGAATCGTGGCGCGCTGGTTTTTACCGCCAGCCATTTGGTGCCGTTGCCGCCGAATAAGACCTATGAGCTATGGGTCATTCCCGCGAACGGAAGCGCTCCCATCCCCGCTGGAACCTTCCAGCCGGATGCGCAGGGCATGGCGAGCGTTCTGCTGCCGCACCTTCCCAAGGGTGTCCCGGCGAAGGCATTCGGAGTCACGATGGAAAATGCCGGTGGATCGACGACTCCGACATTACCGATCCTACTGGCGGGCGGATAGGGTCATTCTCCGGACGCGCGAATTTGCACGGAACGTCATTGGCTAAATTCAGCTTAGACTTGGTTCAGTGCTGCTCGACGCTTCCAGTGCGACCAGATAAACCAGGCTGCCCCAGCCACGAGCAGGCATAAGACTGCCGCATCCGACTCGTGCAGGATGTGTTTTAGACGTGGATCGGTGTTCCACGCATTACCAAGTTTCATTCCTGCATACGCCAGGACAAAACACCACGGCCACGAACCTACGAAGGTATAGACGTGGAATTTCAACTGCGGCATGCGGGCAATTCCAGCCGGCAGCGCAATGAAAGTACGCACCACCGGCAGCAGGCGCGCCAGCAGTACAGTGATGGGACCGAAGCGCAAAAAGAATCGCGTCGTACGATCAAGATCGCGCCGGTCCAGCAGAATGTAGGAACCGTATTTTTCCACCAGCGGCCGGCCCCCGTACGCGCCAATCCAATACGCAACCCCTGAGCCCAGATTGCATCCGATCGCTCCCGCGGTTGCTACCCAGAATAAGCTGAACCGGCCCGTATACACCAGGTAGCCTGCGAAGGGCATGATGATTTCTGACGGCAGCGGAATGCAGGCCGACTCAATGGCCATCAACAGGGCAACGCCCGGATAGCCGATGTGGGAAATGATGGCGGTGATCCATGGAACCAGGAAGGTGAGAATTTTTTCTGTCATCGAGCGTTTGAATGTGGCCTTCTCAGCAGTATAGCGGTCGATGCTTGAATCTTTGGCGAATGTGACGGCCATCACCAGCACCAGCGGTTTTTGCTAGCATGATGGATAGCAACCAGGAGAAATCGATGACCAACGCTGCCACCACTGAAATCGCGACCGAGACGGCACATGCCGCTGCTACCCAGACCGCTCCCGCGAAAGAAGCTCCCAAAGAAAAAGAGCTGAAGCGGCAGATCGTCTCCTTCCAATTCTTTAAAGTGATGCCGGAATGGCGTCGGCTGCCTGCCGCGGAGCGCGCTGACCACA
>JBARFA010000060.1:0-39560 GCA_049796755.1 Acidobacteriaceae bacterium
CGCGCGAGGATCATTTGTGAGAAAGTCTTTCACGAATATCCAGTCGAGTCTGAAGCTCCCTACTACACCGAAAGTTCGCGGCAGCGAGAAGGTCGTAACAAATCCTTTGCTTGCGCGCTCGTTCGAATTGCCCAAAGTGCCTGGACGGTTGTTCACTGAAAGCGCCGCGTCCCCGCGAAAATCAACCCGAGTTCCGTCGTCGAAACGAAACTTATTCAGTTTGGTAAAGAACGGCTGTTCTGGATTCGCCGCCAGTAACGGCACTCCGGACGCAGTTGGGTCAGCTTGAAATTTGGTTGTCTTGAAGCCGAAACTGGCAACATCCATCAAGAGTCCGACCCCTGTTGCATACTTAACTCCTTGCGTGGCCCAGTATGCCGGATCGCTTGCCTTCTTGACCACGGCCGATTTTATGCTGAGGACCGTTCCGTCGGAGCCCGTCGTATTCATATCGCCGGCGATGATCACTGGATCGGAAACCGAACGGACCATATCGTAAAGCTCGTTCAGTTCCTTGAGCCGGCCTTTTGGTGTGGTGCGGTTCTCAAGGTGGGCCGCGACAATGGTGACCTGGTGTCCAGGGAGGTCAGGTATGTCCACGGTCGCAATCAGGTTGGTGCGACCACCGCGGCGTACCTCACGAAGCAGTTCCTCCCCAAAGACAAGTTTCGCAGCCTTGCGCTTGCCAACCTCCAAGCTGCCATACTTCTTCTCGCCGTAGTACCAGTCGTAGGCCTGATATTGGAAGGGGACAAGCTTCACATTGCGAAGAGGATAGCGTGAGAGGATTGCGCTGCCGTGCAGCCCCAGGTACCGGCTCTTGTCGACACTGAAAATTTGTTCCAATTCTTTTCGCTCGGCATCATTTTCGACATTAGCGAAGGACTGCAGCCCCAGCATCTTCGGATCAATCTCCACAAACTCGACGCCATAAGCCCAATTCATATGGAGCGCATCGGCGAGTTCCTTTACCACCGCCTTGTAGTCTGTTCTCTTCATGCCCCAGTCAACTTCATTCAACACGATCACGTCCGCCGATTGAAGCGCATCAAGCTGTGCGCTTAGCTTGTCGTCTATACCTGCCGGGGGTTCTTTGCTTTTGGCGGCTTCGCTCTGCGCTTTGGCAAGAAATCCTTGCTTATCGGTCAGGGCGAGCTTGATGTCATCGAGTTCCAGGCCTCTCTCGATGTTCCATTGCACGACCCGCAAGGATGGTCCCCTGTTATCAAGGTCTGGCTGAAGAGGTTTCACACCGCTGAAATATGCTTCGTTGTTGACAAACGGGGTAGTCAGCAGAGTGTGGAGTTTTTGCGCCAGCGCTGGATCGGGAGTTTCCTGTTCGTACAACGTTACGAGTTCCTGGTAGGTCAGAAAGGGCGGTTGTGAGCTGCGAATGTATTCCGCTTGACGTCCCTCCTGGGCGGATGCGACGGAACACCCGATCAGCGCCAGGAGCAAGACGACGCCTCCCGTGGCGCTCACCGAAAACGGAACTGCACTAATCGGTGCCTTCAGCTTTGGCCCAAACGTCGTCATTGTAACGTCCCCTCACGTTCGTTCGATCTGCCACAGGCAGGATACTTATCCCAGTCCGTGATGCCTACTAGGAAAACTGCTAGTCGATCGGAAGCCTTGATCCGGCTAGCGCATCTGTGCCTAGTAGTTCTCCCAGTTGCGCAGATTCGGGTCAGAGTCGAATCTGAAGCCACCTGGTACTAGCTGTTTTCCTGGCAGCCACTCTCTGAACGCTATCATCGTCGGTTGCGCATTCGCTGTCTGATCACGGACGGGAAACTCTACGCAGGAGAGGAATCCCTTGAACCGAGCGCGGATTCTCATCGCTGACGATCATCAGCCTATCCATGAAAGAGTGAGAGATCTCTTACAGCCAAGCTATGACGTGGTCGGGGCAGTTACCAATGGCATCGACCTAGTAGACAAAGCGATGAGTCTCTGCCCTGAGTTGATCGTGCTCGACATAACAATGCCAGGAATGACCGGAATCGAAGTAGCACATGAATTGCGCTATTTGGGATTGACAGCAAAGTTGGTTTTTTTGACGGTGCATGAACGTGTTGAGTTTGTTCACGCATGCCTGGCAGAAGGGGCACTGGGATATGTGATCAAGTCGCGGCTGAACGTCGATCTCATTCCCGCGATCGAGCAGGCTCTGTCCGGACATCGCTTTATTTCTCCACCATTATCACGCTGACCTCTCTTCGACAACCTCACAACGCCAAAAATATAGATGGTTGCCGCAGGTTGAACACTTCGAAACGAACAGGCGTCGCTTAGCCGGTACGGCGATCTTTTCGGCGCAACTGGAGCGCGTGTCGCGAGACTGGGAGTTTTCCTAGTTGTCATGGCGGCGGTTTTCCCTCGATACTCCAGTCTGCGTATCTTGGTTCACGGCAAGTTCATTAGTGCGATGAGAGCACATTTTGCATAGGAAAACGACGGGACGGCTGGGCAGCGAAGCAGCATCCTCAAGTCAGTCGACAGCGTCGGCTGGGATCAGGGGCGGCGACTTCAATGACGAAATCGGCAAGGGTGGAATTGCCGGTTTGGCAACCTCGGTATTGCCTCATGATCTGGTCGGGTTTGTCTGCGAACTCCGGGATGCACATCCCGAACTTCTGAAGATCCGAAACTATAAGGAGCACAGGAATGCGATTACGAATTAAGCTCGAAGTCGCTCTCGTTACTTGCGCATTTTTAGGGAGCGCGTCGTCCTTGCTGGCTCAACAGAAGGGGCAGTACGTTCCTGGACAGTTTGGCCTAAACGCCGGCTCCATTCCCGCGCCCGGTATGACCTATGCCAACCTGGCTCTGAATTACTCCGCCAGCCAATTGAATGACTCCAACGGAAACCGCCTTCTTCAGAACGTCACCGGGACTTATTCCTTTTGGGTCGATGAAAACATCTTCTATTATGTTCCGAAGCGCAAGATCCTCGGCGGATATTTCATGCCCTATTTGGCACTCAACTTCGCCAGCGGGGAGTTGGTAGCCGCCCTACCTCCTCTTTTGCCCGCGCTGGGGGGAACCGGGATTAATCTCGGCGGAGGTGGCTCCGGTTTGGCCGACATGTGGGTTGAGCCGGTCCTTATGGGCTGGCATTTTCGCAAACGGGTCGACTTCAACGCCGGATACGCTTTTACCGCCCCGACTGGCAGCTACACTGCGGGAGCGAGCAACAACGTAGGCTCCGGATATTGGGGGAACAATATAACCTCCGGCACCACGCTCTACATCACCAAGAACCAGGGGACCACCGCCAACCTGATGACCAACTGGGAAGCTCATGGGTCAAAAACCGTCGCCAGCATCCCCTCAGGCCAGTTCAGCCAAATCACCCCGGGACAGGCCTTCACCGACGAGTGGGGATTTGGGCAGGTCCTTCCCCTGAAGAAGGACATGAGCATGCTCGCCCAGCTCGGATTGGTCGCGTATGACCAGTGGCAGGTCACCGCCAACGGCGGCAATTATCTGATTGCCGGCATGCCGGTGGCTGCGAGCGGTGTTCCCTATTACTCTGTGCATTCGTTGGGTGTTCAGGCTAACTTGATTATGCCCGCGAAGAATGTGGTCGGATTCTTCAAGTACTACGACGAGTATTCGGCCAAGGCCCGTCCGGAAGGACGCACGATCGACTTCGGCTTTTCGTGGACATTACGAATTCCAAAGCCTCCTGCCCCCGCGACAAAGCAGTAACGTGACACACGTCCGACTTTGGGTAAACAATTGGCGGAATCTGAAACGGTTGCGGATGACCACGCAAAATATGTACAACGTGACATATGTGAAGGTATATGAATCCACCCCAACTACGGTCACGTGCGGGTACACTGCCGGTTATATGGGCACCTTCGTCCTGGGCATGGCCGTCGGCGCTGCCATTGCATACGGTACCGGTTACCGCTATCCTCCCTATGTTTACTGGGGCCCAGGCCAGTCCCTTACTAAGTTGGGTATCCACGCACCTATGGCGTGGGGGCGATTACGACTATTACAGCGGCGGGGGCGGGAGAGACAATGTGCCAGGAAGCAACAGGGCAAGAGGCGGCGGGCAGGACAGGAGCTTAAAGTAGGACCGCCCTCCCGAACGGACCTACATTGCTGGGGAATTTCCAAACGCGCCCAAATATCTTCTACCATGGATCATGGCGCCGGAGTTGATGAAACCGAAAACCGCCATGCCGAACTTGGGTCTTTCCCAGCAGCAGGCTCGCGATGTGGCAGCCTACCTATATACGTTGCGGTCGGCTTGTTCAGTTGAGGGATTGGGTGTCAGGCAGACGCAGTGCAGCCTTGCAGAGGAAGCCTGCACTACGAATCTGCGGCAATGTATTGCACCCGGAAATGTGTTCTACGAGACCGATCGCTCAACCCGCGCAATCTCGCGATCGGGTAAATTGCGCCGGATGGCCGAAGCCTCTGCCTCATCGAATTCCTGATTTGAATCGCGAGTTCTAGACGAGACGACAATAGCCGCGATCGCTCCCGCCGCAATCAACCCGGCGAGAATCTTCCAGCGATGCAAATCGAGCAGGAGTTGAACGCTGAAGCTGTGCGCCCTGTTGTCGAAATGTCCATGGGCACCGTGGTCTTCCTGTTCGTCCACTGGCGACCAGAGATTATCCGGGCGCGACGGATCCTTCTTTTGCGATGTCTGCTGCGATTTGTATCCGGTGCGGGCAAGATACACATCCAGCAGTCCGGGGGCGATCTTGTTTCCTACAATCGCGCCCACCGTCGGGATTCCAACGTAGACTTCGCGTCGGTTGTGATTGGCCGCCCAGACAACCGCCCGTGCAGCCACTTCCGGTTGGTAAATCGGGGGAACCGGCTGGGCCTTGTTGGGGAGCCTGCTCTTGACCCATCAGAATTGCGTCGTATTAATTGCCGGCATCTGCACCATCGTCAGCCGGATGTTGCTTTTGTCGTGGATCAATTCGCAACGCAGCGAATCGGTGAATCCGAGAATGGCATGTTTGGCGCCGCAGTATGCCGACTGCAATGGGATGCTGCGATATGCCATCGCCGATCCCAACTGAACGATCGCGCCACGATTTCTCGGACCCATGCGCTTCAGCGCGGCCAATGTTCCGTACACTACGCCGAGATAGGTCACGTCGGTAGCACGCTCGTACTCCTCCGGTTCCATCTCCATCACAGGCGAGAACACGCTCACCATGGCATTATTTACCCAGACATCGATCGGTCCAAGCCGCTCTTCTACCGCTTGCGCAGCAGCTTCGACGGCAGCGGCATCCGCCACGTCTGTGGACAAAGCAATCGCCTTTCCGCCCATGGCTTCAATCTCTTGCACGGCAGCGTCCAGACCGGCTTTACCGCGTGCGAGCAGCGCCACCGCTGCACCTTTCTTGGCGAACTCGCGGACAATCGCCCGCCCTAGCCCCGCCGATGAACCGGTTACCACAACTGGCTTCGTTGCCATTGTTTCCCTCTATTCTTGATGTTGAACGCGCAAGCGTCGCGCGACGTAACTCTCCCTACCCCACCTAACTCGCGTGCTGGTGAGGCATAAAACTCTCTACAGCGTCCCGAATCCGCTCCGCCCAGCCGGGTGTAAGTGACCATGGACTTGGCTGGCGAACCACGTGCAATGAGCCGTTTAGATCGACGATTTCGTAATCGGTGTCTCCATCGGAGCTGCGGGTGAACCGCAGTGTAATCGTGGCTTTCCCGACGCGCAGTCTCTCGATGGTGATTTCCGGCAGCCATTCCGGAAGGTACGGATCCAAGAACAGCAGACTCGCGGGCGCGTAGGGATAGATTCCAAGAAGCGCCTGCAGCACTGTAAATGGTGCCGACGCCGACCACGCCTGGGGCCAGTCCGCCCGGGTGTACAGCCCTGGAAATGGCTACTCCGGGGTTCGCTGGTGTCCGCCGAAAACCTCTGGTAGCCGATCATGTTCAAACAGACTGGCGGCTTCAAAGAATGCCCGAGCCAGCCGATGCATCTCCCCGTGAAGGCCATAGCGGCTGAATGCGAGTAAAAATCCTGCAGTGGTTACGGGCCACACTGAGCCTCGATGATAGGAAAAAGGATTGAAAGCCGGATGCTCGGAAGATAGTGTTCGAATGCCCCACCCGGAAAACAAATCCTCACGCATCATGCGATTGGCGACGCGTTTTGCGTGGTCGTCGCTCACGATACCGGCGAGCAGGCAATGCCCGGGATCGGAAGCGATCGATCGAATCAGCTCCCCATTGGCGTCAATCCCCAGTGCGAAGTATCCTACATCGTCCATCCAGAATTTCTCGTTGAAGCGCGCCTTCAAATCTTCGGCCTCGCGATACAGTTTTCGCGCGGCATCCACCTGACCGAGTCGCCATAAGACCTCTGAAAATTGCAGCTTCGCCGCATACATGAAGGCCTGCATCTCGCATAGGCCAATTGGAGCTGGAACTTGTGAGCCATCCGGATACACAATTGCGTCAGCGGAATCCTTCCAGCCTTGGTTTTTTACTCCCTGTTCGGATCGGGTCTGGTAGCGATAAAAACCCGTTGCGTCAAGACTGTACGTATCGGCCCACTTGATGGTGGCCATGGCGCTGTCCACGTAACTTCGCACGAGATCCAGATCTCCTGTCCAATGCCACAGCTCCGATACTGAAATCGGAATCAGGTAGCTGCTCGACGCTGATCCGAAATACAAACTCTTCGGCCGAAAATTGAGCACGGAGAGGGGATCGGTATGGATTTCATGGGGAATGCGGCCAGGCTGCTCATCGCGCCAGTCATTCTCTTCCGTGGCATTCATCTTCGTCAGAATGTTGAGGCTGCCGCGCAACAGGCTTGGACTGAGCAGAATCGACTGCCACGATGCTGCCTGCATATCTCGGCCGAAAACCTCCATGTAGGTCGGAACTCCCGCAGCCACTGCAATGCCGTCAGGAGTGTCCAGATCGTAGAGTCTCAGGTCTCCGAGATCGAGCCTGGCTCGATCGAGAACGCGATTCACTGTGGAGGTGAGATCGTTGGCATGAGGAACTGATATGGATGTCGCAGAGTTGAAGAAGCCGGCTCGTCGCTGGTCCCAATCGCTCGAATCCACGCGCGAGCATTGCGCTGCTAACGGCAGCGGCTGCCCATCCACATACGCCAACCAGCTGATGCAGGCATGCCATTCGCCGTGGGGCTGCAGTTGAAACTGGAATACTATCTGCCGATCGGCGCACTCCGGTGGAGTGGTTGCATTCTCAATGCGGAGCCGGATCCCGCGCTCCATATGCGCCACCCCTTCGTTCCCTTGGTGACTATACGGATGTTGCACACGATAGTTGGCCATCTGTTCCCACACATCCGCTGCCGGATTTTCCCATTTCAGGTCTAGATCGCCGTGCTGCTTCCGTTCCTTCTGCGCTTCGTCTCGCGATACAAACTGGTGTGCGAACTGCAGTTCCAGTTTCACGTCGGTCGCAATTTGCGTGTGATTCGTAACATGCACGTCCTCATGCATGCCTTCCCCGACTGAGCGCTTGAGGCGCAATTCCAGGGTCTCCCGCAGCGGATTGCATTCCTCCGGCGGCGTCTCTTTGCAGTTCACGGGAGCCCGGATGTAATAACCGATCCACGTCGACTGGCCGATGTTTGAGGCACAACTGAACTTTGGAGTTTTGCTGTTCATGCGCCAGCAATATTTGGAAAGCACTCGAGTGTTGTAGATGTAAAGACCTTGCTTGGCACGGTCTTGTTCAACCTCGCCATTGTGTTTGGAGACAAACGCGGTTCGCCCTCGGCTCAGATGAGTAGTTGTGACACGCGGGCGAATCTGGATCAGGCTGCCTTTGCCTGGATTGTGATCTTCCATCTCTTCTTCTCCTGTGCAACTCAGCCTCTGATCTTAGGGACGCGCCGAGAATATCTCGGTTGCGCTTGCACTTAACTATCCAGATTCGTCTGGCCTGGACTGTCATTGCTGCGGAGCGCTCCAAGCCTCGTGAATGCTTTATACGCGGCGATCACGGCAGCGCTGCCGACTGCAACCGTGGCTGCAGTTCTCGCCATCTTCACCGACTTCGGTGGTTGCGGCTTCGGAGCACGCATCCGCTCCGGTAATCCTCCATGTATGGTCGGAGCTGCCAACTTGCGCGCTATCCCCATCACCTCAGCGACATGCAGCGCTCCGCGCTCCACGGAAGACTCTTCGAGCTGCGTCTTGCAGGAAAATCCATTCGCAATAATCAGGGTGGCCTTGTCAGCATTCCGAGCCGCCGGAAGAAAACCGATTTCCCCGCACTGCATGGAGATGTCGTACTTTCCATCCTCGAAGCCCCAGGAACCCGCCAGGCCGCAGCAACCGCCCTTGGCTTCCTTCGCGTCGAGGCCCATTTTCTCTTTCAGCAGTTCCATTTCCGAATCGAGGCCGCCCGTGGCCTTGTGATGGCAATGTCCCCACACCACGGCCTTCGCATCGAGCTTCGGAACCTCCAGATTGTTCTTCTTGAAGAACTCCGCCCAGTGGAAGCAGTTCTGGTTGAGCCGCTGGGCATCCTGGTTGTTCGGCAACATCTTGATCAGCTCATCTCGAAATACCGCCAGACAGCTTGGCTCCATCCCCACGAGAGGCGTGCCGTTGCGGATCTCCTCCTGAAGAAGGCGAAGAGTTAGGCGCAGATATTTCTCCGCCACGTCAAGAAATCCGTAATCATAAAGAGGACGTCCACAGCAGACATGCTGTTGCGGCATAATGACTCGATAACCAGCTGCCTCCAGTGCTTCCACGCAAGCGGTTCCAACCTGCGTGTGGAAGTGGTTGTTGAAAGTGTCCGGCCAGAGGATGACGCCCGGACCGCTTTTGTTGACCGTGCCGCCGCGCCGGCGAAACCATGCCTGCAGCGTTGTCGGCGCGAACTTCGGAATTCTCCGGCGCTGATCCATACCGGCGACAAACTTCGCGACCCTCGCCAGACCCGGCGTCTGGCTCGCGAAATTGATCAGTCCAGGATTGAGAGATGCGACTCGGGAGAACTGATCGATAAACCCGAAGGCGTAGGCGTAACGCTTGCGATTACGGCGCGGGCTCTTGTAATGGTGATAGAGAAATTCGGATTTGTACGTCGGCATATCTACGTGAACCGGACAATCGTTGGTGCAGCCCTTGCAAGCCAGGCAGAGGTCAAGCGCCTCGAACACTTGCTTGCTCTGCCAACCGTCCTTGATGACCTCGCCCTGCATCATTTCGAACAGCAGCCGGGCGCGTCCTCGCGTTGTGTACTTCTCTTCATGGGTGACGATGTAGCTGGGGCACATTACATCCACCCCGTGCGGTTCACGGCACTTGCCGACTCCGACACACCGCACCGTCGCATGCGCGAAGCTGTTGCCGTCGTTCTGATACGCAAATTTTGTGGTGACTTCTTTCGGACTGTAGTGTGAGCCGAGTTTCAGATAGGAGTCCACCGGATATGGATCAACCACTTTGCCCGGGTTCATCTTCCATTCCGGGTCCCATACACGCTTGAACTCGCGCATGGCTTCGACCAATTCCGCTCCGTACTGCTTCTCGAGAAATTGGGCGCGCTGCTGGCCGTCGCCGTGCTCACCAGAGAGCGATCCGCCATAGGAGACAACCAGGTCGGCAGCTTCGTTCAGAAAGTTCTTATAGTGTTCCACCCCTTGCTGGCTGCGCAATTCAAACGAAATGCGGGAGTGGATGCAGCCCTGGCCAATGTGCCCATAGATCGCGCCACGATAGTCGTATTTCTTGTACAGCTTCTTCAGTTCGCGCAGGTACGGTGAGACTTTGTCCGGCGGCACCGCAGAATCTTCCCAGCTGGGCCAGTGATCTTTCCCGTTCGGGGGAAACGCAGTCGCGCCCAGCGCGGCTTCGCGAATCTTCCAGATCGTTTCCGCTGGGCCGCCGGGTTCATCCGGACCGAAAAGACGGACGCGATCCGATTCGTAGTGCTTCTCCTTGATCAACCACTGCTGGAATCGTGTGGCCACATCGCGCGCTTCCTCTTTGCTTTCCGCGCCGAACTCGATCAGCAGCCATGCGCCCTTTCCAGTCCGCGGCAGCTTCTTCAGAGCCTTGATATCTTTGTGCTCAATATTTTCGTCTTCGAAAAGTTGATGATCCAGCGCCTCCAGTCCAAGGGGCTTCCACTTCAGGATTTCTTCCGTATGGGTCGCGGCGTCAGGAAGTTCATCGTATTCAACCACGACAGTAACTCGCTGCTGCAGCGCGGGCGTCAGCATCAGCGTGACCTGCAGCGCCGTCACGCAGGTTCCTTCGGTTCCAACCAATGCCCTCGCAACATTGAAACCCCGCTCCGGAAGAAGTTCGTCCAGGTTATATCCCGATACGCGGCGAGGTAGCTTAGAAACCGGAATGTATCGCTCCCGGATCAAGTCTGCGTATTTGTCGCGAAGCTGTCGCAGCTTGCGGTAGGTTTCCCCCTTGCGTCCGCCCGCTCGGATGATGCCGTCGAGATGTTCTTCCTCGTTCACGCCCACCGTGAAACGCTCGCCATCGTAGGTCACAATCTCCATGGAGTGAACATTGTCGGACGTGCGCGGCCCTGGTCCGTAAATCTGCGCCTGCACGGAGTGGATGCCGCAGGAGTTATTTCCCACATTGCCCCCAATCGTGCAGTAGGCGTGCGAAGACGGGTCAGGCCCAAAAACCAGGCCGTCCTTCCCCGTGTGCTCGTTTACCTGCTCGTTAATTGCACCGGGCTCGACAGTCACGAGCTTCCGCTCCACGTCGGTCTCCCCAATGTGATTCAGGTATTTCGAATGGTCAATCACGACCGCGAAGTTCACCGTCTCTCCGGAGAGGCTGCTGCCACCTCCGCGATTGAGGATCGGGGCGCCATACTTGCTGCACGCTCGATGCGTGGCAACCACATCGTCCAGTGTTCGAGGGATGACCACCCCGATGGGAATTTCGCGAAAGTTGCTGGAGTCTGTCGCGTAAAGCCCTAGACTGCCCTGATCGAACCGTACCTCTCCCTTGACATTCCTTGATAGTTCGCGTTTCAACGCCTTGACATCGACCTCAAGGCGCTTCACTGTCCCAGGGCCCGGGTAACCGTTGCTTGGCACCGGCTGAATTGTCACAAGTTTCCCGACCGCTGTGTCCAATGCCGCCGATCCATCCATAAATTACCTTCCCGATTCGTTCTTATTCCGCTTCATCAAAAGCAGCGCTAGCCCTTGGTGAGCTTGTCCTTGAACTCCACAGCTTTTCCGAGGAATGATTTCTCCATGATTCCCCATCGCTGCGGCTCATCTCCTGCGAGCGCAGAGGCCATCTTCTTGGCCATCTCCAGCTTGATGTGCGGAGGCAGTGGCGGAGTCTCCGGATCCGTCTTCACTTCCAGCAGTACGGGCCGATCCGTGGTGGCCAGCGCTTCATCCCAGGCGGAGCCGACGTCGTCGCCCTTATCGCAAAAGATCCCTCTGAAGCCGAGGAGTTCCGCATACTTCGCATACGGCACGTCTGGAATTTGTTGAGACCCAGGAAACCGTGGATCGCCAGCGAGCACGCGCTGCTCCCATGTCACTTGGTTGAGATCCTGGTTATTAAAAACGCAGAAGATGAACGGCGCTCCGCTTTTCATCAATCGATCCATATAACGCTTGACCGTGATTAACTCATTCATCCCGTTCATCTGGAAGGCGCCGTCACCAACCACGGCAATCACGGGCCGCTCCGGAAAGGCGAATCGAGCAGCGATCGCATAAGGCGTCCCCGCGCCCATGCTCGCCAACGTGCCGGAGAGCGAAGCGTCCATACCCTTCCGCATCTTCAGGTGGCGTGCCCACCAGTTCGTCGCAGAACCGGAATCGGCGGTGAGGATACAGCGGTCCGGCAGACGCCCACTCAATTCATGCATGACACGTTGCGGATTCATGGGATCGCCCGGTTCCATGGCGCGATCAGCGAGCATGGCGTCCCACTGGCGAACATCTTTCTCAATCTTTTCCCTCCAGGATCGATCCTGCTTGTACTTCAGTCGTGGGATCAGAGCGCGCAGCGTCGATCGTGCATCGCCGATCAGGGGAACGTCGACGGGAAAACGATTCGCGATATAGCGAGCGTCGATGTCAATCTCAACGCACTTGCATTTTCCTTCTTCCGGCAGCCACTCCGCGTAAGGGAAACTGGTCCCGATCATGAAGAGCAGATCGCACCCCATCACCATGTCATAGCTTGGCTTGGTCCCAAGCAGTCCAATCGGGCCCGTGATAAAGGGCAGATCGTCTGGAGGATGAGCACGGCCCAGAAGCGCTTTCGTAATCCCGCAACCAAGGATATCGGCAACTTCCAGGACTTCATCTTCCGCCTTCGCTGCTCCTTGCCCGACCAGCATGGCGACCTTGGTGGCGTTGTTGAGTAACTCAGCGGCACGATCGAGCTGCTGTGCCGGCGGAGTGATCTCCGGCTCCAGGTAACCGATGGACGTGTAGACGGAGCCATGCATGCGCGGAGGGGCTTCCATCGCCTCCGTCTCCTGAATGTCCTCGGGAAAAATCAGAGTGGCGACGGAGCGGTTCGCCAGCGCGCAGCGGATCGCGCGATCTATGGTGTGGCGGGCCGAGGCCGGATGCATGATTGTGGTCACATAGTCCGATACATCTTTGAACAGCGTGTTCAGATCGACTTCCTGCTGGTAATCCGCACCCACTGAAACCTGCTTTTGCTGACCAACGATGGCCAGCACCGGCTGGTGATCGAGCTTCGCGTCATACAGCCCATTCAGCAGATGAATTGCGCCCGGACCCGAGGTCGCCATGCAAACGCCGATCTGCCCTGTGAACTTCGCATGCGCGGAGGCCATGAACGCAGCCATCTCCTCATGTCTCGGCTGGATAAATTCCGGATCGCCTTTGGCTCGATGGAAGGCACCCAGGAATCCATTGATTCCATCACCCGGATAGGCAAATATCCGATCCACGCCCCATTCCTTCAGGCGATTCAAGACGTAGTCGGCCACTTTGCTGCCGGCGCCCGCCCCGGTCTTTCCAATTCCGATTGCTGGTGTACTGACCGCTGTCGCCATGCTTTCTCCCAATTCGTGCATTCCGAAATTCCTGACGCTGTGAACCACCGCGGCTGGATCAGCCGCTGTTTGTGCGTGCAATGTTCAGCAAACTTCCCACTCCAATCTCACGGCTCTGCGCAGGGCCGAGGTTCGTCCAGCTAAAGCTTCGGTCTGGGCCTACGGAATGGCGGCAATGAAAAGTTTAAGCGCGCGGGCTCCCTATTTTTTAGGATGCCTGACCTCGCTTCGAACCCAGCAATCCGAGACTTGCAATAGCAACAGCAAATCGCGCGGGAAAAAGCAACGCGGGGAAATAAAGTCGGTGGTGACTTGGAGGCAGACTTATCGATCAGGTGAAAAATGCGAAGAATGATACGGTGCAGCGTTGTGTCTTTCGTCGCGGACTTGATATAGTCTCGCTGCCGCATAGGGCGCAATTGGGAGACGTCAGGGCCAGTATCTCGTGACACGCGAAGCCAGCAGTCCACTTGTCAGAGACAGCCGACCGTTCAGAATAATGTCAGATGACGTATAGCAATGGCTTTCATTTAGAGGGTGCCCCGGCGAAGAGTGAGGGATGAACACGAATTTTTGAGATTCTAAGCTCGATTCTCAAAGCGTCCGAAGATCTTCAAGGGGTAGAATGCTTTACGGACCGCGTCCCAATGCAATGCGCGACGCTCTCAGCCAAATCGCCTGGTACATTCCCTGGGCCTTTTCCTATTCCCCCAAAAGGCTGTCTTGAATATTGGCCGGAACAGATAAGTTCCAATTTAAGCCTGAACTACTTGAGTCTGTGTCCACATTTGTAACGAAAGTTCCAGGCATCATAAGAATCGACGCCAATGATGGGCGAAAGTGCCTATCCCCGTCCCTGTCAATGAGCAGCTGTTCGCGCCCATTGTGGCATCATGAGCTGCAGGAACGATACCAGGGTGGCCTGAAACCGCTTCTCAATCGGCGCGTAGCTCGGTTCTGCCGCCAAGTCAATCCCGGATACAATCCGGCAGATGCAGACCTAATCCGGAGATTCTAAGGCATCCCAGCGCGGGAAAACACCTCGCTGGATTCACGATCGCTACTTCGTTGACCGGGAAGTAACGAACTGAATCGCAGCTTCCAACAGAGTGGTTGGAAGCGAGTCGCCATGTGAGACATCCTCGTCACGCGATCCGAAGCCATCCCCAGGCGGCTTTGGTTTCAAGCAGGGGCCGCGGATTTGCGTGAGGCGGTCGCAATACGCGTCGGCCGTGTTCTCCAATGCAGTCGAAAGAGCGACAGTCCCTGCCGGGGTAACGCAAATGACAATCTCATTGTCCCGGCATGCACATGCAGCCATTCCGGCGAGGACACAAGCTGCAACTGTCCTGCCGCCTTTAATTTCTCGACCTGTGCCGGGGTGGGGTGCTGCGGCGATCCCATGGCTTGCCATACGGTATACGAGTCGCTGTGTTCGCTATCAATGCGAAATTGTGTGGTGAGCACCTGGCCCGCATGCGGCGGCAATCCATCCACCTCAACGTCGATCTTTGCAGGCGGTGCGGCGACCGCGTCGTCATCGTAATTCCACACCAGAATGCTCGCACTGTGGCTGCCTCGCGTCGCAATCACGCCAATATCCGGCAGGCTGCGCGAACTGTCCTTCAGCAGGGCATCCAGGCTCAACTGGCCGCTGCTAGTGGCCCGCACCCTGTTTGTCTGGAGCATGCCAAACATCCTGAAGGCATTCAGCACAGGCTTGTCAATCCCGTGCGTGGCAAGAGAACGATATCCATAGAAGTATGGATGGCCGGGGAATGTAAAGGCCCAGGTCACATATCCTTGCAGGTTGACGTGCTCACGCGCCGATCCGCGTATGTCCTTTGGCGTGGAAAGATATGAAATCCAGCGGCGATCCGGTTTTTCCCGTCGCGTAGTTTTTTCCGCTTACACAATGCGAAAGGAAATCTCGCAGAAATCTCGCCGCGCTGGGCGACGCCGGTCCTGTTGTCGCCGGTCCTCCCACCTGCGCGTCCGGCAACGCGCGCTTCACAGCCGCAGCCGAATAGTCGTATAGCTCCTCATACTGTGCCTCGGTCCCGTGCCAGTATCCGATGTCCGGCTCATTCCACACTTCCCAGTCCCAGTGCTCCACATTTTTGCGCCCATAGCGACTTATCGAATGGCACACCCAGCGGTAAATCAATTCGGACCACTTGCTGTAGCTTTGCGGAGGGTACGACCAGCCAGTAAAAAGAGGCCCATTCGGCCACGTATCGCGGTAAGGTCGAGGATGTATTGAGAGCGCCTCCGGCATGAATCCAATTTCCGCGTACGGGGTGATTCCCGTGGACTTGTACGTGTCGAAGATGCGATCGATGATCTTCCAGCCATAGACCGGCTTACCCGCGCTATCCTCTGTGTAGGCGTTGGTCGATCCCCATTTCAATGCTGGCGTTCCGTGTCCGGTGGTCAGCAGGTTGTGCGTGCGGTCATGGAAGACATACGGGCTGAGCTTGCCCAGTTGCTCCAGCAGCGCGCCGCCTTCGATCGAATAGGTGTAGTTCGGCTCGTCATGTCCCACGTATGCCCAGACGGGCTTCAACGGACCATCCGCCTGATTCAGGTCAACATGAATCTGTACCGTCTGCTGGGCTGACAGTATTATGGCCGGCGAACAAAAGAGCAGCGCCGCAAGAACCAACCTTAGCTTCAGCATCTCCAGAACTCCCTGAAAGGAAATCCTAGTCTCCGACCTTGAACCGACTGGCCTCAAATGAGCGCATTGACGTTTCAGCGCTCGTCGAGAACAGTGGATTGGATGCGGGGATTTGAATGAATGGCGTTTACCGGATGCACCCGAACCATGGTTTCTAGAGAGTACGATCCGCTATCTCAAATCAGGTTTTCCATAGCGCGGCAGGGCTGTTCAACCAAGTCATCTCCTTCTGCCGATAAGCCGCCTGGGTATTGAGCGACTGGTTCCCCTTCGAAAGCTTGCGTTTTGTCGGTAAGTGGTGTACCATTTTTGGTACATGGATGAAGATAGGACATGAATGGCAAACAATCAAGCCCCGGAAGTGCCAGTACGGTTCTACAGATCTTCGACAGGCCGGGAACCGGGTTCTTGAATGGCTGCGTAGTCTCGACCGCGAAGACAGGCGCGCCATAGGGCTGAACCTCATGCGCGTGCAATTTGGCTGGCCAATTGGTATGCCGCTGGTGCGCAGTTTGAAAGACGGCTTATGGGAAGTACGTTCCAGCCTGCCAAGCCGGAAGATCGCCCGGCTGATCCTGTGCTTTCATCGCCAGACCTTGGTGGTACTGCACGGCTTTATCAAGAAGACGCAGACCACGCCTGCTGAGGAGCTCGATCTGGCGAAACGTAGAATGAAGGAGGTTACAAAATGACCAAGCGTAATAAACACATCGGATCGTCGCTCGATGATTTCCTCAAGGAGGAGGGAGTCCTCGAAGAAACGCGTGCCATTGCCCTTAAGGATGCTGTGGCTTGGCAGGTCCAGAAAGCTATGGAGAAGGAGAAGATCACCAAAGTCGAGATGGCGCGACGCATGCGCACCAGCCGTGCGGCGTTGGACAGACTCTTGGCTCCCGGCAATGCGTCCGTTACGCTTCAGACGCTTACTAGAGCCGCTCGCGCGATTGGTCGCGATCTCCGTATAGAACTGGTGTGATCTAGGCACCGGCAACCAAACGCGGCCTAGCAGAATTGAGCTTTCATCTGAGCAGCGGAGTCTGGATGAAAGTCGAGTTGCACAGAAGCTGTACGAATTACTGTCGTCACCTGTCCATTCGATCCTCCAGAGGATTAAATACCTCACGGAGCGCGTCCCATTGCAAGATGCGTAATCTGGGATGCTCAGATTCGATGCTCCGTCTGCCCCATTCCAAACTTGGCAGTCGGGCTCATGCTCGCCGTGGGCATCCTTGGCCAGCGGAAAGCTTCAATATGGACCACATGGTGAAACTGCTTACTCCCGACGAAGTTGCTGGGGGCCTGCAGTGCTCCACGAAAACAGTTCTCAAACTAGCTCGTGCTGGCACATTGCCATCGATTAGAGTTGGGGACTTGTGGCGTTTCGATCCGGATGCAATACGCAGATGGATTGAGGGTGCATCCTCTCAGGCAGCTTGAGAGATTCACCTGCTAACCTAACCCCGTACTGATTCAGTACGGGGTTTTCTGGTTTACTTCAGCAGTTTGGAAACGGCTTCCGCCGCATTCCGCATTCCATCCGGTAGCGACCTGCCATAGACATTCATTGTCGTGGATATATCTGCATGACGCATCATATCCTTGCTGACGCCGGATGAGATTTTCGCAGCATCGAGCCATGATCGGTAAGAGTGCCGTAAGGTGTGCCAGCCGATGTGCGGCAAGCCAGCTTCGGTTGCCGCGGGATTTAGCACTTTCTGTTGCAGGATGCCTGCATAATAGAGACCGCTAGCAGATCGGCGCGAGTGGAAGAGACACTCGCTTTCTGCTTTTTTGTGCCAAGCGCGTATTAGCTTCATTAAAGTTTTCGATACGGGCAGCACCGTTGCGGATGTTTCTGTCTTCGGTGTTTCAATGTGTCCATTGGACCAATTGCGCTGAATTACGACTGCGCCTGTATTTTCATCGAAATCGTTCCACTGTAGGGCGAGCGCTTCGCCGATCCTCAACCCCAACATGCCTGTAACCAGGACCAGTCGATCAAACGGAGGCCGAGTCGCTGGCACGAGCTTCTTGAACTGTATTGGGGTGAGCACTACGATTGCTTTCCGTCGCTTTGTTGTTTCCTTTAGCCGGATCAGGTCGCATGAATTTTCTCGCTGGGTCAGCTCAGCCAGGTTCGCGTACTGGAACATGGCCCGAATGACGAATCGGTGTGATGTGCCCGCTGGCTCGGGCTAACGGGCAAAGGCTCCAGTCAGTTTTTATCGGGAGTGCTTTCAGATCTTCGATTGCCAGTTCACCAAATAGTTCTTTGACCCGATTGGCGGAGAGTCGATAGCAGCGCAACGTCTGCGCCTTTAGACCCGAGAGCGAATCAAGCCATTGATCAAGAGCCACGCTTACGTTGATATATTCGACTCGACTGTAATCTGTTCCTGCATTGAGATCGTGACGCAACGGCTCTGTAGCTTTCCAGACGTCTGCTTCCGTTGGGTGGGTGCGGCTGTCGAACGTTATCTGCTTTGGTTTTCGTTCCTGGTCGTAGTATCGGTAAACCCACTTGCAGCCCGTTGCGGTCACTCTCTGCCGAATGGTACCCTGCTAACAGCGCGTTCAGGGCGGTTTTACGACGTCCTGTCGCAGTCTTCGCACTGGCTTCGCCGGTATTTCGGCCCACATGGTGACCGGCGTTGATGCGCCCGGTTTCGGGTGTTGTTCCAGTGCCAAATCCACACGCGCCGACGTAGCTCAGTTGGTAGAGCAGCTGATTCGTAATCAGCAGGTCATCGGTTCAAGTCCGATCGTCGGCTCCAAATATCTGTCCTAAGTCCATTCACCGAATCTGTTCCGTCAAGCCGATGACTGAACTTGGAAGAATCTGGCGGTTCCCGCAAGTGGCCAGGCAGGTGGCCACCAAACTCCGGGTGTCGCGTCATTCCATTGGCTATGAAAGTCTAAAGCGGCTCTAGCTGCGCTTAGCGCGTCAAGACCTCGGAACATCAATGTCAGGAGTAGGGATTGTCACTGGACATTCGTCATTTATTCGCCTAAACTGGCTCCCGTGGTGAACCTGAAACCCAAGCCGCAGCCTGTCCTGAGATGCAAAGGGTGCAGGGAAGCCATCCCCATTGGCGTCATGCCGACGGCGCATATTGTCCGCACTTGCCCGCTATGCGGAGAGCGCCGTCGATATCTCCCAGAAGAGGCATTTCACGGGCATCCCTCGATGGGTGCCCGCAAGAAACCTGCCGGTCGAGTCAAGTACCTGTCTTAGCGTCTTCCAGAACTTTGGCGCATCACGCCTGTTTTGGCGATTGAAGAAGGCTGGATACTACGCGGAAGTCGCGCGAAAGACCCAGCGGTCCCCAAGGCAAAAGTTAATCAGGGAGCAGCACAAAATCGCGATGCAGTCGGCGACCAGGATCGGCAGGCGCGCCTCCTGCACAAGAAATCTCAGGATCACAAGATTTCCCACCATCGAGACCAGCCCATTGGAGAAATGAAACCGCACCAGTCGGACCAGCGGTGAGGAATCATCTGCCCGGTCGCGCCATGTGTAGTGCAGATGCCATACAAAGTTGTGGAGTATTGCCAGCTCGACGGCCGCAGCGGAAGCTACCAAGTAGTGCCCGGGCGCGCACCGTTCGAACACCGCGAGGGCGGTCAGCTGCAGTACCATTCCCATTGCACCGACCGCATTGAATTTGCCCCAGCGGATCAGGATGTTCAAGGCAGCGGCTCTTGCCGATACAGTTCGGCCGTATGGCGAACAGCCACGAAGATCACCATGGCGAACATGCAGACGGCGGCAATCGTTCCGCCCAGATCAAACAGCAGCGCCGTGTGTCCGAACAGCGTGGAGTAAGGACTGTGCAGCGCGGCAATCGTTCCAGCAATCATCAGGATGCGAATTTCAGTTGGGCCGAACAGTCCCTGCGACAGTTCAAATCGCGACAGGGTATAGGTCGCCAGGTAGCTTTCACTTGAAAGCAGCAGAAACGCAATCAGCATGGCGATCGCGGTTTGCCAGTGCAGCAGGCCGGAAAACCCAAGCCCACACATGAGCGCGACCGATCCAAAGATGTCGACCATATGGTCCACGTAAAAGCCGTAACGCGGACGCTGTTGCTGGCGGACTCGCGCCACAGTTCCATCCAGGCTATCTCCCAACCAGTTGAGCACCACGCACAAGACCACCAGGATCAAAGCGTGTCGGTTGTATCGCGACCACGCATAACAGGCCCCGGCACCCACCTGCGCGCCAAGGCCGAGGGCGGTCAGCTGGTCAGAGGTCACCCATGCCGGCGCTCGCTCGGCCAGCCAGTGCAGGGCACGCTTCTCAACAGAGGCCGTGAGAGATTGGTTGATACGAAGGGCGGTGCGGAATTCGGCACCCGTGTGCGTCACTATAGATTTAGTGCTCATGGCTGTGGCCTTTCTTTTTTCTTGGTTTGCTCACTGCGCGGATTTTTCGCTGCTTGATCGGTCATTTTGCGAAGAGCGGTGCAGGCCGAGCGCAGTGTGAATTCCAGCGACTGGCGTGGGATACTTTCCACAAAGGGGCCCACCACCCAGCCGAGTCCAGTTGGGATGGATCGCGTCAGGGAGACCGACTCCAGCTGGATGTAGAGTCCGCCATCGCGTTCTTCATAACTCCAATAGGTGTTCTGCCGCCACAGAAAGCCGTGATCCTGGCTGGCATCGATCTCGTGACCCTCGGAGTCCAGCTCTGAAATGCGACTACTCCGCGAGATGCTGTAGCCATGCTGCGCATCGAGTCTTCCAAACGTGACATCGTAGGTCGTGTCCATGGCTACCGTGATGACGTGGTGTTGTCGCACCCGCATCCATGTCTGCAGATGATCGCCATTCTGAGTCAGTATCCGTGCCTCAAGCACCTGCGGAGAAAAGTCCGTTGGATACGCGTCAACATCCTTGAGAAGTCTCGCGAAATCCGCCGCCGTGGCTCCTGGGACAAATGCCGTCGCATGCCAATGGTGCAATAGGGCTCCCGGTAAAACGAGTCCGCCCGACGGTGTGCGCTGCTCGATGATGATGTCTCCCTGCCGCAGGCGAACGTCACTTTGCTGCACAGGCGCGACAGGCGCGAGGAAAGCTGCAAGAGACTGATGTTGCTGCGCCAGGCGCGACTCAACTGCGCGAACATACGAGTTAAAGGCTGTAACTGCCGCCGGCGTTGGCTCGGCTAGCACGTGGCCCGGCGTGGCTACATACATCAGTAGACCTCCGATCAAGCGAAAGGCGCGGGAAGCCGGGATGGATCGATGCATCATGCACTGTAATTTGCTCCACCGGGGCAGCGGAAGCAATGGATGAAGTCTCATCTAGTCCTCGATTATTCCTCACGCTGCAAGTCATTGCAGCGCCGAAGCTTGCCGGGAGTTGTACAACGATGCTTTCACAAAATGGAAAGCACAATTCGGATACACTCGACGGTAGACATGGCCGATCCGGGAACATCTCAGCGATATCGCTTCGGAGTTTTCGAAGCTGATGTCGCAGCAGGAGAACTTCGCAAGCACGGAGTTCGGATCAAGTTGAACGCCCAGCCATTTCAGGTCCTCATTCTGCTGCTCGATCGACCCGGAGAGGTGCTGACCCGAGAGCAAATTTATCGAGAACTCTGGCCCGACGGCACATTTGTCGATTCTGAGCATGGCGTCAATTCTGCGGTGAATCGCCTTCGCGACGCCCTGGGAGATACGGCAAGCAATCCCAGATTTGTGGAGACTTTGTCGCGGCGAGGCTACCGATTTGTGGCTCCAGTGGAACGGATTGACACTGGGCAAGTTCTCTCGACTCGAATTCCCGATCCCGAAGCCAACGCGGAGACCGAATCCTCAGTCGCACAGGACGACCTGACTTCTTTCGCAGGCGGCGGAATTTTGTCTTCTCCGGAGGAGCTTCCAAAAACTCCATATTCCGTAGTGCAGACTTTGTTCGTTCTTTTTCAGTTGATGTATGTCGGCTTCTATGTGGGCGCGCTGGCGAACCTGGCAGAGATTCAGGGACTGCTTTCCTCCCTGCCGAAAGCAACATTGATATTTACGGCTCTGATTGTTACTGCGGGAATCTTGATTCCGGTGCGCGCATTTTTGCTCTCCGCGGCAGTGTTTCATCCACCCAGGGCACGCCAAAAAATCCTGAAAATCTGGCCGTTTCTGCTGCTGTTTGATGAGCTGTGGTCGCTATCTCCGTTCCTGCTGCTGCATCACATCAACTTCGGATTAGCTCTTGCGTGCACCGCTCTTCTTGTCTATTCACCCTTTGCACAACGCTCGCTTGTATTGATGGGCGCCGGCGATATCGAAAGAAAATCTCCGCAGCGGCTCTCTGATAAAAACGAAAGCAAGGTCGAGTCGGTCTAGTAGACTCGCAGCGATCGGTATCCCAAAACAGATTCAGCACAAAAAAAACGGCCCGCGAATATCGCGGGCCGCGAGAGTATTGCACGCAACAACTTTAGAAGATGAACTTCGCTTGCAACTGAATCGTCCGTGGATACGATCCATTTACAGCTTGTCCGCCTGCCGTGTACAGGATGACGTCATTATTGTTCGGTAAGCCCAGGTTTTGATGGTTGTAAATATTAAAGAATTGGGCTTCGAAATCGAATACCAAATTCTTCCATAGAGGCGTCAATTTGTAGAGGTTGGCGTCCATGTTGTTAAAGCCCGGGCCGGTCATATAGTTCGATGGAATATTATTCCGGAAGTCGCCCTGCAAGGGCGTTCCCAGCATATAGGTTTGCCCGGCATACGGGGTGCCAGAAGTTGGATCCCAAACGCTGGCATCAAACCAACGTGTGGGGGTCCGCTGGCCTTTCGGCAGGATGCCCGTCTTGCCAGGCGCCAAGTTGATCGCCCGCGGGTTGGCAGGGCTAACGGAGCCTGAACTAAATGGCGTGTAGTAGGGCGAGAAGTAAAATCCGCTGTGCCATAGGAAAAAAGCAGAGATGTTGTAGCCGCTAACCAATGCGTTCATAAATCCGTGAGCACTTCCCAGGAACCGTTGATTCTTTCCAAAGGGAAGTTGATAGTGCGCATTCAGCTGGAACGTCTTTGTCGGCAAGGTTGGGTCATTGGCATAGACGGCGCTGACCCGACTGGATTGGGACGCCCCGGAATTGAGCTGACCCAGCACGTAGCCCGGCGTCAAAGCTGCTGGAATCATCGTGTTCGCGTTGGAGGAGGCTCCGGGTCCTTTGCTGGTGCCGGTTACTTGGCCCAGACCGAACTCAGATGTCGTCAAGGCTTTCATCCAGGTGAAGTAACTTTGCAAGGTCAACCCATTCCCCCAGGTATGGGTCAGTTGAGCCTGCAGTTCGTTGGTATTGGCGTAGCCATCGTAGGTATATTCCGACAATGGGTTGCCGTACGCAGGATACATGCTGCGCTCTGCGCGAGTGCAGTTCGTGCCATCCGGAGTTGTACACTCCTCTCTTGGGATTTGAGTATTAATCGGATCGATCATCAACAGGTTAGAGCTGTGATTGCCGATGTAGCTCAATTGAGCGCCAATGTGCCAAGGCAATTCGCGAGAGAACGTCAAGCTATATTCCTGAACGGTGGAAGGCTTGTAGTTGGGGTTCAGGAAGCGGGAAGCAAACCCCCCGCTGCTATTGATCACCGCGTCGGAAGCGGCAACCGCGTAGCCCGGAGGGTTGCAGGTTCCGGCCGGCTGGTTGGTGCAACCCTGATTTCCCAACTGGAATTGGTTAATGAGTTGCGGTCCGCCGTAAATAGCCTGCGCATTCGGGAATTCCAATTCCGAAGCCGCATTATTTGGGATGTTGCCGTCGACTAACCCATTGCCGTATTGCGCGCTGTGCTGAAAGGGCGGATTGTCACGAGTCGCCGACTGCCAGGTTTCCAGCGGAATAGCGAACTGATAGATTCCATATCCTCCGCGCAACACCGTCTTACTGTTCAGTTGATAGGCAAAGCCAACGCGCGGTACCCAGTTATTCTTCGGCATGTTAAAGAGACTGGTGGGATAAGAAGCCGCGGCTGCGGATTCAATCGGGAGCCCAGCGGCCACGTAGGCCTGGTACAGGGCCGGGGAGATTCCAGATGGCGTTGCTCCGCTGCCCTGGTAGACGGTTAGGCCGGTGGCGACGTTGGGATCGAACGTGGACGCAAGCCCGGATGCGTCCGCAAAAGCGGTCCAGTATTCGTACCGCAGACCCAGATTCAGCGTTAGCCGTGGTGTTACGCGCCAGTCATCCTGTGCAAAGGCGGAATAGTTCGATTGGCGCGTATGGTAGACCGGATAGTAGTTCACAAACAAGGAATCCATATCGCCGAGCAGGAAATCTGCGAGGCCGCTTCCAGTATTGCTCACGGTTGTGCCATCCGGCTGGGTTGGATCTTGTAGCGCTGTGTAGTAGCCGGTGGTATCGTTATCGCCGCCAGGCTGACCTATCTCGTCTGTGGTAATCCGATAGTTGTTGTACTCGAACCCAAACATCAACTGATGGTTGCCACGGTTGTAAGAGAACTGGTCGCTGCCCGAGATAGTTTGGTCAGGATAATCTTTCGGGTTATCACGGTCGATTCCGGTCCAGTAGTTGTCGGTGCCGGCCCAGGAATCGAAGTAAAACTGCGGCCAATATTGGTTGGTCTGGTAGGTAGGGAGGCCGAGCAGAGAAGATACATTGGGAATCGGAACCGGACCACTGTGGACGTGATTGTCATACTGAACGCCAATGTGGGCCACATTCACTGCCCTGGGACCGATGACCTCAGTAAACGTCAGAGATCCGTTGTTGCCGCCGTACTCCGCGATATCAGGTTCTGTAGGTGCGTAGTATTTTGGAGTCGTTTGATTCGAGTTGGTGTATGTGTAGCGCGCCGCTAAACGATTCGGCCCGAAGAGTTGATCGACCTTGGCCGTGTACAAATGGTTATCGACCGAATTCTTGCTATTAGGCGGAATGTAGTTCGGATAACCGTTCCAAACTTGCGCGTTGGAAATGTTCGGCTCTGCCAGCGGAACAAGCCCCGCTACCGGAGTGATGCCGAAAATCTTCTGGACCACAGGATTGAGGCGGTTCTGCGGAATAGTGCTTCCTGCGATGACAGAACGGTCGTAGTTGCTATACCCATCGGAGTGTGTCGTGACCGGGTCGTACAGCGTTAGCGCATTCCCCGTAGTGCTGGCGAGAACGTCAGAGAGGTCTCCCTTCCGCTCGCTCTCGGTCGGAACCGTGTACTGTTCGATGCCGTTTGCATTTTGCTTAATCCATTCGAGATCGACAAAAAAGAAGGTCTTGTTTTTTCCGTCGTATAGCTTCGGAATCCAGAATGGACCGCCCAACTGGGCGCCCCATTCATTGTGTTGCAGGAAGGGAATGGAGTTACCCTGCCGATAGTACTTGGCCTGCAGGTGGTTGTTCTGGTTTAGTTCATACGCCTGGCCGTGGAACTGGTTGGTGCCGCTCTTGGTGACCATTTCGATGAGACCCGGGCGGCTATATTGCGCGTCGCCCTGAGCGGTAATCACTTTGACTTCCTGAAAAGTGGGGGTCGGCTGCGGGTTGACCTGCAGTTCATTAGTGTTGCGATTGGTCACGGTCTGTCCGTCGACCAGAAAATCTACAGATCCAGGCGGCATGCCGTTAATGCGAGTGGCGCCTGCACCCGACCCACCATAGTAGCCAGCGACCACGCCGGGACTAAAGGCGATCACATTCAATACGTTGCGATTGGCAACAGGGATCGTTTCGATCGCAGTAGCATTCTTCACGTCGGAAATTGTCGGATTGACCGTGTCGATGACTGGAGTGACGTCGCGTACCGTGACTCGCGTCGATACGCTGGCAGCATTTAACGTCGCATTGACCTGCGCGTTTTGAGAGACCCGCAGTGTAAGAATTCCAACCCAATTGGCAAATCCGGTCGCGCTGACGCTCAATTGGTAATTTGCCGGGCTCAGGTCGGCGAATGTGTAGAACCCATCGCTGCGAGATTTCGTGGTGAGCTGCTGGGTTGTGCCGGTATTCGTCAGGGTGATGGTCGCGCCGGAGACAACAGCGCCACTTGCATCTTTCACTGTGCCTTGGATCGTGGAGTTTGCATTTTGCGCAAACGCCCCCAGGGAAATGACACTGACCATCAAGAGCAAGAGGAATACGGTGTGAATCTTATACGTCATTGGCTGGCTCCTCATTGAATCGTGAAACAAACGGACACTTTTAATGTTTGATACCGGCACTCGAGTTGAAGTACTTTTGCCATTTCGAAAAAGGAAAAATGTCTTCGACTGGGTGGTAGCGTTGTCATCCCAGATAAGGTGGCGCCTGGCAGATCTTGGGGAAAGATTCGCCAAAAAAAACGATACGAACCCTTTTTTGTGATTGCGTCACCAATGTACCACGAAAGAAAAAGCTGTCAATAGAAACCTCGCGGAAGCTTTGACAACGATCTGTTTTAGCCTTCTTTCGTAGCGATATAAGAACGATTTTATTTAGCGCGGCTTGCCCGTAATCGGTGGATTGCCCGCCATTTGGGACCTCTTTCATGGCCCTCTCTGGGCGAGCGCATCCGTCGGACACACCCTTCCGCGGAGACAAAAAACGGTCCGCAAATGTTGCGAGCCGCCGGGGTACTGCTTTCGATGACCTGCAGAACACGATTTTTGCTTGCCACTTGATGGTTGTCGGGTAGGTACCGTCGTCAACCATGGATTTAAACGACGGCCAAACCGCGCGTGTCGGCGCAGCATACTTCTGAAATACTGATTGCCTGGACGTGACAGGATGACACTGTGATGCAGATGGAAGGTAAGGTCGCAGTTGTGACTGGCGGCGCCGCCGGCATTGGGCAGGCATCGGCGCGAAAGTTATGCGAATTGGGCGCCCGCGTGGCGATTTTGGATCGAGACACGAAGGCAGGAGCGCAGACAGCTGCTGCGCTCGAAACGTCCGGCCATGCTGCCAGCTATTTTCCCTGTGACGTTTCGATTGAGTCTCAAGTAAAAGCGGCGATCGCCGCCACGGTTGCGCGCTATGGTGGCCTTCATATTCTGGTGAGCAATGCCGGAATTCAGAGTTACGGCGACGTCGTCACAACCACGCCCGAGGTTTGGGACGAAACGATGAATGTCCACGTGAGAGGGTGCTTCTATGCGACAAAATATGCCATCCCTGCCATGCTGGCATCTGGCGGCGGAGCGATCGTGATTGTGTCCTCTGTGCAAAGTTTTACTGCGGTCCAAAATTCGGCCGCCTATGTCGCGGCGAAACATGCCTTGCTCGGGATCACGCGCGCCATCGCACTCGATTTTGCGTCCCAGAATATCCGCGCGAATTGCGTTTGCCCGGGCGCCATCGATACGCCGATGTTGCGCGCCACGGCAGACAGAACCGGTTCCCCCGAAGAAATGCTCGCATCGATCGGACGCATGCACGCCCTTGGCAGAATCGGGCGCCCGCATGAAGTCGCCAATGCAATCGCCTTCCTGGCCAGCGATGATGCCTCCTTCATTACCGGGACCAGCCTGCTTGTGGATGGAGGTCTTCTGGTTCCTACCGGGGGTATGGGGTTTCAAGAGTCTGGCATTGGCACGGGGAGAAAACAGTGAGCGCGAGCGGAAAATTAGCAGGGAAAATTGCCATCATCACGGGATCCGCGGCGGGAATTGGCCGTGCCTCCTGCCTGTTGTTTGCGCGCCAAGGCGCGAAGGTCGCTGCCGTCGATTGCGATTCCGTTGGCAACGCGAAACTGGTGGATGAGATTCACAGCGCCGGCGGAACTGCGGAAGCGCTGACCGCGGATGTTGCTTCCGCAAACGATGTCGACCGAGTGGTTCAGCAGGTTTTGTCGAAGTGGCAACGCGTCGACATTCTGTTCAACAATGCCGGTATCGTTCCCGGCAAAAAGGTGCACACGCTGACGGAAGAAGAATGGGACCGCGCCTTCGCCATCAACGTAAAGAGCATGTATCTTTTCAGTCGCGCGGTGATCCCTTCTTTTCTGCAGCAGGGAGGCGGCGTCATATTGAATACATCCTCCACCACCGCGCTGCGGGTCGCGCCGGATCGTGCACTTTATACCGCGACCAAGGGCGCTGTTCTGTCCCTCACCAAGTCGATGGCTGTCGATTACGCCGCCGACAACATCCGTGTGAATTGCCTCTGTCCCGGCACAACGGATACACCCTCGTTACGGGCCCGCTTAAGCGCCGGCGGAAATACCGAAGAGATGACAAAAAAATTCATCGCCCGCCAACCTTTGCGTCGGCTTGGCAATGCGGAAGAAATGGCCGAAGCTGCACTGTACCTGGTCTCCGACGATGCTTCCTTTGTTACGGGCTCCGCGTTTCAAATCGATGGGGGCATGTCGCTTTGATGACGGTTCGAGTTGGCCGTACAATCGAAACTACGCTGACTTCCAACCGAAAAACGAAACTAAACGAAATTCAACCGGCGCTCACGCTTTCCAGGAGATTTTCTGCATGCGATTGATACGATTCGGCCCCGTTGGAAATGAAAAACCAGGGGTCATCGACCACACCGGCTCCCGTCGCGATCTCTCGTCCCACTTCAAAGACTGGGACATGGCCTTTTTCGGGTCTGACCAGATGCATCACTTGATCGACGTCGTGAAAGGCGATACATCCAAGTTGCCGCTCGTGCCTGACTCGGAGCGCTGGGCCGCCCCCGTCGCACGTCCAGCCAAAGTGATCTGCATCGGGCTGAATTACTCCGACCACGCGGCCGAATCGGGAATGCCGATTCCGCCCGAACCCATTGTCTTTATGAAGGCCTCGAACACCGTTGTCGGGCCCTATGACGATGTTTTAATCCCACGGGGCGGCGAAAAGACTGATTGGGAAATCGAGCTGGGGGTGGTCGTTGGCAAAGAGGCGCGCTATCTTGCATCGCCCGCGGACGCATTGTCCCATATTGCCGGATACTGCCTGACCCACGACGTTTCAGAGCGAGCGTTCCAGCTGGAGCACAATGGCCAATGGACCAAGGGCAAGAGTTGCGATACCTTCAACCCGCTAGGGCCGTGGCTATCCACGCCGGACGAGATTCCCAATCCCGACGCGCTCAAAATGAAACTTTGGGTCAATGGGGAACTGCGTCAAAACGGTTCGACTGAAAAGATGATCTTCAATTGCGCTTTCCTGGTGCACTATCTGTCCCAATTCATGACGCTGGAACCGGGCGACCTGATTTCTACCGGAACGCCTCCCGGCGTTGGCCTCGGCATGAAGCCGCCCAAATATTTGAAGGTCGGCGATGTTGTCGAGTTGGAAATGGAGCATCTCGGGCGCCAAAAACAGCGGTGTGTTCCGGCGTAGGATCGCGATGGGGGCGCGCCCGAAGCGCAAAGGCCACCGCCTCCATTTTCGAACGAATTTCTTGCAGTACGCAACGCCAGGGCAGGCATCGCAATGAAGATGAGCTTTCGTTGGTACGGGAAATCCGATCCCGTAAAGCTGGAATACATCCGGCAAATTCCCGGAATGCACGGCATCGTTGCCGCCATCTATGATGTGCCGTTGGGCGAAACGTGGCCGGTCGAAAATATCGTCAACCTGAAAAACTCCATCACCGCCCACGGCTTTGCGTTTGAGGTGGTGGAGAGCGTGCCCATTCACGAGGACATCAAACTCGGCAAGCCCAGTCGTGATCAATGGATTCAGAAATACTGCGACACGCTGCAGCGCCTCGCCGCGGTGGGCGTCAAGGTGGTGTGCTACAACTTCATGCCGGTCTTCGACTGGATGCGCACCTCGCTCGATCGCAAGCTTCCCGACGGCTCCTCCAGCACAGCTTTCGACGTCGATATGGAGTTCAACGTCGACCTAGGCAAAGGCGTCACGTTGCCCGGCTGGGATTCTGCTTACACTCCGGAAGAATTTCGCACCTTGATGGCGGCTTACAACTCGGTGGGAGAAGAAGAACTCTGGAAGAATCTTGAATATTTCCTGCAGCGCGTCATTCCCTTCGCGGCGTCGGTTGGAATCAAGATGGCGCTGCATCCAGACGATCCTCCGCGGCCTATTTTCGGCCTGCCGCGCATCGTGAAAAACCGCAACGATTTGCGCCGAGTGTTAGACGCGGTCGACGCACCGGCGAACGGCCTGACGCTCTGCTCTGGTGCGCTGGGCGCGGATGTTCGCAACGACATCGTCGCCATGGTCAAGGAGTTTGGCGGAGAAAAGCGAATCCATTTTGCCCACCTTCGCAATATTCAAGTCGACGAGCGGGGAAACTTCCAGGAGACCGCGCATTACTCGACATCCGGCTCGCTCGATATGGCTGCGATTGTTCGTGCCTATGCTGAAATCGGATTCGACGGATATGCGCGCCCCGATCATGGCCGCATGATCTGGGGAGAAAAAGGGAACTTCAGCTATGGTCTGTACGATCGCGCGCTCGGCGCGGTGTATCTGAACGGCCTATGGGAAGCCAGCACGAAGATTCTCAACAACAATTAGCTGCGGATCAAATTTGTTCTGGCCTAGGCGGAGCACTCTGCTTGAACGGCCATTCTTTTTCAATGAAGGCGCGGACGGCGTAAATCATCAGCCCGGTCAACAGCAGGCCTGTGGCAAATTCAATTTCCTTCGAAAGATTCCTGCCGTGAATCAGCACGAATAAAAATCCTGCGATCGCCAGCAATGCTGGGATGGGATACAAGGGCATCTTGAAGGGATTGGGCTGTCCTCCCAGTCGCTTGCGAAACGCCACCAGCCCCACCGCCTGCAATAGAAATTGAAATACGATGCGCGTGATGATGAGTGCCGCGATCAGGTCCGGCAAGCGAAACAGACAGAAGAAGACGGACACCGCACCCAACACCAGCAATGACACGGTAGGGAAGTGTTTCGTCTTGTGCAGCGTGGCGAAGCTGGCAAAGTAATTTTTGTCGACTGCCGCCGCATACGGCACACGCGAGTATCCCAGCAGCACCGCAAATACTGAGGCGAACGCGGTCCACACAATCAACACAGCCATGGCCTTGCCGGCCCACGCACCATAGAGGCGCTGCATCACCACGGCAATCACCGAGCTGCGCGTCGCGATTGCTCCCGGCTTCATAAACTCATGCACGGGGATCACCTGCAGCACGCTGATATTCAGAAACACGTAGAGGCTGGCGACAATCAGGATCGACCAGAAGATGGCGCGCGGAATAATGCGCCGCGGATCTTTTACTTCTCCGGCGAGAAAACAAATGTTGTAATACCCGCCGTAGTTATAGATCGCGATCAGCAGTCCGGCGCTGAACCCGCCAACACCGTGTTCCGCGGAGAATGCACCGCCGTGGGCCGCTCCACCCATGTGCGACAGCCCAGAAACGATGACCCAAACGATGGCCAGCAACACGCCAATGGACAGTACGCGCGAGATTCGCCCCACCGCTTGAATGCCGTTAAAGATCAGCAGCGTGGCCAGGCCGCAAGCCATCATCGCGATCACGGAGCCCAGTGTCACTGCGAGGTGAACGTGGAACCAGCCGCCCAGTCCAACGTCGTAGTTGAACCAGGAAAGATTCAGTTTCGGCCACAGGTAGGCCGCGTACTGCGAGAGTCCGACAGCTCCCGATGCCGTCGACAACGGCGCGCTAAACGTGAGCTGCCATATATAGAGGAAGGAAAGCAGGCGTCCCCATCGCTGCACTCCGTAGAGCTGATTTAGATATAAGTAGCTGCCGCCCGACTCGGGAAATCGTGTTCCCAGTTCGGCCCACACCATGCCATCGCACAGCGCCAGGATCGCCCCAAAAATCCATCCCAGAATGGCGCGGTCTCCCAGCGCAACCACCATCAGCGGCAGGGTGATGAATGGGCCCACTCCGATCATGTTCAGCACGTTCAGGTTGATCGCAGTGGTCAGCCCGATGCCGCGTACCAGCCCCGTCGGCGCGTTGCCGCCGTCTGCTGCTGCCGAGCTGGGTGGAGATTCTATGGCCATTCGTAGGTCTTCTATGCGAGAAATCGCCCTGCGTCTGAGATTATGGAAGGAGCGAAAAGGATGATGATATCAATCGATCCTCGAATCGTTGTCAGCCCGATCCGTGTCCAATGATCATTGCACGTCGTTTCAGAATCGCACCACCCGTGTCGCCCACGAAGGTCATACGAATGAATCGATGCTCTGCCCAACAATCCGTCAGCGTCGCCCTGCTTGCATGCATGGCATGGATCACGATACCAGTTTTCGGTCAGACTTCCGGCAAAGTTGAGCCCGATCCGAATGCTCGCGCCATCCAGCTGAATCGTGGCGCGGCGGCGCTTGCGCGCACGCTGCGCGAACTGCATACCCGGGCCAGCCTCATCATGTTTACCGCGCACCCCGATGATGAAGACGGTGGCGTGCTGACGTATGAAAGTCGCGAGGTTGGTGCGGACACAAGTTTATTTACGTTGAACCGCGGCGAAGGCGGCCAGAACGTCATGTCGTCGGACTTCTGGGATCAGTTAGGCGTTCTTCGAACAGAGGAGTTGTTGAGAGCCGATCGCTACTATGGCGTGCATCAATACTGGTCTCGCGCTGCCGACTTCGGGTTCACCAAAACCAAAGAGGAGGCGATGCAAAAGTGGGGCTACGATCGCGTCCTTTATGACTCGGTTCGAGTCGTTCGCATGACGCGTCCGCTGGTGGTGACGTCCGTATTCTCCGGCAATGTTTCGGATGGACATGGACAACATCAGGTCGCGGGTCAGATGGCGCAGGAGGTCTATAACGCCGCTGCCGATCCAAAGATGTTCCCCGATCAAATTCGCGCCGGCCTCCGTCCCTGGGCTCCGTTGAAGATGTATGTGCGCACCCCGTTCGCGACCATTTCTT
The DNA here is from genome assembly GCA_049796755.1 of Acidobacteriaceae bacterium. GTDB lineage: Bacteria > Acidobacteriota > Terriglobia > Terriglobales > Acidobacteriaceae > JAKAAZ01. The sequence continues at coordinate 32,514 of JBARFA010000060.1, forward strand.
CGCAAGGCGTGTTCGACTATGCCACGGGCCACTGGGCACCCGCGCGCTTTCATAACTACATCAACAACACCTGGATTGAAGGCAAGCCGACCCCGACGCTGTCGATTCCGGTCGGCCAGTATGATCCAGCGGCCGGGCTCTCCTACTCGCAGATTGCTACCGAGGGATGGGGGCAACAAAAATCGCAGAATGGCGGCTACGGAATTCCTTCTCCCGGGCCCGATGCCTCGCCGTATCGCCTGTATGCGTCACGCGTTTCCGCAAAAGATAAGGACGCGAGTTTCTTTGATGGAATTGATACTTCTCTCGCTGGAATTGCGGACTATGCTCCCCCGGACCAGGCCGACTGGATTCGGGCCAAGCTAAATTCCATCAACGCCCTTGTGGAGCAGGCGATTGGGGACTATTCCATCAATACACCGGAAAAGATTGCGCCCATCCTTGCGCGCGGTCTGGTAGAGACCGAGACGCTGATGCAGAAGATCCAGCAGAAGCCGCTGCCAGAAGATGCTCGCTATAACATGCTGCATGAACTTGGCGTAAAGAAGGTTCAGTTCAACACCGCTCTCACGCAGGCGCTCGGACTCAACATAGAGGCGGTGGTGTCAAACGGCGATGGCGCGCGACGCGGGCACTTTGGCAGAGGCAGCTCGAATACGTTCCAATCAGCCATTCCAGGACAATCGTTTGAGGTTAGTGTGCATCTAGCCGACCAGGGAACCGACCCTGTCACTGTGAAGGATGTTCGTCTCGTCACCACGCCGGATAAAGACTGGAAGCTCGATCCACTTGGTAAGGTACCGGCATCTGTGAATGCGGACGATACCGAGGACGCAAAATTTTCAGTAACTGTTCCCGAGGACGCGACCATCACCAAGCCCTACTTCACGCGCCCGAACCTGGAGCAGCCGTACTACGATGTGGCGAATCCTCAATATTTGAATCGATCCTGGATGCCGTATCCTCTCGCCGCCAAGGCCACCTTCACCTATCAAGGCGCGGATGTCGTCCTGGATCAGGTGGTGCAGACAGTGCATTCGGTGCATGGTTATGGGCCGGTGCTGGACCCCATGCTGGTTGCGCCCGCAATTTCCGTATGGGTGTCTCCGAAAGCGGGAATTGCTCCGCTCACAAGCAAGTCATTCGCGATCCACGTCCAGGTTCGCAGCGATGTTGAAGGTCCCGCGGCCGGCAGTGTCTCTCTCAAGCTGCCCCAAGGCTGGACATCGAATCCCGCGCAGGCGTCATTCGCCAGCCAGCAAGATGGCGGCCAACAGAATATTGAATTCGAAGTGGTCCCGAAAAACATTCAGGCCAAACCGTACCTCATCACCGCCGCCGCGTCGTACGACGGGCATACTTACACGGCAGGCTCAACTTTGGTTGGATATCCGGGCCTTCGTTCCTATCCGTACTTTCGCGATGCGACCTATCGAACCACGGGAGTCGATATCCATATTCCGTCTGGGTTAACCGTGGGCTATATCGCGGGAACCGGCGATAGCCTTGCAGGGTCATTGCAGCAATTAGGAATTCAAACGACATTTCTATCTGCGCAGGATATCGCCACCGGTGATCTGGATCGTTTTCACGCTATTGTGCTCGGCGTGCGTGCCTATGCTGTACGGCCGGAATTGAAGACATTCAATGCCCGACTGCTCGACTACGTTAAAAATGGCGGCACACTCATCGTCCAATACAATCTGACGGAGTTAGGCGATACCGCGGGGCCCTATCCATTTCAGCTTGGCGGCAATCCAGAAAAAGTGATTGACGAAGATTCGCACGTCACGTTTCTGGATCCGAATTATCCCGCGCTGACCTGGCCTAACAAAATTACCGAGCAGGATTTTACTGGCTGGGTAGAAGAGCGTGGTCACGGCTTCATGCGCAGTTGGGACTCACACTATGTTGCACCCACCGAGACACACGATCCCGACCAGGAACCGCAAAAAGGTGGCCTGCTTATCGCGCCCTATGGCAAAGGTTTCTATGTCTACGATGCCTACGCGTTCTATCGACAGCTACCGGAAGGCGTTCCCGGAGCCTATCGCATTTTCGTCAACTTACTCAGTCTGTCCAGCAATCCTGGTATGCAGAAGTTATCGGCGTCCGCGGCAAAATAAGTAAGAAGCGATGTAATGAAGTTGTCATCCCAAGCGAAGTCGAGGGACTCGCTTTTCTGCCTGACGTGCAGACATTCTCGTTGACTTCAGCAGCTATCTCAACTCGCCGGCAGAATCATCGGCGGCAGGGAAGGCCTCTGCCTTGCGGCTTCCATCCTTTTGCTGCAGCAGGATTTGGATTTTGCCTTCCGCCGCTTCCAAATCTCCCTTGCAGGCATTCGATAGCTTGACGCCTTCTTCAAACAGTCGCACGGACTCTTCCAGCGGCAGATCGCCGCGCTCCAGCTTGGCGATGATTGTCTCCAACTGCTTTAAAGATTCTTCAAAGCTTGCCAAGATTGACTCCCTGTTCGGCTTCCTGTTGCGCCTTTGCGCTTGATCCAACTGCGATTGGTTCGGCGGACTGCTTGCGCTTGTTGGGCAGTACGCTTTCCATCACGGTCAACGCCGCTTCAAATCGACCCGACGGAGCGCTGACCTGCACGCCCTGCACCATATCGCGTGCCGCGACCAGCATTTCCTGCGCAATCTTCACGCCTTCCGCGCGGGCCAGCTCCGGCGTATCTGCCTGCTGCATGCGCAGCAGAATCTCGTCTGGCACAAAGACGCGCAGATCGTTCCGCATAAACTCCGCGTTGCGCAAACTGATCAGCGGCCAGATGCCGGCAATCACCGGCAGACGAAATTGCTCGACCCGCTTCAGAAAGGCTTCCAACAGGCGCAGATCGAAGACCGGCTGCGTGATGGCATATTCGGCGCCGGCCTCAACTTTATAGGCAAATCGCCGCACCTCATTATCCAGGTCCGGCACACCGGGATTGGCAGCCACACCGATCGCAAATCCAGTGGACGCGCCGATCGAATTGCCGCCAATATCCAGGCCATTATTTAGATTGCGAACAATATTGACCAGCCCGATCGCATCCACGTCGAATACGGCCGTCGCGTCCGGATAATTTCCGAGCTTAGGTGGATCGCCGGTCAGGCAAAGAATGTTGCGCAGCCCCAGCGATGCCGCTCCCAGCAGGTCGGACTGAATGCTTAATACGTTTCGATCGCGGCAGGTGTAATGCAGCACGCTCTCAATGCCAACCTGCTGCTGAATCTGCAAGCAGAGGCTCAGCGCGCTCATGCGGGCCGAGGCGCGCGGCGAATCCGGGACATTGATCGCTTCTACGCCGTTCTGCGCCAGCAAAGTTGCAGCCTGCAACTCGCGATGCGGACTAATGCCTCGCGGCGGAACAATTTCCACCAGCGCGATAAACTTCCCAGCGACCAGGTCGGCTCCAAGTTTCGATCGTTCTTCCAGCGGCGGCACGGTCACGGCGTTCTGGGTGGTGACGCTCGCCGAAGTCACCGGCCCGCTTTTGCGAGCATCCAGCGCCCGCAGTGCAGACCGCATGGCTCGAATATGGCTGGGAGTGGTGCCGCAACATCCGCCGACAAACTGCACTCCGGCCTGCGCAAACTTCCGCGCGAAGCTGGCCATGTACTCCGGCGAACAGAGATAAATATTGCGCCCGTCCACAGCGCGCGGCATGCCGGCGTTCGGCATCGCCACCAGCGGCAGCGTTGTCGCGGTATGCATCCGCTCGATTGCGCTTAGGATCGTCGCCGGCCCCACGCTGCAGTTGCAGCCAACAGCGTCCACGCCCCACTCGGTCAGCTTTTGCGCGGCCACTTCCGGGGAGGAACCATCCAGCGTATTGCCTTCCTCATCGATCGTCATCATCGCCAGGATCGGCAAATGCGGTGCCGCTTCCCGTGCCGCCAGAATTGCCTGATGCACTTCGTTCAGCGAGGTCATTGTCTCCAGCACCAGCAGATCAACCCCGCCCTCCGCCAGTGCGTGAATCTGTTCGGCAAAAGCCGCTCTTGCTTCCTCAAACGAAACTTTCCCCAGCGGCTCAATCTGGACCCCGATTGGGCCCACGGCGCCGGCCACATACGCCTGCGTGGCTTGCTTGTCCCGGATCTGGTCTGCCGCCTGCCGCGCGATCTTGGCGCCTGCCACATTCACGTCATGAACTTTGTCCTGCAGCCCATGCCGCTGCAGACGAAATCGATTGCCGCCGAACGTATTGGTCTCGATGATCTCCGCCCCGGCCTGCAAATATTCCTCATGGATAGCGCGAATCAGATCGGGCTGCGACAGGTTCAATTCGTCATAACAACGATGGATAAACACACCGCGTTCGTACAGCATGGTGCCCATGGCGCCGTCGCACAGAACGCTTCGTGTTTGGAACAGTTCACTCAGGCTGTTTGGCATCGAAAATTGGTCCGTCTGATTATCCTAGACCAGATTGCCCGCAGGTGCGCGGCATGGAAATAAGGTCTACGCCGTCCATCGTTTAGAGAATGGATGCGCGTAAGGATTGGCGGCGAATAAAAGCAACCGGAAAACCGGCGCCGCAGGTGCGGCAGGGAAGCGCCAGATTGAGGCAACTGGTATACACTAGCCTTTCAACCACGAACGATGAATGTGCCCTGGAATTGGAGCATTGAGCTTTGATGAGTCGTAGTAGTTTTGTCCGCGTTGTCCTCAGCATCGTCACCGCTACAAGCGTTTTTTGGATGATCGGCTGTCTCGGCCAGAGATCTTACCTGGCCGGCCGCCCTGTTCCGCCCAGTGCGATTCTCGAACGCGTGATGGTAGCGATCCAGAACCCGTCCCCAATTGCAACCGGCGAGTTACAGATTCTGGATGCCCGCTACGACATACGCAACAGCGAGAACGGGACGGTTCCCAGCTTCTTCATCAGCGGCTATAAGGGCTCATTGCCGAGCATGATTCTCAATTATCCAGAAGAGTCTGAAGGCTATGTGTACGGGTCCGGCGACGGTAGCTTGACCGCTGTCAGTTATGCTACCGAATCGGCTACCGGCACGATCAGCGGGCTGCTTGGATTATCCAGTAGCGTATTTATTCCCTCGAGCGGAAACTACGTTATCGCTGCCAGTCAACCTGCCCAGTACCTGACGGTCGAGGATCACGTGCAGGGGGTGACCGTTTACCTGAATCTTCCTAATGTCTACAAAGTGGAAGTGAATCCCAGCGCCACAGTGATGCTGGCTTTCGTACAAAACAGTAATTACGCGTATCGCGTGATTCACCTGCAGCAGCCGAACGGAAACGTCGCGCCGGTGCCGACTTTTCCGAATGAGGCTAACTGGCCAAAAGCCGTCGCTCCAGTGAACTGTCAGCCCATTAATCTCCCCGTATATTGTGTGGTTCCAGTGCTCGATCAGAATGGCAATCCCATTCAATTTGATCGCCCATATAACACCATCTTTTCATCCGATGGCACCACCGGCTGGCTCCTGAACTGCGGTCCAGAATGCGGAGGAGTGCAGTCGAGCGTCAGCTTTCTCAACATGGGCGTGCTGAACGTCTATAACTTTCCGGGCAGCACCTACCCGTCTCCGCCGGCCAATCCCGCGCCGCCCACGGAGGAACAGCGAATACCTGTGCCCGGAGGGGCGACGATGGCCTTGTATGGGAACAATACGCTGTATGTCGCCGGGCAGGAATTGCAGCCGCCGCCGGCTGGTGCGTCGGGTCCTTCATTGTTCGAAGGCTTTCTCTCCATCCTGAATTTGACCAGCAACACCGTTACCGCCCAATATCCGATCTCCGACGGCACCCATACCAAGATGCTGTTTGGCGATGACAACACCTTGTGGATCGGTTCTCAGCTCAGCGAGTCTGGCTGGCGCACTGCATATATGCCGCCTTTGCCGAGCGGCCAGTTGAACAACGGCGCCCTGACGATGTTCAACCTCAACGACAACTCGGTGCTGGTCGAGCCTCCCTACGGCGATCTGACGGGACTCTGTGCCATTCTCCAGTGGCACAAAATGTATACCGCATATGGCGGCCAGATTCACATCTACGCCACGACGAATCAAGGCATCACCACCAGTACCGTCGGCTATACGGCTGGAAGTGAGCTTTATAACGGCAATGCGACAGTGCAGGGAACGGCGTACGACGTCGCTTATATGGATGCGATTACCAACGCTTCAGACTAGCTCCGAATTGTATGGTGGCACGGCGATGAGCCGCGCCTCACTTCGCCGAAATAGATTGTGGGCTTCTGCGTTATGGGCAGTAGCCAGGTGTAGGAGAAGAGCTCTTCTTCATCTACATCGGCTGATTGAAACGTCATGGTCCAGCCCGTCGACATCCTCGCAATTGCAGCGCATCGTGACGATGTGGAGCAGACCTGTGGAGGGACCCTGCTGCAGTCCTCTTCGATCGGCCTGCGCACCGCCATTCTCGACCTGACCCAGGGGGAGGCCGGAACACGTGGCACTGCCGCCGATCGTGCCGCGGAGGCCGAAAAGGCTGGAAGAATTCTCGGCGCTTCCTGGCGGCATGCGCTCGACCTTCCCGATGGACGCCTCGAAAACTCCTGGGAAAATCGGCTGAAAATTGCGACGGTGCTGCGCCAAGCGCAGCCGCGCGTGGTGATTTTGCCCTACTGGCAGGCGCGTCACCCGGATCATGCCATCGCTGCGACGCTCGGCTACGAAGCCTGTTTTGTCGCCGGTCTGGCCAAGGTAGAAACGGACGCGCCGCCACATCGTCCCTTCAAAATTCTCTACGCCAGCCTTTACGCGGATGTCCGTCCTACCTTCGTCGTCGACATCACCGCGTTCATCGAGCAACGCTTTCAATCCCTGATGGCTTACCGCTCGCAATACGAAAATCAAGCTTCCGGCGGCAAGATTTTTGTTCCGCAGGAAGAAATTCGCGAGCGCACCTTCGCCCTGGCACGTTTCTATGGGATGCTCGGCGGCGTGCGATATGCGGAGCCGTTCGTCCAAAAAGAAATCGGCCTGGTCGAGGACCTGACTCTCATCCCCGTGCAGTCCATCTAAACAGGCGGTTCGCGAGGATCAATCTCCTGCGGGT
>JBARFA010000061.1:0-2693 GCA_049796755.1 Acidobacteriaceae bacterium
GAGCATGGATGTTGCCATGAAAACAGCGCACAAATACACTCCCAGCTTCAGGCGGCGGCGAGCCACCTGAGGAGGAAGAAAGCAAAACAGATTCATCCTGATCTCCAGCATTTAGTGTATCGGAACCCATGGGTTTCGTGCGGTCGTGCTGCAATCATGGGGTTCGTTCCTGGAGCAATGAGGAGGAATAAACCTGTTTTGCTCAAGCATCCACCTCATTAGGCCATCCATTTCTCCCTTTTTATACATCCTAAGTTGCTAAGTGCAGTCTCCCCCAGAAATGGATTCTGCCATGTTCCGCATCCCGTCTCATTTTCTGGCCGCCTTCTTAGCTATCTGCATCGGCACAGGTCTCGCCGCCGCCCAGAGTACGTCCTCAACCGGTACCAGCAGCGTCACGATTATCCCGGTTTCACCTGCGGCTTACGTTTATGTTTCATCCGGTCATTCCGGAGAGACCACGGGACACATCTACGGATACGTCGCCGTGCAGGACGGAGAGCTCACCCCGATTCCAGGCACGCCGCTTGCATCGTCGCTTGTGGGCCCGCTTGCGCTGAATGGGAAGTGGCTCTTCGGGGGCGTGAACCTGGGTGGCGCAGATGAAGCGGGTAAGTACGCCATCGATAGCTATCGCATCGCGGCGAACGGCTCGATCGCGCCTGCCGACACCTACACTGCGACCGCCCCGGATTCTGAAGAGCCCCAATATCTTTTCATGGACCACACCGGCACATCGCTGTACGCCAGCATGACAACCAGCAACGAAGACCAGGGTTTCCGGTCCTTCCGCATCGATCAAACAAACGGAAAGATTACGCCGGTGAGCTATCTTGCAACGGGCGTTGGGGAGAATGGCGTTCTCGCCTTTATCGGCAACAACAATTTTGGTTATAACGCTTCATGCTTCCATTTCAGCCGGGACATTGCCAGGTTTGCGCGTGAGAGCGACGGCGCACTCAGTTCGCCTGGAATCGGCCCTTTACCTCCAGCGGGCCCCCCGCATTACGCATACTGCCCCGATGCGACGGCGGCCGATCCTTCCAATCACGTCGTAATCTCGATGGAACAGATGCCGGAGGATGGCGGGACTTTCGATGGGTTCAAACTGGCGGTGTACACGGCCAACGAAGATAATGGGGACCTTTCAACCACCAGCACCTACAAAAATATGGCGACGTCGCAGGTAAAACCTGATGTTCTGGCAATGTCGACAGGCGGCGCATTTTTGGCGGCGGCGGGGGGTGTATATACCGGGCCTGGTCACGGGCTGCAGGTGTTCCGTATGCACGGCGCCGAGCCTCTCACGGCTTTCTCCGGCGTGTTGATCCCCGGCGTCGATGCTATCGGTCTATTCTGGGACAAATACGACCATCTCTATTTGTTAGGCACCGACAAGCTCTACGTGTTCAGTGTGACAGAAAGCGGAGTGAAGCAGGCCCCCGGCTCACCCTACAGCATCCCTTATCCTACGGGCCTGGTCGTCCTTCCGAAATAACGAACGCGTCGTAAAGGGAGAATACGCACGGGTCCGGAGCTGAAATCGTCGATTCAACAGAAAAGCCAAAATCTCATTTTTGGAGATATGGGATTTTCTGCCGTCGGAAGCCAAGACGCCATCTACAAATCCCGCTGAGAAAGCAGCGCCGCAACTGCTGTCAGGTCCGCCTCCGTGTCGACGCCGATGGTGTCATGCTCCACCGGCTCAACGTGGATGGCAATTCCATTTTCGAGCAAGCGCAATTGCTCCAGCCGCTCGACCGTCTCCAACTGGCTGCTCGGCAGGTGAGGGAAGCGATCGAGGATGGGCTTTCGATAGGCGTACAGTCCCAGGTGTTTCCAATACGGAATGCTGCTGCCCGCGTTCCCATCGCGATCGAAGGGGATGGTCGCCCGCGAAAAATACAGCGCCCTGCCATTGTGGTCGACGACTACCTTCACCACGTTGGGATTGCCGGTGTCCTCTGCGGCACATCGTGTCCGCAGCGTGGAAACGTCGACGTCGGCGCGCTGGAAGGGAAGCAGTAGCGCGCGGAAATGTTCCGGCCGCAGGAGCGGTTCGTCCCCTTGGATGTTGACGAAGATATCGTTCGACTGGTCCCGGCTGTCTTCGTGCGCGAGCTGTTGCGCGACCGCGTGAACACGATCCGTTCCGCTGGCCAGATCTGAAGAGGTCATCCGGCACTCCCAACCGTGCGCATGGCAAAGATCAGCCACTTCTTTCGCATCTGTCGCGACGATCAAGCGATCGAATACCTTCGCGCTGGATGCAGCTTGATAGACCCACGCGAGCATCGGCTTACCTGCTATGTCTCGCAATATTTTGCGCGGCAATCGCGTCGAAGCCAACCGCGCCGGGATGACGCCAATCACCTGAGCGGCGGCCAAGTTGGAGGTTGTGGGCATGCAAATCTGAGTCTAAAGCAAAACTTCTCCGCCCAGAATGCACGCTTTGCACGCCGCGACGCCTCACTCCGGCACGATTATGACTCGCGGTTTTCCATCCTGTAGCGATACGCGGTGCGGCTTGCCGTGAATTGGCAAGTTTGTCAGTTCGACAGCTTCGCCATATCCGGGGCCGGTCTTCGGCCCGCCATGGTCATCGATTTCAACCATCGACTCCACCCCGACCAGGCACATCAACGCGCCCCAGGTGTAGTTGCGATTGCCGCCGACACTTCCATCGATGCTGA
>JBARFA010000062.1:0-31815 GCA_049796755.1 Acidobacteriaceae bacterium
GCTGTTGCCGCGTCGCCGCGCGCAGGGACGGGCTCCGCTATGGCAGCAACGCAAGCGCGCGTATGACTTGCTGGCGGTCGCATCGCGATACGCGTCGTTTCCGATGCTTCTCGAGGCCTATCGAGAGACTCTGCGCGATGTGTTCGACATGCCCGCATTTCTTGAGGTGCTGCAGGGCATCGCGAGCCGCAGCATTCGTGTTCACGTTGCGGATACGCGCACACCCTCGCCGTTCGCGGCATCGCTGTTGTTCGGATATGCGGCCAACTTTATTTATGACGGCGATGCTCCGCTGGCGGAGCGACGTGCCCAGGCTCTCACCATCGATCAGGATCAATTGCGCGACCTGATGGGCGATGCCGATCTGCGCGAGCTGCTGGATGCTGCGGCGATTGAAGAAGTAGAGGAGCAACTGCAGGCGCTCGCCGAAAATTATCGTGCCAAGAGTGTGGATGGCGTGCACGATCTGCTGCTGCGGTTAGGGGATCTTAGTCGCGCTGAACTTGCGCGCAGGGCTGTTGGCATAGATGTCGACACGGTTGCGGCGAAGCTGATTCGGGCTCGGCGGGTGCTTGAAGTTCAACTGCTCGGCGAAAAACGGCTGATCGCCATAGAGGATGCCGCCAAGTTTCGCGACGCTCTTGGAATTCCACTGCCGCCGGGTGTACCCAAAGCATTTCTCGAGCCGATCGTTGAGCCGCAGTTGGAAATTTTCAAGCGCTATGCACGCACCCACGGACCGTTTACCGCCGACGAGGCAGCGGCGCGCTTCGGTTGGAATCCGCATAAGGTGCAGGGTTGGCTGCGTGCCTTGGTGCATGCAGGCCGGCTCGTGGAAGGCAATTTTCGTCCCGGCGGAATCCATCGCGAATGGTGCGATGCCGAAGTGTTGCGGACGATCCGGCGCAAGTCTCTTGCGCGGTTGCGCAAGCAAGTGGAACCCGTCGAACAGCAAACGCTGGCACGCATGGCAACACACTGGCATGGATGTCTCCATCGACGGCGCGGACTCGACGCAGTGCTGGATGCAATCGATCAATTGCAGGGCGCTCCATTGCCGGCTTCCGTAATTGAGCGGGAAATATTGCCGGCTCGTATTACGGGATATCAAGCCGGCGATCTGGATACCTTGATCGCTGCGGGAGAAGTGGCGTGGTGCGGCGTCGAACCGATTGGCGAAACCGACGGGCGTATCACGCTGTTTCTTGCGGACAAAATCGCGGAGCTGCATGCTCCATCCCTGGCGAAGTTGCAAGTAGATCCGTCGGAGAATCCGCTGGGCGAGAAGCAACGGCAAATTCTCGGACTATTGAAAACGCGCGGGGCTATGTTTTTCGGCACGTTGCACGAAGCTGTCGGCGGAGGTTTTCCCGGCGAGACCATTGATGCGCTATGGGAATTAGTGTGGACTGGACGAGTTACGAATGACACTTTTCACGCATTGCGGGCGTACATGGCGCGGCGAGCGAGTACGCGGACTTCCTCCCGGCAACATGTGCAATCGAATTTTCGCTCGCGCCGTACATTGGCGCCGAGTGCGCAAGGCCGATGGACACTGGTGGATTCCGCGGACTCCGTTGAAATATCGCCGACCATTCGGAGCCACGCGGTTGCGTTGCAGTTGCTGAAGCGGCACGGCGTGGTGACCCGCGAGACGATGGGCCTGGAAAGTATTGTGGGCGGCTTCAGCGCGGTGTATGACGTGTTGAAGGCACTCGAGGAATCTGGTCGCGTGCGCCGCGGCTATTTTGTGGCTGGATTAGGCGGGGCACAGTTCGCACTGCCTTCCGCGGTCGATCTGCTGCGTTCATTGCGTTCGGATCGTGCTCCAGAAAAAGCCGAAATGCTTTGTCTGGCTGCGACGGATCCGGCAAATCTGTATGGTTCCGTGTTGCGCTGGCCTTCGAGTTCGACAGTTGGAGAGATTGCCGCCTCAAACCATGAGACGGATGATCCGGAGCCCGCGAGAGAAGGGAACACCCGAATGTTGGCGCGAGCTGTAGGTGCTCGCGTGATTCTTCGTAACGGTGAACTGGTCGCCTATATGCGACGCAATAATCCGAATCTGATTGTCTTTCTTCCTGCCGATGAACCCGACCGAGGCCACGTGTCTCGGGATCTGGCGAATTTTCTCGCCGAGCTTGGTCAGCAAGATTTGCGGGCGCAAGGCTCATCCCGCCCTGCAGGATTGCTGTTGACGACGGTGAATGATGTTCCGATTGCGGAGCACTTTTTCGCGCGGTTTTTGTTGGACGCTGGTTTCCACGCTTCGCCGATGGGCTTCCATCTGCGCCGCTCGCTGATGCCTCCAATGGCTCCTGAACACGCAGGATCTGCGCCTACGCGCGAGGTGCAATAGAGGTGCCCGAGGGTGACACGATATTTCGCTCGGCGAGGGCGTTGCACCGTGCGCTGGCGGGAAAAATCGTCACACGATTTGAGACAACCTATGCTCACCTGGCCAGCGTCGACGACGAACAAAAACTTGCTGGGCGTTCCATCGAGCGGGTCGAGGCGCGAGGCAAATGGTTGCTGATGTATTTCTCCGGCGATCTGATTCTGGTGACGCACATGCGGATGAACGGCTCGTGGCATCTCTATCGAGCGGGTGAGAAATGGCGGCGTCCGCGGCGGGATATGCGCATTGTGATTGAAACCGCCGACTGGAGCGCAGTGGGATTCGCGGTTCCTGTTGCCGGATTCCACTCGGCTGCTTCGCTGCTGCGAAACACAATCATTCCCGCATTAGGCCCAGACTTATTAAAGCAGGACTTTCACTTGGCCGGAGCGATCGCGAGAATCCGGGAACGTGCCGATGACCAGATCGCCGAGGTATTGCTGAATCAGATGGTAATCGCGGGAATCGGCAACGTCTACAAGTCTGAAACTTGTTTTATCTGCGGGGTGAACCCGTTCCGTCCAGTTCGAGCTCTCGACTCAAGCCAACTTGAGCAGTTGGTTCTTACGGCAAGGAAGTTCCTCGCGTTGAACGTTGCGGAAGATGCAGACGGAGAAATCTCCACCTACGCAGGCCTGCGGCGCACAACCCGCACATCTGATCAGTCCGCACGATTGTGGGTGTATGGGCGCCGCGGGGAACCCTGTCGCCGCTGCGGGACTCCCATCGAAATGCGCAAGCAAGGCGCTGGTGCGCGAACTACCTTCTGGTGCCCAAACTGTCAGCCAATGCAGTAATGCACGCTCGATTCTTATTGCGAGTGCGCGGTGCATCAGGAGCGCGACCACTAAAGTAGCGTCGGAGCAGAGATCGCTAACGGAGAACGGATGATTTCGAAAGCCTCGATTCAGCTGCCAAAGTAGCACTCAAGAGCGGGCGCGGCCCCGTCATCGCCATCGCAGAAAAATGGCGGTGCGTTTGGAGTGAGCATCGATCTATGCGAGCGATAATTTCTGCGAAGAAATGTACCGACAGTGACAGGCGCAGTTCTCGTGCGACAGCAGCGGCGAAAAAATATTTATTCGCAGCGCGGGAAAATTTGGTACCGGTTTTCCTCGGAAATTTATCAAATGTTCTTGCGATCACCGCCAAAACACTGCATAATCGTGACGAGAGACGGTACCTGCGAGCACTTATCTGTGACCCGATACAACCGTCAAGATGTATTGCGAATCCTGCAAGTGTCCGCGCGCCAGCTACAAGGTTGGGAGCGGGCTGGACTAGTCGACTCTCTCGAGACCTACACCTTTCAGCAGCTTTCCCAACTCAGGAAACTTCGCCTCCTATCCCAACAGCGGATTAAGAGTTCGCGCATTTCTGCGTCTGTGGCGGCCATGCAGCGTGTTTCTGGAATGAGCAATCCTCTACTGGAAGCGGGCATGGTCTACGGCGGCAGCCGAGTTGTCTTTCGCCATGAGGGCGCGATTGTCGATCCGCTGTCGAGGCAGCTGGTGTTCGATTTCGAAGGTAGGAATCCGCAGGGCGTTTGTACTGTCGTGGGGCAAGTCGCTCACCAGCGGTTCCGGGAATCGCAAGCCGCCGAACTTTTTTATGAAGCGGTTCGGATGGAAGATGAGCAGGGCTTGCTCGGTCAGGTAATCGAGCTATACCAGCGCGCGATTGAATTGCATCCTGGTCACGCGGCCGCCCTGATTAATCTGGGAACAATTTTTTACAATCAGCGGCAATATTTGCAGGCGGAGCAGGTCTATCGCCGAGCCACCGAGGCCGATCCAAACTACGCGCTGGCATTTTTCGATCTGGGCAATGCACTCGACGAGCTGCAGCGCCTGAACGAAGCGATTGACGCCTACAAAGCCGCAATCCGAATTATTCCCAGGTACGCGGATGCTCATTACAACCTGGCGCTGGCGTATGAGCGCATCGGGGAACATCGTCGCGCGTTGCCGCACTGGATGACCTATTGCCGGCTGGATCCGAGCGGACCCTGGTCCAATCATGCCCGCGGCCAGGCCCGCCGGCTCATCGAGGCCGACCACCTGTTCATCGTCGCCCGCCGGTAGAACTTCGGCGCTTGATAGAATCGTTCTTGAGGACTTGCCTGTGATTTTTCATGTTTCGTTGAAACACGCGGAAGACGGCTGGATAGTCGCGGAGTGTCCGGCATTGCCCGGCTGCGTCTCGCAAGGGAAGGACGAAAAAGAAGCCCTCGAAAACATTAGGGAAGCCATTACCGCGTGGCTGTGGGCAGAAGATCAAAAAGCAGCAAGCACCATGCCTGCCGATGAAATACCCTTTGTTGTCGCCGTCTGAACCCCAGGAAAGTATTTTTCCACATGTGTTGCATTGCACTTTTTCCTGTGCGATCAATGGAAGCATGGCCAAGTTAGCCAATATATCGGGGAAGGAAACAGTCAAGACCTTCGAAAAAGCGGGCTGGAGAATTGTGGGTCAGGTCGGCAGCCACGTGGTGATGACGAAGGCTGGACAGCGAGCCAATCTCTCCGTTCCGCAGCACAAGGAGCTTTCCGTTGGGACGCTTCGCTCCCTTATCCGCGCCGCTAACCTTACCGTAGATGAGTTTTTATCCCTCGGGCGATAGATCAAATTCTGTGTGGGCCTTGATGCATTGTTACCTTTGGTTTTCTGTAAAGACGTAGTTACGCCGATCGCGAGTAGGCTTGCTGCAATTTCCAAAAAAGATAGGGCGATGCCATCAATGAGAAAAGTATCAGCGCATGGAGCAAGCCTAAGGGATTACCCTGCACGATCGGCGCTAAGGTAAAGCCCATGCTGACGTGGGCTAGTTCTCCGCGAGCAACCGCCGGATGCGCATGAACCTGACCTGTACCGCCCAATAAAGCGATGAGCGTCAAACCGACCAGGGGCCATATTGCTTTGATGCGTTGCCGAACTGCGAGAAGTCCGATGCCCCAACCGACGAGAATTGGCGCTCCAAGATAGATCGACCTGCCGATTTGGAAATAAATATTCGCTGGATCGAAGAGCCGGAAGTGTCCGGTGCCAAACGGAGTCACCGTTTGCGGCAGGAAAATGTTCCAGCCCGACCATAAGATGAACAACGCTACGCCCCACGCTGCTGCCAGAACCAACAAGGGTGCCAGACTGAACATCGCCCAGGGCGCGCGAGCGCACCAGGATTGAAAGTGGCGCTGCTCGATCATCGCTTTCGCCAAATGATCCATGCTTCCGAGCCGGGCCAAGGCTGCCGAGTCCGCATCTGCAGCGCTGCGTCCCGCACGCATTTCTCCTGTCCGCAAATCTGCCAGGTGGTCGGTGAGCTCGCCCACGTATCTCCGCACATGTCGTGGCGCAACGCCAGCGCGCAGCAATCGTTCGCGTAGATCATGAAATTGCTTTGGCACGTTCGCCTCCCGATAGCAGGGTTTGTATCGCTGACGCCAGTGTGTTCCAGGTTTGCGACAGATCGGCCAGCCGGCGCGATCCGGCGGCCGTGACGGAATAATAAATTCGGCTTCGACCGTTTACCGTTTTGCGTCGAGATCGCAGGGCTCCGTCCTGTTCCAGGCCGTGCAGCACCGGGTAAACCACTCCTTCTCCGACGGCAATCACTGCGCCCGTACGTTCTCGAATGGCTTGCAAGATTTCATAGCCGTACATCTCCTCTTGCTGCAGGAGCCTGAGGATCAGGAGTTCCGGAACTCCGTTCATAAAACTCGGATTGGTTTCGCGTGCCTTCATTGGGATTCAATATACCTCGTGGTTAAAGGCATGGCAAGGTCAATCTTCTCACTCAACGCAAATCCTGAATTTCACCTTCCATTGCGCTCTGCCGGGCCAATCGCGACGTTCACGGTGAACCTGGAGACCTAACCCTGTTGTGTCGCTTGCTAAAATTGAATCAGTCATGCCAGCTACCTCAAGCCTTTCTCCTGAAGTTCTTGCGAAGTATGAGCCGGTCATCGGCCTGGAAGTGCACGTCCAATTGCTGACGGAAACGAAAGCATTTTGCGGTTGTTCGAGCCGCTTCGGTTCCGCGCCCAACACTCAGGTGTGCCCGGTTTGCCTGGGATTGCCCGGCGCGCTGCCGGTGTTGAACCGCCGTGCAGTGGAGTTTGCGACGCTGGCCGCCATGGCGCTGCATTGCCAGATCAACGAGACCTCGATTTTTGCGCGTAAAAACTATTTCTATCCCGACCTGCCCAAGGGTTATCAGATTTCTCAATTCGACAAGCCGCTGGGCGAGCACGGATGGATCGATGTGCCCGCATTGGCAGGGGCGACCAAGCGCATCGGAATCACAAGGCTGCACATGGAAGAGGACGCCGGCAAGAGCATGCACGAAGGGTTTCACGACTCGCGCGAACGTACCTATATTGACCTGAACCGCTGCGGCACGCCGCTGGTGGAAATTGTCAGTGAGCCCGACATTCGTTCCGCTGAGGAAGCGTACGAATATCTGACGCGCATCAAGGAGATTCTGCTCTACACCGCTGTGAGTGATTGCAACATGGAAGAAGGCTCGCTGCGCTGCGATGCCAATGTCAGCGTGCGGCTGAAAGGTGCCGAGAAATTTGGCACCAAGGCAGAAGTGAAAAATGTAAACAGTTTTCGCTTTGTGCGCGCGGCGCTTGAATATGAAATCGAGCGACAAGTTGAGGTGATCGAAGGCGGCGGCCGAGTAGTCCAGGAATCGCGCCTCTATAATTCCGCCGAAGGTCGCACTTACTCGATGCGATCGAAGGAACAGGCGCACGACTACCGTTATTTTCCCGATCCGGATCTGCCGCCGCTTGTGGTCAGCGCAGCGTGGCAGGAAGAAATTCGCGCCACCATGCCTGAACTTCCAGAAGCGCGCCGCGAACGCATGATTGCGGAGTATGAAATTACCGCACAGGATGCGCAGGTGCTGACCAGCAGCCGGGCCTTTGCCGACCAATTTGAGCAAGCGGCCAAGGCGGCGAAAAGTCCGAAGCGGGTGGCCAACCTGGTGCAGGGTGAACTGCTGGGGCGGCTAAAAGCAGCGGGATTGGAATTGGCACAGTCGCCAATCTCCATGCAGGGGATTGCACAAGCGGCTGATCTGGCGGAGAGCGGCGCGCTTTCCAGCAAGATGCTGAAGCAGTTGTTCGACCGCTGCTTCGAGACAAGTGAAGACTTTGGCGTCGTGTACGAGCGCGAAAAGCCGCAACAGATCAGCGATTCCGGCGCGCTGGAAAAGATGATTGACGAAGTGATCGCCGCCAATCCGAAGCAGGTGGATCAATACCGCGGCGGCAAAAAGACGGTGTCCGCATTCTTCGTGGGTCAGGTGATGAAGCTGTCGAAAGGGCAGGCCAATCCCGCGCTGCTGAATGAGCTGGTCACAAGGAAACTCGATGGCTAAGGACTCGCCTAAAGCGGAAGTGAGGGAAGTGCCTGCGGCAGATACGCCGCGGACATATGCTGCGTTTTGCGTGCTGCGCGAGGGACGTCCGGTGATGGCGACGTCCGGGAGCTTCACGGATTGGGTGAACCATCGCCAGCGCCCGGAGGGCTATCGTGTGGTCGCCGCGTTTCTGCCAGGAAAACCGGATGCTGTGGCGGCCGCCGGCTTCCGCGTGCTGCACCAGCTTTCGAAAGCTCGTTTTCTTTATGTGGATGATCTTGTCACGTTGCCGATTCATCGTTCCAGCGGATACGCCGGAATGGTTTTCGATTGGTTGGTGGAGGAGGCTCGCCGCCAGGGTTGCGAGCAACTGCATCTTGACTCAGGACACCAGCGCTTCGATGCCCATCGGTTCTATTTAAAGCGGGGCATGATCATGAACGCCCATCACTTCAGCTTGAACGTGTGATCCAGCGCGGCGGATTTCCGGCTTTCACTCGCCGCGGAAAATACAATTCTTCACTAGTTGGCCTTGTGTCCGAATTCGCGCGACATGCTGCCGCGGGTGCGATTGCGGGGAGCGCACGAATATTGCTAAACCGTCTTAGGCAGCCTCGACCGCATTGCGTTTCCCGATCACGTCCATGGCCAGCGGAATGGTTGTGATGGCGCCCACAAACACAAGGGCCCAACCGGCCGCCTTCCGCTGATCGTCATCGAGTCGGGTAGAAAGCAGAAGTCCAAGCCCCACGCCCAACGCGACGCGCGTTCCAGCCAGCAGCATGATTTCGGCAAGTGTGAGTTTATGTTCGATCATGCCTTCAATCTACTCGCTTTCCCTCCCTGGCGACGCCTTCGGTTTGGCGGTATCGTCGTGCCAGGTTCACGGCGATTTTCGGCTACCGCACTGCCTCAGAAAATAGAAAATCCTTCGGCCAGTCGGTCTTGTAGCCGGCCTCGCGCAGCAAGCTGCTGAGTTGTGCCCAGTGGCGTATGGAATGCAGCAAAATGTGGGTGAATAGCTTGCGCCGCGAGGCATGCAGAGTCCCGGCGGAAACGGTTTGCAGCGCGATCACTTCCAGCAGCGCCGCATCGGTAGTAGTTGAAAGAAACTTACGAAGATTTCGGATTGCCTGCTCATGGACAGCCATTAACTCATCCAGCGAGCCAACAGGAATTGCGTCGTAGGACGTCACTTCTTCGCCAAGGAGTCGTTGCGAGTGGCGCAACTCCACGGCAAAGATGTGTTTCAGCAATCCACGCACCGTGCCGCTGTTATAAATCGAGCAGGGAACATCAAGCGCGGCAGGATTGGCTGTGAACCACACGCGCCATTTTTCCGTGGCGGCTTCGTTATCCGCCACCAATTCTTCCAGCGTGACCGCTGCAGTCGTCATACTTTCTCCTTCGCCTTCTTCAAGGCACGATGAGCAATATCGCGCCGATAGTAGATTCCGTCAAAGTGGATTTTCTGCAACGCCTCGTACGCGCGATCGCAAGCCGACTGCAACGTATCCGCAACCGCGGTGACCGCCAAAACGCGACCGCCTGCCGTGACAATATTTCCGTCACGCAAAGCGGTGCCGGCATGAAACACGATGACACCTTCGGTCGTCGCAGCCTCATCCAATCCGGTGATCGAGTGGCCCGTTTGCACGGCTCCTGGATATCCCGCGGACGCTGCAATCACAGTGACGGCAGGTTCGCTGCGCCACTGCAATTCGATCTGATCCAGGTTGCCGTCGACCGCCGCGTCCATCGCCTTCAACAATTCACCGTCAACCAGGCGAGGCAGAATCGCTTCGGTCTCCGGATCGCCAAACCGCGTGTTGAATTCCAGCAGCATCGGACCGCGAGCCGTCATCATCAGCCCGCAATAGAGAACGCCACGAAAAGGCACGCCTTCCGCAGCCATGCCATCGATCACTGGCTGGGCGATGTGGTGCACAAGCCAGTCGCGCATCTCAGGCGCCAGCAGCGTGTCGGTCGAATAGGCGCCCATGCCACCGGTGTTCAGACCAGTGTCTCCATCGCCGATGCGCTTATGATCCTGAGCTGCGACCAAAGGCAAAATATGCGTCCCGTCTGCGAACACAAGCCACGATATTTCATCGCCTGCAAGGAATTCCTCAAGTACAACTTGAGTCTGCGCCTCGCCTAACAACTGCCCGGTCAGCATCTGCTTCGCCACAGTTTCCGCTTCCTGTTTCGACTCGCAAATGACGACGCCTTTGCCGGCCGCAAGGCCATCCGCCTTCACAACAATGGGAGCGTGAAAATGCGCGAGCGCATCAGGAAGTTCCTCCGCAGTACTGCAGACGGCGTAGTGCGCGGTGGGCAAGTGATGGCGCTGCATGAACTCCTTGGCGAACACCTTGCTGGTCTCCAGCATCGCCGCGCGCTGTGTGGGACCAAACACGCGAATACCACGGCGAGACAATTCATCCACCAGGCCAAGGCTCAATGGAACTTCCGGGCCGACGACGGTGAGGTCGGGTTGCTCCGCGACTACAACGCGGACCAGGTCGTCGAGATCTTTTTGATTCACCGGAACACAACGAGCAAGCTCAGCGATTCCGCCGTTGCCGGGCGCGCAGACCACTTCTTTCACGCGAGGCGATCGGGCAATGGCCCAGACCAGCGCGTGTTCACGGCCGCCGCCGCCGATCACGAGAACCTTCATGCTTGCATTCGCTCCTTGGTATAAAAACAGGGTATCAGTCTGGCGTTGGGTGTGCCGCGCTGAACGTGACCTCGAAAACTTGCGAGACGAAATGCCATGGACGATCGGTACAATTTGCAGCGCTTCATTGAGGCGCAAGAGCCCGTATATGCGCAGGTACGAGCGGAACTAAGTCGCGGCCAAAAAACCGGCCACTGGATGTGGTTTATATTTCCGCAGGTTCGCGGCCTGGGCTCGAGCGAAACCGCGCAATATTTTGCGATTGCGAATCGCGAGGAAGCGACCGCCTATGCTGCGCATCCGGTGCTGGGGCTGCGGCTGCGAGAATGCACTCGGCTTGTGCGGCAGATCGAAGACAAGACGATGGAGCAGATCTTCGGCTATCCGGATAACCTGAAATTTCATTCTTCAATGACGCTGTTCGCCCGAACGGCTGACGATAACCAGGTATTCCTCGACGCTTTGAAGAAGTATTTTTCCGGAATGCTCGATCCACAAACATTGGCGAGGATGTAGTAAGTCGCGCTGAAAAACCCTTGCAAATCTGCCGATGCGGATGTGCACGCGTTGTTTGCGGTCGATGCTTGAAATGGATATACAGGGAAAGGGAGTCGAGAAATGAAACCTGTTCGCATCGCAATGTTGGGCTCAGGATTTGTGGCGGATTTTTATATGCAAGGTCTGGCGGACGTACCGCATCAGGAAGTGGTGGTGAATTATTCTCGAAGCGAGGCGCGTGCCGAGGACTTCGCGCGCAAGTGGAACATCCCCGAAAGCTTCACCAACATGGACGCGCTGATTGCGCGCGACGATCTGGATCTCTACATTATTGCGCTGCCGAACCAAGAGCATCTGCAAACCGGGTTGAAGCTGGCCAATGCGCGGCGAAACCAGGTCTGCACCAAGCCTCTGGCTCGAAACGGCCAGGAGGCAGGCCAGTTGCGCGACGCGGCTGAAGCGTCCGGCGCACTGCATGGCTATGCGGAGACGGAAGTGTTTGCTCCGGCGGTTGTGAAAGCACGACAGATGATTGAGAGCGGCGCGCTCGGCAAAGTGCTGTGGGTGCGTTCGCGCGAAGCCCATAGCGGCCCGCACAGCGTCCATTTCTGGAATGTGGAACTGACAGGCGGCGGCGCGATGCACGACCTGGGCTGTCACTGCATTGAGGCGGCGCGGTATTTCTTCGGCAAGCAAGACGCAGTGACAGAGGTGATGGCTTGGGGCGCCACGTTGGTGCATGGCGACAAAACAAAAGGCGAAGACAATGCGCTGTTGCTGTTGAAATTTGCCGGCGGCGGCATTGCGCATTGTGAACTTTCCTGGACGGCAAAAGGCGGCCTCGACTTACGCAATGAAGTGCACGGAACCGAGGGATCGATCTTCACGGATGTGACTCGGATGACGCCGATCTCAAGCTTCACGACGAAGTCCGCCGGGTACGTGGTAGAGAAGGCGGAGATCGACTATGGATGGACGCGGCCGTTGCCGGAGGAAGCGTTCACGTACGGGTATCAGGCGGAGATGAAGCATTTCGTCGAGTGTGTGCGTGATGGACGCCAGCCGCGCGAGACCTATGAAGATGGCTTTATCGTGAATTGCATTCTCGATGCAGGCTATCGATCGATGCGCGAAAAATCCTGGGTCACAGTGACCTATGAGTGAGAAACGCACCCGACCATCGGCAGAATCCGCAAGCAGCTGGCGAGCCCGCTAATTGGCCCACATATTCGCTTCGTCGATGTATTCGGTGACAGTAGCGGTGCCACTTGTCACAGGCGACGCATCCAGTTGGAACTGGAAACCGCTGACAGAATGCCAACCGGGATGGATCGGTCCTGCAGGCTGCGTCAGGTTCCAATCGTAGGTCGTTCCGTTCAGCGTCATCGAGTCGTAGTAAAGGCATTCGGTGCCGCCGCAGGCAGTGTCGCCAATCACGCGGTGATCCGCGAACTGAAGATGATTCCAGGCGTCGAACTTGGGCCCGGTTGTCACAGCCGTGTCGATCCAGCGACTCGTCGCCTGATTCCAGATCTGCCATTTTCCTTCTCGCTGGTTCCACTGCACGCCCCACATCATGTCGAGTTGCCGTGGGCCATCGAACACAAACGCGTCGTACTCCAACGTAGCCAAGTGGGAGGAACTGACGGGGTATGCCCAGAAATCCGTGTGCATTTGCGTGCAGCTATCGCAGCCTCGAGTCTTGTAGGGCCACAAAACGTTGGTGAAGAATTTCGTCGAATCTATCGTTTCCGTCAGCATCATCGAAGCTCCATCGACGGACGGGTTCGCATTGTTGATGGTTTGGTTGGTTGAAACCGGAACGCCCTTGCCGCCCGGATGACAGTCCGGCATGGCGCATGTGCTCCAGTGACGCAACGTGTCGTCCGCATTCTTCACTACGATTTTGCTTCCGCCCGCAGGCAAACTCGTTTCAGCCGAGGTTGCGGCGGGTGGCGTTTCATCCTGTCGAACGGGAGTGCTGGAGGTCATTCCACGGTCCAGGGCAAAGACTGCCGTCTCAGGTACCGTGGCAGCGACGACAGCGAGCACGACAAGGGAAATGCGAATAGACATGAAGGTCCAGCAGGGTTGGATGTTGCGGCCTTTGCCTCGGATGTACCGCATCGGCGCCAAAATTCCGAAGCCGTTGGCTGTCAGACGCCCGGAAAATCGAGGGTCATGCCAGATCTTCAGGCCCCAGGGAAGTTGCGGGTACCTCTGCCTCTGCCAGTAATGCGTGCAAATCGAGGGGGCGCGTCACCATCGCCAATTCTCCAGTCGCGGTTCTGGGCCATTGTTCCGCAGGGAGGTCCCAATACAACTCCACGCCATTGTCGTCTGGGTCGCGAAGATAGAGTGCGTGGCTTACGCCATGGTCGGCCGCGCCGTCCAATGCGATACCGGCACGCAGCAGCCGCTTCAGGGCATCTGCAAGTTCCAACCGCGTGGGATAGAGAATCGCCAGGTGATACAAGCCTGTCGTACCCATCGCCGGAGCCTCGCCGCGAAGGCTTTCCCATGTGTTCAGGCCGATGTGATGGTGATATCCTCCCGCCGCCAGAAAAGCCGCGCTGGCGCCGATTCGCTGCGTGACCGTGAATCCGAGTCCGTCGCGATAAAAGGCGAGCGCACGATCAAGGTCCGCCACCTTCAGGTGGACATGACCGATGCGGGTTTGCGGATGAATGGGCGCCACGATCGTTGGATGAATGGTAACGCGAAAAGGCGCGGAGAAACTCGACATGCTGCAATAGACTTTAAACAGCGAGGAGTTCCGATCATGCGCATGCACAATCCGGCCCATCCGGGAAAAATTCTCGCCAAGTACATTTCGGGGCGTTCCGTGACGGAGGTCGCTCGGCACTTGGGAGTTACACGTCCAACACTGTCGCGAGTTTTGAATGGGCATGCTGGAATCTCGGCAGACATGGCTCTGCGGCTCGCGGAAGCCTTCCACGCCGAGGCGGATTTCTGGCTTCGTCTGCAGATGCAGCGCGATCTGTGGGAAGCTTCACAGAAGAAGCGCACCAAGGTCAAGCCGCTGCCGGTTGGGAACACCGCATAGGGAATGCAGCGCGCAGAGCGCTACTTGCCGATTTCCTTCAACATTTTTTCTCGCAAAAATATATTCACTTTCGTCTGATAGCCGCTGCCCTGCGATTTCAGCCATGCCAGCACGTCGGCATCCAGGCGGATGGAAACGGGTTGTTTTACGGGTCGGTACCACTTGCCACGTACCGCAGTTTTCCAGGCTGCGGGTGGAAGTTCGGGAATGTCCGAAGTATCGATTTTGTCTTCCGGTATGGCAGCCAGCGCCTGCACCTCGCGTTTCTGGCGAGCGGTCAACCGCTGCTCAGGCTTCAAATCATAGACAACGGTTTTAGATTTTGCTCGCTTCTTCATATTCGATTCGCTCCTGCCGATTGCCCTTGCGTGCTGAAATGATGCGGATGACTTCTTCTTCTTCTTCTTCATTCGCCACGGCGTAGGCGACCAGAACCAGCAGCGCGCCTTCTACCATTCCGATTGTTTGCCATCGCAATTCGCTTTCCACCACTCGATCCTGACGAGTGAGATGGAAAGGATCGAGGAACACGCGCGCCGCTGTATCAAAACCAATGCCGTGCTTCCGCCGATTGCTGCGATCTTTCAGCGCGTCCCAGGTGAACCGCATCTGTATATACATTACTGCATATACAAAGTGAAATCAATGACAAGATATTCCCGGTGCGCCGCGCTATTTGCAAAGCACATTTCTTTCCTCGGCCTCCCGGCGGTAGCATAGAGGCAGGCGGCGACAGGCTGCCGGAAGCCTATGCTCTTCGTGCCCAAGGTTATCTTCGTGAAGCGCTGGCACCGCGGGAAGCCCGACCGCGGGTAAGATCCGCGCCATTCCTCATTCGTTACGACACAGTCGTAGAATTATTACGACACATTCCTGACCCGTCGGGCACGGCCCTGCGTCTGCCCGCCACGCCTTTTGAGGAGTCTCATCATGAATAGCTTCCATAGCCGGTCCGAACTAGAATCCGGCAGCCATACCTACGAAATTTTCAAACTCAGCGCGCTCGCGAAGCATGGTGTGGCGCTCGAAAACCTGCCTTACTCCCTGCGCATCCTGCTTGAAAATCTGCTCCGCCACGAGGATGGAAAAAGTGTCACCGCCGAAGACATTGAATTCCTGGCAAAATGGGATGCGAAGGCCGAGCCTTCTCGCGAAATTGCTTTCATGCCGGCGCGTGTGTTGATGCAGGATTTCACAGGCGTTCCCGCTGTGGTCGATCTGGCGGCGATGCGCGATGCGATGCGCTCGCTCGGGGGTGATCCGGAAAAGATCAACCCGCTGCAGCCTGCGGAGTTGGTGATTGACCACTCCGTGCAGGTGGACCAGTATGGTACCGGCGATTCCTACCAGATCAATTCCTTGTTGGAGTATCAGCGCAACGTGGAGCGCTATGCGTTTCTGAAGTGGGGACAAACGGCATTTCATAATTTCTCCGCGGTGCCGCCGGGCATGGGCATCTGCCACCAGGTGAACCTGGAATACCTGGCGCGCGTTGTGTTTACCACGCAGCCGAACGCGAAGGGTGCCGTGCAGGCGTATAGCGGCCGCGCCCAAGCTTACCCGGATACGCTGGTCGGAACCGATTCTCACACTACAATGATCAACGGACTCGGCGTGTTGGGTTGGGGCGTCGGAGGGATCGAAGCCGAAGCGGCCATGCTGGGCCAGCCAGTGTCGATGCTGGTGCCACAGGTGGTGGGCTTCAAATTGTCGGGCAAACTGCGCGAGGGAACGACGGCAACGGACCTGGTGTTGACCGTGACCGAGATGCTGCGCAAGCACGGCGTGGTCGGCAAGTTTGTAGAGTTTTATGGGGCCGGAATCAGTGAGCTTTCCCTGGCGGATCGCGCAACGATCGGCAACATGGCGCCGGAATATGGAGCGACCTGCGGCATATTTCCT
Organism: Acidobacteriaceae bacterium; assembly: GCA_049796755.1. Classification (GTDB taxonomy): domain Bacteria; phylum Acidobacteriota; class Terriglobia; order Terriglobales; family Acidobacteriaceae; genus JAKAAZ01. The sequence goes on from JBARFA010000062.1 coordinate 15,920, forward strand.
GTGGATGCAGAGACGCTGCGCTATCTGAAACTCACGGGCCGCAGCGATGAGCAGATTGCGCTGGTCGAGGCGTATTACAAGGAGCAGGGCCTCTTCCATACACCGGACTCGCTGGAAGCCAAGTATTCCGCCACGCTGTCGCTCGATCTCGCCACAGTGGAGCCGAGCGTCGCCGGGCCGAAGCGTCCGCAGGATCGCGTCAAGTTGAGCGATGCTGCCTCCAGCTTTAAAAAACATCTGCCTTCATTGCAGGGCCCGCGCGCCAGCGCCAATTCCGAGCGGCAGGTGCAGCGCTGGGATGGCGAAGGTGGTCATCCCTCGGCGAATGGAAACACGAATGCGAAAGGTGCTCCGGAGCCGGGCCACGCAGCGTCGATTCATGAACGTTTCGGCGTCGATGTGAACAAATATCTCGACAACGGTTCGATCGTCATTGCAGCGATTACCAGTTGCACCAACACATCCAATCCTTCCGTGATGTTGGCGGCGGGATTGCTGGCGAAGAAGGCGGTCGAAAAGGGATTGAAGGTTCCACCGTGGGTGAAGAGTTCTCTCGCACCAGGCTCGCGCGTCGTTGCAGATTATTACGACAAGGCAGGCTTGACGCAGTATCTCGATCAGCTGCGGTTTAACATCGTTGGATATGGATGCACCACGTGTATCGGCAACTCCGGCCCATTGCCGTCCGATGTCGGCAAAGCGATTGAGGAGCACGGTTTAGTTGCCGTGTCGGTTCTGAGTGGCAATCGAAATTTTGAAGGCCGCATCAATTCCGATGTTCGCGCGAATTACCTGATGTCGCCGCCTTTAGTCGTCGCGTATGCGCTGGCCGGGCGCATCGATCATGATTTCGATCATGATGCGCTTGGCAAAGACAAACACGGTCACCCCGTCTACCTGAAGGATATCTGGCCGTCGCAGCAGGAAGTTCAGAATACGCTCGCTACCTCCATTGACTCGACGATGTTCCGCAAACAGTATTCAACGGTGAGCGAGGGCGACAGCAACTGGCAGAAGCTGAAATTTCCAACTGGAAACACGTACGGGTGGGAAGCGGACTCGACATACATCCGCAAGGCGCCGTACTTCGATGGCATGAAGGCGACGCCATCTGTGGTGGAAGACATCTACGGCGCGCGCGTGCTGGCGGTGCTGGGCGACAGCGTGACGACCGACCATATTTCTCCCGCGGGCTCCATCAAACTGAATGGTCCGGCAGGGAAGTATCTGGTCGAGCACGGAGTCAAGCCGGCAGACTTTAACAGCTATGGATCGCGGCGAGGCAATCACGAGGTGATGGTTCGCGGCACATTCGCTAACGTGCGCCTGCGCAACAAGCTCGCGCCGGGAACCGAAGGGGGGGTGACGCGTTTGCTGCCTGAGGGCGAACAGATGAGCATCTTCGACGCTTCCGTACGATACGCGGAGCAGAAGACGCCACTGATCATTCTCGCAGGGAAGGAGTATGGTTCCGGATCGAGCCGCGATTGGGCAGCGAAGGGACCGAAGTTGCTGGGTGTGCGGGCGGTGATTGCGGAATCTTTCGAGCGCATCCACCGATCCAACCTGGTTGGGATGGGAATTCTTCCGCTGCAATTTGAAGCGGGGCAGAATGCCGAATCGCTGGGACTGACCGGCGAAGAGATCTACGACATTCCCGGGCTGCGGACGATGCTGGACTCAAAGTTCGCGAATGGTCGCAAGCTGACGGTGAAAGCGAAGACGGCGGACGGCAAGGAAAAGGAATTTTCTGCGACGGTTCGCATCGATACTCCGCAGGAGATTCTCTATTACCAGCACGGCGGCATTCTGCTGTACGTGTTGCGGCAACTGGCAGGCAAGGCATAGATACTTTGCGATCGCAGTGACAAAGAGCCCGGAGCGATCCGGGCTTTTTTGCGCTTACCGTGGTGATCGAGCCGTTGTATCGTAAGGGAATCTGCTTCTACTTTTCGGATGCCACCCCAGCCAACATCGCGCGTCGATCCGCAGCCCTCCCTCGCAGAATCCAAGGGACATCGATGGCATCTGCGCCGGATTACCTCCGGCGGCTCCTGGATTCCGGAGGTGGATGGACTGCGCTTCGTGGCGATCAGTTCGGTCGTTCTGTATCACATCTACGCGCAGATTCTGGTGAAGAGCGGCCACCCCGTGGCCGTCCAGGCCCGCTATGCGTGGCTCGGTACGGCGTGTAGCAATGGCGACCGCGGCGTTCGGCTTTTCTTTGTCATCAGCGGATTCATCCTTGGCATAGGATTTGCGCGCCAGCATTTGCACCTTGGCAAGCCGGTCAGTTTGAAGAAGTATTTCCTGCGCCGCGTTACCCGGCTGGAGCCGCCGTATATTCTCAACCTCATTTTTTGCGCACTCGTGGCCTTTTTTTATTACCACCAGACGCTCGGCTACATGGTTCCTCATTTGTTGGCTAGCATCCTGTATCAGCACAACCTTGTCTATCACACGCCCAGCGTCATCAATGGCGTGGCGTGGAGCCTGGAAGTGGAAATTCAGTTCTATCTCCTGGCGCCATTGATTGCGTTGCTGTTCCGAATCGCGAATGCAACAGCGCGGCGCTCGATCTTCCTCGTGCTGATCGCAGTTTGCGGGATTCTGCAACTCCTGCTGCATGCGAATGCGACCGTCGCTGCTCTGACCATCGTTTTTTACATGCAATATTTTCTTGCTGGGATGCTGCTGACGGACTTGTACCTGACGGTGCGTCCGCATGCCAGAACACATTGGGCGTGGGACATTGTGAGCCTATGCGGCTGGCCGGTCGTGTTCCTGGTACCGCGAAGTTTTCTCTGGTTTCACGCAATCTTGCCCTTTCTGATCATGCTTCTGTACATCGCGGCATTCCAGGGCGTCATCTTCCGCAAGTTCTTCAGCAATCTCTGGATCGCCATCATCGGCGGCATGTGCTACTCGATCTATCTGTGGCATTTCTTCACGATTGGAGTGTTTTTCAAGCTGACGCGCCATCTGATCGTGTTTCACGATTTTCTGCTGAATTTCAGTGTGCAGGTAGTCGCATTAGGGATTCCGATCGCCGTGGTCAGTCTGCTGGCCTACGTGCTGGTCGAACGACCTTGCATGGACCCGGCGTGGCCGCGGAAGCTCTGGCTACTCATGAAAAACAAAAAGCTTACCCAAACGTCGGCACAATGAAAAAGGGCTTGGAATCTATCCAAGCCTTGCTTTCGAAACTTTGTCTGGAGTGCTAGATACCGACGCCGTACTCTACATTGCCGCCATTGTCGCCGGCGTGAGAGTAGAAGTCGTACGGGGTACGATGATTCAGCAGATAGCGGGCACGAAGGTTTCTTCCGACATAGATGCCAACCGCGACCGCACCGGTCGCCACGGACGCCCAGCCGATGATGCGAACCCAAGGTTTTTTCGTCATGCAAGCACCAATTTTCATCATTTGTCCCGGCCCAACCTTCCTTTGAGGCTGCTCTTGCCTGACCAGTTGTAAGCTCAGACGCCGCATGCCAAAATCTTACCGCAAAAGCGTTCGCATATTGTGTTCATCGGTTAAGAATCGAAGAAAATGTGCTTACTTTGGTACATGTCTGTTTGTATACGGAACTGCTGCAAATGGTTGGATCGCCGACACTTCTAGTTCTCCGCTGGCGCAGGATATTGCTCGACTCGCTGCAACAATTCAAGCTTTTTTCTTGGAGGCAGAAAACTGGCTTCAATGGAATTTCCCGCGAGTTCGCGAAGATGTTCCAGCGACAGGTCAAATTCGGTGTGTGCCAGGCAATATTCTGCGCACAGATCGCTGCCAAATAACGCCGGGTCATCTGAATTGAGCGTCACCATCAACCCATTCTCAAAGTATTCGCGGACCGGGTGATCCTCCAGGCGCGCACAACATCCTGTGCGCAGATTGCTGGTGATGCATATCTCGACCGGCACCTGTTTCGTGGCCAGCACGTCGATCAGTTCTGGATCGTGTCGGGCTGAGAGTGCATGGCCGATCCGTTCCGCGCCAATGTTGAGAGCCGACCAGATTCCCTCTGGTCCAACTGTTTCTCCCGCGTGCGCGGTCAGGTTCAGGCCATTTTTTTTTGCCGCAGCGTAGAGTTCTCGAAATGGCTCGGCTCCGGTGCGCCTTTCGTCTCCGCCGATACCGATGCCCACAATGGAAGGATGCAGCGGCCTCAGTTCCGCAGCTTTGTGGAATACGCGCGCGGCTTCCTCCGCGCCGAAGTGACGGACGGCGTCGAAGATCCACAATACAGAGACGCCGAATTCCTTTTCACCTCGAATTCGGCCACGCTCCATGCCCTCAAACAATGACTCGAACTCGATTCGCCGCCAATAATACACAACCCCGACAGAAACATAGACTTCGGCGTGCACCACTCCCTGCGACCCGAGCGCTTCAATCATGCGATAGGTGATTAGCTCATAGTCTTCCGGCGTGCGCAGCCGTTCTGTGATCGCCTTGAAGGCCAGCATGAAGCCGGTGAAGTCTTTGTACTGATAGAGCGCCCGAGCGGCGTCCAGCGTCAGCGGTTCGCTGTCATTGTGCCGGCTCAGCTCGACCAGAGTTTCGGGCGCAATGGTGCCTTCCAGATGCAAATGCAGCTCCGCCTTGGGCAGATGGCGAATCCAGGCTTGCGCGTCGAATTCCTGGACGGATTTGGCCTTGGCTGGCATCAGGAGTTGAGTCGGTTGGTCGAAGAAAACTCGCTGCGATGACGGCTGTAAAAGAAATAGATCAGCAGCCCGATCGCGAGCCAGATAAAGAAACTGACCCACGTCAGCATAGGCAGACCTAGCATGAGCAGGAGACAGAAGAACATGCTTAACAGCGGAATCACAGAGCCGCCGGGACATCGAAAAGCGCGGTGGCGATCCGGGTCTTTGTAGCGCAGAATGATGACGCCGGCAGAGACCAGCACGAACGCAAACAGTGTGCCGATGTTGGAGAGATCGGCGAAGGTGCCGATGTCCAGCAGTCCAGCGGGCAAGCCGACAAATAGGCCGGCAATCCAGGTGGCAGCCGATGGGGTGCGGAATCTCGGGTGCACGCGGCTGAAGAGTGCCGGCAACAGCCCGTCCCGCGACATCGAGAACCATATCCGCGCCTGGCCGATCTGGAAGACCAGGATGGAAGAAGTCATTCCCAGCAGCGCGCCGAATAGGACCGCCAGTTCCACCCAATGCAACGTCAGGTTGTGATTATGCAGGTACAGGCGGTGCATGGTGTTCACCACCGGCGCTGCATCCTCCATCAGCACTTGCCAGTGCACCAGGCCCGTCAGCACCAGAGCTACACCGACGTAGAGGATGGTGGCGACGATCAGCGTGGCGATGATGCCGATGGGGACATCGCGCTGCGGATTTTTGCATTCCTCGGCTGCAGTGGAAATGGAATCGAAGCCGATATAGGTAAAGAAAATGATCGAGCCGCCAGTCAGCACCCCCGCCCAGCCATTGGGATAAAACGGATGCCAGTTGGAAGTATGGATGAACTGGGAACCGATGATGATGAACAAGAGGACGGCGCCAATCTTCAGCAGCACCATAATATTGTTGGCTTCCGCCGATTCGCGGATGCCGCGGACGAGCACCACGGTCAACAGCATCACGATGAGAAAGGCTGGAACGTTAAAGCCGAAATGCCAGCCGGGCGGATACAGTGTGTGACCGGCCAGGTCCTGCAGTCCGCTGGGCAGAAAAGCGGGAGAGATCCATCGCAGTGCCGGATGGAAGCCGAACCAGTCCATCAGAGCCACAACGTGCGCAGCGAATCCCACACTGACGGCCATGTTGGAGAAGGCATATTCCAGAATCAGGTCCCAGCCAATGATCCACGCCACCAGCTCCCCCATAGTGACGTAGGTATAGGTGTATGCGCTACCCGCAATCGGGATCATGGAGGCCAGTTCGGCATAGCAGAGGCCGGTAAACCCGCAGACGATGGCCACCAGCAGCATTGACACTGCCAGCGCAGGCCCCGCGCCGGGACGGCCCAGCATGGCCGTATGGCGCACCAGGTAATCGAGCACGGGTGTGTTCAGGATGGAGGAAGTGTCGAAGTGCTGTCCCGCGATCGCCGTGCCGATCACGGTAAAGATGCCGGAGCCGATCACCGCGCCAATACCCAGCGCGGTTAGCGATAACGGGCCCAGCGTCTTCCGCAGACTATGGGCCGGATCCTCAGACTCGCGGATCAGCTTGTCGATGGATTTTGTGGCGAAGATCTGTCTTGACAGGGTTTTTGCTCCTGAAATGCATTTCGCTCAATCCATCACGAAATCGCCAGGGCCGTAACGTGGATGGCCCCGGCGAAGGAGGACAAAATTATCGCTGTTGCTAGCGCTTGGCTGCTCCGCGCGCCATCTTCTTCAGCTTTTGTTTGTTGGAGCCGCGTGGAACCGTGCGCTTCGGTTTGGGAGCTGCCTTTTTCCGGGCTGCGCGCTTCACTTTTTTCCGTTCCGATGTATCGGTGATTGCTTTCGTATTTGCCATTGGGTAAGAAATTCTCTCTCTTCAAATCTAATTGTAGATGCGGGTGAAAAATGGAGCCGGGAGACGCTTCAGACTCGCTCCAGCTGGGCGAACTTCTCCACAAGTTTTTTTATGCCGAACCGAGGAAATTGTACCGTAATCTTCGCATTTTCCCCGTCCCCTTCGCGTTTGAAAACGACTCCCTCTCCATATTTCGGGTGTCGAACGCGCTGGCCGCTGCGAAATCCAGTTTTGCCCGAAGGCTCCGCAACAGAGACTTGCGGGCGCGGAAACTTCTGGCCGCGGGATGCAAAAAACTGCGCGATGTTGTCGATCGAACCGCCCGCCTGACTGGCAGACGTATTTCGTTGTGCGCCGGTTGAGTTAGCATCGAAGTTCTGCGGGCGCTGGTCCTCGTCTTCATAGCTCCAATGCTGATCGCCGTCATTCTCGCGCGCAGTGCGATGAGTTTTCGGGCGCGTAGATTGCGCAGCGTACCCTCCCCAGGTGTTGGCCGGAACAGGCGCGCTTAAATCTTCAATCAAATGGCCCGGGATCTCTGCCAGGAAACGGGAAGGGGTGGAAAACTCCGGCGAATCGTTGCCGTATCGACGGCGAAAACGGGCGCGGGTGACCAGCAATGCATCCATCGCGCGGGTCATTCCGACATAACAAAGGCGGCGCTCTTCCTCTAAGCCCTCGCCATCGTTGATGGTGCGCGAGTGCGGAAACAGGCCCTCTTCCATGCCCGCAAGAAAGACCAGCGGAAATTCGAGGCCCTTGGCCGCGTGCAGCGTCATCAACGTGACCCGCGATTCGGGATCGTACTTGTCGGTGTCGCTGACCAGTGCGGCGTGGTCGAGGAACTCCGTCAAAGTCTCGCCGCGTTCATGAGCATCCTGCGCAGCGTTCACCAGCTCGCGCAGGTTTTCAATCCGCGATTGCGATTCCGGTGTCGCTTCGTCTTCAAGAACCTTGATGTAGCCGCTGCGGTCGATCAGAAACTTGATCAGTTCCGGCAATGTGGCTGCATCTCCCGGCTTGCGAAATGCATTTTCTTCCGCCGGGGGAGAGTTCGTCAGCAGGGATTTGCGTTCATGCGGAGTGAGGTTCCTCGCTTCCTCACTTGGCCTCGTGCTCGCGAAGGGAGAAAATTCTGCTGGATCGAAAGCTTCAGCCAGCCCCTCGTCGCGAGCGTCATTCTCTTCAGCCATCTCGGCGTCCGTCATGCCAAAGTCGAAGCTGGTGGCGTCGTCGGTTACGACTGCAATTTCATCGATGACTTCAGCATCTTCAGCAGAAGCTGCAATATCCAGGCTCAACTTGTCCGCAAAATTTGGAGCCAGTATGGCTCGCGCGTCTTCGATGATCCCGCGGAAATTCTCGAGCGCCGCCACAGCCCGCGCGGAGACCAGACGCTGCACGATCGTTTCGCGGATTGCATCCCAGGTGCTGGTGCCGGTTTCCAGCGCCAGGCGCTCGATGGTATCGACAGTTGTCTTTCCGATGCCGCGAGGCGGCGTATTGATGGATCGCTGCAGCGCAATCGAGTCGCTGGGATTCAACACCAGCTTCAGGTAGCTGAGCATGTCCTTGATTTCCGCTCGATCGTAGAACGAAAATCCGCCCACCATGGTGTACTGGATGCCGTATCGGCGCAGCGCTTCTTCCACCAGCCGTGATTGCGAGTTGGTTCGATAGAGAACGGCGATCCGAGGCGGTTCAGCCTCATTGCCAGTCTGGCGAATGTATTTCTGAATGTGATCGGCAATGAAGAGCGCTTCGCCTTCGCCGTCGAGCGCTTCATAATAACCGACCTGCGCGCCACCATCGCGAGATGTCCACAGCGTTTTTCCTTTGCGCTGCAGATTGTTCGAGACCACCGCCCCCGCTGCTTCCAAAATCACCTGCGTGGAGCGATAGTTCTGCTCCAGGCGAATGATTTTGGCTCGCGGAAAATCCTTTTCGAAATCGAGAATGTTGCGAATATCGGCGCCGCGCCAGGAATAGATACTCTGATCTTCATCGCCTACGACACAGATATTCTGTTCCTCGCCGGCCAGCATCTTCATCAGTTCATATTGCGGACGGTTCGTGTCCTGATATTCATCGATCAACACGTAGCGAAAGCGGCGATTGTAATAGCTGCGAACCGCAGGCACAGCGCGCAGCAGGCGAACCGCTTCCAACAGCAAATCATCGAAGTCGAGCGCATTGGCTCGTTCCAGTTCCTTGTTGTACAGGTCGTAAAGATGTGCAATCCGTTCCGATTTCGGGTCGGACGACTGCAGATATATCTCTTGCGGAGCGAGCATGTGGTTCTTTGCCCATGAAATACGCGACAGCACGATGCGCGGGGTGAACTGCTTGTCCTCAACACCGAGTCGCCGCATCAGTTGCTTGATCAGGCTTTGCTGCTCGGTTTCGTCATAGATCACGAAATCTTTGGTTCGGCCCTTGTCGCCAATGCGCAGAGCGCCAACATCGCGACGCAAAACGCGCACGCAGAAGGAATGAAATGTTGCCAGCAGCGGTCGCGCCAGGCTGCGATGATCCATCAGGCGCTCGACGCGTTCCGACATTTCTTTGGCCGCTTTGTTGGTGAACGTGACTGCAAGGATGGAGTCCGCAGGCACTCCTCGCTCTTCAATCAGATAGGCGATCCGATGCGTGATGACGCGGGTTTTTCCCGACCCGGCGCCAGCGAGAATCAACAGTGGGCCGTCCACATTTTCAATGGCCGCACGCTGCTGCGGATTCATATGTTCAAGCAATCGGGACACGAAAGGGAAGACTCCTGCGGTTGAGCGCGCGATTTGCATTCGTTCGCTGCGCCACCTTCAGTGTATCGCGTGGTGCGGTCGATCCGCGTCGCGATATCCTGATGCTGCAATGTCGAAATCAAAATCAATTTGCGTGTATTGCGGTTCTGCCGTTGGCGCGCGTTCTGAGTATCGAAATATCGCGAAGGAATTGGGCACTGCCATGGCCGAGGGTGATTTTCGGCTTGTCTATGGCGGTGCGCATGTCGGCCTGATGGGTGTGATCGCCGACGCGGTTCTGGCCGCAGGCGGCGAAGTGATCGGAATTATTCCTCAGCAACTCGCCGATCGCGAGGTCGCGCATCGCGGCTTGACCAAGTTGCACGTCGTCGGCAGCATGCATGAGCGCAAGCACATGATGGCGGAACTGGCGGATGCATTTGTCGCGATGCCCGGAGGCTACGGCACGCTGGATGAGCTGTGTGAAGTTCTTGGCTGGGCGCAGCTGGCAATTCACCAGAAACCCATCATCCTGCTGGACACGGCGGAGTACTGGCAACCGCTATTCGCTATGCTGGATCGCGCGGTGGAAGAAGGTTTTCTTCAGTCGCATCATCGCCGTCACGCGATGCGCGCTGCGGATGTGGAGGAGGTCTTCAGGCTGTTGCAGGCGGAACGCCCGCTTCCTCGATGACGCTAGCGCGGCATGTCTCGCAATGGCATACCGAGCGCAGATAATGCCAGGAATAAATGCCGCTGGTATGGCCATCGTTCCAATCGAAGCTAATCGCGTATCGTCCGACAGCGTTGACTTTGTTCGGTCGCACCGGAGGCTTGAAGATCGGCAACGCTGTTTTCGTTTCGGGCTTCTGTTCGCCCGGTGCTCGACCTTCCGCTTCACGTTCTTCCACGCAAGTCGCGCATGGGCAGGCGGCACGCAGCCAGGCGAATGTCCAATGGCTGGTGTGGCCATCCTTCCAGAGAATCTCGACGCCCGTACCTTCAGTCTGGTTGACCCGAACATGCTGGGGATCGATGGCGTCGCGCGAAAATTCTTTCTCTGGGCCCGCAGCCCTGCGCGCGACCTCTTCCGGAATTATGCGGATCCCTTCGTGACTCATACTTTTGTTCTACACCTGTCGGATCGTCAGTGGAGTTTATAGAAAAAGTAGATGGTGACGACACAGCCCAGGGTCACAACCAGCGCACGAATGCCGCGAGGCTTGTGCTTACGCGCCATGCGCGCGGTCAGATAGCCCCCGATGCTTCCCGCAATCATCATCGCAGCACCATAGCGCCACAGAACTGCGCCGTAGAAGATGAACGTCGCTGCGGCAATTGTGTTGGAAGTGCTGGTGATGATGGTTTTTAAGGCGTTGATTTCGTGAACACTGTCGATGCCCGCAAAACTGAGGGTAGCCATAATCAACAGCCCGGCGCCGGCCCCGAAGAAGCCGACATAAACCGAGATGGCAAAAATTCCGATGGGCAACAGAAAGCGCGCGATCGGCCGCAACCCGCTCGAGTGGGTCGAATGCGTGCTTTGAAACACACGCTGCTGCAATATCGGCCCAAGAGCAAAGAGCAAAGTTGCCGTCAGCAGTAGCCATGGGACCATCCGCAAAAACGTTTGCTGGCGCGTTGCTAGCAGGAGTCGCGCTCCCAGCACTCCGCCTACAAATGCCGCCGTCAACAACGTCGGCAGCATGGTGTGGTACCGTCGCAAATCCCGTCGATAGGCCGCTGCTGAAGTGATCTGTCCAGGCAACATGGCCACTGTGTTGGTTGCATTGGCATGGATCGGAAGCGCGCCAACTTGCAGCAGGGCAGGGAATGACAGCAACGACCCCCCGCCGGCAATCGCGTTGATGCCTCCTCCAATAAAAGCAGCAAAGCAGAGCCACGCGAGATGGAGCAGGAAGGAAGAAGACAGCATTGATTGAAATTGTAGCGTGCGACGATTTGTCGGAGGCTCTCGGTGACGCGAGCATCACCCCCGAAGGTTTAGCTGACAGCAGCGTTACGGGGCAGCCCGACACTGCCATGCATAATCTCAATGAACGCCTGGGCGGCGCGGCTGAGCGATTTGTCTTTGCGATAGATCAGGACCAGGTCGCGCGCAATGCGAACATCTTCCAGTTCGACCACACCGAGCAGCCCCGCGGCAAACTCGGTCACGGTATTGGAGCGAGCTTGGAAGCCGACGCCGACACCTGCGGCCGCGAACCGTTTGATCAGCTCATTCGATTCCAGCTCCATGGAAATCTCCGGCTTAAGTTGCCCGTTGGCAAACATCTGATCAATGGCATCGCGAGTGCGACCTTGCTTAGGGAGGATAAGAGGATAGCTGGCTACAGCCGCCAGCTTCGTCGTGCGCTTGCCGGTGAGCGGATGACCCGCTGCCGTGATGACGACCATCTCATCCTTGTGAACGGGCACAATCGTCAGGCGCGGATCGTTGACAGGTTGCGTCGTCACGCCGAAATCAACCTCCTGTGACAAGACGGCTTCCAGCGTTCGAGAGCGCTCATGCCGCGCGATGGAAACGGACACACGCGGATATTTTCCTTTGAATTGGGCGAAAACCTGCGGCAGGATGTAAAGGCAGGTGGCCTCATTCGCACTGACGACAAGCTGACCGCGGGGCGTCCGAGCCATTTCCGCAAGAGCGCGAACGATATTGCGTCGCGCTTGCAAGGTTTCTTCTGCATACTCCAAAAAAATTCTGCCGCCGCCAGTCAAGGTGACACGGCCTCCGGTTCGGTCGAACAATCTGGCGCCAATTTCTTCTTCCAGGGCGCGAATTTGGGCCGAAATGGCCGGCTGGGTGCGAAACAGCCGTTCCGCCGCGCGCGAAAAACTGGCATTGCGCGCGACTTCGACAAACGCTTTAAGCTGCTCAAAATCCATGTTTTTTCAGTTCGAATCCGGAACGGTTACAACTGGGTCAGACCTACCAGTATAAAAAATTGCTATTTGAAGAATAAGGGAAATCTATTCCAGTGTACCTGCGAAGCGGAAACGCGAACCAGGAGGACACGCGGGTTGTCGATGACTGCGAGGGTCAGGGCCACGATTAGCGACCCTAGTGGCTGCTTGGAGCGGGTGTTGCGGGGCTTTCTGGAGGCTGCGGGGAGGTGCTTTGAGAATTCTTCTTGGCAGCCTTCAGCGCGAGTTTCTTCGCCTTCTTTTCCTTATAGTGGCGCTCAATATCGGGCCAGAATTCGATCAGTTCGGCGCCCACAGCTCCCTCGAGTGTAACCGTTACTCCCCGCTCAATCGTGCCGCTCACAGTACTGTCCACAGAGGGATAGTAGACATTTGAAATGGCAGCGCCAATCATATTGCCGGCAACGTTGGCGTAGTTCGGACCCCAGGTGCCGTTATCTCGCTTGCTCCATCCAGTGCTAGCCGCTGCCCACAGAGCGCGAGTGAGGATTTTGCCGTGGCCTCTCTGGAAGTAACGCGGATCTTCATGCAGAAGGCTTGGCAATACAGCGTTCCCAAAGAAATTCCCCGTGAAGTAGTCCGCATACGACGCGCCATACCGCTTGGCATATCCCTGCATCCCCTGTCCATATTGCGGGAAGCTGTCTTGCGCCTGGTCGATGCCGGCAACAAATCCGGTCAACACGAAGGGCCATGGGTCGGTAACGCTCTTGAAAAACAGCTGGAATTTCTGCGATGGGCTCAATGGAAGCGCATTGTGGTTCTGCGTGGTGTTGAAGGCAGCCATCACGCCCATGATCCGCTGTTTCTCCTGCAGTTTCAGTTGCTGCTCCGCCGTCAGTGGCGGGTGCGTTTGCGTGCCTTGCGAGGAACTGCTTTGGCCAGCTGGCGCAGTGCTATTTGGCTGCTGCGTTGGAGGATTTTGAGAATCACCTTGCGAAACTTGCGGGGAGGGATTGTCGGGTAAGGTCAGCGAAGCGTTTGCCGATTGGGATCGTGCCAGGGGAACAGCCAGAAAAAAACCTACGGCCATCGAAGCAGTGGCCAACCGACGAAACTGAGCCAAACGAAACCTCTATCTTGCGAAAAAATATGGCCTTCACCGGCCCGGTCCAGGCTGTTTCCTGGCAAATCGGCGCGCTAGGTCCGTGCCGACTCTATCTCAATAACGACCCAATCATGCAGGCAGCCCGCATCGAGCAAAAGCTTCGCCACGCAATTAAACCCGACAACGAGACAATTGTTTCTATTTTAAATTAGATTGCCGCGAGTTGGGTTCATCGGATCGCAGGATTAAATCGAAAGTGCCTGACCCGCGCAGAAGCCGGAAGCCCATGCCCATTGGAAATTGAATCCACCCAGATGGCCGGTGACATCGACCACTTCGCCGATAAAAAATAGGCCCGGCACGTTTCGGCATTCCATCGTTTTCGCGGACAGCTCACGCGTGTCGATGCCGCCCGCAGTGACTTCCGCTTTCGCATACCCTTCCGTGCCCGCGGGCACAATGGTCCAGTGATGCAGCTCACGTTCCCACGAACTGAGAGAGTGATTGGTCCAGTCTTGTGGAGGATGCAGAGCGAGCCAGCGATCGGCGAGACGATGCGGCAGCACAGCGCGCAACAGCTGCTTCGCCGTCGTCAAAATTCGCGGAAGGTTCGGATCGCGCCATGGCTGTGTCCATTCAATATCGGGAGCAAGGTCAATTTCCACTACGTCGCCCGGCTTCCAATACGAAGAAATCTGCAGAATGGCGGGCCCACTCAGTCCGCGATGAGTCAACAGGAGATTCTCGCGAAACTGCTGGCCACTGCAACGAACCAGAACTGGCACCGCAACTCCGGCGAGATCGGCATAGTCGGCCAGATCGTCATTCGAGAATAGGAGCGGCACCAATGCCGGACGACACGGTTGAATAGCAATTCCAAATTGCGCTGCCAGCTGATACCCAAACGGAGTAGCGCCCATTTTTGGAATCGATAAGCCACCCGTCGCCACCACCAGGGCATCGCACGAGAAAACCGAGTCGGGCGTGTGAATTTCAAAACCGTTCGAATGCTCCACTTTCTCCACGTGAGCGCTCAGAAATATCTGCACACCGGCCTCGCGACATTCCTCTTCCAGCAGATCGACGACTTCCCGCGCGGAGCCATCGCAGAACAGTTGGCCCAGCGTCTTCTCGTGATAGAGAATTTTATGTTTGCGCACCAACGCAACAAAGTCCTGCGGGGTGTAACGGGCCAGCGCGGACTTACAAAAATGTGGATTCCCGGAGATGAAGTTTTCCGGGGTGCAATGAATGTTGGTAAAGTTGCAGCGGCCGCCGCCGGAGATGAGAATCTTCTCGCCAATCTTTTCGGCGTGGTCCAGAACGGCAACACGCTTGCCACGTTTACCAGCCTCGATGGCGCACATCAGGCCTGCCGCGCCGGCACCGAGAATCAGGACATCGAAAACGTGGGTCACTTTGGAGATACCGAGGCAGAGAACTTCTCCATTATGCCTTGCTCCTATTCTTTATGCGGAGACGGACTGAACTACTCTGAACTTATGGCGCAGGGAATACTGTCCGCGATCGTTGGATTCCATCAGGACGAACAGCAGGATTGGGTTGCGGATTTATCCTGCGGGCATGCGCAACATGTGCGCCATCGACCGCCGTGGATGCTGCGACCGTGGGTAATCGAAGAAGAGGGACGCAGGCAGCACCTTGGAGCCCAGTTGATGTGCAAAGACTGCGGTCAAGCAGACGAGATCTAAGCAGCGGTTGGCGAGGATGGTGGAAAGTTTCTTCCCTTCGGCTTGCGGGTCAGCAGGTAGATCATGCCGAAAATAACCAGGATCGTGAAGCACGCGGCGAAGCCAAGTACCCGCAGGATCGAAACTGTATAGCGTCCCGAAGATGGGTTGTAGTTGCAGCAGTAGAGCAGAAACAGATCGGCCGCGCTGCCAATTTTATGGTTCGAGGCGTCGACCATTGCCAGGCGCAGATCGCGCGGCTGATATTGGATGCCGGAGAAATATTTTGAGAGTCGACCGTCCGGCGTCGCAACCATAATGACGCTGGAGTGGGCGAACTGATCCATCTTGCCGTCGGGGCCGGGAACCCGCACGTAGTGAAAGCCTGTGGCATTACTCAGCGAATCGATCGATGGTTGTTGACCGGTGAGAAAATGCACGCCGGAAGCAGCCGCGGGATCGCCGAGCCAGCTAAGGAACAATCGTTTTTCACTGGCTGCCTCCGTCGCCGTATCTTTCGGATCGAAGCTGGCGATGACGACCTCGTAGTCCTTGCCAGCCTTGAAGCCGGTCTGTTTCAAGGCGTCGGCAGCGCCATGCATCACCTGCGGGCATAGCATGCCGCAGCTGAAATACACTTCCGCTAACACGACAGGCCGCTTGCCGAAATAGTCACCCAGCGTGACAGGCTTACCGGTGGAGTCGACATACGCAGCGCTCAACGGCAATTTGCGGTTTAAGTTTTGCGCGATGCCGGCGTGTTTCAAATAAGTCGGCAGACCGCTCGACACGCTGCCCATGGAGGGATTGCGCGCGCCGCCGTATTGCGCCTGGCAGAACGGACTGAAACACGCGAACATCAGTGCTGCAAGCCATGCGGCGAGACGAAGGCTGAAACCGAATGAGGAGGAAGGAGTGGGTTGGCGAATCGTGCTTAGGTTGAATGCTGGCACATCTTCCATCCTAGATGAGTTTGCG
>JBARFA010000063.1:0-4199 GCA_049796755.1 Acidobacteriaceae bacterium
GCTCCATGGTGATCTTCAACGCGCGTTCAATCCTGCGCAGATCGCCTCGTTCTTCGGGGGCTTGAAAGGTGGAGGCGACGCCTGTCTTGGACGCGCGACCAGTGCGGCCCACGCGATGCACAAAGTCTTCCGCCATTTTTGGCATGTCGTAGTTCACCACATGCGCAATATGCGCCACATCGATGCCGCGAGCGGCAACGTCGGTCGCCACCAGCACGCGATGCTGGCCCTGCGTAAAGCTGCGCAACGCTGCGGTGCGTTGTGCCTGAGTGCGATCGCCGTGGATGCTGGTCGCATTCCATCCCGACATGCTCAGCCTTTTAGCGACGCGATCGGCGCCGTGCTTGGTGCGAACGAAGACCAGGAAGCTGCCTTTTTCTGAGCGCAGCAAGTGCTCGAGCAACGGCATCTTTTTGTCTGTCGTCACTTCGAACGTCTGCAGCCGAACATTTTCGGCTGGCTTCAACACAGATCCCAGTTCAATGCGAACCGGGTTGCGCAGATAATCGCGAACCACCTCGGTCACTGGAGATTCCAGCGTTGCCGAGTAGCAAAGGGTCTGATGCTGCGCCGGCAACGCAGCAACAATCCGCTTGATGGCCGGCTTGAATCCCATGTCGAGCATGCGATCCACTTCATCCAGCACAAGAATCTGCACCTGGTCCAGTTGCACCAGCTTGCGCCGAAGAAAATCTTCCAGGCGGCCCGGAGTCGCCACGATCAAGCGCGCTCCACGGCGAATCGCCTGTAGCTGTGGGCCTTCAGACAATCCGCCCACCACCAATGCTGCCTGGCTGGCTGCATCGAGTGACAGATTGCGATAGGCCTGCTCCACTTGCATCGCCAGTTCGCGAGTCGGCAGAAGAATGAGCGCGAACGGACTTTTGCCGCGCCCTTGCGAGCCTTGCCGGCGGCCGTGGTCGTGGTCAGACGTCTTCGTAGACTTGTGCATGGCTTCAATGATCGGAATCAGGAAGCTGAGAGTTTTGCCGGTTCCGGTCTGCGCTGTTGCCAGCACGTCGCGGCCTTCCAGCGCCGGAGGAATTGCGCCGGCCTGGACCGGGGTGGGAGTAATGAATTTGGATTGCGCGAGCTTGTTTTGAAGCGCGGGCAAAAGAGTGAAATCAGTAAATAGAGTCAAAATATTCCTTCGTTTCCGAGGCCGCTTTGCCTTGCACCCATGTGCAGACGGGCCGGAACACAGCTTGCCTTCACGGTCTTCGCGGCCGCAAAAGGTAAGGATGAAACCGCAGGGGATACCGGAGTTTCGAAGGAGAACGCGGCTTGAAATTGCGCGTTTCAGGAAACTCTAAAGCAGACTTTTATGGATCTGCTCGGGGTCGACACGAAGAACTGGTTCGACCTCGGATGCCACATGACAGCTGGATTGGCGTAAGCGCTTTGCTTCGCCGCACCGCAACGCATACGTTCGCGAAGCGATCACGCTGTAGAGGCTTGGGAGGGTGCAACTGCGAACGGCCTGCCGTACGTCCGACAAGAACGGCTCACAACCAAATCACTGAGCGTAGCCTGATGATAACACAGCCAGGCCGCAATTTTTCGATTCCGGTTGGGGGACAGATTTTCTTGCAGTCTCAAGCGCCGTAGATGATCCCATCGATCTTGACCTTGGAACACGAGAAGCAGTAGGCAACATCTCTTCCCGGCACCAGCGCGGTAACATCCAACCGCCGCCAGCGATGCAGACCACCGCGGCAAAGTAAACCAAATACGCTGTTGGACTCGTGTTCCCGGTGTGGCCAAAGTTTGGCCAACTGAACCGCAAGCTCAGAATCGGGCAATGTACTCTGCGGGCTCTGCATGGAGTCGCACTTTCTGCCGGCGACGAGCCGGAATTTTTACGTGCGAACCGTCGCGTTGCGCGACGATTCCTTGCGGTTTTCCTTCTCTGGGGCGATCATGCCCGGAACTTTCTCTACTGGCCGCTTGCGATCTTCATGCGCAACCAGCAGCGCCTCCAGCTGTTGAATCAGAGCGGTGCTGTTCATCGGCTTCACCAGCATTTCGTCGGCGCCATCGTCGCGCCAGGCATCGTCACTTGTCGGAAAGGCGGTCAGCAGCGCCACCGCCGGCTGATACGGCGCGGCCTTTGCTGCGCGGGTCACTTCCAGGCCCGCCTGGTCGTTCTCCATGCGCATATCCGTAATCACCATCACAAAGGTGGAGCGCACCAGCTTCGACTTGGCATCGCGCGCCGACGTGGCAGTCTCCACATCAAAGCCGTGGATTTCGAGCAGAGCCTTCAGGGTAAGCAGGATGGCGGGTTCATCGTCGACCAAAAGAATACGGCGCTTCATATGGATGGAATTCCCTTCTGTATACGCAATCAATGTAAGCCAAGTCAGGTAGGGTTGTCGATCTTCAGTGGGGAGATTCCGCCAGCCGCATCGCTGTTTTCGTCCTCGCGATTGTTACACTGGCTGGGTGACAGGATACCACGTGGAAAACTTCGGATGCCGTGCCAGCCAGGCCGACGGAGATGCAATTTCTGCGGGCTTGGAAGCTCTCGGGGCGTGTCCGGCGGATGCGTCCACGGCGCTCCCCGACGTGGTGGTGGTGAACACTTGCTCCGTCACGGCGGAAGCCGATCGCGACGCCCGCGCCTACATTCGCCGCCTCCAGCGCGGCAATCCGCACGCTCGGATCGTTGTTACCGGCTGCTATGCGCAACGCGCCCCGGATGAAGTTTCCGCTCTGCCCGGAGTTTTTGCCGTCGTCGGCAACAGCCACAAGAACCAAGTCGCTTCCATCGCGCTCGGCTTGTTTATGCAGCATCCGGCAAGTTTGACGGACCCGAATCGCGGGCCGGCCGAGAGCGAAAAATCCCACGTTGCTATGGCAACAGCCTCCTCGCATTTCGTGCCCCTGGGGTCACTCGCGTCGGCCCCAAATTTCATCCCAGAGCGACTACCCGGCGCTCCAGCATTTGTCCTCGCCGGTGATATTTTCGCGCACAGCGATTTCGAATTGCCATCGCTGCCGTTCTCCGCGATCGAGCGCCTGGCGGAATCCGCCGCCGCGCATCGCACGCGGCCAACGCTCAAAATTCAGGATGGCTGCGGCAATCGCTGCACCTTCTGCATCATTCCTTCCACCCGCGGCAACAGCCGGTCGCTGCCTAAGCCACAGGTGCTGGATTCCGTCGAGCGGTTCATCACGG
The DNA here is from genome assembly GCA_049796755.1 of Acidobacteriaceae bacterium. Lineage (GTDB taxonomy): Bacteria > Acidobacteriota > Terriglobia > Terriglobales > Acidobacteriaceae > JAKAAZ01. The sequence continues at coordinate 3,182 of JBARFA010000063.1, forward strand.
CCGGCGGCCAGGAACTCGTCATCTCCGGCATCAACCTTGGCCGCTGGGGTCGCGATCTCGACCGGCAGCTGCGCTTTGAAGGTCTGCTGGCTGAAATCTTCGAAACCACTTCGCTCCCGCGCCTCCGCATCAGCTCCGTCGAGCCCATGGACTGGAGCGACGGACTGATCGCGCTACTGCGCCATCACGGGCAAGGTCAGCATCCGCGCTTAGCGCGCCACGTTCATATGCCACTGCAATCAGGCTCAGATCGAGTGCTGCGCCGCATGCACCGGCGCTATCGCCCCTGGCATTATGCCGAACGACTGACCAAAGTGCGCGCCGCCTGCCCAGATGCCGCCATCGGCGCCGACGTGATGGCGGGCTTTCCCGGTGAATCCGACGAAGAATTCCAGGAGAGCTACGATTTCATCGCCGCCCAGCCGCTGACCTATCTGCACATCTTTCCCTTCTCCCCGCGACCCGGAACGCCAGGATGGGACCTACACCGGCTCGATCCTGTCCCTGCGACCGCCGTGAAGGAACGAATGGCGGCCCTGAATGATCTGATACAGCAGAAGAATCTCGCCTTCCGCTCCACCTTGATCGGGAAGCAACTTAGCGCTGTGACCCTCGTGGCAACAAAAGCAAATTCCTCGTGCGGGTTCGGATCGCGTACTCCGGGCATGACCGATAACTTCATTTCCGTTGAGATCGCAGGCACGCTGCCGCCGAACCTGCTGGTTTCCGCCCAGATCACTGGAATCGCGCAGCACGGCTTATCTGCCGCCATCGCCAGCGAAATCCGTTCCATCGCATGAAAATCTGGCAACCGCCCATCCGCGCCCATCATCTGGTGGAGTATCGACCAGGGTGCAGTCCGCCATACAGTCGACGGCCTGTTCGGACGGAATGGTATACTCACGAGGCGAGGTATAGCCTCGCGCACTTGGAGGCGGCACATCGATAAGCGTTCGGCGAAACAGTTTATCCGCATCAACGATCGGATACGCGCGCGTGAAATTCGCGTCATTGACGA
>JBARFA010000064.1:0-3573 GCA_049796755.1 Acidobacteriaceae bacterium
CACAACACCTCCGCGCCTGCCGGATCGGCTTCCACCAGGCTTTCGTCCAGCACCATCACGGCGTATTCCTTGCGGCGCAGTGCGGCCAACGCGGTGCGGCGGTTTTCCGCCACTTCAACCGACAAGCCCAGCTGCCTTCCAACCGCAGCGGCACAGTTTTCGGCTCCGGACATCGCGGTCACCAACAAGACAGTTTGCGGCATGGGATTCCTCCTTCAGGTGTTCCGTTTGTGCTTGCATCGGGTGGAAACCGGACGGTCGACGTCCCGCGCGAATTAGACTTCCGGCTCGTCCGAGATGCCATATTCCTTCAGTTTGCGATAGAGCGTGGTTTTGCCGATACCCAGCAGCCGCGCCGCCGTCAGCTTGTCTCCATTCAGCTGTCGCAGCGTGTTCAGGATGGCCTGTTTCTCCATCTCCGCAATCGTCAGGATGCTGGCATCGACCTTGGCCGGCTCCTCGTCCGATGGCTCAGCGGCGGCCTGCCACTGGCTGCGGTATTCCTGCAGCTGCGTCGGCATGTCCCCCAGGTGCAACACTGGTCCGGAGGAAAGCGCGCACGCCCGTTCAATGGTGTTTTCCAGTTCGCGCACGTTGCCCGGCCAGTCGTAGCTGCCCAGCACGCGCAGTACATCGTCGCTCAGGGTGTAGGACACCCCCGTCTCGCGGCGACGCCGTTCCAGAAAATGAGCCGCCAGCAGGGCAATGTCGGCGCGCCGTTCGCGCAGTGATGGCACCTTCACATTGACCACGTTCAGCCGGAAGAACAGGTCCTTGCGGAATTTGCCCTGTTCCACCATCGACACCAGGTCGCGATTCGTGGCCGCCAGGATACGCACGTGGATGGGGATTCGCTGGTTCGAACCGATGGGTCGAATTTCTTTTTCCTGCAGCGCTCGCAGTAGCTTGGCCTGCAGGTCGAGCGGCAACTCGCCAATCTCATCCAGAAAGACCGTACCTCCCTCGGCGCTGGCCAGAAGGCCTTCCTTGGAGCGGTTGGCTCCGGTGAAGGCGCCTTTCACGTAACCGAACAGCTCACTCTCGATCAGCGTCGGCACCAGCGATCCGCAGTCCACAGGAATGAAGGGATGGGTGGCGTTGGGCCCGTTGTAATGGATCGTCCTCGCCACCACTTCCTTGCCGGTTCCGCTTTCTCCCAGGATCAGCACTGGATGGGTGGTGTGGGCTACCTTCGACAGGATGCGATAGACCCGTTCCATTTCCGGACTGCGCCCGATCAGGGTGCCGAACCCATCGGAGGTCCGTAATTTTTCCCGAAGGCGGCGGCTTTCGGTGTCGAAGTGGCGCCGTTCCGAGGCCCGCTCCAGCACATCCGACAACTCGTCCATGGTGAAGGGTTTCGTCAGGTACTCGCTGGCCCCGGTGCGCATCGCCTCCACCGCGGAGGAGACGGTGGCATAGGCCGTCATCACCACCACCACGGTTTCCGGGTAGATGGTGCGGATTTCTTCCACCAGAGGCAGGCCGCCGCCGCCCGGCAGCTTCAAATCCAGGAGCACAATGTCGGCCATGTGCGCCTTGAGGGCGGTGCGGGCGCCGTTGGCATCGTCCACACTCGACACGGCGAAACCATGGTTGCGCGCAATGTCGGAGACAGCGGTCCGGATGGCAGCATCGTCATCGACCACCAGCACGTGCATCATGCTGGCTCGCTCCATGGGGGGAATTTGAGACGTGGGGGTAAACATTCGCGTTGTAGTTAGCATGGTACGCGGGTTCCTTTCCGATGTGCGCCAAAATTGTTGGTTTGCGGGGTACGGCCGGGTGTCTGCGTCGCCCTCTTCGAGGCCAGTGCGAATTTTCCCGGCTGCGAAGCTGCGGGCCTGGGCGTTGGTGGGGCGAGTTGCAAGGGTAGCTCAATCGTGAAGCATGTACCGTGCCCGGCGCGGGTACGAACCTGCACCGAACCGCCGGCGGCGAGCGTCAATTCCCGCACAATCGCCAGCCCATAGCCGCGTCCGGCTTTTGCATGCCTCGTCCTCGATTTGGTAGAAAATCCGGACTCGAAGATATGGGGGAGAACGTTCGTGGGGATGCCCTTTCCTGTGTCCGTTACGCGCAAGACCAGGGAACGCCGTTCGGACGAGTCGTCGTGCTCGAGTTCGATCGTCAGCTGGCCTCCCTGGGGCATGGCATCAATGCCATTGCGCACCAGGTTCAGCAGGATGCGATCGAATTCCGGTTCCCGCAGCGCTGTGGTCTTCGCGTGGGCCGCAGTTTTGCTTTCCACGCGGATGGTGCCCCCGGCCATCTGACGGAACAACGGCTCGCGGGTTTGAATGACAGCCGCCAGGTCCAGCATGTTCGTCCCGGCGGCCATCGTTACTGCAGGCGAGGATTCCGGCGAAGTCGCATTCTGCGCGGAATCGAGCAGCGACGTCACCAGCCCCTGTCCGCGCTCCACCGCATTCGAAAGTTCTTCCATCCAGGTGCGCCCGTGGCCCGACACCGCACCGGAGCTGCGCAGCAGGTCGCAATAGACCTGCAGCACCGTGAGCCAGTTGCGCGCATCGTGCGCCAGATGGCTTGCGGCTGCGGCTCGGTGTTGCTCCGGCGTGCCCGCCGAAAGCGGGGCCACTTCGGAGCGGCTCGGCTCGTGCTGCTGGAATGCTGCGGTCATGAGACAATCTCCTATCTTGCAATTTCTGCAGGATCTTGTGGGTTCCAGCCTGCCAGTTGCGGGCTCAACGCGCTGCCTGTCGAATCCACCTATTTGCCAATCGGGGAGCGTCAGAGTTTCTCAAACCTGCTGGTTCCCAGTTACGGGCAGCATATTCGGTTTTCATTCGCTCCCGCCCTACTCCTTATCACGTTGCGTGCCAAACTGGTCCTCCACCTCTAACCTTACGAATTCAGGGTACTTAACTGGAACCGACGTTCCCCGCATCCATTACGAAAGAAACTCTCCAGTGCCATATTGAAATCCTCACACTTCTCCTTTTCTTCGCAACTCCCTCCGATGCAATCACTTCCCTCAAATTCCCAAATTGAACCCAGGTCGAAATCGATTCCCACTCCGGGACGCCTTCCCCAAAATCCCTCCTGACGTCCCATTTTGGTGTCCCCTCGGCGCGATCCTCGCCGCAGTCGTTACAATGGAATCCACATGTCCGCTCCAATTCACCCCTATTTTCGGCCGGAAGGCCGCGCTACCGATGCGCTCCGTCCGCTTCGCCTGACCCTGGATTTTGTGCCCACCGCCGAAGGCTCGGTGCTGATCGAACTGGGACATACCCGCGTTCTCTGCAACGCCACCGTCGAAAATGGCGTGCCCGGCTGGCTGCGCAATCGAGGACAAGGCTGGGTCACGGCAGAATATGGAATGCTTCCCCGCGCCACCCTCACCCGCACACCACGCGAAAGCGAACGTGGCAAAGTGGGCGGCCGCACCCATGAGATCCAGCGCCTGATCGGTCGCAGCCTGCGCGCTGCCGTGGATCTGAAGGCCCTGGGCGAACGCACCATCATTCTGGATTGCGATGTTTTACAGGCCGACGGAGGCACCCGCACCGCCGCCATCACCGGCGCAGCCGTGGCGCTGCAGCTTGCCAT
>JBARFA010000065.1:0-9314 GCA_049796755.1 Acidobacteriaceae bacterium
CTTCAGCCGACCGCGCTGGTGAACGAGGCGTACCTCAGGCTTGCCGACGCATCCGATTTGCTGTGGAAGGACCGCGCGCACTTCCTCGCCGCTGCCGCACATGTCATGCGTCATATTCTTGTGGATCATGCTCGCTCGCGCGGCGCGGGCAAGCGTGGAGCGGGAGCCGTCCAGGTCACGCTCGATGAAAATCTAATCCCGTCGGCGAGCCACTCGATCGATATTCTCGCGCTGCATGAGGCTCTCGAACGCCTGAGCAAGCTGGACGCCCGGTGGGGCCGCATCGTCGAGCTTCACTTCTTCGGAGGCCTCTCATTCGAGGAGATGGCATCGGTTCTCGACCTGTCAGAGCGAACTGTGAAGCGCGACTGGGCGTTGGCGCGCATCTGGTTGTTCAAGGAGATCTCGGGTTGAGCAGAGCCTTGGCGCACGTGGTGCATCGCTAGCGACTATCTCCTTGCTCCTCCCCGCTGGTGTGGGTGCGCTCCCGAGATGTGTCGGTACTCCAAGGTGCAGCGCGAAGCAAAGCTCCAGCTCGCAGCCTCCAGTTGAACTGAACGGCCTTCGTTTGACCGGTCAGTGGTTAATGTCCGCAGTTCTTACAAGGCTCGACATATAACTGCAACTCCTTCGGGGGAACCGTACGGCCATGACTCGTCTTTGTGCCGCCGATGGTCTCGACAATGGTGACGTTGTAATCTCCGCTGTTAGCGATTACGTGGCAGATCACCGGTTGCGTATTGGTTCCTTGGAGACTGTCATTTGGATTGCAGATCTGCTGCGAAAACTGAACCTGAAAGGTCGAGTTCGGTGGAGTGGTTTCATCCATCTTGAATTCCAGGACGCCGCCCGCTTCCGCGTGCGCAGAAGGCAATGCGTTATCTGTACTCGGTATGAGTATTACGGCTTTGACAGGCTTGTGGTGGCACCCAGCGGTTGCCATCAGCAGGAGCATCAGAATAAGTAGAAACGGATTTGGCTTTTTCACGAACGATCCCTCCATGGTTGTAACCTCGTTATTCGATTTGGGAAGTTGGAGCATTGGACGGAAGCATCTCCCGATAGCGCGGATCCCGGCGAAGCGAGTCCATATCCGGAAAGGGCGCAAACTGGAGGGTGGTTGCGCCCCTGCGGAAACAGGCGGCGAGGGTGGCCAGCGCCTCGTCACGCCTTCCGATGAGTTCTAATATCCGTGCCTTGAAGAGTTGCGAATCCACGTCGTCAGCTCCAAGAGCCTCAGCCTTATGAATCAGGGACAGGGCGTCCTGCGGGGCGCCCGATTTCACCTGGAAGAGAGCCAGCAGCATTACGCTTGCGCCGTCTGTCGGGTCTGTTCTCAAGTGATTCTCCGTCTCTTGCGCAGCTCGCAGGTACGCAGCTTTTGCCTCGTCGTGTTTATGCAACGAAGAGTAACAATCCCCGAGCTCCAACCAATTGAAATCTTCTGTCGGATTCAGTTCGACAGCTTTCTGAGCGTAAGGCAGTGCCGCAGCGGGCTTGCCTTGATAACGGAGTGCAAGCGAGGTGTTCACTGCCGCCAGGTCGTTCGGTAACAGGGCCAGGCTTTTTTTCAAGGATTCCGTAGCTTGCGCGAAATCCCCGACTTGAAGATACTCGCCGCCGAGGTTAGCGAAGGCCTGCGAGTTGCCGGGTGCGGCGAGTGTTGCGGCGCGAAAGTTTTCGATCGCCTCCCGATACTTTCCCTGCCCATTTAACGCGGTCGCCAATTCGTGGTAAGCGAGCCAGTAGTTGGGCCGTTCCTGCAACACTCTTTTAAAGCTCTGTTCCGCGTCTGCCCAGCGATTGAGACGTTCGTATGTCTGCCCCTGCCAGACCAGGGCCCTCGGATTGGAAGGATCGAGTTTTAACACTTTGGCGAACTCATCGAGTGCGCCGCGCTCGTCTCCACTCAAATTGAATACGCCACCCATAGCGAGATGACCATCCACAAGATCGGGGTCGAGAGTGAGCGCGCGGCGGCAGTTTCTACGGGCCAATTCGAGCGCGCCGGGGTCGTGGCGCATCGCATACAAACGGCCGTAGGCGATGCCCAGATTTGCATACGCAATAGCGTATCTGCGGTCGAGATCCACTGCCTCCGAGTATTTATCGATGGCTGCCTCGAGCCCAGTGTCGTTCGGCTGCTTCACCAAGTTTTGGGCCGTCTGAAATGCGGTAAATGCCGCAGTGGATTGCGTGCCAGGCTGAATCTGTTCCTCATTTTTTAGAAAACGGTTCACACTGAGCAAAGAAGCTGCGGCCTCCGCGGCTCTACCGGGAAGTGCTGTAACCTGGTGGAGGCCGCAGGTAAGGCGTTTCGCTCTGAGCTCGTGACCCGAAATCGGATCGAATACGCGTAGGAGCAACTCTAGATACTTTCCACCCGGCACGCCAGAGGCTGCGAGTACGAGGTTCGCTCCGAGAGGGTCACAGACATCTCTGAAGTTTCCTACCTGCGTAAGATCCTGGTCCACATCTTCGGGAGAGATGACAAAGAGGTCCCGATCGAAGGCCTCGATCCGCGCGAGTTCGCCTTTAATCGCCGAATGTACGCCCGTTAGCATCGGCACCACCTGGCTATCAGAAGTCTGTGGCCAGTTCAAGAGGGCAACAAAGCGCTTTCCAGGAAGCGGGTGGAGAAGGTCGTAGATCGCGTCCCGCTCGACCCAGCCGCCCGCAGCAAGGATGCAAACACTGGCGGCGGTTGTGCCAACAATTTGGCGGCGAGTCCATAGTTTTTTCGTTTGATGTTTCTGGCCGAGCGATTCCAATGCAAGCTCGAAAGCCTTGCACCTTCGTTGCGGATCAAGGTCCAGACATTCCTTTATCAAGTTGGAGCAGAAGGGTGGCACTTTCGAACTGCTAAGGCGTGGACTAACGATCACGGAAGAATTGTCCGGCGATACGGCCGGCCTCTGGCCAGTAAACACTTCATGCATCACAACGCCGAACGCGTAAAGATCGCTGGCTTGCGAAGGAGGATGTCCCTGGAGCAATTCCGGGGCAATATAACTGGGTGTTCCCGCTACGGCGCCTCTACCGGAAAGTGTCGTGTCGCCTTGGAGTGCGCGCGCAAGTCCAAAGTCCGTGATCCACAGCCTCACCTCCGCACCGACTCCATCAATCATGATGTTGTTCGTCTTAATATCCCTATGTACGATCCCCGAAGTGTGGATTGCCGCCACTCCGATTGCCGTTTGTTTCAGGATTGCTAATCCTTCCTCCGTCGATATTGGCGAAGGTTTCTGCAACCGTGCTGCCAGAGTCTCCCCGGGCAACAATTTCATTGTGAGGAATAGGAAGTTTGGTGTTTGTCGATCGGAGTGAAAGATATCGTAAATTGGGCACAGGTTCGGGTGAACTACCTCCCGGGCCAGTAGCACCTCGCGCTCAAATCGTTTCTGTAGTGTCGGCTCATCGGCTGCGTAGGGGAGGATGGTTTTCAGGGCAACGTGAACTCCTTGGAGCAGGCGGTCTTCCGCCTCATACACCTCGCCCATACCGCCCTTAGCAATCAATCGGACGATCATGAAACGGTCAATCAGAACCTGTCCAGGCTCGAGCGAATGTGACGGACGATTCTCCGCGCTGTTCGTCATGTGATGAGTCTCGGCGCTCGGAAGACCGTCCAAGATCGTTTTATCGAGAAAGTCGAAAGCAGGACGCTGCAGGAAGCTGCCCGCGCGTGCATCCTCGGCCAGCAGATATTCGACGGTTTGCCTTAGCGCCATGTCCTGGCCGCACCCCTGATCCAGAAATGCTTCGCGCTCGGATGGGTTGAGCGCTAAGGCGGCTTCGAACAGCGCTGCCACGGACTCTGGTTGACCAGCCATAATTCCCGTCCCGTACATGCCGATTGAGGAAGAATTATGCAAAGGCAGCGTCGTAACAATGACAAACCGGACACGCAATATGCGGCCGCTTGGCCGGCAGAAAAAAGCGCCTTCTATTTCCGGAAGTCGTCTCTCAGAAGCCGGGAATCGCGTCTGCTCGGGGGAAGCGCAACCAGCCTTCGTTCCGGAGGCTCCTGCAGGTAGCAATTAGCTTATACCACTCTGAGCCTAGATGAGCATCTTTCTCGACCTGCCATCAGAAGTGCAGACTTAAGAATATGGAGCCGGCGGGGAGACGGTTTGTCCCCGCGCCGGCTGTGGCGAATTCGTCCACCACAATTACTTACTCGCTAAAAGAACATGGTCGGAATGCTGGACGGCCGCCTCCTGCGTACGGGCCCTTTTCTCTGATTTTGTCGCAGGAAGGTTCGCGTTCATTGCCGCGGAGTCGCAAAGTATCTCCCGTAAAAAATACCGGTTGCCGTATCTGGCGAATATCAGCTCGTCGCCGTTTTTGGATTGCCGATCGTCCTGCATCTCGGTGGTCAGAACCGAAATATGCTGATCTCGGGCCTGAATATGAATCACGTCGGCGGACACCAATGTGATCATATAATTGCCCGCGGGAAGTAGACTGTCGCCGGCTGTGAAAGCGAACGGCACCTTCACCCAGACTGCATCACCTTGTGCCAATGCACTACCGACGCCGAGAATGCCTGTGAAAGCAAAAATCGCGATGGTTATGATCCGTTTCATGACCTGTCTCCTTTTGTGAAGCGTCTTGATTTCGACTGCCTTCACTCTCTAAAGCGGAGACCGGCACAATTTCGTGCCAAATATTTTTTATCGTCAAATATTCGAGCAGAAATGCTATGGAGCGTTTCATCTGGGAAGTTGAAAACCAACAGGATGATCTGACATAAGAGATTCGCAATTGCGGTTCGTTCATACCTAAAGCCAGCAGGAGAATTTCATGGGCTTCTGGATCAAAGACTTTCGATACTCGGCACGACGCCTCGCGAGAGCACGCAGCTTCTTTCTCACCGTTGTCCTGATGCTAGCTTTGGGCATCGGCGCGACAACGACAATTTTTTCCCTCATTCAAGGAATCCTTCTACGACCGCTTCCGTTTCGAGACCCCGGTCGCCTGGTGCAATTGGGCGAACATGTCGGAGAAAATTCTGGGATTGGGATTACGGCGCGAGACATCCGGGCCTATTCGACGGAAGCCCAAGCTTTCTCGTCGATGGGCGGATTCGCCGGAGCCAGTTTTGCACTTTCTGGTGGTCCTTCCCCTGAAAATCTCCCTGCGGCGCGCCTGACGTCGGGCGTCTTTCCGACCCTCGGAGTGGAACCTCTGGTCGGACGCATCTTTTCCCGGCAGGAAGAAGATGCACGGGCACAGGTTGCTGTCATCAGTTATGCGCTCTGGACTAGTCAGTATCATCGCGATGCGCGCGCAGTGGGAGCCATGATCGAGTTGGACCGCAAGCCCTACATCATCATCGGTGTCATGCCGCGCGATTTCGAGTTCCCGCTCCAGGCGGGTCGACTGAATCAGGCGCAATTGTGGGTTCCCATGAGTCTCAGCCCCGCAGAGTTGTCTGAGGGAGCCGCTGGATTCTGGGGATACCAGATGGTCGCGCGCCTAAAGAACGGAGTCTCTCTTTCGCAGGCTGCTCAGGATGCGGATCGAGTTTCGCGGCAGATCATGAGCAGCTTTCCGCCTTCAATGTCCAAGATTCACATTCGCGGCGATGCACTATTGCTCAGCGACGTATTTACTGGTGACACCAGACCGCTACTTCGCGTGCTGTTGATTGCAGTCTCTGTGGTCCTGTTGATTGCCTGCGCCAACGTCGCCATTCTCATGCTCGTGCGAGCGGTTCGCTATCATCGCGAATATGCAGTTCGCCTGGCACTTGGCGCCCGTGCTAGCTCGATCTTTCGAGGCACTGTCCTGGAAGGACTGGTCTTAAGCCTTAGCGGGGGACTGCTCGGTTTAGTCTTTGCAGGGATTGCAATCCGGATTGCCTCGCACTCGTTCTCGGAATCGATACCGCGTATCGATTCCATATCGATCAATGTTCCGGTAGCACTGTTCGCCCTCGGGGTCTCAGTTGCAGTTGGAGTGATCTCGAGCCTGATACCGGCGTTTGTAGCTTTGCGAACCAACCTGATCGCCGGGCTCAAAGATACCGCATCGACGACGTCAGTCGCAGGCAGCCATGCACGCCTGCGCTCGGTACTTGTCGTCACGGAGATCGGGGTCGCACTTGTTTTGCTGATCGCCTCATTGGCTTTCGTACGCAGCTATCAGAAGATGCTCTCCATTGATCCTGGATTTCGACCGCAGCATGTGCTGGTGGCCGGCTATCGGCTCCCCCAGGAACAATACCCCACCGACGCCTCTGTGGAGACGTTCAATAGAGATCTGATTGACCAGCTCTCGAAGAAACCCGGCATTCTCGATGTTGGGATCGGCAATACAATTCCGTCGTCCGGTACCTCCGGATTGTCCGCGTACACCATCGAGGGGCAATCCGCAGCAGGGTGGAAGTTGAAATTTGCCGCATTCGGAGCCGTCTACGGAAACTACTTTCAAGCACTCGGAATTCCGTTGATTGCGGGCCGCAACTTCACGGAGGAAGACCGTGCGGACTCTCCGCTGGTGATTGTTATGAGCCAAGCGATGGCGCAACACTCATGGCCGGGACAGAACCCTATTGGCAAAAGGATGCATGTGGGCAACCCCAGAAAAAACATGCCATGGGCCACAGTGGTGGGCATTGTCGGCAACACAAGAATCGGTTCGCGCGATGAAGAAGCGAATGACCAATGGTATGCGTCGACCCGGCAACCAGCCATTCTCTATGGATCGGCATCGCCACAAGCCCGCGTCAGTCCCGGTGGCGGCTTCATCGTCGTTCGTGCAGCGATACCTCCTGACCAGATCATCGGAACCGTTCGTCACACCATCGCGAAGATTGATCCGGAGCTTCCGCTTGAACAGGTTCGTTCCATGGCGGAGGTTGTCTCCACCACCGAAGCTCCGCGGCGCATCATGACAGAGTTGACTGGCTTTTTTGCGTTCGCTGCACTGATTCTTGCCCTGACAGGTATCTATGCAGTCGTGTCGTTCTCGGTCACGTTGCGGGCTCAGGAGATTGCCATCCGCATGGCTCTTGGGGCGCAACGCGAAGGCATCGTGAAGCTCGTGCTTTATTCTGGTTCGAAGCTGGCGCTGATGGGCTGTGCACTCGGGGTGTTGGCCTCAATCGCGACGTCTCAGATGATCCGCTCGTATCTGTTTCGGGTCAGCCCGATTGACGTCTGGCTGTACGCTGCGAGCATTTTCCTCATGATGGGTGTGGCCTTGGCTGCTTCCGCCGTCCCTGCGATTCGCGCTGCCTCCACGGATCCAATCACCGCATTGCATTCCGTTCTCTAGTCAATGGTCGCGCTGCGGCCTCGCTCGAAGTATGTGTCGAATGTTCGGTACGCCTGGATCCTGCCAAACCTGTTTACTTGATTCTCGCTTGCTGGCAACAGACCAATTAACTCATTCAGCAGTTATCGGCGAAGGATGTCCAACCTCCGAAAGTCTGTTAACCGCGAATACCTGCAATCGCTTTTCCACAAGTCAACTTATCCGTAGCGTAGCTGCTGCCATGACCCCGTGTTCAACTTTGGAAGACCGACAACGCCAAACCAATGGATAGCCCATATCGCGGGAGCGATCGTCGCGCTATTCCTCGCCTGTTGGATGCTGTGGGCGTATGTACTTTGACAAATAGAATATGTTCATCCGACAGCGAGAGCCCGCATCGTCGATGATGCTCAACCTCTTCGGCACACTGGGTGTTTTGTCCGTTGATTGTGGGTCGCAGACCTGCGGGCATCGCAGCGTGATCGTCGTTACTGCATGCTCGAGCCTGGTGCACGCTCCTGTGATGGGCTGTCAGGGGATGCGCTACATGATTGCGCGTGGGGAATTGATTGGCGTGGCCGTGCTGGTTGTGATTGGTGTGACGCTGCTAGCGCTGGCGCCTGCAATGCAAGCTCCGATGAACCAAGTTGGGGCGTAGAGTTGCGGCCAAGGCATCGATGGGAGTTGAGGCGCGTGTTATCTGATGTCCGCGCTCGCGACTGCACCCTGATGGCTAGATGAACTGGCCCTCGCTATTGTCGCGGAATATCCTGCCCCCCTCCAGACGAGATGTATTCCGATCTCGCTGGGTCAACGCCTGCGATGTGACGGGAGTGGAGGAAGGAGCTGATCCGCACCCGCGTGCCCGACCGTAATCTTAGCTACGGAATAATTTTCGCTCCATGCCTTCATGGCAGTCGGCCACCCGGAAGAAGTGGCCTCAGTCCAACGCATGTTTTCTGCAGGACGCCGCTCCGCCAGCCGGCTCACAAATTCCAGATCCGCATCCGCTTCTGCCCCGCGCAGCCCATGATGCAGGTGAGCCACGTTCAGCACCAGCCCCAACTACCCCCCCGCGCGGCAAGCCGCCCGCAGCAGCGCCACCGAGTCCGCTCCGCCAGACACCCCCACCGCCAGCCGCATCCCGGGCTTGAGATGCGCCGCGTCCAATTTGAGATGTGAATTCGCCTTCACAACCCCGATGATTGGCCACCGATCACTGACCGCTGTTCACTGAACACTGGCCTTGCACGCAAAGCTCTCCGCGCGATTCGGATCGCCGCCTTTGTACACAGCCTCCTGCGGATACGCACACAGCAGCCGCGTCATCGTTGCCGCGCCCGCGGGATCGTCGCCGGCGGTTTTGGTCGCCGTCAGCGTCCCTGGCGCCGTTCCCTTCTCCACCCAGTCCTCCAGCGCAATACGCACATTGTGCTGCGGATCCTTCAACGGCCACGCCAAAAACTGCCCAATCATGTCCGCGCCCGGCCCTCCCATGCAGTGTTGCATCGCGGGAATCATGTAGAGCCGGACAAATGAGTCCGTAGTCGCCCGCCCCAGCTTGGCCTCCACGCTGTCGTAGTAGTTCACCGTATTCACCGCCGAGATCGCCGGATCGTTCCAGCCGTGATACAGGATCAGCTTGCCGCCGCGTGCCTCAAACGCACTCAAGTCCGGATTCGTTGCATCGAGCTCCGCCAACGTCTTCTCCCGCGCCTCCCGCAACCCGCTCTCCAGCCGGAATGACTTCAGATCCCAGTCGGCCTTGTCATACACCATGTCGGAAAAGTAGCCCTCGCCGAACATCGCTATCAGGCTGCGCCCCGGCGCCGGCCCAAAGATCCACGTTCCCCAGCCGTTGCCGCCCTCTTCCGCGCCCGGCAGGTACCCCGGAAACACCGAGTGGCCCTTCGCGTCGCGCGGTCCCGCGTAAAGCGTCTTCAGCGCCGTCACCTGCGCCGCAGTCAGGCACGCGTTCGTGTCCTCGCCCGCCTTGCATTCAATCGTCGCCGGATTGAAGTGGCACTTCCGCGGATCGTTCAGGATCCCAT
>JBARFA010000066.1:0-18950 GCA_049796755.1 Acidobacteriaceae bacterium
CCGCAGCCCACGAAACAGCTTCTCCACCCGCGCCGCATCGCGCATCCGCGCAATCCGCACATCCACTTCCGCCTGCGCTTCCGCAGCAATCACGTTGGTGCGCGTGCCTCCGCGAATCGTTCCCGGATTCACCGTCAGCCCCGTTTTCAAATCCGTAAGCCGTGAAATCTTCTCAATCAGTCGAGCCAGCTCCAGCACCGCCGAATGTCCCTTTTCAAAATCCACGCCGCTATGCGCAGCCACACCCCGCACATGCACGGAATAATCCCCAACACCCTTGCGCGCCGTCTTGTACGCGCCTTGCGGACCCTGCGCCGGCTCCAGCACAAACACCGCTGAACATTCGCGCGCAATTTTCTCTGTCACCGCGCGCGAAACCGTGCTGCCAATTTCTTCATCGCTGACCAGCAGCACCACCACCGGCGTCATCTGCGCCTGGCGCTCTCGCAACATCGCCACCGCATGCAGCGCCATCACCACGCCCGCCTTCATGTCGTACACGCCCGGCCCGAACGCCTTTCCCTTGGCCACTCGAAACGGCATCTTTTCGAGCGTTCCCATCGGCCATACGGTATCGAGATGGCCGAGCAACAAAATCGGCTTGCGCCGCCCACTCGTACTTCCACCCGCACTCCGACCCATCGCGCCGAATCGCACTTCCAGCAAATCTCCAAACTTCTTCTGTCGATGCCAGCGAATTTTTCCGCCCAATCCCTCGAACCAACCCGCGACTAGGCGGCCGGCACAATCGACCGCCGCCTTGTCTTCACTAGGCGACTCGATCGACACCAGCGCGCCCAACTGCTCCAGCATATTTTTCTGCCGCTTTTCCGCATCTTCCAGCAATTGCCTGGGTTCAATTACCAATGGATGGCTCACGCCGGCGTCCTTTCGATCCTCTTGTTCGTCCATACTTATGCGGCTTTCGCACCGTTCGAAGTGCAGTCACGACACAATATGTGGTAATTTTGCCACATCCATCTCGGCGCGACTCCTTATAGGATAAGCGTTTACAGGATTGGAGCAACGCGATCGCGCGCAACCTGCAATTCGAACAGACCATCGGTGGTTCTGTCGAGTTCTCCGGAGTCGGCCTGCACAGTGGTGCGCCGGTGCATTTGCGATTGCTGCCTGCGCCTGGAGGTGCTGGCATTTTATTCCGCCGCACCGATCTCGACAATTTTGAAATTCCCGCCACTGGCCGCAACGTCGCCAAAGTCAGTTACGCCACCAGCCTGATGCGTCAGGGCGTTTTAATTTCTACAACCGAGCATCTGCTGTCTGCGCTAATCGGCTACGGCATCGATAACGTCATCGTCGAGCTCGACAATCTGGAGCTTCCCATCCTCGATGGCAGCGCCCTTCCGTATATCGCGGCCTTCCGCTCCGTGGGTCTGCAAACGCAACGGCGTCGTCGAGAATATCTTCGCATCCGCAAAACCATTGAAGTCCACGATGCCAGCAAGTTCATCGGCGTCTATCCCGGCGAAGGTTACAGCGTTTCCTATGCCATCGATTTTCCCGCGCCCATCGGCAAAGAATCGTTTCAGCTGGATCTGAATACAGGCGCCTACGCCACTCAGCTGGCCGCCGCGCGCACCTTCGGCTTTCGCGAGGATGAAGAAAAGCTTCGCAACATGGGACTGATTCGCGGCGCCTCCGAAAAAAACGCCATCATCCTGACCAATCAGGGCGTACAGAACGGCCCGCTCCGTTTTCCCAACGAATTTGTTCGCCACAAAATCCTCGATCTGATCGGCGACCTCGCTCTGGCAGGCAAACGCATCCAGGGCCATGTGGTTGCTGAGCGAGCCGGCCATGCCATGCACACCGCCCTGGTCGCAAGGCTCTTGCAGGATCGTTCTGCGTGGGAGTTGGTTCACCTCCCCGTCCAGGAAGAAGAAATCGCCATCCCCTCGCTGCTCCATCCGGCAACACTTTCCGCATAAATCCAGAACTACGCCACCTTTTTCAACCATTTTTCTGCCTAGGAAATTGGGCTTGACATTTAGTTGCTAAGGCAACTATATTGGTCAATATGGTTGCCTTAGCAACTAAATCTGCAAGGGATCAACGAGGGTCGAAATGAGCGCTGCGAAATCCCATGCCCGGCCTGTCAGCCGACTCGAACAACATCTTGGATACTGGCTGCGGCTCGTTTCCAACAACGTATCGGCCTCCTTCGCGCGCCGCTTGGAGGCTCTCGATGTCAGCGTTTCCGAGTGGGTTGCGATGCGCAAACTTTTTGATCAGCGAGCCCCAATTTCCATCAGCGATCTTGCCGAGCAAATGGGAATGACCAAGGCTCCGGTCTCGCGACTGGTCGAGAGACTGGTGCAGAAAGAACTCGTCAACCGCCAGGACAGCCGCGATGATGGCCGCGCGCAGCAGATTTGGCTCAGCTCCGCAGGACAGAAACTGGTCCCCAAGCTGGCTGCGATCGCCGACGAAAACGATGAGGCATTCTTTGGGCATCTGCCGACGAATGGCCGCATGGCGATGATCGCGCTCATGCAAGATATCGCCAAACATTATCGCCTCACACAAGTTCCGGTGGACTGACGTCGCGGAAGCATCGTCGACCACGCCACCAAAAAATACAAGCGCTAATTCGCGAAAGGAAAACTCATGTTTAACCAAGAAACGATTGCCGTGCTGCACGAATGCAGCGAGCGTTCCGTTGCCGGAAACATCACGTTCCCTGATGTTGTCGGTAAACTGATGGAGGTCGGCATCGAGTCGTACCATGCGGATCTCTATCGTCGCGAAAAGACCTATTATGCGGCAAACGGCGACAGCCACATGGAATCAGAGAGTGCTCTCGACCCGAAAATATTCAACGCGGGCGCGGTCGCAAAAGAGCTGAATCCCAACGGAGTAAAAGAAGCGCTGCGTCAGATCCAGCACAAGGAAATCGACTATCAGCAGTTTCTGCGCGGCATCTTAGCCGCAGGCGTGGCTAACTACTGGGTCTATCTCACGGGCAAGCGCGCCATCTATGTCGCCCGCAACGGCGACGAGTATGTCGAGTGGTTTCCAGGAGCACGATGACCCGCGAATCTCCGCAACCCGGCGACGCAACAACCGCGTATATCGCGCTGGGCTCGAACCTGGGCGACCGCGAGCAGACCCTGCGCTCCGCTATCGCCGCGCTGCGAATGCTTGGCTCCGTCGACGCGATTTCCTCGTTCTACAAAACTGCGCCCGTCGGCATCGTCGAGCAGCCGGATTTTCTCAACGCCGTGGTCGCATTGCGAACCACCCTGCCGCCGCAGGAACTGATGGCCGCACTGTTGCGTATTGAGCAGCAGCATGGCCGCGATCGCAGTGCTTCCGTGCCCAAGGGTCCACGTACGCTCGACCTGGATCTGCTCTCTTATGGAGATGTGGTGATGGAGACGCCGGCCCTGACGCTACCGCATCCTTCGCTTGCCGAGCGGAGATTTGTTCTGGTGCCGCTGGCGGAAATTGCGCCGCAATGGCGTCATCCTGTCAGCGGAAAAACCGCTGCTATATTGCTCGCGGAGTTATCGCAACGCGACGGCGATTCCAGCCAGCCCATCCGCAATGTCCAGTCTTCCACAGCTTCCTCTTGAGGCTCGCCGTCGATTCACGTACAGTGCAAGAAACGCGCGCAGTTTCCGCGAATCCCAGGAGGCCCACTATGCCAGCAAATACGGATTTTTTCCAGGCTCTGGAAAGCCGCATCGCACCCTACGACCTGCTGACCCATTCCTTCTATCGCGCCTGGACGGCGGGGGAGTTGACCTCAAACGATCTGCGCGAATATGCCGCTGAATACTGGCATCATGTATCCGCGTTCCCGACCTATCTGAGCGCGCTGCACTCGCGCCTGGAAGATGCGGAGCTGCGCCGCACCGTGCTGCGCAACCTGGTGGATGAAGAAGGCATCGACTCGCCGGATCGCAAGCCGCACAGCGAGCTGTGGATGGATTTTGCCAACGGCATGGGAGCGAGCGACGACGCCGTGCGCCAGCGCGAGCTGCAGCCGGAAACCAAGGCGTTGATCGGAACTTTCTTCAAGCTGATTCAGCAGGAAGATGCTGCAGTCGGTCTGGCCGCACTCTACGCGTATGAGTCGCGCGTGCCCGCAATTGCGGCGCAAAAAGCCGCCGGCCTGTGCGATCACTACAAGGCCGATGCCAAAACCTGCCGCTACTTTACAGTGCATGAGACCGCGGATGTGCATCACGCAGAAGTTTGGAAGCAGGCCATCACCAGGGAGCTGGAGCGCGATCCCGCCTCGGCGGACCGGGCTCTCGATGCTGCGGAAACCGCAGCCAAAGCGCTGTGGGAAGCACTCGACGGCGTCGAACGCCTCCGCATGCAGCGCCTGGCGAATTAAACGACAATTTCGTCGAGTTGTGTGCGGCCCAGGGGATACGAAAAACGTTCGGCTGGATCAAGACACATGTTAAGCCTTGCTTCCAAAAAGAAACTGCAGTCCTCGCCAACTCTTGAGGATGAGGTTTTGTAATTTCGTAGATTTCGGAGCAGGCTTCAGCGCCAGTGCGAACTTTGTCCTGAAGTCATTTCTTACGGCTCTCGATGGTTTGACATGTTGAGCAGTCTGATCTCCAGACTTACAGCACCCGACAACTGTATGCGCATAGCATAGATCCAATGGTTCGTGAAAAGCTTTGAAGTCGAATAAATCCCCCGTACCCGCCGGAACCTCTTTTGGTAGGTCGCTTACTCTAAGAAAGAAGGCTCTGCAGGGGATTTCCATGTCGCAGCCGCATAATGAATGAAGAAGGTCAAGCACGGTTGCATATTTGCTTCGCAGAACCGATGGAGAGGATGCAACATCTGATTTGAATGAAACTTGAATCTTGCTGGGTTCGACTTCTCCTAAGTTGTTCAGGTGATCCAAAGGTACCCTGCGAAACAATTTTTCCGAGCCCTTGAAGTGCGGATCGGTCCGGCGCTTCCCGAGCTTGATCGGCAACATTGGCAGCTATTCCTGAAGGTAAGATTCCAAAATCGAAACTAACCGCTCGAGACCGTTATCGTCGAATTGTTCAGTCAATTCGATTGTTTGAGTCTTACCCTGAAGATCATATAGCAGAACATAGTTCTCCCCATCATTGAGGAGCTCGATAAGCGCCCGCCGGGCGGATTTGCTCAGAAAGGAAATTGCCACGCCGCCTTCCGCCGAGGATGTAATCCAGTCCGGCGTTACTAGACGGCGTTGAAGTCCCCTCAGCACCAACTCTGCAGTTGCGATTGTATCGGCGCGTGGGGCCGGAGCGGTGTACCCATCCCATCCATTTTTAATCTGGGCCACGCACGCTAATTCATCAAAGAGTCTCAGGAACTCCTGGCTCTGTGCGTAATACAGGCTCTCTTCTGGAAGCTTAGAAAGGATCTTTAGATTTTCATCGATCCCGCGCATCAACGAACGCAAGTCTCCGTTGGGTCCAACATATCGAGGATCATCTTCTACGTAGGCTGGGCGACGCTCCGGTTTGAATGCGTTGTTGATGGGCGCAAGTAGTGGCATTATTCAAAGGTCCTCATGAATTCCGGGGTTAGGAACTGGACGAAGAGCTCGTTTTTAGCGTGCCGCGCGAGCTCAAGGGTGCCCCACACTGCCTCGTCTCCGTCGCTGGGTACCGGTCGTTGGAATCTGAGATCAATGTCGAGGGCTAGCGTAGCGACCTCAGGTCGCTCCGGAGGCAACATTATCTCTTGGATAATCGCCAGTCCGTGAGGATCGTCCAGTTCTAGTTGGAGCCGCATAAAACATGCATTCATATTACGTGGACGTTCGTTTGAGTCACTTGGTACTTCTGGATACACTTTGAGAAATCTTTCGATCGGCTGGCCCACCGGTATCGAAAGTCTATTGACATAACGGAGTCCGAATTCCGTAATTGCCGCGAATCCTGCCACGGTACGATACGATTTCCAGAGTTCTTTTGCTTCATCCCTGAAGGTCCCCCACCGGTCGTAGGGAGCGAGCCTACTAAAGAGAAACCCGTTCCGATTCAGTTGGAGCAGACGCTTTCGGTCCTTGCTAAAAGCCCTAAATCCCAGATCATCCTCCTGGTGAGACATTACGGCCGGATCGACTCGGACGTCTACCTGAAATTTCTGGCTCTTAGTGGGCTCCGGAGCCAGATAGTTCTCGTCGAAGCCGGCAAAGATCTTCTTCAGCTCCGGCAGGTACGAACTCGGAAGCATCTCAACGTTTATGCCTATCACAGCCTCGACTATCGGAGCGTGCGATAGGTGCAGAGCTGGCTTCATCGCTTTGAGTATAGCTTGTCGGCAGTGATAGAGAAATAAACGTCGGAGGTTATACCAAGTCTCAGGGATGTGGGGCACCGTGTAACGACCCTCCGATCGCACTCCAGCGGCGGAAAATTCTCCGCAAAATTCGTTGGCGGCTGAACGGGCGACGCGGGCCTTCGCTGAAAATCGTGAGCTGGCAGAATGGCTGGCCGGTGCTGCAGTAGAAAGGGCGCCTCATCCTTCGATATGAAGCTGGCGAAGGATGGGCACCCAGATTTTCATCCCACCCTCCGCGATGCGGCCGCGAAGGATGGGCACCCGGACATCTCGACGCTACTTTGGTACTGGGTTTAGAAGCGCTGCGGCGGCTCTATGGAGGATGAATTTTCTTCCCACGGCGCCGAGTGGATCATGAAGCGTCCATAGAAGAACAGGACAGCCCCAATCAGCAGCGGAATCAGCCCGACGAAGAATACGGGGCGATGCACCATCGCCAACAGAAAAATCATCGTTCCAACGCCAACCGCAACCGTGACCAGGCCTCCGAGCTGCAGGCCTCCGCGCCGTTTTTCCTGGGCGATGCGATGCTGCTCCCGCAAGTACTGCATGGCGGCAGCGCCGCCCGCTTCGGGTGATTCGGCAATCTTCTTCAGCAAATCATTCTTGTAGTAAAGCTCGCGCTCCCTGGCTCGCGTGCCCGTCCATGCCGCCACACCAAGGAACGTGAAAAGTGCAATGCTGCCAATGCTCAACCAAACAAATACGGCTACGCCGGAATCCATGGGAGTCCTCCTTTGAAGAACTGCTTCCGTTGAAAATTCTCGCTACATTCGGTGGGACAGACTAGAGTTATTTCCGGTTGCATTTTCTTTTAAGGCGGCAAAAAAAATAAAACGCAACCGCACGGAGCGGACCGGAGTCGTACCGAAGTGAGCCGAATGAGCGCCAGCGAAGATCAAGCCGATGTGGCCAGAGTGCTTGCCGGGGAGATTGCCGCGTTTGAAGGGATCGTGCGGCGCTGGCAAAGTCCGCTGATCAATCTGGCGTATCGATTTTGCCGCGATCGTGGCCGCGCGGAGGAGATGGCGCAGGAAGCTTTTCTGCGCGCCTATCGCGGGCTGCCGAAATGGCGTGGCGACTCCGCGTTTTCTACCTGGCTGTTTGCATTGGCGACCAACCTATATAGGTCGGAACTAAAACGGATTCCAGCGGGCGCTATGCCGCTGGAAGATATCGCCGAGCCGCGAGACCCGCGCGCGATCGATGGCGGCCTGGAAGAATTGGATCGGGACCGGGCAGTGCGTCGCGCCGTCGATACGCTTCCGGCAAAATATCGCGAAGCGCTGATCTGCTTTTATTTTCAGGAAATGGATGTTCCCACTGCGGCGGCTGGATTGGGAATTGCTGAGGGAACGTTGAAGGCAAGATTGTTCCGCGCGCGCAAGATGCTGGAAAGCAAGCTGCCCTCGTTGCTGGAGGCGCGGGAAAGCCGTCCCTACGCGTATCCGAAGGAGACTGCATGAGCGACGATGATCTGGATCGCATGTTGATGGAGAGGGATGAAATCGTGCCGTCGTCCGGTTTTGTCTCCTCTGTGATGGAGGTTGTGCAGCAGGAAGCCGCCGCGCCCGCGCCGATTCCATTTCCGTGGAAGTGGGCCCTGCCTGGCTTGATTGTGACCGTGGCCATGGCGATGGGAATGATTGCCCGATGGTTCTATTCTGCAGCGCGTGTGAGCCATCCTGCTCATCCGGTCGCGACTGCATTGCCGATGGCGACATTATCAGCCTCACTCCCGCAAGTGCATATAGCGGTCTCTACGTTGGTTGCGCTGGAGTGGAGCGCGCTGGCGCTGCTGGTGAGTTTTGCCGCAGCTTGGCTTTCCATGCGAATCGCGGGCGTTCGAGAATAACAACGGAAAATTGCTGCGGCGCGCGTTCGCATCTTCTGTTCAATCCGACAATTGCATTGCGGTGTGGTGACGATTTATTTCCTCGATAGGTTGCCTGTCGGCTGGACAATCGCACAAGTCATTTCCATTGGCTCCAAATCAGCATTTCGCAAACTGCATCTTTGCGGGATTCCCTCCGTCTATTCTGCAGGGGCAAAAATTGCGAGCCTTTTATCGCAGCCGGCCCAGGATCGTGATGCCGCATCGCCGGCAAAACCATTTTGTTTTGAGGAGTAATCCGAATGAAGATGAATTGCTTACGTTCGTATGCTTTGGGAGTTGCAGCCGCATTGATTTCACTTCCTATGTACGCGTCGATGCAGACGCAGCCACAGAACCTGAACCTAGTCAGCGCGAACGCTGAATTGACCCAAGCGTTAAATTCGAAATCGACCCGGCAGGGGCAGAACGTTACGGCGAAACTCACGTCCAACGTAAAGGCCAACGGGCAGACTGAATTGCCGAAGGGTACGGTGTTGATGGGCAAAGTCGCTCAGGTACAAAATGCCTATGCGAACGGCAACGGGTCGAAAATCAGTATCGTATTCAACGAAGCCCGGTTGTCAAGCGGTCGCGAAGTACCGATCAAGGCCACTCTGCTAGGTGCCTACCCTCCGGTCACGCCGGGCGTAGGGCAAGGCCCCAGCGCCTACATGATGGTGCAGCCGCGCCACATTCCTAACGACCAGAAGGTGCAGCAGGATCCCGGTACACTCAGCCACGTGATGTTGAAGAGCGCTGTGCAGAGTAACGTCTCGGGTGTCTTCCTCAGCAAAAAGCATGACATCAATCTGCATCGAGGAACGCGACTGCAACTCGCCATTGCACCTGAGACGAACTCGATGTCGACCGCAAGCGGATCGTAAGCTCGACGCGGGCGTACGCTGGCAGTTTTCGCGCTCCGTCGCCTAACCCGGGTGAGCCGCCAAGCTCGCGGCACATCTGGGTTACGTTTTGTTTGTCGCAAATGCTTAACTCCGGCACCGCGTGAGGACTCTTACGAATATGACAACGGAAGAGGAGTGTCGGATCGAACCATGAACGCAGGAGCGCATTGTGCTTCTGCGTTTTCTATTTTTAGGCGTTGGAATTTTTTTCTACTGCGATTCCCGGAAATATGTTTCAATTGTCGTTGCAAATTCTGACGCAACATTTCCGGTGACAATTGCGAAGTCGAATGACGCGAACCATTTTTAGAATTCTCTGCCTAAGTTTTCTCAGTGCCACTCTGACGGTTTCTATGCCTGCCCAGCAGGCCGCTTCAAGCGCGAATCCCGTCAGCTTTCCCAGCGGGGACCCTGGGCTCTACGTGCAAGATGGCGGCGGTTGGCAGGCGATTGCCCAGACGTCGCCAATCAAGTTGAAAGCCAAGCATGCGTTTGCCAGCTCGCTCACTTACGGTGCGGTGGCGGCGCCAGTGGTGGCTGTCTATCCCGGCGTCCATGCTCAGGTGCAAGTGCACGGTGCTCGACCGGTGATCTGCGTCTACCACGTCATCACGTCGGGGACTCCTCTTTTAGTTCGCCTGGTCGAAAAGAAAAACTCGCGAGAACTCGACAGCGGGCACGTTCGCGCTTCACTGACAGGGTCGGGGCATCAGGCCGTGGCCGATGCGGGGATTGTGGTGCCGATCACAACCTCCCAACCGGAGGATCATGTCGTACTTCTGCAACCCCAAAACGATCTGGTTCCCGGGGAATATGCTGTGATGTTCGGCGCGAATAATATGGCCATATTCGATTTCGGCGTTGCGGTTCCGTAGGGAGAATGTTGATTCCCTTGGGCGACGTTTGAGGTACGGAACCCACGATTCGATCATGTTGCGCGACCGGCTTCAGGTACACTGGTCGCGACTGGAGAGATCAACGTGAGAAAAAACTTCGCGATACTCCTATTGTTGAGCGGGCTGCCTGGTGCGGCCTGCGCTCAGCAGGCGCCTCCACTGCTGTTGCACGCGGCAACTTGCCTGGCGTCGAAGAAGCAGCTGCCGACCGCCGCGAATTCGTCGCTCAGCCTGGGATCCTGGACGGATACCAAAAGCTATCCCGGAAAGAAACTTCTTTACCTGGTGGCGACGTCGCCGTCGAATCATTCCGCCGGCAGGGTGTACGCCATCTTCTATACGGAATATCACCACCACCTGTTATTCGACATCCAGAATGGAACCACGTTCGTCCAGTCAACCGATGGCAAAGGGACGATCAACTACGTGGTGCCGCCGAAGGGCCTCTACGACGCGGAACCATCATTTACCGCCGCCATCCAGCAGTTGAGTTCGCAGCCCAGGTATACCGTCACCGGCGCGGAAATCAGCGGGTCCATGCGACACACTACTTGCAAGTCGTACATCGATAACGACCAGCCATAGCTTTCGTTTCTTACTTCCATGTCTGATATGCTGCGGACGAAGGAAGTCTAATTTCTACGGAGTCTTGGGCGCATAGCATCGATATGCAGAGGCTGCTGCAAGTTCTAGTGCGATGATTTTCTGCGCCGGTTTATCTTTGGGCCAGCCAAGAATGTTGGCGTGGTTTGGATTACCTTTGATGGGCTCGGGCTCAACCGCCAAAGCTTGTTGCCTTACGCTAATAGCGCTCACATCGGCCCGCCCATAAAGCGTGCGTTTGCGCGCGGTCGCAATACCGTGGCCCAATTTCCAAAGCTGTTCCTCAGAAAGCCCCTTGTGACGCGTAACCGAAAGATCGGGGTAAGGATGAGGAATAAAAGCTTCCGGCTTGATTCGTTGATCTAAAGCACCTACGTGCTTGCTGAAGAGTACAAAGCGTGCCAACTGCTCTTCATTATCGACGGGTGAAACGGCGATGTTCCATTTCAGGAACCTTTGACTAAAGCACCTGCGGACGAAGTTTCTCCACTTTTGAACTCGGAATTGACGGCGCTCGATCAGGACTTCCTTCATCCCATCGAAACCTTATATATGAGATCGAGGATCGGCTGCGGTATCTCGCCATAAAACGGCTCCGATCCATACTGCGTGCTGGCTCCGATCAATGCAGCAAAGTGGAGTTGTCCAGTTGCGCTTACACTGACGGAAAGCGTGCGATAGGGCGACTTATACCATTCCAATGTAATATGCCCATCCGGTTCAGCCCCGATGGAGGGTGCAGGTGTACCGAGCGGCAACGCATCCAAAACGCTAGAAGCGAATCCGAACGACCATTCGGATACCGGGACCGCGTTATAGCCGTCCCAATCGCTAGTGCTACATTCACGATAAGTGTCGTTTAACTCACGAATGGCATCGTTTACGCCAAGGCCTAACGTCGCTGTTTCCCTTAAGCTTTGGACCGACTGACGGTAATGATCCTTAACGACATTCGCAGCTTCGCTTACGCCAAAGGATACCGGCGTGTTCATAAAGGAAGGAAAAGTAATTAACCCAATCCCCATTATCTAAATCTCTCCAGGGATTTCTCAGTGATAGTGTCAAAAAAAACTTTGTTCTTCAGCCACCGCATCTCGGCTAGATGATTTTTGATTTGGGACCGATGAACAGTCAAAGATACAGTGCTGAAGGTGTCGATGTCGAGGATCAAATTCAAGCCGAGTGAAATGTTCGCGGGCTGTTGGAGGGTTTTGATGATGTTGATCGCATAGGAGTAATTCGGTACGACAACTGCGTCCTGATGCATGAATCCGGAAACAAAAAAACTCAAGCTTTCCGGCGTAGATGGACCTACATTCACATATTCCTGGAATCGCAATTCATTTGGCGGTAGTTGAATGCGGTTGATATAGCGCAATCCCAGGCGGGTAATTTGCGTGGGCTTTGTGAATTCGGCGTACCCATTCCATAGGCGCAACGCTTCGTCTGAAAACTTCTCCCAGTTTTCGTACGGCTCCAATCGACTCAACGCGAATCCGTCCCGATTGAATTGGACAATATATTTTTTATCGCTTGAATGGAATCTAAGCCCCTTCCATCCAAGATCACGGAACGTCTGGTTCGGCGGTTGAGGTGGCGTGACCGTTGCCTGAAACTGTATTTCACGCTGAGAACCAGCAAAGTGGTAGCTAGTACCAAATTTTCCCGACATAGTGTTCAGCAACGAGTTCTCAACAATCGGCTCGTCAAAAGAAGTCTGGATATAAATTACGGCTTCAACAATGGGCGCTTTGGAGAGAGTCTCAAACGATTCGTCGAGATTGATGGCGAATTCGGTCATTTGGTAGGCAGCAAGACGTGAAGCAAAATGGTCCGCTGGGTCCATTATGCCTGATGCCCCGAAAGGTATCGAGCGCCCATACAATTCAGAAAGCATGTCGCTTTCCTTCAGCGTTCAATCCACACACGGCACGGCGCGGCGCGCAACCCTGACGCTGCCCCATGGGGTGGTCGAAACTCCGATCTTTATGCCGGTGGGCACAGCGGCCACAGTCAAAGCCGTCCCGCAGCATGTGCTGGAGCAGGTCCACACGCAAATCCTGCTCGGCAATACCTATCATCTGCATCTGCGGCCGGGGCATGAGCGCATTCGCCGCCTGGGTGGGCTGCATAAGTTTATGAGCTGGCCGCACCCGATCCTCACGGATTCCGGCGGCTTTCAGGTGTTCAGCCTGAATCATCTTCGCAAGGTGACTGAAGATGGCGTCGAATTTCGCTCGCACATCGATGGCTCGCTGCACTTTTTTTCGCCGGAGCATTCGGTGGAGGTGCAGTTGGCGCTGGGCGCAGACATTGCCATGGTGTTCGATGAGTGCACGGAATATCCAGCCACGCGGGAACGAGCTCGCGCCTCGCTGGACCTGACAATGCGCTGGGCGCGCCGCAGCCGCGACTATTTCTATGCCCACGCGGAAGAGGTTCCCTGGTTTGCCGAACTGGGCGGCAAAACTCCCAGCCTGTTTGGCATTGTGCAAGGCGGAATGTATGAAGATTTGCGGCGCGAATCTGCTGAGCGGCTGGTAGAACTCGACCTGCCGGGCTACGCCATTGGCGGATTAAGTGTCGGCGAGCCGCGCGAACATACGCGAGCGGTGATTGCGTCGACGATTCCGCTGCTGCCGCCAGACAAGCCGCGCTACGTGATGGGTGTGGGTTATCCCGATGAAATTGTCGAGTACGCCGCCATGGGCGTGGACATGATGGATTGCGTGTTGCCGACACGCGCGGCACGGCATGGCCTGCTGTTTACCAGCGAAGGCCGAATGAACATCAAGAACGAGCAATACGCGGAAGACCAGAATCCGCCCGATCCGGCTTGCGGCTGCATGGTCTGCGCGCGCTACACCAGGGCGTATCTGCGACACCTGGCCATGTCGAAAGAGCCGCTCGGTGGCGCTCTGAACAGCATCCACAACCTCTATGCCTACCTTGACACGATGCAGTCGGTACGCGATGCTATTTCCCTAGGTGCGCTGGCCGATCTGGTGGCGCGAACGCGGGGACGCGCCCGCCAACATGATGTAAGCTAGAAGATTCAGGGAAATATTCAGACGTCTGTGTCAGGTGGTCTGCGGTACTCCCGCTTAGAGAATAGATGCAAGTCAACGGAAATGGGATCAGCACGCAGGTTCCCTTTTCGATAATTTGCGCGTGGGTTGGACTGGGCACGCGCAGGAATTTAAATCGCAGGACGCTCGGCCCCGCCTCCTAAGAAAAGACTGGATGCCGCAAGACAAGAGGAAACGTATCGCATGGCAAGCCTTGTGTTGTTCGCCGCGAACCCGCTGCAAAGCCTGACCACGTTCGCGCCTTTTATTCTGATTTTTGTTGTTTTTTATATGTTCATGATTCGTCCGGGCCAGCGGCGGCAAAAGACCTGGCAGGAGATGCTGTCCAAGCTGAAGTCGGGCGATCGAGTCACGACTACAGGCGGCATTCGCGGCATCATTCTTTCCGTCAAAGACGACATCGTTCAAATTCGGGTAGCACCGGACAATATCAAGCTGGAAGTGGTCAAGTCTGCAATTGCCAGCGTCACCACCGCTGAGGATGAAGCCAAGTCATGAAGCGCAATATCGGTACCATCGGCACACAATTCCATACCATCCCTGTAGACCCAAATGCGTAAGAACCTTACTGGAAAAACCATTCTCATTATTGCCATTCTGCTGGTGTTCATCGGCGGCATCACTGGCATTCCCAATGGATTCAGTCCCGCAGCGTTGAAGCAGTCGATCACGGACCGCATCCACCTGGGGCTTGATCTGAGCGGCGGCACTCACTTGATTTTGCAAGTGATGGTGGCGGAAGCCGTCGGTTCCACTACCGACAGCGATCTGCAGCGCATCATCACGGACCTGCAAACGGCCGGTGCAACCGGGGCAACCGCGACCAAGCCCCAACCGAAAACGGAACCGCAGATCATCACGGTCACCGGCGTGCCGCTGAATAAGGACGATGCGGTGCGTTCCGCGCTGGAAGACCAGTTCTCCGCGCAGTACGCCATTCAGTCGGGAGCCAACAATTCCTACACACTGACGATGAAGCCATCGGTGGTGCGTGACATCGAGACGCGCGCGCTGGACCAGTCGCGAGAAACCATTTACGAGCGCATCAATCGACTTGGCGTCAGCGAGCCGGTGGTGGAGATCTACGGCCCGGGCACCAATGAGATTCTGGTGGAACTGCCGGGCATCGAAGATCCAGGCCGGGTGAGGGATGTGATCCAGTCAACGGCGCGGTTGGAAATTCATGAAGTGCTGGGCGGTCCCTATCCTGACCAGCAAGGCGCGCTCCAGGCCAATGGCGGAACATTGCCGCCGAATTCCGAGCTGCTGAAGTCCGACACCGGTTCGGACACGGGCGGTCAATATTATCTGCTGAACAGAATTCCAATTGTCTCCGGCACAGAGTTCCGGGATGCCCAGCCATCGGTGGATGTGAACGGACGTCCCGACGTGAGCTTTACTCTGACGACTGCCGGCGGCGACAACTTCTACAAATACACCAGCGCGAATATCGGCAAGAGCATGGCGATTGTGCTGGACAACTCGGTGCGCGAAGTGGCTACGATCAATGGCGCAATTCGAGACCAGGGCGTGATTGAAGGCGGCGGCATTTCCAAAGAAGAAGCGCAGAATTTGTCACTGATGCTACGCACCGGCGCGCTGCCCGCCTCGATTCATTTCCTGGAAGAGCGGACGATTGGGCCGTCGCTGGGCGCGGACTCGATCCGCCACGGCGTGGAAGCCGCGGTCGGTGGCCTGCTGGCGGTGCTGATCTTTATGCTGGTCTATTACCACAGCGCGGGCATCAACGCCGATCTGGCGCTGATTCTGAACCTGGTGATCCTGCTGGGCTTCATGGGATATGTCGGCGCCACGCTGACGTTGCCGGGGATTGCGGGAGTGATCCTGACCATCGGTATGGGCGTCGATTCCAACGTGCTGATCTTTGAGCGAATACGAGAGGAAACGCGCGCCGGAAAATCGCCCGCGGCCGCTGTCGATCAAGGGTTTGCGCACGCATTCCAGACGATTATCGACACCCACGTAACCACCATTGTGTCGGCCGCAATTCTGTTCCTGTTCGGAACCGGCCCGGTGAAGGGATTCGCGGTCACGCTGACCTTCGGCCTGCTGGCGAACCTGTTTACCGCGGTCTTTGTCTCGCGCGTCATTTTTGAAGCCCATCTGAACCGCAGACAGCGGGGCGAGCCGATTTCGATCGGATAGTTGCACAACGCCGCCGGATGAAC
This sequence comes from Acidobacteriaceae bacterium, assembly GCA_049796755.1. Lineage (GTDB taxonomy): Bacteria > Acidobacteriota > Terriglobia > Terriglobales > Acidobacteriaceae > JAKAAZ01. Next base: position 15,874 of record JBARFA010000066.1, read on the forward strand.
GCAAGGCAAAGGCGGAGAAGAAAAAATACAAGCTTGTAGCAAGCATCGGAGCACGGCGTGGAATTTTTTGGTGAAGTAAATATCGACTGGCTGGGGAAGAAGTGGTATTTCCTCGGCTTCTCTCTGATCTTTAGCGTTGCGGGTTTGATATCGCTGCTGTTCTGGCACCACCTGCCGCTGGGCGTCGACTTCAAGGGCGGCACGCTCATCTATCTAAAGTTCGAGCAGGCGCCGAATTATGCCCGCCTGCAAAGCGCAGCCGATCGCGCCGGGCTGCACGATGTGAACATCGTGCGTTTTGGCCATCCTGAGGACCATGAGGTCATCTTTTCTCTTCCGCAGCGCGAAACCAAAGAGACTTCCCTCGACGCCGGACGCGTGGCAATTGTGGGTACCCTGCAGCAAAACTATGTGCATGACGGAGCGGCGAATGCTGGCAAGCTCGATCTGGACAATGCCACCAAGGGGTCGCTGACGGACTTCCTGACCAAGACGGATCCGTTGCATCTGGCGAATCCGGCGGTGGAAGAGATTCAGTACCCACAGATCGCGGACACGATTTTGAACTATCGCGACAAGGTGAAGGACGGCCTGATCGGATCGTTTTCTGAGCTCAATGGGAAGGTTGAACCGGCAGTGGTGTCGGCGCTGCAGCAGGGAGCATATTTGTCAGGCTTCACCGTGCGCAACACCGAAATTGTGGGGCCGCAGGTCGGCGCGCAACTGCGGCAGAAAGCCATATTCGCCACCTTGTATTCGCTGGCCGGAATGCTGGTGTATCTCTGGTTCCGTTTTGAGCTGATCTACGGCGTGGCTGCCGTGGTGGCGGTCTTCCACGACACGCTGATTACGGTGGGCGCCTTCAGCTTGACCAACCGCGAGATGACGCTGACCGTGGTGGCTGCCATCCTGACGCTGATCGGCTATTCCATGAACGACACCATCGTGGTCTTCGACCGTGTCCGCGAAAATTTAAAACTGATGCGCCGTGTCGCGCTTTCTGACCTGGTGAACAAGAGCATCAACCAGACGCTGAGCCGGACTGTGTTGACTTCCGGCCTGACATTTTTGACGGTCCTTTCTTTGTTCTTGTTTGGCGGCGAGGTTTTGAAGGGATTCTCGTTTGCGCTGGTGATCGGCATCCTGATCGGCACGTATTCGTCAATTGCGGTGGCGGCGCCAATGCTGGTGGCCTATCAGGACTGGCGCAGCAAGCGCGGCAAAGTTGCCACGTTGCCGGCTGGAAAAAAGGCGAAAGTGTGAGGGAAAAATACGGTTGTTGTGTCGCAAGAACCGATGCTGCGTCGGCCCACACCCTCCTCCAGTGGCCGGCCAATAATCGGGAACGATGGGGAGGCCGGAATGTTGCGAGAAAGTGACCGGATCGTGAATATTCCGGGAACTTTCTACCTAACATCCGGTGTCTAAGGAAAAACAAGGTTTGGCGTAGAGAAGGCGAGGGGGTCCGCTATGTTCGAAGACAGTACATTTGAATCGGGTAACAAGCTGAAAACAAAGAGTAAGTACTGGATGATCGCAACTGCGATTTTAAATGCCAGTGTGGTCACTATTCTGATTCTGATTCCTCTTATTTATCCGGAAGCGTTGCCCAACCAGGCGTTGGCAACCCTGTTGGTGGCCCCGCCATCCCCACCCCCACCTCCTCCGCCACCTCCACCCGAGGTGAAAGTTGTGCAGGTTCACGTGCAGTCGCTGGAGCAGCAATTAACCGCGCCCAGCAAAATTCCAAAAACTATCAAGATGGTGAAGGAGCAGGCACCTCCGCCGGGCGTCTCTGGTGGAGTCCAAGGGATGGGCGGTCTTGGCGGCGGCGGCGGCGTGATTGGCGGCATTCTTGGCAGCATGGGCAATGGTCCCGTGGTCAAGGTCGCGGCGCCCAAGAAGATCACAGTTTCGTCGGGTGTTGAGGCCAGCAAGATCATCGACATGGTTCAACCCATCTACCCGCCGATCGCCAAAGCGGCCCGCATTCAGGGCACCGTAGTTTTGGCTGCAACTATCGGAAAAAACGGTACGATTGAGGACTTGAAAGTGGTGAGTGGTCCAGCCATGTTGCAGCAGGCGGCATTGGATGCCGTGCGGCGCTGGCGGTATCGCGCCACCGTGCTGGATGGGGTACCTGTCGACGTCGACACGACAATCAGTGTTGTTTTCACTTTGAATGAGTGATAACTTCGCATTCACTCGCTCAAAACATGTAGTAGCCCGGTAATAACCAAAGCAAGCTTATCCTTAAGGAGGATAAATTCCTGTGATTCTCGCACACGTATCGCAAATCGTTCCCCACTCGGCGTCTCTCGCCGCGTTCTTCCAAGATCAGCAGCAGGTCGGCTTCAGCATCGTGGACATGTGGCACAACATGGGCTGGCTGCCGAAGGGCGTCGTATTCCTTCTCCTGATTATGTCGGTGTGGTCCCTGGCTGTGATGATTGACCGCGCTCTGTATTTCTCGGCTGCCCGCAAGCAGAGCCGCGAATTTGCCCCCAAGGTTGCCGGTGCTTTGAAGGAAGGCCGCCTGGATGAAGCGATCAAGGTTGCTGACCGCAGCAAGAAGTCTCACCTTGCTGAAGTCGTCACCGCTGGTCTGCAGGAGTTTCGCAATTATGGCAGCGGCGGCACGGTTACAGAAGACCAGGTCGAAGCCAGCCAGCGTGCCCTCGAACGGTCAGAAGCAATTGTCCATGCCAAGTTGAAGCGCGGCCTGGGCGGTCTGGCCACAATCGGTTCGACAGCGCCGTTCATCGGACTGTTCGGAACGGTGATCGGTATTCTTGACGCGTTCCAATCCATCGCAACCAACAAAACTTCCGGTATCGGCGCAGTGGCCGGTGGTATTTCTGAAGCGCTGGTCACCACGGCGTTCGGTCTGTTCGTTGCCATCCCGGCCGTTATGGCCTTCAACTACTTCACCAACCGCGTGGAAGCCTTCGACGTCGAAATGGACAACTCCTCCAGCGAACTGGTGGACTACTTCCTGAAGCAGGGCGCACGCCGCTAACTGGAAGCCTGGAAGTTCAGGACGCGGTTTCACACAGGAATGACGGATGTGGCTGGCG
>JBARFA010000067.1:0-8219 GCA_049796755.1 Acidobacteriaceae bacterium
TCCCCATGCAGCGACGCGGGCGCGGTGGTGGGCGGCGTGCAGCACGAAGGTTCGATGACAGCAAGCGAATGGGTGGCGACGTTCGCACTTGTGGCGGCGCGGGCGTGGGCGGCATCCATGGTGGGCGAGCAACAGCCGGATTGGTTCTCAACTTTCGCGTAGGCATTCAGGTCGCGGCCGCTGTCGACAATTTCAACATGCTGGAAACCGGCGTCGAGCAGGCCGCTGCGGTAATCGTCAATGCGAATGGCGCCGGCAATGCAGCCAACATAGGCAGCGAGACTACTGGCGACGGCTGCGGGCAGATCGTGCTTGAGAGCGATATCGCTGACGGCGAGACGGCCGCCGGGTTTGAGGACGCGGGCAATTTCGCGAAAGACGGCGGGCTTGTCGGGCGCGAGATTGAGAACGCAGTTGGAGATGACGCAGTCGACGGAGGAGTCGGGAAGAGGAATTTTGTCGATGGTGGAGAGATGGAAGTCGACATTGGTGTAGGCGCCGGAGGCTGCGTTGGCACGGGCGCGATCGATCATGGCGGGCGTCATATCAATGCCAATCGCGCGACCGGTGGGGCCGACCATTTTGGATGCGAGGAAGATGTCGAGACCGCCGCCGGAGCCGAGGTCGACAACGACCTCGCCTGGTTTGAGGTGCGCAGTGGCGGTGGGATTGCCGCAGGACAGGCCCATGTTGGCGGTTGCGGGGATGGACGTGAGTTCTTCGACGGTGTAGCCGAAGGCTTCCGCGACTGCCTTGACGCCCGCATGATCACTGGACAACGTGCTCTCCGCGACGGCCGCGTATTTCGACTTGACGGAATCTAATAACTGCTCAGGCATACGATTCTCCTCAGAACATATCTTCCAAAGCGAATATATGCGTTGCCAACATATTCGTCAAGGCGTATAAGTAAAGAATCATGAAACAGCGTGAATTCGACGCGGAACGTTTCTTTCAAGCGCTGGGCGATAATACGCGGCTACGCCTGCTGAACCTGATGGGCGAGAAGGAAATCTGCGTGTGTTACCTGGTGGAGATACTGGGGCAGTCGCAGCCGAAGATTTCTCGGCACCTGGCATATCTGCGACGCGCGGGAATTGTGGCTGCGCGGCGCGAAGGCAAGTGGATGCATTATCGCGTCGTGATGCCGCCTGAGATTGGGGGGGCGCAGGTGCTGCGGCAAACGCTGGCGTGGCTGCGAGAGGATCGCAAGATGCAGGCGGACCGCGCTCGACTCTCGAAGGCGTGCTGCAGCCCGAAGAAATTTGCCGCGCTGGAAGGTGCGCCTGCGCCAGTTCCGGTGAACATTGCGTGCGCGGTTGAGGCGAGATAGCGATGGCGAACATGCTTGCAACTGAGGGACAGGTATGCGCTCCGCAGCAGCGGAAGCATCTGTCATTTCTGGATCGCTGGCTGACGCTATGGATTTTTCTGGCGATGGCGATTGGCGTGGCTGTCGGCCACTTTGTGCCTGGATGCGCCGCGTTCGTGAATCGCTTTCAGGTGGGGACCACCAATATTCCTATCGCGATCGGATTGATCGTGATGATGTATCCTCCGCTGGCGAAAGTGCGCTACGAGAAGTTGCACGACGTGTTCCGCAACAAGCGGGTGCTGCTGCTGTCGCTGGTGCAGAACTGGATCATCGGGCCGGTGCTGATGTTTCTGCTGGCGATCCTATTTCTTCGCAGTGAGCCGGCGTACATGCGGGGTCTGATCCTGATCGGCATTGCGCGATGCATTGCGATGGTTCTGGTGTGGAACGAGCTGGCAGAAGGCGATACGGACTACGTGGCGGGACTGGTGGCGCTGAACAGTATTTTTCAAGTGCTGTTTTACAGCGTGTATGCGTGGGCGTTTATCACCGTGCTGCCGAAGTGGTTTGGCCTGGAGGGCAGCATCGTTCGCATTGGCATCGGGCAGATTGCGAAGAGCGTGGGAATCTATCTGGGCGTGCCATTTGCTGCCGGATTGCTGACGCGGGTGATTCTGTTGCGCCTTCGGGGAGAAGAGTGGTATCGGACGCGCTTCATTCCTCGCATCAGTCCGCTGACGCTGGTCGCGCTGCTGTTCACGATCCTGGTGATGTTCTCGCTGAAGGGCGATTTGATCGTGCGGCTGCCGCTCGATGTGATCCGCATTGCGGTACCGTTGGTGATCTATTTCCTGGTGATGTTTCTTGTGAGTTTCTGGATGGGCAAGCGGCTGGGAGCGAACTATGCGCAGTCGGCAACACTGTCATTCACGGCGGCGGGAAACAATTTTGAGTTGGCAATTGCGGTCGCGGTGGCGGTGTTTGGGTTGAATTCCGGCGAGGCATTTGTGGGGGTGGTGGGTCCGTTGATTGAGGTGCCGGCGCTGATCAGCCTGGTGAATGTGGCGTTCTGGCTGCGCAAACGATATTTCGTGGCGTAGGAACTTCAGCGCCTTAAGGCGTGTTCCATCGGCTTCTAATCTCCTGACAAAACCCCGGGGTCTACCTTCGCATGAACGGGTCGTAGGCGAGATTCTCTTGCAAAGGCGGTGCGTGATTCAGTTCATGAAGATTTTTCTTGACGCGCGGGAACGGGTCATCGATATTGCGAGACAGAACAACGCGAGAGAAAAAGGGGAGCGCAATGAATGAGGGAAATCGCGGCCTGGTGATTGCGAGTGCGTTTGCCGCGCTGGGAATGGTGCTGGCGGGATGGGTGCTGGGCAGCCAGATTAAAGATATTCGGCTGGCCGATCGCTATGTGACGGTGCGTGGGCTGGCACAGAGAACGGTGAAGGCGGACCTGGCGGTGTGGCCGTTGAGCTTTCGCGAGGCGGGGAATGATTTGAAGGCGACCTACGCGAAGAGCGAGGCAGACAGCCAGGCGGTGCTGCAGTTTCTGGCAGCGCAGGGAATCGCGAAGAGCGACATCAGCCTGGGGCAGCCGAGCGTGACCGATACGGAAGCGAACGAATACGGCGGATCGCAACGGGCGGCGAACCGGTACATTGTGCAGCAGTCGATTTCTGTGCGGTCGAAGGATGTGGACAAGATTGCGGCGGCAGTGCAGAAGACCAGCGACCTGATTGCGCAGGGCGTGGTGCTGGGCGGGGGTCCGCAATATGGATCACAGAACAGCGTAAGTTACGTGTTTACCGGATTGAATTCCATTAAGCCGGCGATGATTACCGAGGCGACACGCAATGCGCGCGCGGCGGCGGAACGATTTGCTGAGGATTCCGGAAGCAAGGTGGGGACGATCCGCACGGCGGAGCAGGGGCTGTTCACGATTTCTTCCGCGGACGCGGCGGCCAATAGTGACAATGGCAACGGCGGGTACCAGCCGGACTCCAGCATTACGAAGAGTGTGCGGGTGGTGACGACGGTGCAATATTATCTGCAGCAATAAGCGCCGCATTCATGTCGGTGCGGATGGAGAAGCAGGTTCCTCGACTGCGGTCGCCGGAGCGACGTTCGCTCGGGATGAGAGTTCTTTTTTCTCACGGTAACGCGCAGATGCGGCAGATTTCTTCGCCGAATTTTTCTGCCTTGGATGGGCCGATACCGCTGACGCAGCGCAACTCTTCCAGCGTGATGGGTCGTTGCTGGGCGATGTCCCGCATGGTTTTGTTGCCGACAATGCAGTAGGCCGGCACGCCATGTTTTCTGGCCTCCGCCAACCGCCAGGTGCGCAGCTTATCTTCGATGGCGGCGGCATGCGCCGACATTTCCGATGTATCCAGCTTGCGCGTGGGAGTCGTTGCGGCTTTCGAAGAGACGCTTTTCCGGCTGCGCTTACCGTCGCTTTTTCTAGTGACATGGCTCGAGCTATCCGGCAGAACGAAATCCAGCGGATCGGTGGGCGGCAGTTCTTCACCCTCCTGGGTGAGGCTTGCCTTGCGATAGGCGATGCTGCGGCCGTCCTTTTCAAAGGACAGTTCTTCCAGGCGAAGCAGGCCGGCGCCGGTTAGTGCTTGCAGCAGATTTTCGAAGTCGTCTCGCGAGACCTGTTCGCGCGGAAACATATCTTTGTGCAGTTTTCCCGTGGAACCGGCTGAACTTTTCCTTAGCGAACGAATGACGGCCCAGGCGGTTTGTTTTTCGGATTCGCTGGGCGCGCGGAAGCGTCTGGCAACGCAGTCATTCGGCGCGCACACATCGCAATGTCCGCAGGGGCGGCGTGCATCCGCCAAATCTCCAAAGTGACGAATCAGGGAGGTCATGCGGCACTGGCTGGATTCGGCATACTGCATGGCGAGATCGAGTTGCGCTTTTCTGCGCTGCGACTCGGCGGCGTAAGAGTCGCGCCAGCCTTGAGCGCCGCGGACGGCATTCTCTTCAAAGTCCACCGCCCCGCCACCGTGGATAACGAGTTTTTCGAGCACCTTGTCGAACAGATCGGATTCCATGCGCAGCCTGGCGCGGAGAAATTCTTTGTCGAGAGGTTCTTCTCCGAGGCGGCGATAGACACGATCCAAATCATCGACCGGCGGATAGTCGCGCTCGAAGAAAAACTCATGCATCTTGCGATCGGCATAGGAGTAGAGCAGGATGGCACGACTTGGCAGGCCATCGCGGCCGGCGCGGCCAATCTCCTGGTAATACGCTTCGAGCGTGCCGGGAAGCGAAGTGTGAACGATGGTGCGTACGTCGGCCTTGTCGATTCCCATTCCGAAGGCAACGGTGGCCACCACTGCGTGCAGCCGCCCTTGCTGAAATTCCTGCTGGACAATTTCGCGACGCCGCGAATCGAGTCCGGCGTGGTATGCGGCGGAGGGAAATTTCGACGACAGCTCCGCCGCCAGAGCTTCTGCCTGTTTGCGGGTGGGCGCATACACGATCGCAGGACGGCGCGCCGGGTCATCCAACAGGCCAGCAACAAAGGCGGCCCGCAGCGAAGGCGACATCTCCACCACTTCAATGCCAAGATTTTCGCGGCGGAAACCATAAATGAATCTCGATGCATCGGTCATTCCCAGTTGAGCGGCGATATCGTCTTGCACGCGAGGGGTGGCAGTGGCGGTGAGGGCGATGACAGGCGCGGGTCGCAATGCCGGCACAAACTGGCCGAGCATGCGGTAGTCGGGACGAAAATCGTGGCCCCATTGCGAGATGCAGTGGGCCTCGTCAATCGCAATCAGTGATGGTTTTCGTTTCGCGAGCATTTCGACAAAGCCGGGAACTCGCAGACGCTCTGGAGCGATGAATAAAAACTGGAGGGCGCCGGAGAGATATTCCGCGCACGCCTGGCGAGAAAGCGCGCGATCAAGGCCGGAGTGAATGCGCGCCACAGTAAGCCCCAGCGATGCCAACTTCGCCACCTGATCCTCCATCAGCGCGATCAGCGGGCTGATGACGAGCGTGGTGCCGCCGCGCGCGATGCCCGGCAACTGGAAGCAGAGCGATTTGCCGGCGCCTGTCGGCATGACCAGGAGTACGTCTCTGCCCGCAATGGCAGCGCGGCAGACGACTTCTTGATTGACCCGGAAAGAAGAGAGGCCGAAGGCGCGCTGCAGCAGATGAAGAAGCGTTTCGCTGGGTTGAGGGAGGATCGTTGCCACAGTGGTGAGGATAACAAATCAATTTCAATCCACGGCCGAGGCTCGCGAGCTATGAGCCACGCAGCTTGCATGAGCAAGAAAATGGGCCTACCTTGCGGAAGGCCCATTGCTGTTTGGTTGGAACTTTATGTGGCAGGATTAGTGACCGTGACCGTGGTCGCCCCCGTGATCGCCACCATGATTGTCATAGCCGCCGCGCATTTCGTTGCCGTGAAACTGGTTGTGACCGTAGGCATGGAAGCTGCCGTGTTCGCCATGATGTGGAAGTTCGCCATGATATCCGTGACGCGGATCAAAATGATTGTTCACGTGGCCGTGCCAGCCATGGTGACCGTGGAACCAGGGGCCGGCGCCGATGAAGATGCCGTTGTTAAACCACTCTGGCCCGTAGTAACCATACGGGGCGCAATTGTAGGGGGCGTAATCGAAATAACCGTACGGGCATACCGGTTCCGGCCCAATGTTGATGCCGAAGGACACCTGGGCTTTTGCCGGTGAAGTAGCACAGAAGGAAAGCCCGGCGGCAATCGCGATAATTGCAAAAACTTTCAAAGCTCGCATTTGTTCACCTCGGGTAATTAGAACGACGGGCGATGAAAATAGTTGTGCGAATGGGTGGGTTTTCAGGGGAGCGAATAGGTTGCCTGTTGCGGAATAAATGTTGTGTTGAATAAGTGCATGAGGCAGCGGGAATTAGCGAATTTCATTGAAAGAAGAACGCGACGGCAGAGAGATTTATTTTGTGTGGGGCACGGTTGCGGGGGCGATTATTGCGACGCGGGTGAAGTGGCTTGGGTTTTTTGAATCTCGGCATTCCATTCATCATCGGATGCCATGTTGACGGCACCCGCACCGATCGCCCAATCGACAAAACCGGGTGGCGGATTTTTTACGCCTCTGATGTTGGCGAGGCGGATGGAGCGGATACTGCGCCACACAATTGCGTGCAGGTCGCTGTCGCGAAGGTCGGCGCGGCTCAGGTCGACGCGAGACAGGTTGGCATGGCTGAGATTGGCTCCCATCAGGTCGGAGTCGCTTAAATCGGCGTCGGTGAGATCGACGTTCGTCAGCGAGGCTCCGCGGAAGTTAGCGGAATTGAGATTGCAGAAGGTCATGGAGGCACGGTCGAAGACGCTGTCGCGTAGATCGGAGGAATCCATATCGCAGCGATCGAGGTGGGCACCTTGGAGACGAATGCCGAATAGAAACGCATCGTCGTCCGCCTCAATGCCGACGAGGGAGACGCCGTCCTGGTTCAGCTCCTGCATGGCATCGATGCGGCCGCCGTTGCCGCCCTTGCCTTGGGCGGTGTTGATGACCTGCCAGGCCTGATAATGCCGCTGTTGAACTCTGGCGCCACTCTCGGAGAAGTAGAGAATGACGGCAACCAGCACAGAAAACGTGCTGCAATATTCCAGGACTTCCAGCAAAACCCATCCGCCGAGGCACCACGCGACCCACTCGAGAAGCCAGTTCGAGGTGCGAAAAGGATAAGCCCATCGCGGCGATTTGTCCTGGCAATGTTCCTGCCAGCATTTGGGCTTGGGGCGCTGCTCTCGCATGAGAAGGATACTCCTCGCGAAGTGGAATGCTTCGAACTAGAAGTATATTTGCGCGGGGGATGAGTGGCGCGATCTTTTCGGTGGAGGATGGGGTGTTGAGGCGCGGTTGAGAATCCCATGACGCAAAAACGAGACCTGGGGCACCCAGTTTTCAGAAAACAGAATGCGGGGCGAGCTTGTGGCGGGCGGATTCGATCATGGTGTTGACCAGCGCGACGGGAAGGCCGACCACATTGAAGTAGCAGCCGACGATGCGGGGAATCCAGCGGCTAGCATGGCCCTGGATCGCGTAGGCGCCAGCCTTGTCCATGGGCTCCCGGGTGGCGACGTAGGCGAGGATTTCTTCGTCGGACAGGGTGAGCATGGTGACGCGAGTGGTTTCGGCGGCGACTTCAACACCAAGCGGCGAGATAAGGCAGACGCCGGTGGTGACCTGATGGGTCCGACCAGCGAGCAGGCGCAACATGCGGGCCGCATCCGCGTCATCGACGGGCTTGTTGAGGATTTCGTGATCGCAGACGACGATCGTGTCGGCCCCGAGGACGAGCGGCGGCGGATCATCGGAGAAGGCTTGGGGTTTCGGCTGCGCGTTGAAAACTGCTTGCGCCTTGTCGCGGGCGAGACGCTTCACCAGGTGGACGGGGTCTTCACCGGGACGGGGATCTTCATTGACCGGAATGGATTCGACATGGAAGGAGAAGCCAGCCTGGGTGAGGAGTTCGCGACGGCGCGGCGATGCGGAGGCAAGAATCAGCATGGGTTCCCTACAACGATTTCATCGTGAGTGGGGATGGATGTCAAAAGCTAGCGGACGAAGACTTCCATGCCGCGGGCGGTGTGCGTGCCCCATGCCATGCGCGGCGTGTTGTGGGCGACGCCGAATCGACCGAGCGGGCCGAGCAGGATGATGCCGCCGTGACCACCGAGCCGGTGAAAGAGGTAAGCGATGGCTTCTTCCGCGGCCTGCGCGGGAGGGGTGCCTTGCTGGACGCGATCGACGGCCCACTTGCCGAGCACCAGCTTCATGATGGGCTCTCCCCAGCCGGTGAGCGAAACCGCGGCGGAAAGATTGTCGGCGTAGCAGCCGCAGCCGATGAGCGAGGAATCTCCCACGCGGCCGGG
>JBARFA010000068.1:0-9255 GCA_049796755.1 Acidobacteriaceae bacterium
GCATAGAGCCGTTCGGCTGGAATCTTCGCGTGGAGCGCTTCCATCGCTGGCCCCGTGCGCGGATCGCGATAGCAAAACGGATCGGCGATCGGCGAGAGACGCTCGGAATCTGAGGACGCGTTGGCAAAGCTGCCGTAGAGACGAACATAATCCACCGCCCAGCCCGTGACGCCGACGGCCGCAATGCCTTCTGTGGCAACCGCTGCGCATCGACGCATGCCCTCATCCGCAGTAGAGCAGAGCAGAGAAAGGTCCCAATGAAGATGGCCGCCACTTGCTACCGGTGCGTTTGCGACGCGATGAACAAGCTGAAGACTCGGACCGTCCGGCAGCCAGCGAAGCAATGACACGCGGCAACTTTGCGCGCCTAAATCAACGGCAACAATCGCCCGCCGATCCGCTGGTGTCTTCACCGCAAGAAAGCCTCCGTCAGGCCACCATCGACAGGAACAATGTGTCCGGTGGTGCATCGCGCTTCTGGGCCCGCAAGAAACAGGGCGGCTCGTGCGCAATCGACCGGATCGATCGGCTGATGCGTCAGAGTGCGCTGCGCGTAAAATTCCGCCAGAACATTACGGAGCTCATCGTCACTCGCAGAAGCGTTGAAACTGATGTTGTACTTCTTCAGGGACGCCATCACACGATCGCGGGGAAACATCGTGGACCCGCGGATAACGGTTGCTGGGCTGATCCCATTGACGCGAACCAGCGGGGCGAGAGAAACGGCCAGCTCGCGAACCAGATGGCTGACTGCGGCCTTGCTCACGTCATACGCTTCACTGCCGCGTTTTGCGACCACCGCGTTAGCAGAACTCGTGAGCACGATACTGGCGTCCAAACCCTGTTCGCGAAAGATGTGTGCTGCCTGCTCGGCGAGGAAGTAGTTGGCAGTGACGTTGATTTCGAGCGTCTTTCCCCATTGCGTTTGGGAGGTTGTGTTGTCCGGCGATGCAGGGAAAAGCGCCGCTGTGTTGATCAGGAGATCTAGACCCCCGCAATGTGCGATGACGGAGCGTAGTGCACTCCGGATGGAAACTTCCTGCGTAATGTCGATTTCGATTGCGTGCGCAGCGTCGCGACCATAGCGCTTGCGCAGGTCCGCGACAACCTCCTCGGCAGCAGGAACATTGCGATCTGCGACGGCAACCGTAGCGCCACTTGCTCCAGCGAGGACCGCAGCCTCGCGGCCGATGCCGCTACCCCCACCCACGATCATGGCGACGCGGCGGCTGAGAGGTTTCTCCGGAGGCTGGCGGCGAAGCTTGGCCTCTTCAAGAGCCCAGTATTCGATTCGGAATGCCTCTCCGATGGGCAGTGCGACATAGTTGGAAAAACTCTCAAAAGCCGATGACGGCGCAGCCGGACCTGCTTGCGGATATTCCGCCGGGGTTTTCTGTTTTGCATTCGTGTCGGCGAGCGCGGAAGCTCCTTCCATCACGTGGATGGCGTTCACGTAGAACTCAGACGCGAGGCGAGCCTCGGCGCGACTCTTCGCAAAACTGAACATGCCGATGCCGGGAATTAATACGATCGCTGGATTAGCGGGGCGCATCGCAGGCGAGTCAGGCAGGGCGTGGGCCTGGTAGTACGAGGCATAATCCCGGCGATACTTTTCCAGAGCGGTGTCGAAGGCTGCCCGCAAATGAGATACGTCCTGGGACGGATTCCAGGGGACAAAGAGCGGTCGGACCTTGGTGCGAATGAAATGGTCCGGGCAACTTGTACCAAGGCCAGCCAGCGTCTCCGCTTGCTTGGAATTTACAAATCGCAAGACTTCAGGGAGCGCGGAATAGTTGCCGATGACTCGCTGCGGAATCGACAGGCGGCCACGCAGGAAGGGCAGCAGGTCGATCGCAATTGCTTCACGGTCTGGACGCGATGCATAGAGTGGGGTGCCAAAAAGTTTATCGCCGGCCGCGTCAATGTGCTCCTGCACAAACTGGCCCAGCTGATCGATCAGCTCGATGGTATTCAGGTAGCAGGATTCCGAAGTTTCTCCCCAGGAAAACAGTCCGTGGCCACCGAGGACGATTCCGTCGCAGTTTGGATTGGCTTCGACGGCACGCTTCAGCATTAAGCCCAGTTCAAAGCCCGGTCGTTGCCAGGGCAGCCAAACCAGTTGATGTTTGAATCGCCGATTGAATTCCCGCATCCGCTCTTCACCATTAGCGGCGGCGGCAACGGCAATTCCCCAGTCGGGGTGCAAATGGTCAATATGCCTCGCAGGGAGGAAGGCGTGGAGTGGAGTATCGATCGATGCGGCGACAGTGTTCTGGCCGAACGCGCAGAGCGGATAGAACGGCACCATGTCGTCTTCGTGCTCGACTCCGCGATAGATTCCGGCGAGGTCGCGGAATTTGTCGAGATAAAGAGTGGCGAAGCCATGGATTGAAATGGTGCCGAGATCGCCGCCACTGCCTTTGACCCACAGGACTTCGGTGGGATTCCCGTTGAGCGGATCCCGTTCGGTAACCTTGGCGCTGGTGTTTCCGCCACCATAATTGGTGATGCGCAAATCTGATCCGAGCAGGTTGGAACGGTAGCGCAGAAGTTCAGGTTCGCTTAGTGTCGCTGCTGCGGCTTTGTCCCAGCGGTTTTCCAAGTAGCAATTCGGCATGATGCCCCTTCTAGCGGTTATGGACGAGGGAGTACTTACTCCAGGGCCAATAGGAATCGACACGGATTCGCCGGGTGTTCAGGGATGCGTAGCGCGCCTGAATCCGGGAACCGGCAAGGGACTGCAGGCGTCCAACCTTACAGAATATCTATGTCGGATTAAGCAGAGCCCATCAGTTTTCACGATCATACAATAGGGCAACTATTTCAAATGCGGAACAATGAGATTTATTTCCGAGATTTTGCATTTTCCGGCAGAGACTGCGGCCCCTCAACTACCTTGTGCTCGACGTAGTTGTAGGGTGGAACGTTTCGCCCGGCCAGCATGGAAAGTCCTAGCTGGATAAGGCGAGCGCCGTAGGTCTCCGCCTGGTGCGAGACGGAGCCAATCAGCGGGCTTCTGGGGGAAGAAATTTCTTCCAGCGCCTCTTCAATACAATCCTGTCCAACGACGGCGACGTGACGTTCTCGCTTGATCGCACGCGCGGCCTGCACAGCTCCCAAGGCGCTGCTGTCGGTTGCTGCAGCAATCAAAATGCCCTTATCTTTGGGGTGGCGATGCAGGAAGTCCAAAACCAGATGATAGCTGATGTCCTGCAAGCCTCGGCCATCCATGCGAACAAAGGCTTCGATGGGAATGTCCGCCAGGTTGGTGCGCACACCTTCAAATGCTCCTGTGATGCGGCTCTGAACCAGCGGGCCCGCTTCGGCAAGATCGAGGCCAAGAATCCAGCTCGGCTTGCCGGCCCAGTTCTGTTGAGCGTAGCGGGCCAACAATTTCCCCGCCTCGAATCCGACCCGAAAATTATCGACTCCAAAAAAAACTGCATGGGGGTGTGGAATATCGACAGCAATCAACGGGATGCCGGCGCCGGCAATCTTGTCTCCAATGATGGCGGCTACATCCTGATCTACTTGAAATTCAATGACGAGATCGACCCCGTGACGGACGAATTCATCTGCGTTCCGCACGGCAATTGTTGGGTCATATTGGTTATCGAGAATCAGAAGATCGATGCCGGTATCGGCGGCTGCGGACTGCAAACTCCTCGTGACCGCTTGCGAAAAGGACATCTCACCGGACTGGGAACCGAAGCCGAATACCTTTTTGGTGGGGCTACTGATCGGTCGATATAGTCCATCTTGCGACTGTGCGATGTAGCCCCGATGCGTCAAGGTTTTCAGGATGCGATACACCGTAGTTTTGGAGATTTTCGTCTGCTGATGCATGGCTTCCAGTGACATGGGCTTGCGCTCGCGCTGGAGAACCTCCAGCACGTCGAGCGCCTTGGAAAGAACCGGAATGAGATAGAGTCGCTTGGGCGATACCTTGGCCAAGTGTGTCACCTGCAATGAATTGTTTCCAATGTACAACTATCTTCTCGACGAATGCACGAACCGCGTTCGCTTTATTCGAGGTCTCAGAACACGATTGTGCAGTCCAGGACTCGCGGCCCATGCGCTTCCTGAATTCGCCTCATCTCGATATCGGCAGATGGGCCGGAGATCAAGGTGATGGGTTGCAGTCGATGCGGTTCGAGAGCGCGGAGTCTCACCGGTACAGTTTCGACAATGATGGATGCACCGACAATGCAAAGATGGTAGTCCGGAAACAGGGAAAGACAACCGGTTCCCCGAGACAGAGGATAATAGAAGGACATGAAATCGAGTAACAGTCAGATGGAAGCTTCGCCAAAAGAAGAGCTGCAAACGGACGGTCCAGCGTCGGGCGGCAGCCGTTTTCTGCGCGCTTGTTTACGGCAGCCAGTCGATCGAACGCCGGTGTGGTTTTTGCGGCAGGCGGGTCGCTACATGCCGGAATACCAGGCTGTGCGCCGGGCGCATACCCTGATCGAAATCTGTAAACGGCCGGAGTTGGCCGCCGAGGTGACGATCACTGCGGCAGAAAAACTGGGGGTGGATGCGGCCATTATTTTTGCCGATCTGTTGCTGCCTCTCGAGCCGATGGGGCTCGATTTCGAATTCCAGGCTGGCGAAGGCCCAAAGGTACATCGACCGCTGCGTAGTGCTGCGGAGATCAATGCCCTAAGAACCGATCGCACCGCCGACCTTGGGTATGTCGCAGAGGCAATTCGCCAGGTGGTAGCGCACTTCGGCGATCGCATGGGCATGATCGGATTCTGCGGGGCGCCCTTCACCCTGGCCAGTTACATGATCGAAGGCGGCGGTTCCAGAAATTACATTGAAACCAAACGGCTGATGTACGCGGACTCCGTTGCATGGCTAGCGCTGATGCAGAAGTTGACGACGGTGCTGGTTGAATATTCTGCGCAGCAAGTGAAGGCGGGTGCAGACGTCATCCAGATTTTCGACAGCTGGGCGGGTGCACTCTCGGTCGCAGATTATCGAGAATATATATTGCCGATCACGCAGTCCATGGTGCGTCAGGTACAAGCGCTGGGAGTGCCTGTGATTTATTTTGGCGTCGACACGGCGACCTTGTTGCCTAGCATGCGAGAAACCGGTGCGGACGTAATTGGGCTCGATTGGAGAATTCCTCTGGACGTGGGAAGGCAAGCCGTCGGGCAGCACTGCGCGGTGCAAGGGAATCTCGACCCCATCGCGTTGTTCGCTCCCGAAGCAATCTTGCGTGCTCGCGTAGAAGAGGTGCTGCGGCAGGCTGGAGGAATTCCAGGACACATTTTTAACGTTGGCCACGGAATTGTGCCGACAACGCCAGTTGAAAATGTGCAGCGTGTGGTTCGCTGGGTGCACGAGATTTGCGCGCAAATGAGAGATGAAGGCGTGGGCCAGTGGAAGTCCAACGCGTCGAGGTCTGTATGACGATTCCAAGTCAAAGGAATGAATCGGATTCAGCTTCCCGAGAACGCAAGTATGCGGTATTGTTGCTCGCGCACGGTACTCCCGATACGGTCGATGAGATACCTGAATATCTGAAGAACGTCGTCAGCGGACGCGCCATGCCACAGCATGTGGTGGAAGAGATTCAAAGCCGCTACGCGCAAATTGGCAAGAGTCCACTGACGGAGTGGACGCTGCAGCAGGCGGCGCTATTGCAACAGGCAATTGGATTGCCTGTCTATGTTGGAATGAGGAATTGGAGACCTTATATAGGAGACACAGTTCGGCAGATGCGCGCGGATGGAGTGACAGACGCGGTGGCCATTTGCCTGGCGCCGCAAAACTCCCGCACCAGCGTGGGACTGTACCGGCGAGCAGCGTATGCAGAAGCGGGAAACGCTTTTCGCTTTCATTTCATCGACGCGTGGGCGGATCATCCTCAACTGGCGGATGCATTTGCCGACCGATTGCGGCCGATCTGGCGAGAAGCGTGCGCATCGATAGGCGAAAAAGTACCGGTGTTGTTCACTGCGCACAGTGTGCCTTGCCGCACTATTCAGGTTGCAGGTTCGTCCGGTCAACCGAGCCACCCGCATTCGGATGCGCGGCCAAGTAGCAGTGAAAATTCTCCAGCGGGGAATTCGGCTGGACCGGTGCGCCCCACAGTCGAAGAGCGTTCCTATGCATTGCCGCCGGGGATATCCAGCGGGCCCGATCCGTATGCGATCGAAACCAAACACACTGCGGCGCTGGTCGCTGAACGGCTCCTGCCGGATGGGCTCACTTCGCACGATTGGTATTTCGCGTTTCAAAGCCAGGGAATGTCTGGCGGCCCATGGATTGGGCCGACGGTTGAGGAAACGCTCGATGGTCTTTATCGCGAAGGCCGTCGCGGCGTGGTATTGCAGACCATTGGTTTCCTTTGCGATCATGTCGAAATTTTGTATGACATCGATATTGCGTTTCAGGCAACAGCCCGAAAATTAGGGTTGAGTTTATTTCGACCCGAATCGCTGAATGCCTCTCCGTTGTTGATTGCCGCGCTGGCGGATCTTGCGTCCCAAGGGCTTCGGCATTTGGGCGCAACGGAACTCGAAGGCTCAACTGTCGTTGTGCCATCCAATCAACAATGAAGCGAATCGCCATCGTCGGCGGCGGCATTGCGGGCCTGGCGGCTGCTTACGAACTTGCCCTGCAGCAGCGCGCGGGCGCAGCGATTGAGTTCGTCTTGTTTGAAGCAGCCTCCCGACTGGGCGGAATTGTCGAAACCGTTCGACGCGATGGATTTGTCATTGAATGTGGTCCCGACAGTTGGGTGACAGAAAAGCTGTGGGCGCGCCAACTTGCGATTGAGCTCGGTCTTGAAAGCGAGTTGGTTCCTTCCAATGATGAAAGGCGCAAGACATACATCGCCTCTGGCGTCACCCTGACAGCCATGCCGGACGGCATGCGCATGATGGTGCCGACGCAATGGGACAGCGTTCTGAATTCGCAGCTGTTTAGCGAGCAGGCGAAGCTCGCATATCGGCGCGAGCCAGAATTAGCGGAACAGTTGAGAAGCAATGCGCTTGACGGTGTCGATGGCCACCGCGATGAATCGGTTCGCGACTTTGTTGCGCGGCATTTTGGCGACGAGGTTGCGAACACGATCGCCGCGCCTCTGCTCGCTGGCGTTTTTGGCGGAGACATTGCGAAATTGAGCGTGCGTGCTGTGATGCCAACGTTCGTCGCGTTGGAGCGAGAACACGGTAGTCTTATCGTCGGATTGCAACAGCGGATGGGAGCGGGGAAGGCGTCCGCGCCGATTTTCACTTCGCTGCAGAGCGGATTGGGAGCGCTCATCACCGGGACGGAATCTCGCATTCCGGAGCACAGCCTTCAGCGGAATGTTGCCGTCGAAGCGATCGACCACCGCGGAGGAGTCTGGCGAGTTCACGGAAAATACGGCGGAGACTCTCGTCTCATCGAAACGAACTTCGATGTGGTTTTGGTTGCGACTCCTGCGGCGACCACAGCGAGACTGTTACATCCTGTCGACAGCCGCATTGGCGAGTTGTTGCCACAGCAGTCCTCATCCGCAATTGTCGTGGCGTTGGGATTCGCTGCGGAACAGGCGCGCACGATGGATATTCCTTCCGGATTCGGATTCCTGGTTCCGCAGCACGAGCTAGTTTCGGATCACGATGGGGACGAGATCGCCGATCGACCTGGCGACGATGTCGCACGGCAGGCGCTGCTCGCGTGTACTTTTCTCAATCAGAAATTCCCGCATACAGCACCGAAGGGCGCGATATTGCTGCGTGTGTTCTTCGGTGGTGCTTTGGCTCCCACACTTCTGAAGCACGACGATGCTACTTTGATTCGTTTGGCTCGAAGGCAGCTCGAGCGCTACCTGGAAGGATTGTCGGAGCCGTCGATTAAACTCGTTCGACGGTGGCCGAATTCGCTTCCACTGTATGAAGTAGGGCATGGAGTTCGCATGGCGGAACTGGACTCGCGGATAGCGAAGCTCCCGCATCTTCGCTTGATTGGGAACGCGTATCGGGGAGTCGGATTGCCCGATTTGATCCGGTCCGGTCGAGCAGCTGCGCGGGAGATTGTGGCGGGCTGAGATACCGCGTTTATGGGGTAGCGGCAGTTGGATCGCGGCGGTTACTCGTACTTGAGCGATTCGACAGGGTCCATCTGGGCGGCGCGTGTGGCCGGCAAGGTTCCGAAAAGAATCCCAACCAGCATCGCCGTGGATAGTGAAATGACAACCGACCATGGGGAAATAGGAATCGTATAAGCGGGAAAAAGAAATCTGACCGAGAGGGGAAGCGCGAGCCCTAGCAAGGTGCCGACGATGCCCCCGCTGAGCGAAATGAGGATCGCTTCGGCAAGAAATTGAAGTTGGATTTCTCGATACGTGGCGCCGACGGCTTTACGAATTCCAATCTCTCGGATCCGAGAGCGGACCGTTGCCAGCATGATATTCATAATGCCGACCCCGCTGACTGCCAGTGTGATCGCAGAAACCAATAGCAGGACCATGGTCATAATGTCCGCGATGTGCGCTGCTGTTTTCACCAGGGCTGTGAATTCGTTGACGTCGTATACCGATCCGGGGCGATGGCGGGACTGGATCACTTTCGCGATCTCATCCCGCACCCGTGGCGTTTCGCCAAAACTACGAACGGAAAAAAACAACTGCTTCACAGCGTTGGTTCCGGTGAAGTACCGACCTACGGGGTAGGGAATCAGAATGGTCTGATTCGCAATCTCCGACATTCCCCACGAGTTGACCTTTTCTTTGAAGACACCAATGATCGTGAAAGGAATGCCTCGAATGGTAAACGTCCGGTTGATGGCACGATCCGCACTTCCGTAGAGATGCTCAGCGAATGGAACTGTGACCACGGCGACTTTGGCGTGGCTGAGGGTGTCCTCTTGATCAAAAAAACGCCCGTCGAGGATTACAAGATTTCGCACATCCTTATATTGGGCAGAAACGCCCAGAATCAGGATGTCCCTTACCTTGCCGTTTCCGAAGCTGATGGGGACCTGCATCTCCAGCATCGGCGAAGACCAGATAATGCCGGGAACCTGTTGATTGACAGCGGTCAGATCTTCGTAGGTAAGGGAGTCCGGATTCATGCCGCCGCACTGACAGTCCGCGACAATCATGTTGGCGCCGATCCCCTGGATTAGATTGATGGCGTATTCTCTGCCGGTCAGTCCAATGGTCGCCACCAGAATTACGGAAGCGCATCCCATCACCATGCCCAGCGCTGTCAAAGCGAAGCGGACCTTGTTGGCGCGAAAACTGTCGAGCGC
>JBARFA010000069.1:0-7077 GCA_049796755.1 Acidobacteriaceae bacterium
CGTCGCGCGGCCAGAAAATGCTGGGTCGCCAGAATTTCCGTGGGCGCCATCAGGGCGGCCTGATATCCGTTCTCAATCGCGATAAAAGCAGCCTGCAGCGCCACGATAGTTTTGCCGGAGCCGACATCCCCTTGCAGCAAGCGGCGCATGGGAGTCGGCTGGCGCAGATCCTGGACAATCTCGGATAACACACGCTTCTGTGCCGCGGTGGGATGAAACGGCAGCACTCGCTTCAGCGCCTCGCGCACACGAAGATCGGCGGCGAAGGCGGGTCCGAGACGTTCCCGCATGCGACGGCGCTTCAACTCCAGACCCAACTCAAGAAAAAACAACTCTTCAAAGATGAGCCGCTGATGAGCGGGCGTGGCCGCGGCCTGCAACAATCGCAGTCCGGTTCCGGCGGGCGGAAAATGCGCCGCTCTCAACGCCTCTGCTCGCGACGGCAACTGCATCCGCTCGCACAACTCCACCGGCAGCGTTTCCGGCAGCGCACTGCCCATCTCCTCGAGCAGGCGATAAATGACACGCCGAATCCAGCGCGAACTCAGTTGCGCGCCGCCCAACGATTCATATACGGGAACAATCCGGCCGACTTCCAGCAGGGTTTCTTCCGGATCGTTTTCTCCGGGAAGAACCTCAATCTGCGGCTGGATCATTTTGAACGAGCCGGCGCGGCTGCGCGATGGTTCCACCTTGCCGTAGAGCGCCAGCATCTGGCCCAGCTGGAATTTGTCCTTCAGGTAGGTCCCGTGAAACCACATGCATTTCAGCGAGGAGATTCCCTGTCCCACGGTCATCTCAAAAATCGGCATCCGCTTCGTACGCAGCAAAATCGTTCCGCGCACCTCGGCAATCACGCTGGCCATTTCGCCGGGGACCAGTTCGTTCAACGCGCGCGGATTGAGGCGGTCCTCATAGCGAAACGGCAAGTGATACAGCAGGTCCTCGACGACAAGGATGTTCTTCTCTTTCAGTTTCTCGGCCACACGCGGGCCGACACCTTTCACAAATTGAATGGGAGTATCGAGGGCGATCACACTCTGGATGCTACCAGCCGCCGCGCCCTCGCTCCCGGGGCTCGAACACGATTAGTTTCCAACTTAGGAGTAGCGCATGTTCTTCAAATCGGCGATCATTCCTGGCCCGGTCGGATGCCACGCGAGACGTTTCTGAGTCAGCGCGCTGGAGACGATCAGGTTCCTGCCGGCGAACATCGCGAGAAATCCGAAGTGGGCTGGCGCTTCCTCCGGAGACAGGCTGCGCACCGGCACCTTCAAGCCCTGGCCAATCACTTCAGCAATCTCCCGCAAGGGCACTCCCTCTTCCGCGACAGAGTTATATCGGGCACCCGCTTCATTTTTTTCAAGAGCCAGCCTGTACAGACGCGCAGTGTCGAGCACATGCGCCGCCGCCCAGCGATTCTGCCCGTCACCGATGTAGGGGGAGACTCCCTTCTCGCGAGCGAGTGCGATCAGGTAGGTGACCAGTCCCTGCTTGACCGTGTCGTGGACCTGAGGAAGACGCACCACCGATGCGTTCACGCCGCGCTCCGCGAACGAAAGACCCACTTGCTCCGAAACTCGGGGATATGCGGGGGATGGCGGAATCGGCGGATCCTCTTCGGTTGCGGGACGGCCCTCTGCTAGCGCCGCGGCGCCCGCAGTGACGAGAAGAGGACGGTGAGAACCTTCAAGCTCGGTGCCGAGCACCTCGATGGCGCGCTTGTCCAACTCGCAGCTCTCGGCAAACTTCGACCAGTCGTGCCGGAAAGCCGTGTGGATGACGCCATCCGATTTCGCGGCTCCACTGCGCAGGCTTTCCAGATCTTCAAGATCGCCGCGATGCACCTCAGCGCCGGCGCGAGCCAGAGCGTCCGCACCCGCGTCAGAGCGAGTCAATCCAAGAACCTGATGCCCAGCGCCGATCAGCTCCTTCACTACCGCCGAACCAATAAACCCTGTCGCGCCCGTAACAAATACACGCATATTTTTCCTCCTATACCGGTTATGGATGCGGGTTGCTGCCGCAGCATCCGAAATTGACAAGCCCATGCGTACCCAATAAAACGGAGAGTGTCTCCGAATCCTTCTCTGAGTCTATAGATAAGCGGAGACTGTCTCCGGTTGCAAATATTTTGCGTATGGCCAAGAAAGCTGCAAAACCCGTCCCAGGAAAGTCGCGCCGAAAACCGCGTACAGACTCGCTGCGCAACCGCGAGCGCATTCTGCAGGTGGCCAAAGAGGCATTTACACGCTCTGGGGCCAGCGCCAGCCTGGACGACATTTCCAAGCAGGCGGGCGTTGGAGCAGGCACGCTCTATCGGCACTTTCCCACGCGAGATGCCCTGATCGAGGCGGTCTATCGCAGCGAAGTGGAAAAGCTGGCCGCCAAGGGTCGCAAATTCTCTGAAACTTTGCCGCCCATCGAGGCGTTGCGCGCCTGGATGCTGCTGTTTGTCGATCACATGGCCGCGAAGCAGATCATCGCGCCCGCACTGAATAGTGTGGTGGGTGGTCCCTCAAGGCTCTACGAAGGTTCTCGCAGCCTGATTCACGGAGCGATGGATGCGCTGGTGAAACGCGCCATCAGGAGCGGCGAGATTCGAAAAGACGTCGACGCGCTGGACCTGCTTCGACCGCTGATCGGTGTCTTTTTTGTTGACTCTGGACCCACCTGGCAGCCCAGCGCCCGCAGGCTCGTAGACATCCTCATTGCCGGCTCCCGCCCAGTGAAATAGCATGCCATCCCATTGCGGCCATCCGTGATTCGGTTCCCAACTTGCAGGTCATCCTGGTAGCCATACCACTTCTCCCAAGCCGACTTACGGGGAGTAATCGGCCTCGTTGAGTGACTTGGAGATTTGTCGCGAATCCAGAATGATCGCTGACGGTATGGGCGTCAGGGTGGAGCTATTGAATGCTCGCCGCTTCCGGCGCTGCGAGAGTTCAGAGTTTGCGACGGCGGGGGTTAACGTTTTCCGTAACGCCCGCCGGGCGCATCCCGCCTACTTCCGTGTGCTGTTCTCCGCCGCGAGAGTTGTCAGGAGAGACCTCTCCGTTTCAGATGGCGACCAGTCTTTGGCGAGGCCTCCCACGAGCTCGCCATTGACGCGGATCTGGCCGTAAATTTCGTCACCCGAGTGCTGGGTAAATTCCACGTTCATCAGGACCGGATCGAGCCCGAGGGCCTCGACACAGGCATTCATGAGCGCTTCGCCCAGGCGAGCACGCTGCTCCGGCGTGCGACCGCGGCGGATGTCGCAAGTCAATACAGCGGCGGGGGTGACAGGCTCACCGGCAGTGCAGTGCCAAACACCGCCTTCGCCGAGTTCGCGAAAGGTCACATGGACCAGGTCGGGTGTAGTTTGCATGATCTCGGCGTAGTGGCGGCCGAGGCGGGCGGCCAAATCGCGCTTTACGGAAAGAGGATATTTGCTGGGTACATCGAGCTGTAAATGTGGCATAAATCTCCTTATTTTGGCCAAGCGTTCGCAGGTGCATAGCGAATGTGGACACTGTCAATATATCGAAGAATGTAGACACTGTCAATATCATTTGCGAGAATATCGTTGTGAAATCCAAACACTCCAAAATCAGCGAGCCGCCCCCCTATCATCACGGCGATCTTCGCCGTTCCCTCATCGACGCGGCCCTGGCCCTGGTGACTGAAGAGCAAGACTGGACGTTCTCATTGAGGGAGGTCGCTCGCCGGGCGGGTGTGAGCCACAATGCCCCTTACAATCACTTCGCGGACAAGCGGGACTTGTTGGCGGCTGTGGCTGCGACTGGATTCGCCCAACTTAGCGAGCGAATCAGTGCAGCCATTTCAGGGATCAAGAATGCGCAGACTGCCCTGGTGAGGAGTGCTGTGGCGTATGTAACCTTCGGCGTTGAAAATCCGGCGCACTATCGTTTGATGTTTAGTTCCGCTCTGGTAACGACGAAGGAGGGCCGTCCGGAATCCGTCGCGGCTGCGGGCGCCGATACAAGAGCTATATTGGCGGGAATCATTCGGCGCGGCGCGGCCATGGGTGTTTTCGATGCCGCCCTCTGCAGAGACGACGAGCTCCGCGTCTCTGTCCTCACCGCCTGGTCGGCGGTCCACGGCCTGACGATGCTGACGATTGACGGTATTGCAGATACCCCGCAACTGAGTACCGAGGAGGTCGCAAGAAAGGTAGCGAACCTCGTCTGTGACGGCCTACTCCGGCGCTGAATGGCACCGTCAACAGGATCGATAGAGATTACCTTGACGATTGAACATGCCTTGCAGACTAATATTCATGATTTATAGGGGTTCGATCCCGGGTTGACGCAAACAGGGCGTGCGCTCATTCAGAGTGTGAATTGCTGATTAGTCGTCATACGCGCCGATCTCGTCACTCACTCCCGGTTCATCGGCGACCCGGGAACTGACACGTTATGTTGACCCGCATTCGCGCGCAGGTAGCTCGTCGCCCTTTTAGCCCTCCCCCAATGCTCCTTTGCTACACTGCGAACAACTGATTGACCCGCGCATCCGCATGAACATCGTTGAGCTGAATCAAATATCAAAAACCTACGACACCAAGGTGGCCGTCGATGCGCTTAGCCTGCAGATTGAGGCGGGCAAGATGTTCGGACTGCTCGGCCCCAACGGCGCAGGCAAGACCTCGACCATTCGCATGATGATCGGGATTACCATGCCGGATTCCGGAACGGTGACGATGTTCGGCCAACCCTTCTCGCGCAAGAACCTGACTCGCGTGGGCTATCTGCCGGAGGAACGCGGCCTGTACAAAAAGATGAAGGTGATCGATCAGCTGGTTTTTCTGGGGCAATTGCACGGCCTGGATGCGGCGACTGCCAATTCGCGAGCCCGCCAGTGGTGCGAGCGGCTGCAGATTCTGGACGCGATCGATTTGAAGACCGAAGAGCTGTCCAAAGGCATGCAGCAGAAAACTCAGTTCATCTCCACGCTGCTGCACGAGCCGGCGCTGATCATCATGGATGAACCCTTCTCCGGCCTGGATCCGGTGAACACGCAGTTGTTGCAGGAGACGTTGCTGGAGCTGAAGAACGCGGGCAAGGCCATCCTGTTCTCTACCCATCGTATGGATCAGGTGGAAAGATTGTGCGACTCCATCTGCCTGGTCGACGGAGGCAAAGCGGTTCTGTCCGGCGGCATGCGCGAGGTGAAATCGCGCTATCCGCGCAATCACGTGGTGATCGATTTTGAAGGCGACAACTCATTCGTGAACCATCCGGCGGTCAAGGAATACAAAGCCTTCGCAGGCCACGTTGAGATTGAATTGCGCGACGGCGCGGACGCACAGGACTTGCTGCACGCGGCGTTTCAGAACGCGAAAATCTACAAGTTTGAGTTGATGGAGCCATCCCTGGAAGAAATCTTTATCCGAACCGTTGGGAGACGCGCCAATGCGTGAAGCCCTGCTGATCGCCAAACGAGAATATGTGGAGCGAGTGCGCAGCAAAGCCTTCCGCATCAGCACTGTCTTGATTCCGCTGGTTTTTGTCGCAGTCTTTGGCATGAGCGCGTTCTCTGGAAAGATGGCCAGTGGACCCAGGAACATCATCATCGCGTCGAATGACCTGGTGCTGGCGCAATGCACGCGAACAGAATTGCTGCGGGTCCCTACAATAAAGGACGATGCCAGGGGTGGCCGACGCGGGCCGCCGCAGCAGCTTCAGGTGGAAGTGCAGGCGCCCGTCGCGGAGAGCGATCTGGCGTCGTTGAATCACCAGGTGGAGTCGAAGGCCATCGACGGATATCTGTGGTTGAATGTGCAGCCGGGGCAAGCTATGCCGGAAGCGACGTATGTTTCCCGCGGATCGGCCGACTTTATCGGCGCCGACAAAATGCAGAATGCCATCGGCGATGCACTGGTGCGCGAAGCCCTGATGAACCACGGCGTGGCCAGTAGCCAGGCGGATGTCTTGTTGCACAATGTCGACCTGAAAACCAGGCAAGTCAAGAACGGTGAAGCGGTGGCCTCCGACGCCAGTAAAAGTTTCTGGGGCGCGTATGCCATGGCACTCATTCTGTACGTCGTCGTCATGTTCTATGGCATGAATGTGGCCCATTCGGTGGTTGCCGAAAAAACATCCCGAGTGTTTGAGGTCCTGTTGTCGACGGCCAAGCCGGAATCTTTAATGGCGGGCAAGTTGCTGGGGGTGGGCGCGGCCGGGCTGACGCAAATGGGTGTCTGGATTGTGGCTGTGCTGCTTCTCAGCGCATCTGCATTCGGGGCCGAACTGGGCAAAGGCGGCCTGGCCGCCTACGGGGTCACACCGCTACAACTGGGCTTTTTCATCCTCTATTTCCTGCTCGGCTTCTTTTTTTACAGCGCGCTCAGCGCCGGCTTTGGCGCCACTGTCAGTCAGGAGTCGGAAGTGCAGCAGTTCGGCATGGTCCTGGCGATGCCGCAATTGGTGGGGATACTCCTGATGGTCTATATCCTCGGCAATCCGTCGGCATGGCCGGTGGTGTTGCTGTCGCTGTTCCCGCCCTGCACACCCATTGTGATGTGCTTGCGCATGTCGGCGATGGTGGTGCCATGGTGGCAGCTGGCGCTCTCGGTGGTGTTGATGGTGGCCTCCACCTATGGCGTGCTCTGGGTGGCTTCGCGCATCTATCGGGTCGGCATCCTAATGTATGGCAAACGACCCACGCTGCCAGAAATGATTCGCTGGATTTCCTATAGCTAGGGCCTCTTCAGCCCAGGCAGACTTGGTCTGCGTCACGACACCGCGCCAATTCCGCGGATTTCAGGTTAGAATTCCCCAAGCAGATTATGGCAGGTGGGATTCCATGAACATTTTGCTATTGTCGATGCCGGATTCGTTTGAGCACATGCCCTCGATCGTGATCCGGATGCCGAATGGAGCGTTGACGTCACTTGCCGGCAACGTGGATGAGCATCACAACGTAGCGGTCGCTGACCTGATCCTATGCCAGCGAAGCGTGCGGAAGACGGTCACCCGTCTGCTCGAAGAGCATGATCCGCAGCTGGTTGGGCTCTCGACGATGACGTTTCAACGCCGCACGGCGGAACGCATCATCCATCTGATTCGCCAA
>JBARFA010000070.1:0-8039 GCA_049796755.1 Acidobacteriaceae bacterium
GCAGCATCTCGAGGAAAAGATCGAAGCGCTCATCGCCGGGGGGATGCCGCGCGAGGAAGCCGTCCACGCGGCGCGCCGCGCCTTCGGCAACACCACCTTGATCGAACAGCGCAGCCGTGAAGTTTGGATGTGGCCGCTCATCGAAAGCATCTGGGCCGACATCAAATTTGCCCTCCGCCAACTCCGCAAGTCCCCTGGCTTCACCGCTGCGGTGGTGCTGACCCTCGCTCTCGGCATTGGCGCAAACACGGCGATCTTTACCCTGGTGAATGCGGTTCTGCTGCGGTCGCTGCCGGTGCGGAATCCCGAAGAATTGGTCATCATGTTATGGTCGGCACACACTTGGCCGAATCATGTCGGGACTCACAGCCATGGAGATTGTGCGTCTGACACATCTTCCGTCCACAGTGACTGCGTCCTTTCGTATCCGATGTTTCAAGAGATTGCAGAGCGCAAAGGCCTGTTTTCGAGTGCGATGGCGTTCGCCGGGCCAGAACAGACGGACCTGAGCGGCAACGGGCCGGCAAGCATCGCCCAGGGCGTACTCGTTTCGGGCAACTATTTCGAGACGCTTGGGGTCCGGGCCGCGCTGGGCAGAACGCTGCAGCCGGAGGATGAGAAGCCAGGAGCTCCGGCAGTCGCGGTGCTCGATTATGGGTACTGGCAACGCGCGTTTGGCGGCGCGACAAACGTGATCGGGCGAACAATTCGGCTTAATAATGTCGTGTTCACCATCGTTGGCGTGGCGGATCGAGGTTTTACCCGCCTCACACCAGGGACCTCAGTGGATTTGTGGGTGCCGCTGCAACAGGCGACGCCGTTGGGATTGTCCGAGGCGAGCCGTTCACCGGGCGAAAGCGAATGGTGGTTGACGGTGGTGGGACGGCTGCAGCCCAGCGTCTCCATAGCACGGGCCCAGGCGGCAATGAATGTCTGGTTCGTCAATCAGACGATGCGTGGCGAAAAGCCCAGATGGAAGGCGACGGATGACCCTCGCCTGACAGTGTTGCCTGCGCAAAGCGGGCTGGAAGGGTTTCGCGCTAATTTCGGCGAGCCGCTTATGTTGCTGATGGCCGCAGTGGGGATAGTGCTGGTCATCGCCTGCGCAAATGTGGCAGGGCTGATGCTGGCGCGCGGCGCGGCGCGCGAAAAAGAGATGGCCGTCCGGCTCGCCGTGGGCGCGGCAAAACGCCGCGTGGTTCGGCAGTTATTGACGGAGAGCCTGCTGCTCTCTTTCATGGGAGCGGCGCTGGGGACGCTGGTGGCATACGCGGGAGCCACAGGACTGGCGGCGTTCTTTTCGAAAAATTCGAACAGACCGATGCCGATGAATCTACATCCGAATACGCCAGTGCTGTTGTTTGCGATTGGCATAGCCGTTCTGGCTGGGATTGGGTTCGGGCTGGCGCCAGCATTCCGCGCAACGCAAGCTGACGTTGCAATGGAGCTCAAAGGAAACTCCACCACGACAAGGCAAGGGAGAGGGCTGCGGTTCGGTCTGGGCAGCGGATTGGTCGTGCTGCAAGTCGCGTTGTCGGTGGTGGTGCTGTCGGGTGCGGGCCTGCTGCTGCGCACACTCGACAAGCTGCACAGCGTCGATCCTGGATTCGACACCCGGAACCTGCTGCTGTTCTCAGTTGAACCTGAGCTTGCCGGATATAAGGGACCGCGAATCCCTGAACTATATGCGAACTTGCAGCGACGGCTGGCCGCGCTGCCGGGAGTAGTCGACGTAAGCTACTCGTCGTTTGCGTTACTGCATAACTGGATATCCAAGGAAGGCATGCGCGTTGAGGGACGAGCGGACAAGAAAGATGTCGGAACCCAGATACTTTCCGTGGGTCCGAACTATTTCGCAACCATGAAAATTCCTCTGATCGCCGGACGGATGATCCGTCCAGAGGACCTGAGCGGAAAGCCCATGGTGGCGATTGTGAATCGGGCATTCGTAAAAAAATACATACAAGGGAGAAACCCGATTGGGCTGCATATCGGCGGCGGTGACGCGACGGAACCGCAATATGTAATTGTCGGAGTGGTGGGCGACGCAAAGTTTCAAGATCTGCGAAGCGCGGACGCTCCGACAACCTATGTTCCGCTAACCGAGCGGGGTGCGACGTTTGTACTGCGCACAGCCGCACAACCCGCCGTTTTCATGCCAGTGGTGCGAAAGATCGTGCATCAAACCGACAACAATTTGCCTGTGATCCAGATGAGGACGCAATCCGAAATCGTCGACCGAACCCTGTTCAATGAGCGGCTGGTCGCGCGGCTGTTTGGCCTTTTTGGCGCGCTAGGGCTGGCATTGGCGTGTATTGGCGTCTACGGATTGCTCTCGTATGAGGTAGCTCGCCGCACGCGCGAGATCGGGATTCGAAGTGCTCTTGGCGCGCAGCGAGTGCATCTGCTGCTATTGGTTATTCGGCAAGGCCTGGTGTTGCTCGTTTGTGGAGTGGCAGTGGGGATTGCAGCTGCCATGGGAGTGACGCGTCTACTCGGGAGCCTTCTCTACGGCGTGCGCCCGACCGATGCTGTCACGTTCTCCTCGGTTGCCGCAATCTTGATCTTTGTCGGCCTCATAGCCTGTTTTCTGCCTGCTCGTCGCGCGGCGTCGATCGATCCCATGGTGGCTCTGCGGGCAGAGTAACTCTTTCCCTGGAGTAGTTTCCCGCACACGCCGTGCGGAAACGCATCCTGAGTTTCAGCTGGGCTACAACTCCGTCATTCATTTCTGAATCTCTCGTAGAGTGAGACAAACTATGAAAGCCAAACTCCTCAGCACCACCCTCCTCGCTGCTGTTCTTTCCATTGGACTTCCGGTCATCGCGCAATCGAGCACCAATCCCGGCTTTAAACAGGACATGAAAGACGCCGGTCACAGCACCAAGAACGCCGCCAAAGATACTGGCCATGGCATCGAGAGCGGCAGCAAGAAAACCTGGCACGAGACCAAGCACACCACCAAGAAGGTGACCCACAAGACCGCGCAGAAGACCAATCCCGGTCAGTAAGCTGTGTCCCGCCCTCGCTCCTCAGAAACCGTGGATTAGTCGTGCGAATTGCCTTCCGCACGCCCTCCTCGGATCGCATTCATACGCTCTAGAAAGCGATTCGCCGCCTCCAGCTCCGCCCGTGGACTTTCGGTTAGAAACTTCTCCATATCTCGATTGATTTGCTGGTAGTGCGGCTGAATCTTTGGGGCCTTCCGCGGATTGGCTTGCACCAGCACGCTGCGCCGGTCCGCAGGGTTCGGCTCGCGACGGATATAGCCCCCTTTTTCCAGTCGATCCAGCATCACCGTGACCCCGCCCGTGCTCAGTCCCATCCACTTCGCCAGCTTTCCTGGCGTCATAGCGCCCTCCAGTTCCAGCAGGTTCAGGCACTGCATATCCGTCAGGTGCAGCCCCACGGAGTCGGCCACTTTCTGGTTGAACAGAATTGTCCCGGCAATAAAGTAGCGAATGTTCCGGATCAGGGACGCATGCAGCGCGGCGCGATTTCCTGTTGACATCTTGCCTCCATGTATCTATGGTAGCAAGTATCTTATCTAATAAGATACTTTTCGATTGAGGATTCCAAATGGCAAAGACAATGGCAAAAGGATACAAGGGAATGGGCATGGAAGGCTCGGTCGCGCGCTGGTACGAGAAAACCACGCGCAAAGACATGAACGAGTATCGAGAGCTTGCCACCCGCCTGGAAGCCAATCTAGCCGCCGGCTCCGATGTGCTGGAAGTGGCGCCGGGACCGGGTTTTCTTTCGGTCGAGCTGGCCAGATCGGGAAAATTGCATGTACACGCGCTCGAAATCAGCAACACCATGGTCGAGCTGGCAGGCCGCAATGCTGCCGACGCCCATGTAGCAGTTGACATCCGGCAAGGCAATGCGTCTGCCATGCCGTTTGCCGAGAACAGCTTTGACCTGCTCGTCTGCCGCGCCGCGTTCAAAAATTTCACTGAGCCTGTCAAAGCGCTCCAGGAAATGCATCGCGTGCTTCGTCCCGGCGCCAGCGGCGTCATCATTGACCTGAGCCGCGACACCCCCATGTCCGCCATTCGCGAGTATGTGAACGGCATCGGCATCGGCAGGCTCAACCGCTGGATGACCCTGTTGACCTTTCGCTTTATGCTGCTGAAGCGCGCCTATACCCGGCAGGAAATCGAACAGATGCTGGCTCAGGTGCCATTTCGCCGGACGGAAGTGCATCAGGATGCGATTGGCATGGAAGTCTGGTTTGAGAAATAACGGTCGACCTGAACTTGCCGTCGGATCTGGTGCCTACAGAATCTTTTTTCCGAACGCGGAGGAGGCCAACTCCACCGCCAGTTGCGCCGTACGGTTATGTTCATCGATCACCGGATTCACTTCGACCAGCTCGAAGCTCAACATGCGCCCATCGTCGGCAATGATTTCCATCGCCAGATGTGCCTCGCGGTAGGTGGCGCCGCCGCGCACCGGTGTGCCCACTCCCGGCGCATCTTCCGGATCGATCCAGTCCATATCGAGCGAGATGTGATAGCCGGCGGTGTCGCGCGCAGCCGCTCGCACAGCCTCTTCCATCACCGTGCGCAGGCCACGTTCGTCAATGTCGCGCATGGTGTACACCTCAGTGATTCCGGCCCGCCGGATGTTGGCTTTCTCGGTCGCGTCGATGTCGCGCAAGCCGATCAGCACCACATTTTCCGGCGCGATCTTTGGTGACCATCCAAAAATATCTTTCAGTTCTTCCGGACCTAAACCCATCAGCGCAGCCACCGGCATGCCATGCACATTGCCGCTGGGTGAAGTTTGCGGTGTGTTGATGTCGGCATGCGCATCCATCCAGATCAACCCGATCTTCTGCTTTTTCCGCCGATAAAATTCCGCCACACCAGAAACCGTTCCCACTGCAATCGAGTGGTCCCCGCCCAGCACCAGTGGCGTTTCTCCGGCAGCCAGCGTTGCAATCACCCGCTCCGCCTCGCGTGTGCAGGTTTCCGTAATCGCGTGGAGATATTTCGCGTCCTGATCGCCCATGCTTTGTGTTTCGGCAATCTCGACCGAAATATTTCCGCCGTCCCGGACTTGGTGCCCCAGCGATTCCAATCGCGCCTGCAACCCTGCCACGCGTACCGCCGACGGACCCATATCCACACCGCGCCGCGATTGTCCCAAATCGAGCGGGACTCCGAGGATGCGAATCTTCCGCGCCGGAAGGCCTTGCACACTGGCGATTGACGACCTGCGCGCAACAGGGCTCGCACCACTTCTCTCTGCGCGGTTCGCTGGCTTCGTGCTTTTGCTGGGTTTCGACATGGGGTGTCCTGCTTGTCGCGCGCACTTTTTCTGCGCACACGAGCGCCGGCTAGGGATAGATGCGGTTCAGCGTCCTGGCGAATGGAATCGTTTCACGCACATGGTCCAGACCGCAAATCCAGGCCACCGCGCGTTCGATCCCCATGCCAAACCCCGCATGCGGCACAGAACCATAGCGACGCAGGTCAAGATACCACTGAAAGGGCGCCAGTGGCAGACCATGCTGCTCAATCCGCTGCTTCAGCAGCTCATAGGAGTTGATGCGCTGCGACCCGCCGATAATCTCCCCATAACCTTCGGGAGCCAGCACGTCCACACACAGCGCGAATTTGTCGTTCACGGGATCGGGCTCCATATAAAACGCCTTGATGTCCGCAGGATAGCGATGGATCATGACAGGCCGATCAAATTGCGACGAAATATAGGTCTCGTCCGGCGAGCCAAAATCGTTCCCGTAGACAAACTCTTGCTCCAGCTTGCCCGCCTTGAATGCCTCGGCCAGCATCTTCGCAGCTTCCTCATAGCTCACTCGTGGAAACGGCGGGCGAATCGCCTCCAGCTTGCTCACATCGCGGCCAATTACTTTCAGGTCGGCCGCACGATTCTCCAGCACGCGCTGCACAATGTGGCTGAGAAATTCTTCCGCCAGCACCATAATGTCGTCGAGTCCGGCGAACGCGACCTCCGGCTCGATCATCCAGAACTCCGTCAGGTGGCGACGCGTCTTCGATTTCTCCGCGCGGAATGTCGGCCCGAAGGAGTAGACCTTGCCCAGCGCCATCGCCGTGCTCTCGATGTAAAGCTGCCCGCTCTGCGTCAGATAAGCTTCGTCGCCGAAATAATCCACAGGAAACAGCGTGCTGGTGCCTTCGCAGGCCGCGGGCGTCAGGATCGGCGGATCGGTCCGCACAAATCCATGCGTGTCAAAATACTCCTGTGCCGCCCGCATAATTTCCGCGCGCGTCCGCAAAATCGCCGCCTGCCGAGGTGTGCGAATCCAAAGGTGGCGATGCTCCATCAGGAAATCGACGCCATGCTCTTTCAGCGAAATCGGAAACGGCGCGTCCTCGGGAACGCGATCGACAACTTCCAGGTCTTCGACATCCAGCTCCACGCCGCTGGGGGCTCGCTTGTCTGCGCGAACCTTGCCGCGCACAATCACGCTGGACTCCTGCGTCAGCCCCTTGATGCGCTCGAAAACTTCCACCGGCACGGCCGATTTCGGCACGATGCCCTGCACTGTGCCGGTGCCATCGCGAAAAATCGGAAACAGCAGCTTGCCGCTCTCGCGTAGATTGTAGAGCCACCCGCGCAGCGTGATGGTCTCGCCTTCATGCTGGCTAAGGCTGGCAATCGTGGTCACAGGCGCAGTGCTGGTCGTTGTGTCAGCCATAAAATTTGGGACCTGCTGCTCAGTTTCTAAAGCTCGCAAATACTCTAAATAAAATTCGCTAAATAAGGCTCGCCATTCTGACCCTGAGCGCAGTCGAAGGGGAAGAATCTCTGCATTGGGCTCGGTACCCCACTCAAGGCATCTTTTGGCTTAAGTCGGGCAGAAAGATATTGTCATCCCTCCGCTTCTTCGACGGACCTCCGATACGCAAAACTAGCTAGCCGAACCCGCCGCATCCGGAAACTCCCATGGCCGCCGGAACCGGTCGGCAAGCGTCCCTTCGGAACCGCGCCATCCGTTGATGGCTGCAACTTGCTGATTCTATAATGGTAATAAACGGGAATAGGATAATCAATCTCGATATGACTGCACAATAGGAGAACCTGTCACTCCTAGCGACGTAAATGCAGCAATTCCTCTGTGCAGAGATTCCGAAACGTATTGTCGTCCACGAAGCTGAGTGCGGTTCCATCGGCTAAGTGAGCGTATTTCACCCCGACAACATAGAAGCCGTCGTCGATACGGTCAGAGCGCTGCTCAGTCAAGTAGGCTGTCATCGGCTTGCCGGATGCTGCGTAGAGAGTGAGTGTCTCATTAAATGTCGTCATCGGCTGAATCTCCTATCTGAATTAAGCTATCACGCTCTCCCCGCGAAATAGCTTCGCTTGCGGCCTGCTTTCGTTGCCCTCTTCTGTAGCCGAACCACTTCTTCGACGAACTTCTTAGAACGCCGCGCTAGCCAGCCGAAGCCGATCGATCCAGAAATTCCCATGTTCGCTGATAGCGATCGATCAGCGTGCCTTCCGGATTTTCGAGCGTCGGATGAATCTCCAATACAGTCGCCGGAGGTTTTGCCAGCGCTTCCAACGCCCGCATGGTTTCCGGCCAGGCAATGGTGCCGTCTCCCGGCCACAAGTGGGAGTCTTTATCGCCCGCATTGTCGTGCACATGCACGGAACGAATCCGCGGGCCCATCACGTCGATGGTCGCCGGAATTCCCTCGCCAATGGGTGCATGCCCCAGGTCGAGGCAGAGCCCAATATCGTCGAAATGTCCCACCGACAGAATCTCCATCAGGTTCTGCGGCTCGGCCACCTCATTTTTCTCTAGATTCTCCAGCAGGATCTGCACGCCCAGCGGTCGCGCGAACGCCCGCAGATGCTCCACTGCCGTCATCGCATGTTCCAGCGTGCGCGGACTCCAGGTATCGCCGCGCTCGCCTAGATGCAGAATCAAGTGTGCGAACGGAATTTGCTCCGCAGCTTCCAGCGCGCGTTTCACCTCGTCCATGGAGTCGATGCGGCGCGACTTCTCCACGTGCACCACGTTGATCGCGGGCCCAGTGCTGCGC
>JBARFA010000071.1:0-3374 GCA_049796755.1 Acidobacteriaceae bacterium
GCTCGGGGTTCAGCCGCAGGGCGTCACGCTGGCGACCGGGGACCTGGATATGGCGGACTTAACCGGCGACCAGGACCTGGCGACACAAAAGCGCATGATCGATGCGGCGGAACGCATTCCGGGCGTGATCGCGGTGGGCACGACCAACGCAGCTCCGCCTTCGGTGCTGGGCGGCGACGAGGTGGTGTATCGCCAGGGAACTGCGGATTTCCGTATCTCGAACAGCGTTCAGGACGCGATGTACTATTCCATCTCTCCCGGCTATTTGCACGCCGTCGGAACAAAACTGCTGGCTGGCCGCAACTTTACCTGGCACGACGACGCGAAGGCGCCGAAGGTTGCCATTGTGAACGAGACATTTGCCCGGACAATGTTTGGAAAATCATCGGCGATTGGAAAGCCATTCCTGCTGTACGGCAGCACGCTCTATCAGATCGTGGGTGTTGTGCAGGACGGTAAATACAGAACACTGACGGAAGCGCCGAAGCCGGCCATGTTTTTCCCGCTGCCGCAGATGCCAAACAGCAGCACGACTCTGGTGGTGCGGTCGAGCCTGGGAGAGGCGGAGATGGGCGCAGATCTGCAACGCGTGCTGAGCGGCATCGCTCCGGACGTACCATTTACGATCCAAAGCTGGCCCACGGCGCTGGGTGTGGTCTACTTTCCCGCACAGGTCGCAGCGGCAGCGTTGGGCATCATGGGCTTACTCGCGGCAATGCTGGCGGTGACGGGCATCTTTGGCATGGCAGCCTACAGCGTGTCAAAGCGGATGAAGGAGCTGGGGATTCGCATTGCCCTGGGCGCGCAGCCGGCGCAATTGATGCGTTCCGCGTTGGGAAGGCCGCTGGTGTTGCTGCTTTCCGGCTCCGTTGCTGGGTTGGTGCTGGGTGTGCTCGCCAGCCGATTGCTGGCGCAGATTGTCTATGAAGCGACACCGCGCGATCCACTGGTTATGTTCGGCGTGGTTATTACGATGGCGCTGCTGGGGCTGCTGGCGACATGGATTCCAGCACGGCGTGCGCTCCACATCGATCCAAACCAGTTGTTGCATGAGGAATGAATGTAACCAAATTGATACTCGCGCAGTCTCACAATCCAGGAGGGGTTCTCGCTGCGCATGAACACTGCCGGCAAATCCGACATATTTGAAGCTGTCCTTCAAATACTTATATTGAGCGCACTCGAGGAGCACGGTGCTTGCAAGTCCGAATTGCTTGTCCGGGACCTGCAACGTCGAATCAGCGGATTAGATTGTGTCGAAGAGCATTCCCTCTACATCGCGTTGACCAAACTCGAAGCCAGCGGATGGATTCGGAGGGAAAGAGCCAGGCCAACCGTCAGCAGCTCCGAAAAGTGGGAACTGACCCGATCCGCAAGTGCATGCCTTCCACGCGAGCTGCAACAGTGGAAGATCTTCATGGACAACTGGCCACGTATCGCGGACTTACTGCAAACAGCGGTTCAGGCCTGAATTCTGCCATCTGCATTCCATAGTGAAAATGCTCTACGGTATTGCATCGAGTGAGGCGCAGGAGATGGCGCAGCGTGCCGCAGTGCTTTCGAGCGCTAGTTCAAGCAGTCGAATGGTCCGCCAGCCCTGTTCCGCGGTAACGGCCAGAGTCGCAACCCCCCAGATGGCGTCGCGAACATTTTCGTAATATTTGCGATAGTCGCCGGGCAAAGTCGGAACGCGACGCTCGACAGGTTGG
Organism: Acidobacteriaceae bacterium; assembly: GCA_049796755.1. Classification (GTDB taxonomy): domain Bacteria; phylum Acidobacteriota; class Terriglobia; order Terriglobales; family Acidobacteriaceae; genus JAKAAZ01. The sequence goes on from JBARFA010000071.1 coordinate 1,710, forward strand.
CCATCGCGCATGGTCGCGAGCGTGCCCCAGTTAGCTTCAGGATCTTCTCCCCAATGCGGACCGCCGAGGGTTGCACCGCCTTGCAGCGCGCGCTCCTGCGGATCGAGGCCATACTTCACAAACGAGCCGAGCGTCCCGTGGGCAACAAAACGCGGACCGGCGGTGCGAGCCAGCATGGTGGAACTGAGTAAAGCGCGCAGGCGCGGATAGTACAGGTAGACGGTGAACGCATCGTTCACGACGGCCACATCGCGTTCCAGGCGGACGTCGGCCACGATCGCCTCCGGTGTGCCAAACAGCACCAGCGCCTGATCGACCAGGTGCGCCGCCAGATCATGCAGCACGCCATTGCCGGGAAGCGTCTTCTCCTGCCAGGGTTTGGTGCGCGGACCGGGCCGGTAGCGATCATAACGCGACTCGAACGTGACCAGTCGGCCGAGTGCGTTGGAAGCCAAAATCTGCTGGAGGGTCTGGAAATCTCCGTCCCAGCGGCAATTCTGATAGACGGAGAGGATGCGATTGCGCGCGCGGGCCAGCTCGATCAACTGGCGAGCTTCATCGCTGGTGGCGACGAACGGCTTATCGAGAACCACATGCTTGTTGGCTTCGAGGGCCTGCACAGCTAGCTCAAAATGAGTGGATGGAGGTGTGCTGATGACGATCAGATCAAGGTCCGGCAGCGCCAGCAATTCCGGCATATTGCGCGCGATGGCGACGCCAGGATAGGCTTGCGCGGCGGAATTGCCGTGTCTTTGCAGAATGGCAGCCAGCTCCAGGCCATCGATGGCGTGCAGAAACGGCGCATGGAAGATGGTGCCGCCGTGCCCAAAACCAACCAGGCCAGCGCGAACGGTGCGATGCATGAATGTTCCTCTGGCAAGAATTATCGTCGATCGCTGCTAGGTTCGCGCGCGCAGCAAGAACAAAGCCGGAGAGAACCTGGGTGATGAGGTTCTTTCCGGCGATGGAGAATCTCTGTTGCGGAGGAACGAGGCTAGGCCTGCGCGGCGGGAGTTTGTTCCGTTTCGGCGGCTTCCACAGGCTTGGCTGCAGCGGTTTTTCGCGGGTCGGGCTTGGGAGCTTCGGGCTTCTTCGCCGACTCCACCTTTTTGCCGGGCGCAAGGATAGCGTGCAGCGTGGTGCCTTCCATGCGCGGATGAAACTCCACGATCCCAGCGTCGCCAACATCTTGAATCAGGCGATTGATGATCTGATATCCCAGCTCGCGGTGGGCCATTTGCCGGCCACGAAAACGCAGGGACGCCTTGACTTTGTCTCCTTCGTGGAGGAAGCGGATGGCCTGGTTTTTCTTAGTCTGGTAGTCGTGCTCGTCGACGGTGACCGAGAGCTTGACTTCCTTAATGGTGATGACCTTCTGCTTTTTGCGCGCAGCCCGTTCGCTCTTATCTTTTTCGTACAGATACTTGCCGTAATCCTGAATGCGGCAGACCGGCGGCACGGCGTTGGGAGAGATTTCTACCAGGTCGAGGCCGCGTTCGCGGGCAATTTTAAGAGCTTCAAAGGGAGGGAGAACGCCCAGCTGTTCTCCATTTTCGTCAATGACGCGAATTTCACGCGCGCGTATCCGATCGTTGATGCGGATAAACTGTTTCGCCGAACGCTTATCGATGTGCCGCCTCCAAGTGCGCGAGGCTATACCTCGCC
>JBARFA010000072.1:0-43137 GCA_049796755.1 Acidobacteriaceae bacterium
TGGCAAATACCACATTGACTTTGATAGATCTTTTCTCCCTGTCCGGCGGCAGCCTTGCTGCGAATCAATCCGCCCGTCCACGCCATTTCATTGGAGTTGATGTAGATGACGCCGGTCGTCGGATCGACGGCAGGACCACCCCACTCCGCTCCACCATCAAAACCGGGAAACACGACTGTCTGCTTATTCAAACTGAGCGAGACAAACTGTCCAGCGCTGATGAATGTCTTGAATTGCTTTTCAGCCGAGGCATGTGCCGATGGCGTGCGATTCGTCAGCATGGCCGCGGTCAGCAATTGGCGGGCGTAGGGTTTAGGTTTTGAGGGCAATGGCTGGGTTGGCGAAGCGACTTCTCCGGGCACGTTGCTTGGCGGATATTTTCGCTCTTCGATCGGAAATAGGGACTGTCCCGTGGCGCGATTAAACAGGTACACGTAACCCTGTTTGGTGGTCTGAGCCACTGCATCGACACGCTTGCCATCGTGCCGCACCGTCACGAGCGCAGGTGGCGCGGGAAAATCACGATCCCAGATGTCGTGATGAACGCCTTGAAAATACCAGATGCGTTTTCCCGTATTGGCATCAAGCGCAAGCAGCGTGTCGGCAAACAAATCATTGCCAATGCGATCTCCGCCATAAAAATCGAAGACCGCTGAGCCGGTGGGCACGTAGACGATGCCGCGCTTCGTGTCGATCGTCATACCGGCCCAGTTATTGGCGGAGCCCGCGGTTTTCCACGCGCCTTTCGGCCAGGTGTGGTAGCCAAATTCGCCGGGGCGCGGAATGGTATGGAATCTCCACACCAGGGCGCCGGTGCGAACGTCGAACGCACGGATATCCCCAAGCGGCGCGGGATGAGTTTCGGGTTCCATGGCGCCCATGATAATCAGATTTTTGTAGACGACGCCGGGCGTGGTGATGGCGAGAGATTCAAAGTGATAATCGCGCCCCAGACCCTTGCGCAGATCGATTCGGCCGTTTTCTCCGAACGAAAGAATCGGCTTGCCGGTCGTTGGATCGAGCGCGTAAAGAAAATTCATTACGCCCGCGAGAAGCCGACTCTGCTTGCCATTCGACCAATAGGCGAGGCCGCGCATCGGTCCTGTGCCGACGATTCCGGAATCAAACTTCCACAGCAAGTTGCCGGATGCGGCATCGAGAGCGATGACCTTTTGGCTGGAGGTATACGCGTAGAGAACACGGCCGATCACGAGCGGACTGGTTTCCAGCGCGCCTTTCTCGCCCGTATCGAATACCCATGCTTTGCGCAGTTCACTTACATTCTGCCGATTGATTTGCTTCAGAGATGAATAATGACCGCTGGCGAGTTGGCCCCCGTACACTGGCCAGTCCAGCGTCTTTCCAGAGTTCGATGCCGCGCCCCAGGCAGTTGCTCGCGCGAACACGATTACGAAACAGAAGCCGAGGCAAAATGTGGCAGCAGAAATTCGAAGCCTGATTGTCATCTTCATCCTGGAAGAAAGCAACTCCCGTCATCGTTCTTAACGTGGCGTTCTACTCCTGAATTACAGCCTTGACCAGGTTGCGGGGATGGTCGACATTTCGTCCATGCAGCAACGCGATCTGGTAGGCAAAAAATTGGAGCGGAATGACCTCGCATATCGGCAGCAGATACTCGCTGCATCGAGGAATGAAGACACAATCATCGCTATACTGCGGCACTTCCTGATCGCCCTCGTTCGCCAGCGCAAAGACCTTTGCGCCCTGCTGGCGCATGTCTTTCAGCAGCTGTACTACCTTGGAATATCGCAGTTGCGAATCGTGGTCGTTGGGATCATAGGTCGCCAAAACAACCAGAGGCGTTTCGGGTCCGACAAGAGCATTCGGTCCATGCTTCAGCTCGCCCGCGGGATAGCCTTCGGCATGTGTGTAGGAGGATTCTTTCAGCTTGAGGGCGCCTTCGCGTGCGATGGGATAATGAATGCCGCGGCCCAGGAATAGAAACGCGGTCGCATCGCGATAGCTGGGGGCCAGTTCCTGGACTTTCTGCTCCCACACTGGCAAAGCCTTGGCAATGATGTCAGGGAGTGCGAGCGCTTCGCCGCACATGGAATCGGCAACGTTGAGAGTCATGCGGCCACGTTGGTGGGCGAGCGAAAGCGAAAGCAAATAGAGAACAAGCAGCTGGCCAGTGAAACTCTTGGTGGCGGGGATGGCCTTCTCCGGACCGGCGCAGACTGGAAGGCTGGCGCGTGCTTCCCTGGCCATGGAAGAGTCGCTGCGATTGGTGATCGCCGCAGTTTGCAATCCACGAGAACGCGCTTCACGCAGCGCCGCCAACGTGTCCGCGGTTTCTCCGGATTGCGAGATGACGATCACGGCGGGATTGTGCAGCGTGTGGGTTGAGCGATAACAATACTCGCTCGCATATTCGACATCGACGGCAAGGCCGGCAATATCTTCCAGCATGATTTCACCGGCCAATCCGGCGTGCCGGCTGGATCCGCTGGCTGCGATAACAATGCGTTCGTGACCCAGCAGCGCGCTGTGCGCAGCCAGCATGGGCTCGCTTGCCAGTCTGCCGTCGCGCGTGTAATACGCGAGTGTGTCGGCAAGGGCCTGCGGCTGCTCAAAAATCTCGCGCAACATAATATGTGGGAACTGTCGTGTGGTGTCGAAGGCGGGGACGTGCGTCGAATCAATCGTCATAGGAGATCCCTGTGAGGTGTGACAAGCGCAGGCAGAATCCAAAAGGCTTTGCACCTGAAATAGTTGGAAATCTGAAGCCTGTACTTGCTCGTTTTCCTATTCTAACGATTTAAATGTCGCTCGCCGATATCTTTGCGGCTCAAAGGAGAAACCCGCAGGAATTAGAGAAGTTTTCTCAGCCCTATGAGCAGGATTCTCACTCCGGACACGATGGGGCTCGACATGATCGGGTGGAGTTTGTTCGCGTTCAATCAATCCTCGCTCAATGAGGCACAACGGCATCGTCTTTGGGATGATTTACTTTCTGGAAAAGCCATGTCAGAGCCGCGGCAAGAAACGCGAAGAGAGCGCTCCATCGAAATACATCAATGAATGCCCACAGCAGTGCCTGCCGCTGCAGTTGAAGATACATGGCTGCCAGCGCCGCAGGTTCTCCGGCAGCGGTTCCGAAAAATCGGGCGAAGTATTGGCTCATCGCCGCTATGTGCTGTTGAAACCAGTAGCCACTCTGCGGCACCGTGACGGCGATGCGCACTTGATGAAAGTCGGCGCGGCGAACCAGCGTCGTCTGCGCCATGGAGATTCCGATCGAGCCGCCAATATTTCGCATCAGGTTAAAGATGCCGGTGGCGTTTCCCATCTCGCGATTACTGAGGGTTGCTGTGCCAACGCTGGCAATCGGCACAAAGAGAAAGCTCATTGCAAATCCTGTCACAACAATGGGAATCAGCAGCGTGGTCGGGGAAATCTCCAGATTTACGAAAGACAGCAAAACCGAGCAGACTCCAAACACGGCAAATCCAACCGAGAGCAGCCATCGGTTATCCATCCTGTGACTGATAAATCCGATGATGGGGAGGCCAATCATGGAGCCAACTCCGCGCGGAGCGACAATGATGCCGGCGGTCAGCGCAGTGTAGCCAAGCACCTCCTGATAAAAGAGCGGCAGCACCGTGATTTGGATATAGAGAATGAATCCGAGGACGAAGATCAGCAGGCAGCTGACGCCGAAATTTCGATCGCGCAAGACCACATGAAGGTCGACCAGCGGGTGGCGTGCCCTCCAGGAATGAACAATGAACCCAACCAGAGAAACGCATAGGATGAAGGTCGCCCAGCGAACCCAAACCGTGCCGAACCAGTCGACTTCCTGTCCCTTGTCCAGGATCACTTGAAGGCAACCCGTCCATAAGCAGAGCAGTCCAAATCCGAGATTATCGAAGGGCCCGATCTTCGCGTTTCGGATGTATGGGGGATCGTGGACGAATCGGCTGATCATAAAGACCGCGAGAATACCAATCGGGATATTGATGTAGAAAGCGTATCGCCAGCTATAAGAATCGGTGAGCCAGCCGCCCAGCGTTGGTCCCAGCACCGGCGCGACCACAACGCCAAAACCAAACAGGGCCATGGCTGCTCCGCGCTTCTTGGGCGGAAAGCTCTCCAGCAGAATTGCCTGGGACAACGGTTGGAGCGCGCCTCCACCAGCGCCCTGGAGCACGCGAGCGATCAACAGCAAGCTCAGCGAAGGCGCCGCTCCGCAAAAGAACGAGGAGATGGTAAAAAGCACGACACAGGAGATGAGGAATCGTTTTCGTCCAAAGCGCAACGCGAACCAGTTGCTAGCCGGTAAGACAACGGCGTTGGCGATCAGATAGCTGGTTAGGACCCAGGTCGCTTCAGAATTTGAAGCAGCGAGGGAACCTGCAATGTAGGGCAGCGCGACCGACGCAATGGCGGTGTCCAGCACCTCCATAAACGTGGCCAGCATGACGGATATGGCCACCACCCAAGGGTTGGTTGGGGCCTTTGTCTGAAGCGGCGGTGCGGGGCCGAACGAGAGCGACGCCGCGGCCTGCGCCGAAGACGAGTCAACCGAGGGCCTCTCGAGCAGCGTAGCCATGACCGCACGCCTCCCTGGCTGGAGACACAGAGAGCGACGATTCAGGGTAGGACGGGCGGATGGGCGCGTCTGTGTCTGCTGTCACATTCTCGATGGGGAGTTACATGACCTGATTCACACGGGCTTTTGTATAGGAGCGATGCTTTATCAGCGGAGCCGTCTTCGCTGAGGAAATGAAGTGACCACATGCCAACTTTCCTATCGACTGCTGGCAAAAATTGCGGTCGCAACGATGTGTTTCGGACTTGTCTCATCTCCCCGGCCCGCCTCATGTTTTTCCGCTCGCAGCCGATGTTTCGTTATGACCATCGAGAGGCAAATCCACTATGCATGAACGCCAAATTCTGCTGGCAGAAGAAAATGAGGAGCATAGAGCGCAGCTCCAGGAGTATCTAGTTCGGCTGCATTATTCCGTCGAGGTTCATGCGAGCGGCCTGACCGCATTACAACGCCTGAAGGAAGCGAGTCCGCCTTGCATGGCTCTCATGAGTTCTTCGCTTCCGCAAATGACAGGGCTTGAAGTCGGACTGGAGATTCGACGTCGTTCGCGCAGGCGACAGCTTTGGCTCATGCTGATGAGTGAAAATCCGCGCCCGGATGAGGTGATCATGGCCACGAATGCGGGGATTGACGAATTCCTCGCCAAGCCAGTCGATTTCCAGGATCTGCGCATGCGTATTCGGACTGGCGAAAGGGTACAGAATTTGTATGCGGAATTGAGCGACTCCGCCATGGCAATGGAGTTCCATTGCACCCACGACCCACTGACCGGAGCGTGGCGGCGCGAAGCCATCCTGGACCTGATCTTCAAGGAGACGGATCGGGTACAGCGACTGCAAGTTCCCGTGGGCATTCTTCTGCTGGATGTTGACGGCTTCGGCGGCTTGAACCTGAAATATAGCGTCAACGTCGGGGATACGCTGCTGAAGCTGCTTGCCAATCGGCTGCGCCGGCAACTGCGGAGTTATGACACATTGGGCCGATATGCTGATGACGAGTTTGTCGTCATGCTGCCCGGCTGCAGTGCAGCGGAAGCGGCGGCAAAGGCAGAGAGGATTCGCCTGGCTGTGGCGAATCGTCCATTTATCGTCGACGGAAATGCAATTTCCATGACGGTATGTCTCAGCGTCGCCGTCAGCTCCGGGCGCTCTCCGCTGATTGTGTTGCGAGAAGCGGAACGGGGGTTGTCGCATGCGAAGCAACAAGGTCCAAATTCCGTGCGTATCGCCGGAGAAATTAATTCCATCGAACCAGTGTTGCCTTCCCTGCGACGCAGTGCGACTCCTGTCGAGTGAGACTCCTGAGAGTTCACTCAATCATCGAAGCCGTGCACTCTTCCGCCCATAGCAGTGAGGAGCGATAGATGTTATGCATCTGATCCGGACACACGAAAACTCCTTCGCAGCCTAAACATTCCCAGTGACCGGATTGGTACTTTTGAAAACACTCCAGCGAGCGCCGCACCTCGCTCGGCTCTCCCAATAACGCATCTTTGACGGCAGCGCGCAGTGGAAGCAGCTCCACGACCTGCGGCATGGGAATACCCAGTAGAACCGGCAACAGGGAAAGCAAGCCAAACAGATATTGTTCCGTGGGATCTTGATTCAGGTGGGCGGCCGCCAACTCACAAAAGCTGGCACGTTGCAGGGTCTGACGCACGAGTTCTGGCGAGTGGCCGCGTCCAGATTCGGCCGCGATCGCAACGGTGACCAACTTGCGGAAATGATCTTCACCGGCAAGAATCAAGGCCCGTTCGATGGAAGAAATCTCATGGCGCAAGGCGAAGTTTGCGCTGTTGACCAGGCGTAACAGGCGATAGCAGAGAGAGGTCTCGCGACGCACCAGCTTTTCAACCGAACGCCATTCAAAGGAGGGCTTGCTTACGGCTGCGAGTATTTGAATGTATGAGAGAGAGTTCGAAGGAATGTGATTTCGAGTGAGGAGGTCAGGGCGACAGAAGAAATACCCCTGAAACAGGTCGAATCCCTCTTCGACGGCGGTATCAAATTCTTCCTGCTCTTCCACTTTTTCGGCGATGAGTCTCGCGTCGCAGCCTTTCAGGTAGCGTCGTATGTCAGCTCTCTGGGAGGCACCGCTCAAACGGAAATCAATCTTGATGTAGTCCGCGCATGGAAGGAATTTCTCCAGGCCGGGTCGAGGAACAAAGTCGTCGAGTGAAAATTGGTAGCCCAGCGCGCGAAGCCGCCGGCAGGCTTCCAGGACCTCGTTGTCCGGCTCAATATCTTCGAGGATTTCAAGCACTGTGGATCGCGCCGGCAGAAGGGTGACAAGGCCGGACGTGAGTGAATCGCGTGTGCAGTTGAGGAATGCCTTGCCACGTCCCGCCAACGACTCAAAGTCGTAGAGCACGGAGTTGTCTACCATTTGGCGAGTGGCGGACTCAGACACTGCCGGAGAGGAAATGCAGAAGCGGTTTTCCGTTCCAGGGCGGTAGAGAAACTCGTATCCAAATACCCGCTTCTTGCAATCGAGAATCGGCTGACGCGCGAAATTACGCGCAGGGGTCGACTGTGACAAGTCCGCTGACCTTTCATGAGTGGAATCGAACGCTGCCAACATTTGTGTCAACAATGGAAATCGCCCTCCTACGCTGACCAGCGATGCGATTCCGACTCGGCAAAAGACCAGGCGGGCGCGCCTGAATCATCACGGGGTGACACCACGGCTTGAGACACCACAGCGTCACCATTCGAGCCTTCCGGCGTTCTCGTGGAAAGATTCACTTGGCGGTTGGGTGAGGACACTTGTTTCCAGGCATCGCGAACATTCAGAATGTCTCGAATGGATTGTTGCAACAGCTGCACTGACGCATCGCGCGATCCGCGGACACACTGCGCATAAATCGCCGCGTAGAACTCAGCCAAAGCCGCTGCCGGCTGTCCACCAACATCCGTGCGCAGGCGCGCCTGCAAATAGGTCAGAATATCGAGCACGCGGCGAATCGCATCCCGCCGCCCGGCGACGTCACCAGCTTCAATGTTCGCGATCGCTCGATGCAGAAAGCGGATCATGCCGTCGTATAGTGCCACCACTAAGTCCAGGCTGTTCATCACCGCCAGCGTTTGCTGCTGATAATTCATCGCACTTCCTCCCGCACGTTGGCGTCATCCGTTGGTGTTCGTGTTGTAGCCGCTGATGGCGCTGTAGAGTTCGTTCACGTAATCCAGCTGCTGTGGAATCTCGGTGAGCGTGTAATTGGCTTCGTTCAGCTCTGTCGTCAGCGTTTGCGTCTGCTGCGTGATCAAGGTGTTTTCATTGGTGACATCTGTATTGAGTGTCGTCTCTGTCGATTGATCGGACTGCAGTGCCAGATAAATCAGGCCATCGGGTGCCGCGTTTCCCAGGTTGTTCAGCGTGCTGGTGAAGTTATCGCCAAAAGAAGTAAAACCATTACCCGCCTGCAGGAAATTCGCGACATCCTGGTAATTGGTGTTCAACAGGCTGTCCAGAGTGCTGGAGTCAAACGTGAGAGTGCCATCGTTATTGACGTCGATGCCCAGTTGCGTCAACGATGTGACCGTGCCACTGCCGCTGGAGGCGAGTGTGGGAGCAGTCGCCGCCAGCGTGGCCGGAGAAGAAGCTGCAGCGGTCACGGTCAGGATGGTACCCGTTGAGTCGAGCGTGGCGGAGTATCCAGTCCCGGCAACATTGAGGGCGGCAGCAATTTGCGTCAGCGTGGAGGGCGCCGTGATTGCCGCGCTGGTCCCGCTTCCACCACTGCCCGTGCCAAAAGCTCCCGCAGCCACGGTATACGTATCGTTAGCGGAGGGCGCTTGCAACTGCCAACTTGCTGCGCTGCCTGAACCTGCAGTAGCCGTGAGACCACCTGAGGTCATGAAGGTCAGCGCCGATTGCAGCTGTTCCTGCAGCATGGCGAGATTCGGGCTGCCGTAGAGCGGCTCAGGATTGCCGGAAGAATCGTTGCCTTCCTGGGCATTGATATCCGTCATCGCCTGGTTGTAATTGGTGACAAAGGTCTGAACGGCTGTCTCAACGGAGCTGTTGTCATTCGTGATTTCGATTTGCACCGGGCTGGAGGGTGCCGCAGATAACAGCTCGAAGGTGACGCCCGGGATTGCATTCGATACGGTGTTCGAGCTGCTGGTTTCGCTAATGCCGTCGACGGAGAAGCTGGCGTCAGACCCGGGTTGCGCCTGAGTAAAACCGATGGTGTTCGATGGCGTGGTGGCATCGGTAAGCGCCGAGGATATCGTGAACCCTCCCACAGTCCCGCTGGTATTGCTGGTCAACGACAATCGTTGGCCGCCGGCATCGGTAATCACATTGGCTGTAACCCCGACTTCGGCGTTATTGATGTTGGTGGCCAATTGCGTGAGTGTATCTCCGCCCGAGTCCGCGTTGATGGTTTGCTGGCTGCCGTTGATGGTTAAGGTCAGGCTGCCGGTGACCAGGTCGGAGGAGTTCGCAAAATCGTTGGAGTAATAGGAATTGGTTTGCGCCAGGGTCTTGACGACCACCGTATGACTGCCGGCGATCGCGGTGTTGCTGGCAGAGGTGAGTTGTAACACGCTGGTGTTCGAGCTCGAGCCATCCATCGAAGCAAGAACACCCTGAAAGTCCGTGAGAGCCTGCAGGCTGGTGGTTAGATTGGAAAGGTCTGTCCCTAAGGTGGTGTAGGCGGTATCTTCGCTTTTCAGCTGTGTCAACTGGTTGTTCCAGGGAGTTTCGACGGCCTGCATACTGGCGGTGATTTGACTCACCGTGGTGGCCACATCGAACCCCTGACCGCTGGTCGGCGATCCAAAAGAAATCCCTACTGGAGTTCCCATCGTAACCTCGACAGAAGTGTCTGCTTGTAGGGGAAAGAGGCAAGCATGCTGCCATTGACAAAAATGTCTCTAAATCTTTCCTGAGAAATGCCTCGCCGAGGGCGGCTGGGGAAGCTGCCTTCGGCGAGGGCGGAGAAGGGGACTATTGCAGCAGCTTCAGGACTTCCTGCTGCACGGTATTGGCCTGGGCCAGGGCGCTGATGCCGGTCTGACTCAGAATCTGGTACTTGGACAGATCCGAAGTCGCTTGGCCGTAATCGGTCGCCATGATGTTGTTCTGCGCCGAGACCACGTTGGTCTGCTCGGTGCTCTCAACATTGGCCGCCGCATTCAGTGTATTAATCTGCGAACCCAGGTAACCGCGTTGGGCGGCCACGTCCGAAATCGCGGAGTTAATCGCTGTCAGTGCTGTTTGCGCATCGGTGGAATTGGTGAGATCGGTTGTACTCAGATCTGCGCCCGTCCCTTCGGTGTAAGAGATACCATTGGCCGCCGCGCCACCGCTGGCGGTAAAGGTCGGGGCGACGCCGGTTGCAGCAAGGGTAAAGGTGCTGAACGCGCCACCGGTAGATGAGACCACCAGGCTGGAGAATCCGCCCGCCGTCTGTACGGTTGCGGAAACACCGCTGATGTTTGCACTGTTGATGGTCGAGGCGATATCGGCGACGGTCGAACCACTCGCAATGGTAAGCGTATTCGTCGCACCCGTGCCCACCTGGATGGCCAGCGTACCGGCTGCCGAGGTTGCGGTTGCCGAGGCTATGCCGGAACCGGTTTCAATGTTCGCCGTAGTTGCCGAACCGATGGTTCCTCCCACGTCGCCAACAGTTGTAGAAGTCAGCGATTTGATGTTCAGCGTATCTACGCTGGAGCCGATGGCCGAGGCATCTCCAGTGAAGATCGCTGTGCTGGAGCCAAATACGGCGACGCCGTTATAGCTGGACGTTGAACCGATATTGTTGACTTCTGCCAGAATCGATTGATACTCCTGATTGGCGGCTGCATCCTGGGAGCTGTTGAGCGTACCGTTGGAGGCTTCCGTGGCCAGTGTGACGGCGCGGTTCAACAGGTTGGTCACCTGCGAAAGAGCACCATCGGCCACTTGCAGCAGACCGACGCCGCTGCTGGCGTTGGTCGCAGACTGTGTGAGTGCAGCCGAGTTTGCACCGAGCCCGTCGGCCAGGGAAAGGCCGGCAGCGTCGTCGGCACCGGAATTGATGCGCGAACCAGAAGAAAGCTGCGTCAACGTGTTCTGCAAGCTGGCGCTGGTCTGGTTCAGGTTATTTTCTGCATAGATTGCGGAGATATTATTTAAAACACCTAATGACATACGATTGGCTCCTGTTGAGATGGTTTTACTTGCGAGCCTCCCGCCCCTTGTCCCGTCTGCCGGCTCACGCCAAGTACTTGCGAGTCGGCTTCGAGGGCATCCATGGTCAGGAACCTCGTGCTCACCCCTTTCATCGACCCGGCGCAGGTGCACTTTATTTCTTTTTGCGGAAATATTCCGGAATTCGCTCCTGAATCCGATTTCAGAAAATCGACCTCGCGTTTTTCTCCTCCGTCAATCATCTTTTCGCAATCATGGCCGATAGACCTACTGATGGGACACCTCTGAAGGGAAGCCCGCATGATTGAACTCACCCGACTGAACGGAGAACACATGGTTGTGAACAGTGACCTAATTCGGTATGCGGAAGCAAGTCCGGACACGGTCATCACACTGGTGACGGGGGACAAAATCGTCGTCACGGAATCCACCAGCGAGCTGATAGAGCGGGTGATCGCATTTCGCTCCCGTCTTTTGCAAACGGCGTTTCCCGGCGGAATCGTGGCGGCCAATCCTACCCAGCCCACCGCCGCGATGTCGGCTTCGGCGGCCCAGTCCACGGCCGCATCTCTCCCTTCAACCAACACGTATGTCGATCAGGATGAAAGTTGGCGGCGGCGGGGGCGCGATACGGATTAAATCCGATCGGCATTCTATCAGTGGAGCGGAGCGAGACCATGGACAAAAGTAGTTTCGGCGGCGTCCTGATCGCAGTGGGCGGCATTCTAGCGGGCATGATGGTGGAAGGCGGCAAGGTTGCGCAGATACTGCAGCCAACCGCCGCCATGATCGTGTTTGGCGGAACGCTGGGCGCCGTGATGCTGCAGTTTCCGCTGTCCACTGTGTTGTCAGCCGCGAAAAACCTGGCTCGTGTGTTCTTCAGCGAGGAGCCGAACGGTGAAGTCGTGGTGCAACAGCTGGTGAAGTTTGCCAACAAGGCGCGCCGCAGCGGTATCGTTTCTCTCGATCAGGATCTGGGTGCCGTGACCGATCCGTTTCTCAAGCAGGCGCTCATGCTCGCCGTCGACGGAACTGACCCCGCCGAATTGCGAAAAATCATGGAGTTGAGCCTCGATAACCGCAGCGAGGTCGAGGAGCGGATTCCGCTGGTATTTGAGTCCGCCGGCGGCTTTTCTCCGACCATCGGCATAATTGGCGCCATCCTCGGATTGATTCAGGTGATGCAGCATCTGGACAACATCAATGAAGTGGGCCGCGGCATTGCGGTCGCATTTGTCGCCACGATCTACGGCGTTGGATTGGCCAATATTTTCTGTCTGCCCGCCGCCGGAAAGCTCAAGATTCGCTACCGCGAAGAGCATCGCCACAAGGAGCTGATGCTGGAAGGCGTGGTCGCCATTCTGGAAGGCTTGAACCCCCGCATGGTCGAGTTGAAGCTGAAAACTTTTCTGGACGACACGATGGCAACACCGGAGGCCACGAAAGTATGAGCCGCAAAACCAGGCACAGTCACGTGAGTCATGAGCGCTGGCTGGTTTCTTATGCCGACTTCATCACCCTTCTGTTCGCGTTTTTCGTCGTCATGTTCGCCAGCTCGCGCCAGGATCACACCAAGGTGAAGCAAGTGGAGTCCTCGATCCGCGAGGCATTTCAAAGCATGGGAGTTTTCCCTGCCGCCTCGGCCCAGTCGAATTTGAGCAGCGTCGTTGTGCCTCCTGCTCATGCGATCCCATCGGAAGGCGACCTTGAGGCAATGGCATTGGCGATGGAAGACCTGCGTAATTTGCAACATAGAATGGAACGAACCCTGGAGCCTCAAATCGCCCATGGAACAGTGACCGTGAATCTGGGTCGAACCGGTCTGCTCATTTCGCTAAGTTCTGCCGGCTTTTTTCAGAGCGGTTCTGCAGTGCCAATCACATCTTCCGTGCCGGCATTGAACGAGATTGGCCGCGCCATCGCGACAACCCCATACGATGTTCGCATCGAGGGCCACACCGACAACGTGCCGATCCATAATGCTCAATACTCCGACAACTGGGAACTTTCAACGGCCAGAGCGACCGAATTGACCCGCTTGTTTATTGAAGCAGACCACGTTCAGCCGGCTCGACTGTCGGCAGCCGGCTACGCCCAATATCATCCCATCGCCAGCAATTTGACCGCTGAGGGACGCAGCCGAAACCGTCGTGTCGACATCATTGTGCTGCCCACGCGCGAGCGGCCCGCGATGACGGAACGCACATTGGCGAAACCGAATCCCGCAAGAATCGCTGCTTCCGACAAGTCGAATCCAAAGCAGCTGCAGGAGCTCTTATTGCGAGCCTCGAACGTTAGAGCGCCCTCCGCAACAATGGCTTCGTCTACCCGAACTCGGTAGGGGGAGCGAATCCCTTTTAAAAAATCGGTGCGCGGTGTTCGGGCAAACCTCGCCTACTTGAGAACAGTGAACAACGTCGGCTCCTGCTCGAGCCCTGCAATGGTATCCAGCAAAGCTGTCCCCTGAGTCTCCGACGTGCTGAGTTGGGTGGCAACCTGGGCGGTATCGGCCTGGATCAGGCTGTCCTCGACAGACTGCAACTGGGTGGTCTGGTTTTGCGTGTAGGTGCTTGCGGACTGCAGCCCAGAGATGGAGTTGTCAATGATGACGCGCTGCTGGGAGATATTTTGCAGATCGGTATTCAATGCGGTGGTATCAGTCGTGTCGGCATTGCCGGCCGAGAAGCTGGCAATCAGGTTGTTCAATGTCGAGAGGATTCCAGTGGTACCGGAACCAAAGATTTGATTGCCGGGTACATTCAATGGAAAGCTCTGACCGGAGGGACTCTGAATCGTGGTCTGCAGGGAATCCCCGGAATACACCACCGTGGCCGGGGTGGTACTGGTGTCGAGTGAAAACGGCTGCGTAGAAGTCTGGCTGCCCGCGAACACATATTGGCCTTGGTAGCTGGTGTTGGCCAGCGACAGGATCTCTGCTTGCACCCCTGTCAGCTGGTTTGCGATGGAACTGAGGTCGCTCGAATTCAGAGTGCCATTATTCCCCTCTGTCGCCAGGGATATGGCCTGGGTAATTTGTGTGACAACGCTGCCCAGAGCTGTGTCTTGCACCTGTAAACCACCCGTCACTCCGCTCGCGGTTTGCACAAAATTGTCGTTGCTGCTGATTTCCGAACGCAACAGAAAGTCCTGCGACGCGGCGGATGGATTGTCGGAGAGGCTATTCACACTCACGCCAGTAGCAATCTCGGTGCTGTACGTCTGTTGGTTAGCGGAGTTCTGATCGGCCGCGCTCACCAGACTTTGAAGATAATTTGGATCGATTCTCATGGTTTCCTCGTCAGCAGATACCTGCGCCGCTCTATGTCACTGCAGTCTGCACGCCAAGATTCAACGCGCTCATAATCACCGTATTGACGATGTTGAATACCTGGGAGGCAGATTGATAGGCCTGCTCGTAGCTCTGCAAATTGGCGGCTTCCTCGTTGAGAGAGACGGTGGAAAGTGAACTCACCTGCGACTGTACCTGGGCGAGCGAGGCCTGCTGCGCCTGGTTTTGTGTGTTCAGGCCGGATACCTGGCTGCCCAGCTCAGAGATGAAGGAGGCATAGTAGTTGGCTGGAGTCTGGCCACCGACGTTGGTCAGGTTCTGGACATTGATCATGGCTTCCAGATTGGTATTGTCGCCGGTACCATTGCCGGTTGCGGACGCGGCAATCAGCGAGGGATCCGTGAGCGCCACCGAGAAACTGGCAGCAGGATCGGTAGCGGAAATCGTGAACAAGGGTTGGCCGGCGTTCCCGTTCAAATCTGTTCCGCCGGTTTGGATCGAGTTGATTTGGGTGGCTACGCCGGAGGCCAGGGTATTGATCTGGCTCAGAATGGACGGAATGTCCTGATCGCGCGTGGTGAGCAATCCTGCAAGTTGTCCCCCGCCGCTGGCCTGGGCGCTGGTGATGTCGGTCGCTCCTCCGGGAGCGCTGGTAAATACATCCACATTGCCGTCTACGGTGCTGGTGGTCAGCGGGAATGCCTGGTTCTTCGACAGCAGGAGCGCTCCTCCAGTCGTCGTCAACGTTACGCTATTGTCTTCGTTGGTGATGACGTTGACACCGATATATTGCGATAGCTGCTGCAGATCGTACTGGCGTTGATCTTCCAGCGTACCCGCATCGGAGTTTGGACTGGACGTAGAAATTTGCTGGTTCAACTGTGCGATCGATGTCAGCAGCGGGTTGATCTGGTTCACCACCCCCTGCACCTGCGTGTTCAAGGAAACGGTTTGCTGATTCAGCTGTGAAGCTGCGCTGTTGAAGGCCGAGGTCATCTGTCCGGCCGCGGTCAGTACGCTTTCGCGCAGCGAAACGCTGGACGGAGTGGCCGCCAACGAGGTCAGGGAATTGAAAAAATTGGTCACCTCGTCGCCCAGGCTGTTCACGCCGGAACTACTCGTCGAAGTGGTTACCTGGTTGAAAATATCTTCCACCTGGGTGAGCGCGGTTGCTTCGCTGTTGGTGGCCTGTTGCGTTTGCGTTTGTTGTTGGACGGCAGCGTCAAGCACCAGGCTGCGCTGGGATTGGGCCTCTGTCATCTGAACGCCCTGGCCGTAAGAAATGCCGTTGATGGTCACCGAATCGTTGGCCTGGAAGATGGGCACTTCGCGGGTGTAGCCGGGAGTGTTCGCGTTGGCTACATTATTCGAGGTAACATCGAGCGCCCCCTGGTCAGCGGTCAGAGCTCCGGACATCAATTGCAACGCGGAATTCAATGTCGCCATTGTCTACGCCCTTTCCGCAATGCCGTTTCAAGCCTCATCCAACTCAATCCACTCTCCATGCGTTCCTCCGCAAATTGCGAAAAGCGCAGGACTATCTAGAACGGCGGAAGCGCGTAGCAGCCCGCCTCAGAATCTTGTTGTCCGCAGACGGAACCAGCCCGAAACAGTCGCAAGTTACGCGCGGTTTCCTGCAGCAATGCGCCCAGCAGGCGATTGGAAGCCTCAATTGCGGCGATGTCCGCGGCGGAAAGTTGAGCCCTGGGCAGGCCGTGAATTTCCGACCGGATCTTCTCCAGCGCATAGGCATCGAGCGCTGTCAGCGCCGAGACCGCGTCTTCAATCAACTGCTGCAAACGCTCCATGATGTCTCCTTTCGTTTTGCGCAGCCGGTGATTGCGCGGCGGTCTCCGAACTTTTTAACCGGCGCAAATCAGCCGAGAAGGCTTTGCATCATCTTGTCGGCGACGTCGCCGGCAGACACCTGGTAGGTCCCTGCATCGAGGGCGGAGCGGACGCTTTGCACTTTGTCCATGCGCACATCGGAGGATGCGGATTGCGCCGCCGCCAACCCAGTGCTGCTGAGATCCGCCTGATCCGTTTTACCGCCGTTCGGAACCACCGCCTGCGAGGGCGAAGAGTTCGTACTCGAAGTTGCCGGTGCCGTATTACTCGTCTGCTGCGATCGAAGTAGGTCGGGAAGACCATTGAGAATTCCGGACAGATTCATTGCATATTCCTCCACAACTGAACACATCGGCAGATCTGCATCGGACTTTAGCGCATCCGCCCTAAAAAACCGGAGGGAATCCGCTTTCCCCCCCAGCGAGCCTTCGCGGGAATCCTCTTCCTCCGCTGCCCGGTCACCTCTTCACCGCGCCTAATGGGCCAAGGATTTCGACCGATATCGAACCCTTCCGCCCTTCCATCGAAGTCCCCTTCGCTGCACGTTTGTCCGTCACGTTTTTTGCAGACTCGTGCACCGCCGCGGAGGACAGATTTCCCTCCCCAAGCATGGCAACACTGCCAGCTTCGATCGAAGCCTCCGGCGTCATGGTCAACTCTGGAGCGCACCCGCCACATTTTGTGCCGGCCAGAGCTTTTGCCGTTTGCGAATCGATCTGCTCGACGGGACTGAGTTGAGCGAGAACCATCTTCGCAATCCCCAGGCCGCCCTGCCTGGCAATGGCCTGTGCCAGCGCGTCCGAAGCCAGACTGCCGATGGTTCCCATACTGCCGCTGCTGGGGCCATCGCTGCCCAGACTATCTCCGCCAAGGCCGCTGCCGTTGCCGAACAGCGGATCTTCACGCATTGGTTTCAGGAGTTCCCCTAAGAAATTGGCCTCGAATGCATTGGCTGCCTTCACTAACTGCGGACTCGGAGCCGCATGTGACGCGGATTCGGGGACCGGCGTCACCATGGTGTTCGGAATGTTCATGGCTACATTACCTCCAGATCGCCTTCGAGCGAACCTGCCTGCTTCATCGCCTGCAGGATGGAAATTACGTCGGTGGCGGTTGCGCCGATCGCTTGCAGGCTTCGCACCAGATCGTCCACTGTGGCGCCCTCTTTCAACTCGATTCGATTTACGGGGAGATTGTTCGCCTGCACCTGTGTCTGCTGCACCACCTGTGTTGTCCCCGATCCGTATGGATTCGGCTGCGAGACTTCAAAATGAGATTCGACATCGATCTGCAAGCCGCCGTGCAGGATGGAAACGGGTTGCAGCCGTACGTTGCCGCCAATCACAACCGTGCCGGTACGCTCGTTGACCACGACGCGGGCGGGAGGAAACACTTCTACGGGGAGCGATTGAACCCGGGCCAGCAGCTCCGGCACATCTTGTCCTGGCGCGACTGCCAGATCAATGCGACGGCTGTCGATGGCATGCGCCAGCGAGCCACCCAGAGAATGGTTGATGGTCGCCGCCACTCGCGTCGCCGTCGCGAAGTCCGCTTCGTTCAATAGCAGCGTCAGAGTCTTGCGATGCAACAGGTCCATGGGAATGGCGCGCTCCACCGTCGCCCCGTTCGGCACCCGCGCAGTCGTCGGGAAGTTCATCTGCTTTGTATTTCCGTTGTTCGAGACCGAATATCCGCCGACGACCAGTGGGCCCTGGGCTTCGGCGTAGATCTGACCGTCTGCGCCGTAGAGCGGCGCCATCAGGAGCATGCCTCCAGACAAGCTGCGCGCATCTCCCGTGGAGGATACAGTGATGTCGATCTTCGAACCCGGCTGGGCGAACGGCGGCAAACTCGCCTCGACAAACACTCCAGCCATGTTCTTCACCATGATGGAAGTGAGAGGATACGGAACCGTGATCCCCAGTCGCTGCAATGTGGACAGGAGGGTTTGCAAGGGAAAATACGTCATCTGGCTGTCACCGGAGTTTTGCAGGCCGACAACAATGCCGTAGCCGATCAACTGATTGTCGCGAATTCCCTGCACCGAGCTAATATCCTTCACCGTTGCGCCTTGTGTGGCGGCCGCGTTCGTAGGCGCGGATGGCTTGGCGGCGAGTTGACCGAAGACGCAGTGGACTTCAAAGAGCAGAAACAGGCCAGCGAGAATGATGCTCAGCCGGTAACGGGAGAACTTGCGGGCTTGCGCGGGTTGGAGGGTAGCTGTCATACTCGTGCGGCTTTCCAAATCACGGGATCAAGATGCGTTGCAGCGCACGCACCACCGGGTTGGCGCGATACGTGGAGTCGTTAACGATGCCCTTGCCCACCACCTGGACCTGCAGCCCGGAAATGGCAGTCGACATCACCTGGTTCGCTGGGCTCACATCCTGTGGACGTACCAGGCCGCGCATGACAATCGTTTCCGTTTGCTGATTGAATTCCAACTGGCGGGCGGCTTCGATCACCAGAATTCCATTTGGCAACACATCCACCACTTCTCCTCCGATCGTGGTGTTCAGACTGGAGTCTGTCACGCTCTGGCCCTGAGCGTTCAAGCTGGAAGAAGCATTTTGATTGACGGCATTGTTGGCCGCACTCGACGTGGAAAAGACTCCAAACAACGCGCTCAGTTGTGAGATGGCTGTGGAGGCTCGCGAATTCTTCACCGTGCCACCGGTCGAAGCCGACAGGTTCTCTGAAATGATGATCGAGATGAGATCGTGCGGGTTCAGCGCCTTCACGTCGGTCGGGAGAGAGGTAAGCCTTCCGGTCGCGCTCCAGATGGAACCGTCGCTGGTGCCTCCGGGATACATTTTGCGCACCTGCGCGATGTAGGCTGCCAGGTCCTCGCTCGCCGGATTTGGCTTGATGGGGGAATTTTTTTTATCTTTTGCCGACACGACTGGAGATGTGAGCAGCGTCAGCAGTAGAAATGCTGCCGATGAAACCGCGCAAAACAGCCGACGTGTGTTCATGGAATCAGCTCCGCGGAGTCCTTGCCCACCACGACTCCAGCCAGCAGCGCCGTTTGACCCATCCGCCGTACATGGATGATCTGCCCGACGCGTCCGTATTCCAGAGAGACAACTTGCATCTCAAGTCGAACGTTGGCATCCAAACTCCAAAGCCGAACCAGATCGCCGGCGTGAATGACCGGCACCAACGCCGACGGATCCGGCGTAGGCGTCTTCGCGATCACCTTCGCGGTCGACGCTGGAACATTGGGCAGCGAAGAGATCGCGCGAAGATGCGCGACTTCTTTCTGGATCGTATGGTGGGAGACATTGGGGATGGATGGTGCTGAAGACACGGGTCGCGTAACCACGTTCGGAACGACGATGCGTCCTGAAACCAGACCAACAATCTCCAGGGGCCGTTCCGGATGCGTGCAATTTGTGATCAGTGCCCAGCGGCGATGTAATTCGGGGTCGACCACGATGCGCGCAAGACGATAGAAGTCACCCGAGGATGGGGCGGGCTGCGTTGTCGCGGCCACCGATCCAGACGGCAGTGTCTGCTCCGGGGTGCGGGCGAAACAAGCGGTCTGAGCATAGCTGCATCCGCTGACCACCGCAATCACTACACCGAGAATGAGTCTTCTCCCAATCATGAAATTTCTCATCGAATCTTTTTGAATCTGCGTTCCATCCATCGCGACCGCCATTACTTCACCAGGTTGTTGACCTGCTGATACATGTCGTCGGCGGCCGTAGCCACCTTGGCATTGCTCTCATACGCACGCTGCGCCATGATCATGGCAACAAACTCCTGCACCACATCGACGTTCGAGTTTTCCAAATACCCCTGCTGCAATGTTCCCAGGCCTGTCGCGTCTCCCGGATTGCCCAGCACGGCCTGGCCCGAAGACAACGTTGCTTGAAACAGGTTCGAACCGACATTGTTCAGGCCGCCTGGATTGGTAAATGTTGCCAGCTGAATCTGGCCGAGCTGGGACGGATTGGCTTGGCCGGGAAGGGTCGCATTCACCACGCCATACTGAGTGATCGTGACCGAGGTGGCGTTGGAAGGAATGGTGATCGCGGGCAATAACATGTTGCCGTTCACATCTACCATTTGCCCCTGGTTGTTGAGCTGGAAATTACCGGCACGAGAATACGCAATGCTGCCATCCGGAAGTTGGACCTGAAAAAATCCATTTCCCTGAATCGCGAGATCGAGTGGGTTGTTGGTCTGGTTCAGGCCGCCTTGAGTCAGGATTGTTTCACTCTCGGTGGAGCGCGTTCCCAGGCCAACTTGCAGGCCGGCGGAAACTGTTTGGGCGCTTTGCGCCGCTCCGGGAGTAATCAGGTTTTGATAGATCATGTCCTGAAACTGGAGCACCTTGCTGCGAAAGCCGACCGTGCCGGAGTTCGACAGATTGTTGGCGATGGTATCCAGATTGAGCTGTTCGGCGCTCATTCCGCTGGCGGCTGTATATAACGCGCGAATCATAATGAGTTCTCCTGACTGAAACTTTTCTTCCGGCCGTTCTGCTTTCTACCGTCGCAGCCCGAGAAATTCCGGACAGCGCCGAATTGAATCAAACCCGCGGCAGCTCCTGACTGGCTTGCTGATCCAGATCGTTGCTGAACACAGACAGCGCTTTCATCATCATTTCCGCCTGCCGCTGCACAAGGATCAACTGCAGCGTTCCCTGCACTACGTTTTGGTTGGAACCTTCCAATTTTCCCTGGTACACGACGGCAGTTGCGGTTAGCTTGGCTGTCTTCGGCGGGGCCTGGTAGCGACTTACCCCCTCCGGCACCAGCGGCGTTCCACCTGCAAATGTGAAGATGCCGATTTTTCCTGCCACTCCACCATGCACTGATACGGTTCCGTCGCCGGCAATCGTCACCGGACCGCTGGGAATGACGATGGGCTTTCCCTTGGTGTCGAGAACCGGCTCGCCCTTGCGGGTAGTCAGAACGCCTTTACTGGAGCGTGTGAACGATCCATCGCGGGTGTATTGAATATTGCCTTGCAGATCCTGTACTGCGAAAAAGCCCTGACCTTCGAGAGCGAGGTCCAGAGGATTTCCGGTGGTCATCATCTGCCCTTGAGAGAGATCGATTTGATTGCCACCCAGCACGCCGTAGTCGTTCACTGCCGTATTTAACTGAGAGCCGAATGCATTTGGCCCCGTCAACGCATCGCTGAAGAACTCTCGTTCGGCGCGAAACCCGGTGGTATTGGTGTTGGCAAGATTGTTCGCCACTGCATCGAGCGCCTGTTGCCGCGCCAGCAATCCCGTAAAAGCTGCATAGTATCCGCTGTCCACAGTCGCCTAATTTCTCCAATACTCTAGTTCTATGCACTGTGCGTGCCGGTCTGGGAGGTTGGAAGATTAGAAAAACCTCATTTCGACGCCGTGGCATTCGATCGCAAATGTCGCGAGGTTCTCAGGAGCGATCGCGGGCAGGACCGTTGAACGCAGTGTCGCGCCGGCTCATGCACGCGCCTGGCGCATGCCGCCTGTGGCGATCCGCAGATCGGAAATCAATCTTCAGGTTGCAATTGAATCAAGACATCTTCCACCTGATGGATTCTGGGAACCAAGCTCACCGAATGGGTATCCGGATGCGCGGAAGACGCTGGATGCACAGGATTGTGCCATACCCGCAGCCAGAAATAGCGATGCATCCGAACCAGCTTGGCCTGATGCGGCCGCATGCGTTCAATGACCGCGGCCAACTCCTTCGCCACCGCGATTGAGGACTTTGCTTCCAACATCTGTGCTTTCGGAAACGGGCCGTGCATCATGCGCTCCTGAACCCGGAGAAATTGGGAGGATGTCACTACGCCGGGTTCAACATGAATCCCATTCATCCGTTCCGCCGCAAGGGCCACGGAGGAATCCACGCGATCCTCAAACGCCAGATACGCCAGACGGCTGGACCCATTGCGCAGTGGCACCATCCCATAGGTATCCAGCAAGAGTCGAGGAATCAGGGTGGACATGGTCTCGGGTGCGTGGCCTGAAAAAGACAGGACCGGGCATCCCCATTGCATGCTGAGAGCACGCGTCACCTGCTCTTCCGATAGATTGCATTGCTGCATGAGCCACTTGCCGATGCGCGCTTTGCCGCCTGCCGCTTTTTGCGCATCGAGCGCTCGACGCAATTGCTCCTGGGTGATCCATCCCTGCGACAACATAAGCAGCCCGAGTGGAATGCGGTGCTTGTGCTTTTTAGGTTCGAGCGGCGTGCCATCGCCCAGCTCGCGCTCCACTGCATTCTCGATCAGCACTCGCATGCAGTCAGCGCTGCAGGCCCACTGGCCTTCGAACCGGGGAACATTCCGCCGTCTCCACAGACGAAGCCAGCTGGTTCTGCAGTCGGCGTTCATGCAGGTATTCATCAGCGGCAAATGTGCCGGGGTTTTGTTCCGGTTCGACGGCCATGCATCGGGCATGCGTGCGGCCTCTGCCCAGGTGATCGGAAGCTCGTGCATCGCCGCTTTTCTATCCGCGCCGAGTTGCTCTGTCCATATCGTCATATCGATTTCCCTTCGTGTCCTGCTAGGTGACATTTCAGGACGGCTGCATTTCGCGGGCCCATGACGCGAACCGTATTTCGCAGGCGACCGCGCATCTTCTTAAAATAAACAGCGAATGGTTTCCAGTCGCCGGCGAGGCTCCGCAACTTCGGTGACGTGCAACGCGAAATTTCCACCCACCAGCACAACTTCTCCTTTGGCAACAATGCGGTCGCCCACAACTAATTCGACCGGCTCCCGGATGTGCCGATCCAGCGGCAATACGTCGCCAGGACCAAGTTCCAGCACTTCGCGCAACGGCAACTCCAGCGCGCCGAAACGTAATGTAGCTTCCAATTCGATATCGAGCAACAGGTCAAGCCGTTGCTTGGTGCGCGGCTCCGAATAAGGCTTGGGATCTTGCTTAATGGCCTCTTCGACCTTAGGTGGAGCAGGTGGAGAATCAACGCGCGATCGATTTTCGACAGGCTGCTGCGCCTGAGGTTCTTCGCGCGGCACGGCGGCCGCTTTCGGCAGCGGGGCCTCGGCCTTTGGCCCGAGCGACGGGTTTTCCTGCGTCACAGTCTCAACCGGATCGGGAGAAACCGTCTCTGATTCTGGAGAGGCATTCTCCAGCTCGGGCTTAGCCACCGCGAGCGCCGCTGCATCGTCGTCGGGAAACATCACCTGCGCACTGACAGAGAGGGCGAACTCGGTTTCCGCCGCCTGCAATATCCACTCCTGAATCGCAGCCCCGGAGGCCGTCGTATCCGCGCCTGAAGCGGAATCCATTCCGTCCACCGCGGTCGTACCCTGCAGCAGAATCGTGCAGGCGTTTTTAGAGTCATCTCCGATCTCCTGCGACAATCGCGTTGCGAGTTTGCCACCCGCCGCGGTCAACCAGATCTGCCAGACCTCCAGCCCTTCTTCTGTCCAGGCCGCCTTTGCATCGACCGGTTCTCCGGCCACCATTTGCGACAACTGCACCAGGCTCGACGCCGGGGCGGTCACATACATGACTCCGTGCACGGGGCCTTCGAGCAGCAGCTGGCTGCGGTAGGCGCTGGCGGCCGATGGAATTTCTGAGACAGTTCGCGATGTCACCGGAACGTGCACCAGCTCTTCCAGTTCCGCCCGCATCATTTCGAACCACAGATCGAAGACTCGCCGATTGCTTGCCATGCCGTGCCATCTCACTTTCCCGGTAATAGAGCCACTTCCGCCGCGTGCGAATCACATCCGTTTCGCGGATGCAACCCTCATTCCACAGTTCGGTTTAACAAGGGATTGTTTCGTGCCGTAATCTGCGCGCCACGGTGCTGGTCAGCTCGAACCGGAACTGCGTGGAATAGCGGAATTCCCGCAATGCGCAATTCGGAGACTTGTGTTGCAGGAAGGCTCAATCGAACGATGGACCCTTCCTGCAGATCGTCCAGCTCGATTGCCGGGATGCGGACCGACGGCAATTGCAATGCTCCCCGTAGCCGGATGTGCTGCAACCGTTCTCCCATGCGCGCCACAATTTCCGGGGAGCGACGACGATTCTGCCGTCCCCAATCCGTGATCAGCCGCCGCAGTATGGTATTCGAAACCACTGCCGGAAAGACCAGATTCAGGTTCCCCTGCACATGCGGCATTCGAATTTCAAAGCTGATGGAAAGCGTTTTTTCTGTGGGCGACATCAGGCGAGCAATCTGCGTCTGCTGTTGTCGCTTTTCAAAATTGAAGTTCAGCCCCACGGGCTGCCACGCGGCGGTTAGTTCGCGGCAGCTCACTTCAATCACGCTGGCAAGAATCGATTCTTCAATATCCGTCAATTCGCGCACGGCTGCTGCCCGGCCTTCTCCCCCCAGCAACAAATCGATCATGGGAAGTGCCAATGCCAGGTCCAGCTCCAGGCCGCAAATGGCTCCCAGAGGCTCCAGACGCACCGAAGCCACATAAGAAATCTCCGGAATGCGCCCAATGAATTCCGAATAGGGCAGCTGTTCGGCTGAAGCCAGCGCGACCTGAAAATGGCAACGCAAAAATGCGCCCAGATTGTGCGTCAGATTGCGCGCGAAGTTGTCGTTGAGCAGGCTGATCGCCCGCATCTGTTCGCTGTTGATCTGGCCCACTCGCGAAAAGGTGAAGGGTTGAAAGGGTGCATTCGCCGGATGCTCCTTGACATTACTGCCACGGGTGCGAGCGGCGGCAAACAGCGCGTCGATTTCCTCCTGGGCTAACGGCTTATCCATGTACCTTCTCCTTCCTGCGGCTGCCGCACGATGGGATGTCCGTCACTTGCGCGGACACCAAGAGGGCCCATTCCCGCAACCGAATTTCCCGGACGATGTACCTTGGAACGACCTCCATCCGGTTTGAGATTCGGCTCGTGCGCGGCTTTCGCAGGATCGTTCGCCAATAGTGATCGCAAATGTAAAACCGCGGAGGTATGAATTTGAGATACGCGTGACTCCACCACATCCAGGGTGAGTCCGATCTCCTTCATCGTCATTTCCTCGTAGTAGTAGAGAGTCAAAACCAGGCGCTCCCGTTCCGGCAGCGCGGTGATTGCATCGGCAAGACGGGCGCGCATTTCCGCTTTCAGGCACTGAAACAAGGGCCCTTCCTCCGGCGAGCTGGGCACATACGCCACTTCGTCGTCGGAAGAATCCTCGGAATGAGCGACGTCGAGACTGCCAATTTCCAGGCCCCTTAGGTCGGTCAACAGATGTTGGTATTCATCCAGCGACATATCCATCTCGGCGGCCACTTCGTTTTCCATCGGCGTTCTGCCCAGCCGTCCGGTCAACTTGTGCATGGCGGTTTCAATGGCTCGACCCTTGCGGCGCAATTCGCGGGGACTCCAGTCGAGCGTACGCAGGCTATCGAGAATGGCGCCGCGAATTCGAAATTGCGCATAGCTGCGGAATTGCACCTTCTTGCCGGCGTCGAATTTGTTGAATGCGTCGGCCAGACCCACCATGCCGGCGCTCACCAGATCGTCCATTTCAACGTGCGCCGGAAGATGCTCATGAATGCGGCGGGCAATGTATCGCACCACCGGAAGGTGCTCCATCAGAATTTGTTCGCGCTCGGCGGGGCTCATCTGGTTGAAGGGTGTCTCTGGAATTGAATCCCCAGCGTCTGGTATCTCCGGCTGAACCTGGCCGGCCAGCAGCGTAATGGGGGTACTCGTTTCGCGATCCGCTGCGCATGGAAACTTCGGTACGGGCATCGTGCTCACTCCTTTTGCATGCCGGCGAACGGCTTGCCAGCGCCAATCATCTAACTTAACGTTCCTAACGACCGCACCCTTATATCGACTGGGAGTTCAGCGGGTGCGACCACCGAGACCCTGGGCATAAACGGCTCCAGCCACCGCCGTAAGTAGTAGCGGGCAGGGCTGGAACAAAGCAGGACCGGACTGCCGGAGTTCGACGCTCCGCCCGTCAGTTGCTTCCACGACTCGACGATGCGGCGCAGGAATGTGGTTGCATTGCGTGACGGCAGGCTTCCGTCTCCCAACAGGCGTTGCGAGCTTTCCCCTTCGACAGTGGCCAGCACTTCTTCTTCCAGCGATGGGTCCAGTACGAAGACACGCATCTGGCCTTCGCCATCGAGCATCGGTTGCATCAAGGAGCGACCCATCGATTGGCGAATCGTTTCCACCAAGTGCACCGTATTCTTGTTGGTGGCAGCGGCTTCCACCATCACTTCCAGCAGCGATCCCAGGTCGCGAATCGAAACCTGCTCCCGCAACAATTGCTGCAACACTCGCTGCACTTCTCCCAGCGTCATCAATTTCGGCACCAGCTCTTCGATCAGCTTGGGATGGGTCTCCTGCAAACTGTCGAGCAGACGCTTGGTTTCCGCGCGACCCAGCAGGCGATGCGCTTCGCGACGAATGACTTCTCCCAGATGCGTGGCGATCACAGTGGTGGGATCGACCACCGAATATCCGGCCGCCATGGCTTGTTCCGACAGCGATGGCTGGATCCATCGGGCAGGGACGCCAAAGGCAGGCTCTCGAGTTTCGGTGCCGGGCAACGCGCGCGCTTTGGGGTCGGCGTTGACCGCCAGCAGTTGATTGCCTTCCGTCTGCCAGCGCGCCATCTCCGCATTGCGCAGGGAAATGATGTATTCCCGCGGCTTCAGCCGCAGATTGTCGGTGATATGGACGGGCGGAATAATGAAGCCCAGTTCCTTCGCCAGATGTTTGCGAAGCGCGCGTACCCGAGCCAGCATCTGGCCTCCCTGCTTTTCATCGACCAGAGGAATCAGCTGAAATCCAATTTCAAGACTGAGATCATCGATCGGCAGCAGGCCCGCGAGATTGTCCGCCTGCGCGCCGGTCGCGGTCTTTGCATCTTTTCCGGCGGCCGCGCCTTCGTTTTCGGCCACGACGGCAGGGGCGGGCATGCGATACGCCATGTAACCCAGGCCGGCGGCCATCAGCAGAAACGGCAACTTGGGCAGCCCGGGAATCAGGGCCATGATGGTCAACAGGCCAGAAGCAATCCACAAGGTGCTGGGACGTTGAAAGATCTGCGCGCCAATTTCTGTGCCAAGCGAGTTGGACGATGAAGCCGCACGCGTCAACACAATACCGCCGGCAACAGAGACCAGCAATGACGGGATGGTCGTGACCAGTCCGTCTCCGACAGTGAGGACGGTGTAGGTTCGCAGCGCTTCGCCGACGGCGATGTTCTGCTGAAACACTCCAATCAACAGGCCGGCAATAATATTGATGGCGGTGATGAGGATCGTCGCCATCGAATCTCTCTGGTTAAATCGCGCCGCGCCGTCCATGGCGCCGTAGAACTCGGCTTCGCGGGCAATCGCCTCGCGCCGTTTACGGGCGGTCGCTTCATTGATGACGCCTGCATTTAGATCGGCGTCGATCGCCATCTGCTTGCCCGGCAACGCATCGAGAGTAAATCGCGCCGTCACTTCAGCAGTCCGCACCGCACCGTGACTCACAACCAGGAACTGAATCGCAATCAGCGCCAGAAAAACGACGAAGCCGACAATATAGTTGCCGCCGACAACAAACTGCCCAAAGGCTTCAATCACCTGGCCGGCAGCGCCGGTGCCTTCGAATCCATGCAGCAGAATGCGTCGACTGGAAGCCAGATTCAGCGACAAACGAAACAACGTCAGCAGTAATAACAAGGTCGGAAAAACCGAAAACTCGACTGCCTTGCGCAATTGCACAGCCGAAAGAAAGACCAGGAAAGAAGCGGTGATCGATATCGTCAGCAGGAGATCGAGCGCAAAGGCCGGTAACGGAACCAGCATCACCAGCACCATGCTGATGGCGGTCGCCGGCAACAGCATCTCGTGGGCGCGACGACTTATTTCCGGGGTGAACCAGCGCAGCAGGCTGCTGCCCTTCTGTTGGGATTCCGGGGCTGGGTTCTGTGCTACGACTTGCGTGCTCACTCGCCTGCTCCTGATCCGTCAGTCGGCCCGTCAGCGGACGAATTGTCTCCGAACGGATCGTGATCGGTTGCATCCTGCATGGTTGGGTCTGTTGCTGAGGTTGGTGCATCCGTCGTGCCAAAGTCGGGCTTGGTTTCCTTGGATTTTTCTATTCCTTGACCCAGTCGCAGCTGCGGCGCCTGGTAGGCGGTGCCGGGACGCGTCGGTTGTTGCGGCCTTCGCGGCTCGCGCGAGCTGGCGCGCATTTTCTCTTCCACCTGCTGGCGATAGAGGAACGCAAGGATAGCGGCAACCGCCGCGTACAGGTCGTGCGGAATCGACTGTCCCGGCTCGACCGTGCGAAACAGAGAACGGGCCAGAGGTGGATTTTCGACAATCGGAACTCCGGCCCAGCGGGCTTCATCCTTGATCCGCTCCGCCATCAGATTTCTGCCTTTGGCCAGCACCTTGGGGGCCTGCAGGGTTTCAAAGTTGAATTCCAGCGCGACCGCGTAGTGGGTCGGATTGGTGATGACGACGCTGGCCTTCGAAACATCAGCCTGAAGTTTGCGGCGGCGCATCTGCCGCTGGATGGACCGAATGCGTCCGCGAATCTGCGGATTGCCTTCCATTTCCTTGTATTCCTTGCGCATGTCTTCTTTGCTCATGCGCAAGCGCTGCTCCCAACTGCGCCACTCCACCACGTAGTCCAACGCCGACCAGCAGAGAAGGATGCCGCTGGTTGCCAGCAACAGGCGATACTGGCTTTCAAATAACAGCGGCAATTGCTCCAACGACAGCACCGGCAAGGAGAGCACCGTGTGCTGCAAAATGTCCCAGCCGAGGATCATGACCACGGTTGCCGGAATCAGCGACTTGAGCATCCGCGTCGATCCGCGCAGAGAAAACAGGTTCTTCAAATTGGTTGCGGGTGACAGCCGGTCAAACTTCGGCTGCAGCGACTCGCCATGAAACTGCACTCCTTGCGATTGCGCCATGCCAACGATCAGCCCCACTACCAGAATGGCGGCCAGCACCACTGACACAGGAAATGCGGTTTGATCGACGCTGGCGCGCACCATATCATTCACCACCGCGCCGCCCTGCAGGCTCATATCACTGTGACTGCTCAGATCGAGAACATGCACATACGCCGCCCGCCATCCCATAGCGAATCGGTCGGTGACCATTCCGATCGCCAGGACGCCGGCTCCCATGCCGATGGCACTGGTCAGCTCCCGGCTGTGCACCATGTCGCCGCGCTCGCGTGCCTTTTGTTTCTGCCGCGGGGATGCTTTCTCGGTTTTGTCGCCGTTCTCGTCTGCCATGTATCCCTACGCGCGATGCGCTGCGAGAACCAGTTGCATGCCTTGATTCAACAATCCGTCGAAGCGGGCCTCAATGAAACGCGGCCAAACGGCCAGCGAACCGATGAGGATCGTGTATCCGATCAGAGTCTTGAGCGGAATGCCGACAAATAACACCGGCAACTGAGGCGACATTCGACCCACCAGCGCCACCACCACATCGACCAGCATGGTTGCGGCCATGACAGGCGCGGACAATTGCACCGCGGCCAGAAACACTCCGCTGGTCATCTCGACCAGCGCCAAGCTGGAGCGCGTATGCAACCATGCCGTGCCCACCGGCACGACGGTGAAGGTATGCATCAGCGCGGAGAGCAAGGTGCGATCGAGCCCTGCGGCCAGCAACACCAGCAGGCCGACCGTATTCAACAACTGGCTGAGCAGCGGCGTTTCCACGGAGGAGTTGGGGTCGAGCACATTCACCAGCGAGAAACTAAACTGCAAGCCCAGGAGTTGGCCGGAGAAATTCAACATCTCCATCAGAAGCGTGAGCGACAGGCCGAACAACAGTCCAGTGCTCAACTCCCCCAGCATCGATGTCAGGCCCAGATCCGGCACTGCGCCGGGATGACTGGCGGCAATGGGAGTCAGCAACGCAGCCAGGACGAAGGTAAAAGCTGCCTTGACAGTGCGCGGGATTGCGGCGGAAGAGAAAAACGGAACAAACAGCATCAGGCCGCTGACTCGAATCAGCACCAGAATGGCCGCCGCGATATAGCTGCTCCAGTTCGCCATTTTTTTCTATCTCTTCAGAAGCATTCTTGAAAATTTCCCGACCTCAACTGCGAGTGGTCGAATTAGCCCAGAAACCGGTGAAAGTCTCGAAACAGCGAAATGGTGTATCCCACCAGATTGCGCAGCAGCCAGGGCATGCCCACAATCGACATGACGGCCACCGCCGCCAGCCGTGGAATTGTCGTGATGGTCTGTTCCTGAATCGACGTCAAGGTCTGCAGCACGCTGAGACCGATGCTGATCACTGCGGCTGCCAGCAAAAGCGGTGCGCTCAACAGCATGGCCTCCATCAATAAGTGCCGCGCAAGTTCTGTCACCTGATCCGGACCCATGCAGGACTTCCTTTCGCGGATCGCCATTGCTTGCGATCGGGAATTAGAAACTTTTCAAGAGCGAGCCCGCCAGCAGGTTCCAACCATCTACCATGACGAACAGCAGAATTTTCAACGGAGTCGAGATCACCACCGGCGGCAATTGCAACATACCGATGGCCGTCGTAATGGAAGCCACCACCAGATCGACCAGCAAAAATGGAAGGAAAAGGACGGCTCCAATCTGGAAGCCCGCTTTCAACTCCGATAGCATGTAGGCCGGAACGACCACCCGCAGCGGCAGATCTTCAGGCTTCGCGGGCCGCTTCTCCATGGTGGCGGACGCGAACAGCGCCAAATCTTTTTCCCGAGCATAGTGCAGCATGTACAGTTTCGGCGGCTGAGTCCCGCGCTCAATTGCCTGAGTCCCGGTGATCTGACCGCTGCGGAAGGGCTCGACTGCCTGCTGGTCGACCTGCACCAATACGGGATGCATCAGGAACCAGGTCATCATCAAACCCAGCCCCATCAACACCTGGTTGCTCGGCGCGGTCTGCGTTCCCAACGCCTGCCGCAGAAAATGAAACACCACCAGCAAGCGAACCATCGGCGTCATGGAAAGAAGCAGCGCCGGAATCAGGGTGAGAAACGTCAAGACGAAAATGATCGTCCAGGGCACCGTTCCATTGCCCGCAATACGCAGCCCGTTCGCTGTCGGTTCCACAAGCGGAGCCGGCGCCAGGAGAAGTAGACCGGGAAGGTTCATAGCTGCTGCGGCTTCCCTGCGCCTTGCAGGTTCTCGGTCTGGCAGAGCTTGTCGGATGAGACTGGAACGATCACCGTGATATGTTCAACGCCGCCCCCAACCAGAAATTGCACGCCGCCCACTTCCACCAGGGAAAGATGACGCTTCGCGCCCAACGCCAGTTGTCCGACCAGGCGTAGTTGCGGTGCCGTCGGCGTAACTCCTGAACGGCATTTTGCCTGCACCCACCGCGCCAGGCGCACGATGAATTGCATCAGCGGAGGCGTCCGCTCCAGGGTTGGGATCCATCTGCGCCAGTCGGGTTTGGATCGGGCCGATTTCCGCGCTCCTGCATCTGCCGGACTCCACATTGCATCCGATGCCGGATGCGACATTTGTCCCGGCACTCCCACCAACCCGTTCGCCGTTCTCCACATTGCAACCATTTCCCTGGCCATCGCGCCCCTTCCTCTTGTGATCCAGTCTTTCGTTGTCCCTAAACGCCGATCGTCATAACAGCCGAGTGATGCGAATCGCCATCGCCTGGTCCACGGCTTCCATCTCCACCCACGCCAACTGCACATCTTCAATCGCCAGCGGAAGATCTTCGCCGCTGGCCCAGGCTGTTTCGATCACTTGGCCCGCCGCCAGCGCCAGCAAATCCCGAACGCAAAATCGAACCATGGGCAACGCCACGTCCATCTGGATCGGCAGCCATTCGACGGCCGGCCATGCATTGCGCTGGGCGATCGCGGGCAGCAATTGCGTGGCCTCCGACTGCGACACATCCGCGGGAGTAAATACGCCGGTTCCATCGTGTTGCGGCGGGGCGGGTTCCTGCAGTGCTTCCATGGGGCCGAATCCTTTATCTGTGCGACTTCTCGTTGCGATCGCGACCGAACGGACGGGACCGGTTCTGCGGAGCCAATTCATCTAACACGAAATTCACCCGCTCCAAAATGTGTGTGGTTGCCATAACAATGGAATGAAGTGCAGGAATGGAACCAAGGAAGGAGATGGTGAATAAGAAAGTTCTTAGATCTTCTAAAGTTCTGGGCGGAGCGGTCGAAGGAACCGGCTGGATTGCCAGGCGAAGCCGGCTGGTACGCCAACTTCGCCCAATCCGTTGAAGCGATTAGCCTTGAATCATGTTGATGGTTGCCTGGGTCACCGTATCGAAGGTGGTGACAGATTTTGCATTGGCTTCATAGGCAGTTTGGGCCACGATCAGGTTGGAAAACTCACTGGAGATATCCACATTCGATTCCTCTAGAGCTCCGCCCTCCATAGTGCCGCGTCCCCCGGTTCCGGCTACGCCCACTGTTGCGGGGCCGGAGGCCAGCGTGGCAGTAAAGTTGTTGTCACCGTCCAGTTGCAGGCCCTGCTCATTGTTGACCATCGCGATCGCCAGTTGACCGACCGCCTGTGTTTGTCCATTGGAAAATTGCACCGAGATGGTTCCGTCGGAGCCGACAGAGAATCCCTGATAGCTTCCGCTCGAATAGCCATTTTGCGTGGTGCTGCCCACCGTGGACGCCGACGCTACCTGGGTCAGGGTTGGATTGTTGTTGGAATCGTACAGATTCCAGGTGAAGTTGAGATTGCTGGCTCCATCCGTGAGAGTGCCAAAGCTGATGCCCGATACGTCGCCCGTGGGAGATGTCAGATTTCCATTGCTGTCAAAGGTGAGCGTGCCCGTCGTGTTGGCGGTCGTCCCGGAATAATCGCCGGCAGGTAGAGAGATCGCGTAGCTCCAGGTGTTGTTGCCCTGGCTGGTGAAATTTACGGTGGCGACATGGCTCTGCCCGAGCGAATCGTAGACCGTGACTTGTGCTGGAACTACTGTCCCGACAGCGGCGCTCGAATCCAGGTTGGTTGCATTCAATGCGAAGCTTGTGGTTGGCTGCGGCTGCTGGGTGGCGCCCAAAGGAATTTGAATTGCAGTCAGCGGCGCATTTGTGTTGACCACGCCATTGCTTGCCGGATACCCCATCACAGCCAGTCCATCCACGCTGGTGAGGTTTCCGTTCTGATCGGTTTGGAAGTCTCCAGCGCGAGTATACGCGGGAGTGCCGCCGTTGTTCAGCACAAAAAATCCGTTCCCGGTCAGCGCCACGTCACTTGGACTGCCTGCAGCGGTGTTGATGCTGCCCGCTGTAAAATCCGTGGAATTCGCGGCCACCGTCACACCTTGACCGGCGAGCACAGGATCACCGGAACCGGACGAACCCACCTGCTGATAGAACAAGTCTTCAAACGATGTGGACTGAGACTTGAAGCCGGTCGTATTTAGATTGGAAATGTTATTCGCGATAGTGTTGAGCTCGGTTTGATCCGCGTTCAACCCGGTCAGTGGAATAGAAAAGGAAGCCATGAGATTTCTCCTCGAAAACCTTGATGTTGGTGTGCTACGTCGCGAAACCGCCGCGAGTGATTTCTAGCGCTTCATCGAACCGCGCTACCGGTTCCTGTCTGATTTATCGCTGGTAAGGAGGAAGACCCGGTGAAAGTTGCTCCGGGAATGGAATGCTGCAAGGCCCGCATCACCTCTGGACTGAGAGGAACCTGGGTTGGCGCTTGCGCCTGTGTGGGCAGCGTGGATGCCTGGGTGAATGCGCTGGCCACGGCAGTATCGGCCGCCGCGGGCAGTTGCGTGTGGCTTCCCAACGGCAAAAGATGGCTGGCCGTCGCGGACGCGCCAGAGGTTGACGTCGCCGCACTCTTTGCTGTTGCAGAGGTCGCTGCGGCCGGAGACGGACTGCTGGCTGCGCTTCCAGTGGTCGTGGTGCCGCCGGTTGCGGTGGTCAGGGTCTGATTGATCTGAACCAGTTGTTCCAAGCTGTTGACTCCGACCAACTGCGTGATGTACTGCATCGGGTCGGTCTGGGTGGTGGGATCCTGATTCTGAATCTCTGTGACTAGCAGAGTCAGGAAATCATTCGCCGTAATCGTTGCCTCGTTGGTGGAGGAGTCGGTAGTAGAGCCCGTGCTCCCGGTACTGGAAGAATCGAGCGCGTTCACTCCACTTGCCTGCGCTTGTGGCTGCGACTTCGATTCGAACGGTGACGTGACAGCTTGTTTCACATGATCCAAAACGCCCATCAGAAAACCCATCGTAGTGCTTCCTTTCCGTCGATACTTCGGTGCGATGTTTACGCGCGAATGCTGAAATGGTGCCCTTCGTATAAGTAATTTGTTCCCTGGCTCGCCGGGATTGTCGCTGTTGCGATTGGCGCTGCGTTCCAGGGGCTACTGGCGGAACTGGCCACCGTAGAGTTGTTCGAACTCGTCTGCGCATCACTTTGCGAGGCAGTCTGGCCTTGCGATCCTGTCCCTGCCTGACCACCCGTCAGCGACGACTCCACGTGAACCTGCTGCACCCCGGCATGATGTTCCTGCAGATAGGTCGCCATGGTTGGCAGCACAGAGGTCAAAGCTGCGTGGCTGGCGGATGAGCTGGTGGTCAACGCGGCTGCGATCTGTCCAGAAACTCTCTCCGCACGCACCTCGACCCAGCCTAGCGACGGATCGGTGACGCCGACGGAAACCTGATGCGGCGCAGCATGCAACAAAACTCCACGCTCTCCAGCAGCTACGCTGTCTAAAGCGGTAAATGCATCCGCAGTAGTGGCGCGGGCTGCTGTGGAACTCGCCGTCGAAGAAGGAAAACTTCCGGGTGCGCTGGAGTGAGTGGCGGAGGAAAAAATGTTGGAGTTGTTCTGTAATCTAACGCCCGAGGTCGCAGGAGTCGCTTGCTGTCCTGGAAGACTTTTCGCAGCTGTTGAGGCTGAAGGCATCGCAGCGGTAGCGCTGCTACTTTTCGAGCCATTGCTGTTGTGAATCGAAGTTGCCGATCCAGTGCCGCCATCACCAACCGGGGCGTTCGTGGCAGTGTCGGAATTGCCTGTTCCAGTGGCACTGACCGCATTTGAGGTATTCGTGTCGGCTGACGAATTTGAGCTGCCGGTTGTCGACCCATGTCCCAAGGTTCCATCCGGGGCCGAAGCGGGTTGACTCCCGCCGGAGCCATCGGATCCACCATTTTGATTTGCGGCCGATGTCGCATCGGTATTTGCCGTTGTTGCAGAATTCGAGGTCGCTCCGCGTGCCTCGACGCCGGACTGATTTCCATCGGCTGTTACCGAGGTATGGGAATCTATCATCCCGCCCGTTGAAATACCAGGTCCATGCGGTAGTGTCCCGGCTGCACCTGCGGTTCCATCCGCTGGTGCAGTGGGCATGGCCAGTCCTGGCGCCGTCGCTCGATTCGAGAGCGAAGAAGCGTCCATCAACGTGGGACCATCATTGAGTTTCGTTCCGGATTTGGATTCGGTTACGGCGCTCGAACCAGTAGGCAAGTCCACAATGGGAAGATTCGGCAGAATCGCCGAGACAGAAGCAACTGCGAGTGAGGCCGTCGTCGCGATGGCGGTGGCGCCCGAAGCGCCCTGACTTTCATTCGCTCCCTTGGCGGAAGACGTCGGTTTCCTTCCGTTCAACGCGGGTGAACTTCCCGTTTCGGTATCGTCCGCGCGAACGCGTTGCGGGGTCGCTTCGCTCAATCGATCGCCAACTGCGGCGGCCGAAATCGATGATTGCGTCTGTCCATCGACGAGCGATGCTTGGTCCTCACTCGTACCCGCAGACGGTAAGGCCGACGCTGCAGGTGAATCGACGTTTTCGCCGTCGAGATCCCCTGCCCGTATCGACGCGCTTGCCGTCGGATCTTGACTCGAAGACGCAGATGCGGGCTCTTCCGCGGGATTGGAATTCGCACCGGCAGGCATGATGGATCGATTAAACTGTGGGCGCAAAGTTCCCGACGCATTCGAGTGGTAAAAAGTTTTCTGAACCGATTGTGGTGCCTGCGCAGGAGAGACGGCCGACCGCATGACCTCAGCAAAGGGCTGACCGGGCTCAGTCCCTCCGCCTTCCGAGCTCACCGGTACAGACGAGGGTCGGTTGGAAGCTGCAACATCGATCGGCGGTATGGCACTCATGCAGACACAATCTCCAGATGAAGGAGTAGCGTGCAGCTGACGTGCCAAAGGTAATTCAAGGAAATAAGAGATCGATAAGGATTGACTCAGAATTGCCGAAGAACGCTTTCATTTCACGTGAGCGGCCCGTCACCGCTGGTCTTCTGCGCGAGGTGCCTGCGTCCGGTGCAGCTTTCGGCGCTGTTGCATGCGGCTTCGCTGTGAAAACCATTCATCGGTTTCGGCCTGGGCGCGGCGATTTTTCTCCACGGCTTCCGTGCGGGCGCGCTGTTCGACCAGCTGTTCGGTCTGACGAAGTTCGCGGCGACGCTCCGTATAGACGGCAACCAAGGGCTCCATGCGGCCCAGCTCGGCTTGGCGAAGTTTTTCCAGGCGCATGCGCCTCCAGCCGAAAAACTCCAGCACGGCTTCTTCCATCAGCCAGCCTTTTTCCTCCGCAGGTTCGCCGGAATCATTTGCCGGGCTGGCGGAGCGTTCGATATTTGCAGCGGCATCTTGTCGTCCAGGAATCCAGCTTTCGGCCAGCGCAGATCGCTGCTCCTGCTCGAGAGTCAATTGTCGCGCGCAGGCCGCCGCAACCTGGCGCGCTCGCTGTGCAGCACGTTCGACTTCCAGACGCGCCTGTTCTTCCGCCAGTTGTCGAATTCTCAAAATCCGCCGCAGCGCTTTTGCCATAACAGTAAATTTTCTCCCGGATCAAATCTGCAGTGCCAGCATCTGGCTGAAGGTTTGTTCGAAGGAGGATCGCTCCTCGGGCTTCTGCTCGAGAAAGGCGCGAAGCTTTTGACGCGCAGCCAGTGCCCGGTCCAGATCGGGATCCGAACCGGCTTTGTACGCTCCAATGCGAACCAGATCTTCCGATCGCGCATACGCGGAGAGCAGTTGCCGGATCAACATCGCTCGCTCTCGATGCTCTGGCGTGGTCACTGCCGGCATCAATCGACTGATCGATTCCAGCACATCGATCGGCGGATACCATCCTTCCGATGCCATCGCCCGAGATAACACAATGTGTCCGTCGAGAAACGACCGCGCGGCGTCGACCAGCGGGTCCTGCAGATCATCGCCCTCCATCAACACGGTGTAGAACGCGGTGATGCTTCCAGCGGCATATTGACCGGCACGTTCAATCAACCGCGCCATACGTCGAAACACTGACGGTGTATATCCGCGCGCAGTGGGAGGCTCCCCGGCTGCCAGACCAATCTCCCGTGCTGCCATGGCATACCGCGTCAGCGAATCGAGCACCAGCAGCACGTGTTTCCCTTGCTCCGCATAAAATTCTGCAATCGAGGTGGCGGCCATCGCGGCTCGCATGCGCAGCAGCGGAGACTGATCACTGGTTGAAACCAGCACGACAGAACGCTTGCGGCCTTGCTCGCCAAGGCTGTCTTCCAGGAACTCTCGAACCTCTCGGCCTCGCTCGCCAACCAATCCGACGACAGTTAAATCCGCGGCAGTATTGCGCGTCATCATGCCGATCAGCGTGCTCTTCCCCACTCCTGAGCCGCCAAAGATACCGACGCGTTGTCCACGGCCGACAGTGAGAAGTCCGTCGATGGCACGCAAGCCGGTGCCGAGCCTCGTCTGGATCGGAACTCGATCCATCGGCTGCGGAATCGCTCGTTCGAGTGGGTAGCTTTCCTTCACTCGCAGCCGGGGACCGCCATCGAGTGAATAGCCCTGGGCATTCAACACCCGACCAAGCAGGTCATCCCCCACATCGATCGAAGGCGTGTCGCCCAGCGCCGCCACACTATCTCCAAACCGTATACCGTCGGAGGAATCGAGGGTCATGGAAAGCACATGCGGCCCGCGAAAACCGATGACCTCCCCGGGATGGATGTTGCCCTCGCGATCGAGAATCTCACAACATTCGCCCACCGAACAAAAGGGACCCTCGGATTCAATCGTCTGGCCGGTGGCTTCAATGACGCGTCCGTGCCAGCGCCAGGCGGGTCGCTTTTCCAGCCGTCGAAAATACGCATTCAGAATTTGCTCGGAGCCCGATGCAGGTTCCCCGTCAAAAGCCTCGTGTTCAACATTGCCGCTGCTGCTTGGGGCGGCTGGTCGCAGCCATCGCGGAGCGTAATCCTCGGCATCGTCGTCGGCTGAGTTCGGCTGCCAGCGATCGTCTTGCAATACGTCGGGCGCTGCCGAAGATTCGAGTTCATCAGAACCGTTTTCCGTCCCCAATGCGTTCTTCTGCGAACGCTCTTTCGTGTCGCGCGGCGGATGAATGGCTGGTTGGAATAGAGAAATCGCGTCCACTCCCAATCCTTCCGGCAACATTGGATCGGACATTGCTTTCTCTCCTTTCGCTCCAAACGAAAATCAAATACGAGTGTCGCTGCTTACCCCGCATTCCGAACAGTGGACGCGGTATTTGTCGTGCCTTCCACCGGTCTGCGATCCAGCAGATCGAAGAAGCCTTTCTCGATTTCTTCCAGCTGCGCTCTCACGCCCAGCTCGATGGTGCCCAGTTCGGTTGCCAGCAGGCACTCCCCGGGAGAAAGAGAAGGATCTTCCAGAATTCCTGGCTGAATCCGCAAATTGACTGCCGCTCGGAAGAACTCCTTCCACGGCTCGACTTCCCGCGGCGGAACCCGCATGACGACTTGGCTGGAGTCGCCCAGCTTTTCCAACGCGACACGAACTGCGCCAGACAGCAACAGGGGATCCAGATGGGCTTCTCGATGCAGGACCCGCGCCGCTATCGCCAGCGCCAGCCGCACGACTTCGCCTTCGACATTGTGGAAATAGCTCTGCCTCTCAAGTCGGAATTGCTCGAGGCTCTGAAGAATTTGTGCCTGCAACCGTTGTTGTCCGGCATTGACCTGCTGCTCGATGGCCTGATGTGCTTCGCGACGACCCTGCTCGCGGGCCACGGCCACAGCCTGCGCCATGGCGACTCGTTCCTCCTGCAAAAGTTGCTCGAGTTCGACCACTCTCAGATGCCCATCCGGCTCCCGTTCTGGCTGGACCTCCGGCCCCCGGAAATCTTCCGCGCCGGAAAATCCATCTACGTGACTGGGAAACACAGTGACCCAGGGGTTCGCGGATGCCGATCCGTGATGCGAGCCTCTGGGAGACGATTCATCCGGCGTTTTGCCGGATTGTGCGGTGGGGTATTGCAGCCGCTCCAGAACTGGCAGGCCGGGAGAATCGGATTCCTTCCTGTCTGCGCGAATTGCTCGTGATGCTGCCACTCTCGTTCCTCTTTCGTTCTGCCATCACTGCTGCGGAGTTGGCTCGTTCGCCGCCATCGAATCTCGAGGCTGCCTGCCGGTCAATTCGCTTACACCATCAGGTCATCTTCTTTTTCGGTGGCGAGAATCAGCTTGCCATCCGCTTCCAGTTTCCGCGCAAGCACGAGAATTTCCTGTTGCGCCCCCATTACTTCCCGCGCGCGCACCGGCCCCAGGACCTCCATATCTTCCTGCAGCATCTCGATGGCCCTTGAACTGAGCGCCTTAAACAGGTGCGCCTTCAGTTCAGGATTCGCGCCCTTCAACGCCAGCGCCAGCTGTTTTTTGTCTACCTGGGAAATCAGTTCTCGAATGCTTGCCGCGGGTACCGTCACCAGATCTTCGAACGTAAACATCAGATTGCGGATGTTGATCGCCAGCTGCGGATCGTCCTTCTCAATCTGTTCCAGAATGGATTTTGCGGCGATAGCGTCGAGACGATTCAGCAGGTCGGCGACCCCTTTGAATCCGGAGTATGACTTGCGGTGCGTGTCTCCCAGCGACAGCAGCCGCTTATGCAACACCAACGCCACTTTTTGTGCCATTTCAGGGGAGAACTGCTGCATCTCCGCCAGTCGGCGGATGGAGTCGACTCGCTGCCCCTCGGCCAGCTCCTGTAGCACCTGCGAGGCTCGCTTGGGATCGAGGTGCGCCAGTACCAGCGCCACGGTCTGAGAATGTTCTCCTTCCAGAAATTTGCTGAGCTGATGGGGATCGACCTCCTGCAACATCGCCAGATCGCTGTGCTGCGCCTCTTGCGCATTTTTCACCTGGCTCAGCAAATCGCCGGCGCGCTGCTTGCCGAAAGTATCCACCAGCAGCTTGGTGGCATACTCCAAACCGCCATGCACCATGTACTGCTGAGTCTCGATCAGTTCATAAAACTCTTCGAGTACGGCACTCGCCACTTCTGGAGAAACGTCTCGAACCGAGGCGATCTCTTCGGTCAACAACTGCAGTTCCTGCTCAGAAAGATTTTGATAGATCGATCGGGCCAGCTCATCGCCAATCGTAATCATCAGCACAGCCGCCTTGCGCAGCGGCGTGAGATTCTTGATCGGCGACTTGTCCATACTCTCCGAAGGATGCGGCGCCGGCGGTGTCTCCTGTACCGGAACCTGCGGAGCCGTGGTTGCTGTCGCCATCGATCTATTCTCCTTTGTTCATTGCAGCAGCAAATCAACTGATCCCGCGATCACTCGTTTCGGGCCGACTCGGGAGCACCCCATCAAGACTTGTGCGTCGAGCGGACCCAGCTCTGCAGCAACCGTGTGCCCTGCTGCGGCTCTTTCCTCACATAATCTGAAACATGGTCGAACAACACTTGCGCGCGTGCCTGCTGTCGCTCGAAACTCAACTCCTCCGTTTGATCCAGCTGCGCCGAACCGGAGGCGGACTTCAACTGTGGCGCTTGCCCTCCAGCCGCCGACATAGTTTGCACGGACGAGCTTAATAGCTTGAGTTGGGCGAGAACCGGTCGCACGATGAAGATCAGCACCATGAGAAATACGGCGAACAGGACCCCGTAGCGGGCGAATCCCATATTGTCGCCGACATGTTCAATCATCCGTGTTGCCAGACCAGCACTGACCGGGTTGGCGTTGGTGGCGAAGGCAAGATTCTGCACCGTCAACTGATCGCCTCGCGTCGCATCAATCCCGATGGCTGCCTGTGCCAGTTGTTGGATCTCATGCATTTCCGCCGGAGTCCGCGCTACCCATGTGACGCTCTTGCCATTAGCAGAACGCACCATGCGATCGTTTATCAGAATGGCCGCTGTCACTCGTCGCAGTTCGCCAGGGCCCTGCATGTGGTGGTGAACCGCCTTGCTGACTGCGTAACTGTCTTGCTCCCGTTTGCTGTTCTGTGGCGGCGTGGTCTGTTGCGGATACACCGGTTTCGCATTGGGAGCATTGCTCGCCGTTCCGGGAACACCGCCGGGGGCAGGCTGAGCACCGGAACTTTCCTCGGTGCGATCGGTGGAGAGGGTCGCGACCTTCGTCGGGTCGTACACCTCATCGACGTCATCTTCGCTACCGGAATCGAAGTCTGCGGTCACGGAGGCTCGCACGTTATCCTCGCCGGCAACCGGTGTCAGAGTCGCAAGCAATTTGTTGGTGAGCAGTTGTTCGTACTGCGCTTCTTGCGCGCCAGCGGATTTCGGGCCGAACTGCTGACGCCCATCGGCATCGACCAGCGTCACTTGACTGGCTTTCAAGGTATCGACCGCGCCGGCTACCAGACTGCGCACCGACTGCGCCTCTTCGTCGCTCAAGGGGCGCCGCAGCTTCAACACTACGCTGGCTTTGGCGTTGCGTTGGTCGTCTGTAAATAAGGAGTCATGCGGCAAGACCAGATTGACCCTCGCCTGCTGCACCGCGTCCAGCGACTCGATCGTATGGTCCAACTCGCCTTCCAGCGCCCGCTGATAGTTCACCCGCTCGTCGAATTCCGATCCCACCCAATTGGGCTTGTCGAAGATTTCAAAACCCATTCTCCCGCTCGACGGCAGTCCTTTGCCAGCTATTGCCAGCCGCGCCTTGTTCAAGGAAACATCAGGAACGCGGATGGTGGTGCCATCCGGCGTTAGGTCATATGGAATGTTGGCCTCCATCAATTCCTGTTCCACCTGCTGGGCGTCGCGAGCCTCCAGTCCACTCATCAGCACCCGCATGTCAGGCCGGATTGCAAGCCACACCATTCCACCGCCCACTGCCAGCAAAACACCCAGGGAAGCCAGCAAACCCAGGCGCTGACGCGAAGACATGCTGCCAAGACGGGCGCGTATTGCCCGGGTATTCGCGGTCAGGCGCTCCTCAATGCCCGTCTTAACGATGGCGGAGGAAGGCGGCGGGATGGGTGTCTTCTCTGGCATTATGAATCTCGTCTAAGAGGCGATCGCGGAGTCAAAATTGCATCCCCATTAACTGCTGGTAGGCGGCGACCGCTTTATTGCGAAAGGCCAACATCATTTCAAATCCCAAATTGGCTTTTTCTGTTGCGATCATGGCGGTGTGGACATCGACACCCTGCCCGGACAGCAGCCCGGTCACGGCGTTGGCCGCATTCGTTTCCAATTGCTGCGTCTTGCCAATCGCATCCTGCAACAAGCCGGCGAAGGGCATCGGATAGGACAGCGAGGCATCGTTGGCCCCGGCAATTCCGGAGGTTCCATTGCTGGAAGCAACGTCGGCCATCACCCGTTGCGCGGCGGCCTGAAGATTTGGAATCGCTG
Organism: Acidobacteriaceae bacterium; assembly: GCA_049796755.1. Classification (GTDB taxonomy): domain Bacteria; phylum Acidobacteriota; class Terriglobia; order Terriglobales; family Acidobacteriaceae; genus JAKAAZ01. The sequence goes on from JBARFA010000072.1 coordinate 42,373, forward strand.
TCAACTTCTACCGTGCCCTTTCTTTGCCTCGACCAATACTCCAACAGCAAACTATTGTTGCCTTACTTCAAAAGATCGAGCGTAGACGAAATCATGGACTTGGCTGCGGTAACCGCGGAAACGTTCATGCCATAGGCACGTTGCGCCCCCATCAGGTCCACCATTTCCGTCAACGGGTTGATGTTCGGATAGGTTACGAAGCCATTCTTATCCGCATCCGGATGGCCGGGATCGTACCTTTGCAATGGAGCTACTGTATCGCTAACGACGGCAGCCACACGGACCCCCTCCCCGATTTCCGGCGATTGACTTGTCGAAGCGGAGGAGGACATCAACGTACTGGCAAAGTCCGGCGACTGATCCACTGGAGAGCTTTGAAAGACGACATGCTGGCGCTGGTAGGGTTTCCCGTTTTCTGTCCGCGTGGTATTCGCATTGGCCATATTCGCGGCTACCACTTCGGCGCGGATCCGTTCCGCTTCCAGCGCCGAACCGCTAATATCCATCACTCCAAACAGATTCATGCATTCCCCTTGTTGGGACGGTTGTCGAGCCTACTGTGCCTGAATCGCACTGCGAATTTCTGACAACTGCTCCTGCAGCAGCTCAATCCCGGTTTTGTAATCCAGCTGTTCCTTGGCCAGATTCAGCCCTTCCCGATCCATCGAAACATCGTTTCCGTCCGGCCGTTCTAACAATCCATCCACTTGCTCAATCGTGGGCGCTTGACTGGCGAGCGCGGCGCTCGCGGTTCCCGTTCCGGCC
>JBARFA010000073.1:0-28519 GCA_049796755.1 Acidobacteriaceae bacterium
GTCAAACCCAGAGCCATGCCGCGAGGAATAATGGTGACCTTGTGCAGCGGGTCCGCGTGATCGCGAAGTGCAGCCACAACCGCGTGTCCCGATTCGTGATAGGCCGTGGTGCGTTTCTCGTCATCAGTCAGCAACATCGATCGGCGTTCGGCGCCCATCAGAACCTTGTCTTTGGCGGATTCGAAATCGTACATTGTGGCTACTTTGCGATTCGCCCGCGCGGCGCTGATGGCAGCTTCATTCACCATGTTCGCCAAATCGGCACCGGTAAATCCCGGGGTTCCACGAGCCAGTACGCGAAGATCGACATCCTCCGACAACGGCACTTTCTTCACGTGAACTCGCAGGACCTCTTCCCGTCCGCGCACATCAGGGCGACCCACAATCACGCGGCGATCAAAGCGGCCGGGACGCAGCAATGCAGGATCCAGCACATCCGGCCGGTTGGTTGAGGAGATAAGAATGACGCCATCGTTTGACTCGAAGCCGTCCATTTCCACCAGCAGCTGGTTCAGTGTCTGCTCGCGTTCATCGTGCCCGCCACCCAGGCCAGCTCCACGATGACGACCGACGGCATCGATTTCGTCGATGAAGATGATGCAGGGCGCATTCTTTTTGCCTTGCTCAAACAGGTCGCGAACCCGGCTTGCACCCACGCCGACAAACATCTCAACAAAATCCGAGCCGGAAATCGAGAAGAAGGGAACGTTGGCTTCCCCGGCAACGGCGCGCGCCAACAGCGTCTTACCAGTTCCAGGAGGTCCGACCAGCAGAACTCCCTTCGGGATGCGGCCGCCAAGCTTCTGGAACTTGGGAGCATCGCGCAAAAACTCGATAATCTCCTTCAGCTCTTCCTTGGCTTCCTCTACCCCGGACACGTCCTTGAATGTCACTTTCTTCTGCTGCATCGACAATAATCGAGCCTTGCTCTTGCCGAACGACATGGCCTTGTTGCCGCCTGTCTGCATTTGCCGCAGCATAAAGAACCACAGCGCGCCTAGCAGAAGGATCGGCGACAGCTGCAGCAGGATATTGAACCACGCGCTGCCCTGCGAATCCTTAATAGTGACGCTGACCTGATGGTCTTCCAACACCTTGTACATGTCGGGATAATTCGACGGCACGATCGTATGGAAATTCTCTTTGCCGGTGCGATAGTGGCCGTGGACTTCATTCCCCACCACCGTAACATCGGAAATCTGACCTCCCTGGGCGTCCGACATAAACTTGGAGAATGGAATTTCCGCGTCCTTCCCCATTCCCACGCCGCTTTCAACAACGTGCCACAGCACGATGAGACACGTTGCGATCAGCACCCAGAAGACTATTGTTTTCACCGTTGAATTCACGAACTACCCTCGTTTCGTACGCTGCCCGACGGCAAGAAACCCGCAAAAGACGGGTTAGGAAAATTAACCGTCTGATGACACACCCTGCCTAACCGTTAGACGCTGCAATCGGCCTGTAGGTCGCAGAATTCAAGCCGTTTTGTCGCATCGTACAACGATATTAACTGACTTTGGAGACGGTCGACCAGCCAAAAAGCCTTCGCCTAAATCTTACTCCAAACTCAAGGCATGGCGAAGAATCGAAGAAACCTCACGGGTTACCGTCAAAGAGGGATTTCGGAGATGAGAGGGACCGCCGATGAGCTTCCCGGAGCGGTGTCGGTCGGTTTGTCCAGATTCTGGGCATTTGCCAGCCTAACTCCACGCATCCAGATGATTCTGCCCTCCCAAGTGACGACCGGCCAAGCCGCCCGATCCTCCGCCGAAATCTTCATTCGGTTCAGAATTTCCTTCACTTTTTTCGGGCCACGGGAATGTTGCAATTCCACCCGGTCTCCAGGCTTCCATGCACGAACGTGCGCGCGAGCTGGCGGCGTGGCCCGGTCCTGCGGAGAGAATCCCTGAGGCCAGGTTGCAGTAAATCTGGCATGAAACACCGGCGCGTCTACCGCTCCCGGAACCAGCAGCTCAAAGGTACAGTCCTCGGACATAGTGTTTGCGGAGAAGCGGCCGAATCGCAATTCTCGCGCCGATCGCTCGACGCATACCCCTCCGGCCAGTTCCATTCGCATGGGCTTCGCAGAGGAATGCGCGGCCGGCATCGCCAATGCGAGCAGGCGCTCGGTGCCGTCAAAGTCCAACGCAGCGCCAGCCTTATTGGCGGCCGCTCGCAACACTCGTCGCACCAGGGCCGGATCCATTTCTCGTAGTCGCGCGATTTCAACCGCTACCTCTTCCGAACCGATGGACGTCGAAACGCTCCGGCCTCCGCCTCGCGTCGGCTTGCCGGGAAGCAGAAGCAGCGGCAACAGACGGTCAAGCTCGGCCTGCCAATGCTGCTCTTCAGCACGCGCGTTGTCGGCCACGTGGGCCAGTATCGAGTCAATTTGCGGATTGAATTCGCGCAGCTTCGGCAATAATTCGTGGCGAATGCGGTTCCGCGTGTGCTCGAGACAGTCGTTCGACGCATCTTGCCGCCAACTCTGGCCGATTGCCCGCAAATAAGCCTCAATCTGCGTCCGATGCACCGCGAGGAACGGTCGCACGCAGACCTTGCCGCTCGTATGGCCATTTTGCCCTGCGTTGACGGAAGTACTGTCCATGCGCAGTTCAGGATGGATGCCGCTGAGTCCTTCCGTCCAGGCGCCTCGCAGCAGTTTCATCAGCACCGTCTCCGCCTGGTCGTCGAGGGTATGCGCCGTTGCCACTTTATCCGTTTTGCCGGTGGCCAGAACATCGCGAAACACCTGGTAGCGCAGGCAGCGCGCCGCTGTTTCAAGCGACTCTTTGTGCTCGGCCATCCGTTGCCGCGTATCGACGCGCACCACCTTACACGGTAGGCGGAATTGTTCGGCCAGAACGCAAACAAACGCAGCATCGTCGACAGAAGCCTGGCCCCGCAGGCCGTGCTCAACGTGCAGCACACTCAGCACGATCCCCAGCTCCTCCCGCTGCGCCTGGAGTGTACGCAGCAGGGCAGTCGAATCGGCGCCCCCGGACACAGCAACACACACCCGGTCACCGGGAGCAAACAGGGCCGTATCCAAAGTCAGCGCCGTCGCCTGAGCGACGTTCTTACAGACATCCTCTGTGGTTTTCCTGGCCATAGCTTCGCCGGGAGGGTCAATCCTGCGCCACCCGTACTTTGTATGGTATCGCCGCCAGAACAAAGCGCACCGCTAACAGCAAAGCACCGTCGCCCAGGTGCTGTACGCACCGTCGACCGCTCCGGTATACTTCAGCTTTCATGCCGGTTTTCGTCATACTTCCCGCAGCAGGCCTTGGAACGCGCATGGTGACAGCCCACGCCGCCCGCCAGGCTCCCAAACAATTTTTAGAGTTGCATGGGCAGCCCATTCTGGTGCTCACGGTCCGTGCGTTTCTGCAGGTGGCCGCCGTCGAGCGCATCTTTGTCGCAGTTCGCAAGAGCGAGATACAACGTGTTGAATCGCAATTGGCCGAGCATGGTCTGTCTGACAAGGTTTCCGTCGTCGAGGGCGGCGACACCCGCCAGGATTCTGTCCGCAATGCCATGAAGGCGCTGCCCGCCGACGACGAAGATATTGTCCTGGTCCACGATGCGGTGCGTCCGTTAATTGATGCCGCCACCATTGAACGCACCATCGAATCAGTCATGCACCACCATGCAGCCATCGTCGCAGTACCCGCTGTCGACACCATCAAGCAGGTGGAAAGAACAGCGGATGGCGCCATCATCACTTCCACTATTCCGCGCGAACGCATTGTCCTGGCTCAGACGCCGCAAGGGTTTCGCTTCCGGCTGCTGCGACAAGCTATGGAAGCTGCGGAGATCGACGGCTTTGTCGGCACCGACGAAGCTTCGCTGGTCGAGCGCCTGGGAATCGATGTTGCCGTCGTTGCAGGATCGCCGCGCAACTTCAAAATTACGCAGCCGGGAGATCTGGCGCTGGCCGAGTTCTACCTGAGCCAAAGCTAAATCCTGGCCAATGCCGCGAAAAAGCCGTGTATCCTGCCTAATGAAGGCCTGTATTCGTCTCGCAGGCAAAGAACTCCCCGGTACGCCGAGAAAGATCGCGATACGACATGATGAGGATTGGATATGGCTGGGACTCGCACGCGTTTAAGCCTGGCGTTCCCTTGAAAATAGGCGGTGTCGCCTTCGACCATCCTTCCGGGTTGGCCGGCCACTCCGATGGGGATGTCCTGCTGCATGCCATCACCGACGCGCTATTGGGTGCAGTGGCCGCCGGCGATATCGGCAGCTTTTTCCCGCCCGGCGATGCACGATGGAAGGACGCGGACTCTTCCCTGTTTCTACAAACGGCTCTGGAAGAAATCCAGCATGCGGGCTACCGCATTTCAAATGTCGATACCACCCTGGTGCTGGCAGCGCCCAAGATTGGCCCTGTAGCCGAAAGGTTGCGAGAACGAATTGCGGATCTGCTCTGCATCGAACCCGGCGCCGTCGGAATCAAAGCGAAAACTCCCGAAGGCTTAAACCAGGATGACGTGGCGGTCGCACACGCCATCGTACTGCTGGAGAAAATCGACGAGGATTCGCTGCTGGAAAAAATGGCCGCTGTTGCGGAGCCGGAAGCAGAGACCATACAGATGGATGACGTTGTCCGCAAGCTCGTGGGGCGGACAGCAGGCACATCACGTCGCAAGCCCGGATTCAACACCGACGACATTTCCTGAACCCATGTAGCTACGCAGAAAAAAGCTCGCCGAATCGTCAGCGAGCATTTTCTTTGTCGGCCGGAATCCGGAAGTAGCTAGAAGTGGTACGCAAACCCGATCGCAGGCTGCGACATTATGTAGCGTCGACCCGTGCTGTATCGGCTGATTCCGTAATCTGGAGTGTTGAAAATCTGCCCGCGGTATTGAACTCGGAGATCCCAACTGGGGCTCAACTGGTACGCGATGCCGCCGCCGAACAGAACGGTTGGCGCATATGTTTGCTCCGTATCGTAGGTGGTTGTTTTGCTGCCGATTGGAGTGAAAAACAACATTCCGCCGCCGCCCTCAAGAAATGGATTGAACTTCTTGAAAGGAAACGTGCGCACATACGCTGCCGACGCTTCCTGCATTCCGGTGTAAATGCGAGCATTGAAGGTACCACCGGAATTCGCGGTGAACTTACTGGTGAAATGGCTGTACGAGTAGTTCGCTTCCACTGCCCCGTTTGGGGTGAGCTGATAGCGATAGCCAAGATACAGGCCTAGTCCAAGGGTCGACTTCAGCTGTACCGGCGGCGTAGCCGGCGCTAAGGTGTTGCCTTCAACATACGGCTGAATGACACCCATGGCGCTAAGATTAATGTCCTGCCGGGCGCCCTGATCCTGTGCATAGCCGATTCCGGCCAGCATTGAAACCAGACACATGATCAAAAACAACTTCTTCATTCGCGAGTGAACCTCTGGTCGACCCAAATCCCCATTCAAATTTTCAAACCCACGTTGCTCTTGCGCCACAATCCGAAGGAATCTCGGTCCAGGGCGACTGGAACGCGGCCCAACACCCTGTTGCTATTCGGCTAGAAGTGGTAGGCGAAGCCAATTGCGGGCTGCTGCATCACGTACCAGCGGTTCGTCTTGAAATTCGAAATTCCGAAATCGATGGACTTAAATACTTCGGCCCGATATTGCACCCGCAAATCCCAACTGGGGCTCAGCTCATACGCGATTCCGCCGCCAGTCAGTAGCGCTGTCGCCTTGGTTCGCGATCCCGCGTTGGTGTTGGTCCCGGTATCGTTAATGGGATCGAATATCAGCATGGCCGCGCCTGCCTCTGCAAACGGATTGAATTTCTTGTACACAAAGCTGCGGACGTACGCCACTGAGCCTTCCTGCAGCGAAGTGTGGAAAGTGTTGCCGGCGATAAAAGGAGCAGAAAATGTCGTATTGAATTGGGAGTACTGGTAGTTCCCTTCAATCGCACTGCTCGGCGTCAACATGAAACGGTAACTTAACAGGACGCCTTTCCCCCAGTCATTGGTTTGGGTGACTGCATTGCCCGTGATCGTGGGCTGATAAGTGCCCAGATAGCTGATGCTGGCATCCTGCCGGCTTTCCTGTGCAAATCCAGTCGCTGCCAGCATTGGCAGCAGACAAAACAAAAGAAGCAACTTCTTCATGCGGTAATGAACCCCTCGTCGCCACCTCCACACACAGATTCTTGAACACTTCTGCGCGTAAAGTTTGGTTTGGCTCTGACTCCGTGACCTGCTCCCAATTGTACCTGTCAGAATGTGCCTACGGCGGGCGCGGACTCATTTTTCCATAGGGTTCGGCAATCGTACTTCGCGAGCAAAAGCACCAAGGGCAGAGAACCACGAGTTCCCTGCCCTGTCGTGAACATGGCGCACACCACTTTTATTGTGGCGGCGCTGGTGGAGGATTTTGTCCGTCCGGTGGAGGCGGTGGCGCACCCGCTCCGTCGCCTGGACCCATGCCGCCATTGCGCATGTGATCGCGACGCTGCTGCATGGCCTGCTCAAATTGCTGCTTCTGAGTATCGGTCATCAACGCTTCCAGCTTTTGATGCGTATCCATCATCGCTGCACGCATCTGTTGATGGCGTTCTTGTGGGCTCAATGCAGTGTTGTTCTGAATCGTATCCATCTGCTTGTGCTGGTCCTGCAGGACGGGCAGCATTTGCTGCTGCTGATCCTGGGTCAGGTTCAACATCTTTGTCAGGCGCTGCAGCTGATGCTCCGGCGTTGGCGGCCGATGATGATGCATGGGCTGTTCGCCCGGGTTGGGTTGCTGGTCCGTTGTTCCTTGCGAGGGTGGGGCCGGAGCCGTGTCCTGCGCAAGCATCGCCGCAGGAACACAAAGAGCGACTCCGAGAACAGCAACTCCCGTGCTCATTCGATTAAGAAATTTACGAAGATTCATCTTGGGTCCTTTCTCCAGGACACGCGCCGCACAGCAACAGAATCCTTGGGAGTCAATTGCAGAGGCACGGTCTTCAGCAATAGACGTTGAACGCCGACAGGAAGTTGTGCTGTGGATGAAGAATTCACGTTGCAATCAGATCGCCGGTAAGGCGCAGACTTCCGCGATTGTACCGGCGACTTTGACTTCCATGGATTTTTCGGACACGCATCTACAATCGCCCTATGCACGACGTGGTGGTCTATTCGCGCAAGGGATGTCATCTCTGCGACATCGTCAAGGAGACGCTGGAGCAAGTTCAGGGAGATGCCGACTTCCGATGGCGCGAGGTGGACATCGACCTCGACCCGCAATTGCGGCAGAAATACAACGATGAGGTGCCCGTAGTTTTCATCGACGGACGTAAGGCATTCAAGTACCGCATGGACTCGAGTCAGTTTCTCAGCGCGTTGCTCGGAAGAGAGTAAATATTCTGCGAACGATGCGGTCGACGAAGCCTACGAACCTTTTTCCACCTGAAAGTGAAACGGATCGCCGCGCTCCTTGGCCAGCGACTCGACAACTTTCAGAAATGCCAGCGAAGCATGCGACAGATTTGCCTGTCTGCGATGCACCACGCGCAGTTTCCGCTCAAACGCCAACTCTGGCACCCGCAGCTGCACCAGTTCGCCGCGTTCAATTTCCTGTCGCGCTGTCAGGCCGGGCAGCAAAGCCACTCCGTTCCCCATCGCCACAAAACGCTTGATAGCTTCCAGACTGGGCAACTCCACCGCCATGTTCAGCGGCGTCTTGTGGCGCTGAAACGCCTGCATCACTTTTTGTCGCAGCGGCGATGGCACATTGTGGGCGACAAAGTTTTCCGCGCCCAGATCGCGGATCGAAACCTGTTTGGCGCGCGCCAGCGGATGGCCGGGATGCATCACGAAAACAAGGTCGTCGCGATACACCACAATGGAGCGAATCTGCGGATCGTCGGGCCGATAAGAAACGATGCCCAGTTCGACTGAATGCTGCAGCAACTCTTCCGCCATGCGGCTGGCCAGCGATCGATGCACCGTGACATGGATCTGCGGGGACAGGCGACGAAACACATCAATCACGGGCAGCAAATACAAACACGTATATTCATTGGCCGCGACATTCAGTCGACCGCGATGCAGCGAACGCAGCTCGGACAATGCCGTCGTCGCCTCGCCGCGCAGATTTAGCAATCGCTCCGCGTACTCTCGCAACAGCTCGCCTGCCGCGGTCAATGTGGCATCGCGAGCGGCGCGATCGAACAGCACCTCGTCCATGTCCACTTCAAGCTTGCGGATCATCTGGCTGACGGCTGGTTGGGTGCGGTGCAATTTTACGGCTGCGCGAGAAAAACTCTTCTCCTCCGCAACCGCCATAAAGGTTTCCAATTGAAACAAGTCCATCGCGTGTCCTTCATGTAGTGACAGAGAGCCGCAACGTCATCAATAACATATTCTAATACGAATAGAAGTTTACATTAGATAACTTTATGCTAATGTAAGAGAACAAAGGCTATTTCTACTTTGTCACCCAATAAGGGGATGCCATGAGTCAGGATCAAATCTTTTTCTTCGATACCACGCTTCGCGACGGAGAACAATCGCCCGGCTGCAGCATGTATATGGCAGAGAAAGTTCGACTGGCCAAGCAGTTGGAATCGCTCGGTGTTGACGTCATTGAGGCCGGATTCGCCATCGCCTCCGAAGGCGACTTTGCTTCTGTTCGACAAGTCGCGCATGAAGTGAAAGGCCCGCGCATCTGTTCCCTGTCACGCGCCAAGGAAGAAGATATTGTTGCTGCCGCCCGCGCACTGGAGCCCGCAGCCAAGTCCCGCATCCACATCTTTCTCGCCAGCTCCGACATTCATCTAGAGTACAAACTGCAAATCTCGCGCGAGCAGGCATTGGAGCTGACGGATAAATCCGTTCGCATAGCTCGCAACTATGCCGATGACGTTGAGTTCTCCCCGGAAGACGCGTCCCGGTCTGACAGAAATTTCTTGTGTGAGATGGTTCAGGTCGCGGTCGATGCCGGAGCCACCGTCATCAACATGCCCGACACCGTGGGATATACCGTTCCTCACGAATACGCTTCCATGTTCAGGCTGGTGAAGGAGCGGGTTCGCGGCGCGGAAAATGTTGTGTTCTCCAGCCACTGCCATAACGATCTTGGCCTGGCCGTGGCAAATAGCCTGGCGGCACTCGAAGCAGGCGCGCGGCAGGTGGAATGCACCATCAATGGGATTGGAGAACGAGCCGGCAACGCTGCGCTGGAAGAATTAGCGGCGGCAATACACGTGCGCCATGATCAATTGCCGTTCCATCACAATCTCGACCTGAAGCAGCTCTACCCAACCAGCCAGATGTTAAGCGAGGTCATCACTTTCTCGCCCGCACCGAATAAAGCTGTTGTCGGAAGCAATGCGTTTTCACACGAAGCCGGCATTCATCAACACGGCGTCATGTCCAATCCACTTTGCTATGAAATTATGACCCCGTCGCAGGTGGGTGTACCTGCGAACAAAATGGTTCTGGGAAAACATTCCGGACGCCATGCCCTGAATCATCGCTTGAAGGAACTGGGCTACAGTTTGAGCCGCTCCGATCTGGATTTGGCCTACGCCCGATTTGTCGAAGTCGCAGATCGCAAGAAATCTGTCTTTGATCAGGACCTGGTCAGCATTATGCTCACGCATCTGCGCCAATCGCCAAACCTGGGCCAGCACGGCTCGTCCGGGTCGTCCGCTGTCGCTGCGCCGCAAGCGTGACACGGTCGCCGTACAAGATTGCAATCAACCTAACATAGGAAACTGGCCGCGCATCGAACGCCAGGCCCCCAACGCAGGAGTTTGAATGGCAACAGAAATCAAGGTCACCCTGGTCCCCGGAGACGGGATTGGCCCCGAAGTCACTCATGAAGCGGTTTTGATCCTGGAAGCAATCAGCCAGTGGAGCGGCGCTGTATTTCACTTCACTGAGAAGCCAATCGGCGGCATTGCTATTCGTCAGGAGGGATCGCCTTTACCTCCTGCAACGCTGGAAGCAGCCCTCGACAGTGATGCAGTTCTGCTAGGCGCGGTGGGTGGAAACGAGTTCAATTTGCTGCCACCGGATAAGCGTCCCGAAGCCGGCCTGTTGCAACTGCGGCGGGCGCTGGGCGGTTTCGCGAATCTGCGTCCTTCAGTCGCGTATGCACCGCTGAGCAACAATTCTCCGCTGCGTCCCGAAGTCACGGACGGCGCCGACATTCTATTTGTGCGCGAGTTGCTTGGCGGACTATATTTCGGCACGCCGCGTTCGTGGAATCGCGAAAGCGGCGTCGCGCTCAACACCATGCATTACAGCCGCGAGGAAGTCATTCGCGTGGCCCGCATCGCCTTTGAACTGGCGCAAAAGCGGCGTCATAAAGTCACCTCGGTCGACAAGGCGAACGTGCTGGAGGTTTCGCAACTGTGGCGCGCGACCGTGACAGAAATCGCCGCGGAATATCCAGACGTCACGCTGGAGCATCAATATGTCGACGCCTGCGCGATGCACCTGATGAATACGCCGCGCAACTTTGATGTGGTGCTGACGGAAAATTTGTTTGGCGACATTCTTTCCGACGAGGCCGCGGTCATCACCGGCTCACTTGGCATGCTGCCCTCAGCAACGATTGGCGGCAAGGTCAATCTGTACGAACCGGTCCATGGCTCGGCGCCAGATATTGCCGGCACGGGAAAAGCAAATCCCCTGGGCGCTATTCTGACCGGAGCGATGCTGCTTCGTCATTCGGCAGGCATGGAGCAGGAAGCACAGGCGATTGAAACCGCCGTGCAACGCGTGTTGGCCGCGGGCTATCGTACTGCGGATCTGGCTCGCACCAATCAACCCGATCAGCAATTTGTCAGCACCAAGGAGATGGGGAAACACGTCTTCGAATTGCTGAACGAAATCATCGATTGCAACCAGGCAATGCACGCGGTTTAGTTTTTCCGGCAGCATCGTCGAACACGAACGAGAAACTCTACCCTGGTGCCGCCTACACGCACCTCAAGCACAGTGAAAGAATATGGCCAATAAAAACACGCTATTTCAGAACATCTGGGACGCCCACATCGTCACCGAACCGGTTGGCGAGCCAGCCCTGCTCTACATCGATCTGCATCTGATCCATGAAGTCACTTCACCCCAGGCTTTCGAGGGACTGCGGCTTGCCGATCGCACCGTGCGCCGTCCGGATCGCTCGGTGGCGACTGTCGATCACAATGTACCCACGATCGCTGCGGATCGCCTGATCATTCAGGATGCCATCGCCTCCAAACAGATTGAAACGCTGCGACGCAACTGTAAAGAGTTCGGCATTGAACTGTTCGATGTGGACTCAAAACAGCAAGGCATCGTACACATCATCGGCCCGGAATTAGGATTCACCAAACCCGGCATGACGATTGTGTGCGGCGACAGCCATACCAGCACCCATGGCGCTTTTGGAGCACTGGCCTTCGGCATCGGCACCAGCGAAGTGGAACATGTACTGGCCACACAATGCCTGCCGCAATCGAAGCCGAAAACTTTCCGCATTTCCGTCGAAGGCGAACTACCGGCGGCAGTCACTGCGAAAGATATTGCGCTGGGCATCATCGGCCGCATTGGCACAGACGGCGCGACAGGGTGCGTTGTCGAATACGCCGGCTCCGCCATTCGCTCGCTCTCGATGGAGGGGCGCATGACCGTCTGCAACATGAGCATCGAGTCAGGCGCGCGCGCCGGCATGATCGCTCCCGATGAAACGACCTTTGCCTATCTCAAAGATCGTCCGCAGTCGCCCAAAGGCAAACAGTGGGACGAAGCCGTCGAACATTGGAAGTCACTGGCATCCGCTCCCGATGCGAAGTTTGATCGCGAGCTCGTGATCGACGCGAAAGAGTTAACGCCATTTGTCACCTGGGGAACGCATCCCGGCATGGTCGTCTCTGTCACCGGAGCCGTTCCGGCACCCGCGTCGGCGCCCACCGATTCCGAACGCCGAGCCTACGAGCGCGCCCTGGAATACATGGCACTCGAACCCGGCACGAAGATGGAGAATGTTCCCATCGACCGCGTCTTTATTGGTTCCTGCACGAACGCGCGGATTGAAGATCTACGCGCCGCGGCAAAAATCGTCACCGGCTACAAGGTGAATACCAGAGTTCGTGCCATGGTCGTTCCAGGCTCGCAACAGGTGAAGACCGAGGCCGAAAAAGAAGGCTTGGATCGCGTCTTTCGCGACGCAGGTTTTGAGTGGCGCGAGCCCGGCTGCTCCATGTGCCTCGGCATGAATCCAGACATTCTGGAGCCCGGCGAACGCTGTGCCTCCACCAGCAACCGCAATTTTGAAGGTCGTCAGGGCCGCGGCGGTAGAACGCATCTTGTCAGCCCAGCGATGGCAGCCGCAGCCGCAATCGCCGGCCACTTTACCGATGTTCGCAATTGGGAGTTTCGAGCCTAACCATGAAACCATTTCGCACACTTACGTCGAAGGTCGCGCCGCTTGATCGAGTGAATATCGATACCGACCAGATTATTCCGAAGCAGTTTTTGAAGCGCATTGAACGCACAGGCTACGGAGAATTTTTGTTTTTTGATTGGCGTCGAGGCGCGGACGGCGCTCCGAATCCGGAATTTTCCCTCAACAAGCCGCATCATCAAGGCGCGGAAATTCTGGTCGCTGGCCGCAACTTCGGCTGCGGTTCTTCCCGCGAACACGCGGCGTGGGCGCTCAGCGACTTTGGTTTTCGCTGCGTGATCGCTCCCAGTTTCGCCGACATCTTTTATTCCAACGCCGCCAAGAACGGCATCCTGCTGGTCACCCTTCCGGATGAAAAAGTGGCTGTACTTCTGGAACGAGCCAAGGTCCCCGGCTACCTGCTGCACGTGTCTCTGGAATCGCAAAACGTGAAGGATGATCTTGGCTTCGAGGAATCTTTTACCATCGACCCCTTCCGTCGTTCCTGCCTGCTGGAAGGTTTGGACGATATTGGCCTGGCGATGCGGCACACTTCCGCGCTCGATGCGTATGAGAAAAAGCACGACGCTGCGTTCTGGACCGCACCCAGACAACCCCAGGGAGCGAACGCGTGAGCGCCAACGGCAAACAAGATATGACCCATAATCCAAAACACAATAGCATTCCCCTCACGGAAGGACCTAGTCGCGCCGCGGCGCGTGCCATGCTTCACGCCATCGGCTTCAATCGCGAAGATCTCGCCAAGCCCATCATCGGAATCGCCAACACCTGGACCGAAATTGGACCCTGCAATTTTCACCTGCGCACCCTCGCCGAGGCCGTCAAGCAAGGCATTCGAGACGCCGGCGGAACTCCCATGGAGTTCAACACGGTCACCATTTCCGACGGCATCACGATGGGTACGCAAGGCATGAAGGCCTCATTGATCAGCCGCGAAGTCATTGCCGACTCGGTCGAGCTGGTGGCACGCGGAAATCTTTTCGACGGATTAGTCGCCATTGCGGGCTGCGACAAAAACATGCCGGGCACCGTGATGGCGCTGGCTCGTCTCGATATTCCATCGCTGATGATTTACGGCGGCTCGATCGCGCCGGGTCATCTGCATGGAAAAGATTTGACCGTGCAGGATGTGTTTGAGGCACAGGGCTCCTTTGCCGCGGGCAAGATCGACGCCACCGAATTAAAGGCCGTTGAAATGAACGCCTGTCCCGGAGCCGGGGCCTGCGGAGGACAATTCACGGCGAACACGATGGCCATGGCATGCGAATTTCTCGGCATCTCGCCGATGCATTTGTCGGGCGTGCCCGCGCTCTCTCCGGAGAAGAATGCAGCGTGCCGTGCCGCGGGAGCAATGGTGCTGGAGTTGGCGAAAAAAGATCTTCGACCCTCCAAAATCATCACCCGCGCATCGCTCGAAAATGCAATTGCCAGCGTGGCGGCATCCGGTGGATCGACGAATGCCGTGCTGCACCTGATCGCGATTGCACACGAGGCCGGGATCGATCTAACTGTTGATGATTTCGATCGCATCAGCCGCAAGACTCCGCTGCTCGCCGATATGAAGCCGGGTGGACGCTATGTCGCCACCGATTATCAAGCAGCCGGCGGTAGTCGCCTGCTGGCGAAGCACATGCTCGCAGGGAATCTGCTGGATGGCAGTCAGATGAACGTCTCCGGACGAACGCTGGCAGAAGAGGCTGCGCTGGCCAACGAAATGGCCGGGCAAAAAGTGATTCACTCACTCGACAACGCGCTGAAGCCCACCGGCGGCCTCGTAATTCTCAAAGGCAACATAGCTCCCGAAGGCTGCGTGATTAAAGTTGCTGGACATGAGCGCCTGACGCATAGCGGACCTGCCCGCGTTTTTGAAAATGAAGAGGCGGCATTTCACGCGGTGGAAGCGCGCAGTTTGAAGCCAAATGACGTCGTAGTCATCCGCAATGAAGGCCCGCGCGGTGGACCCGGCATGCGCGAAATGCTGCAGGTCACAGCTGCGATCGCCGGCATTCCAGAATTGAGCGACACCGTCGCGCTGCTGACGGACGGCCGTTTCTCTGGGGCCACTCGCGGTTTGATGGCAGGCCACGTCTCGCCGGAAGCCGCTCTGGGCGGACCGATTGCCGCGCTGCGCGATGGCGACACGATTACGTTCGACATTCCGAAACGTGAACTCCGCGTCGAGCTGACAGACCAGGAACTTGCCGCGCGCATGAAAGATTGGAAGGCTCCAGCGCCGAATTCTCCCCGCGGAGTGTTTCGGAAATATGCGGAAAGCGTTTCTTCCGCTTCTCGCGGAGCCGTCACGAATTATTGATGAATTGAGGATGATCATGGATAAGCGTAAGAAAATAGCCGATACCCATCGCAACTCACCCGACACCGCCATCTACACCCAGCCGACCCCGTTGACCGGCGCAGAAACAGTGTGGGCAACACTCGTCGGCGAAGGGGTGCGAGATGTATTCGGCTATCCCGGCGGCGCAATTCTTCCGGTTTACGACGCGCTTAGGAAATTTCCTATCCGGCACATTCTGGTTCGCCATGAACAAGGCGCATCCCATATGGCCGACGGCTATGCGCGCGCGTCCGGTCGTGTTGGTGTCGCCATGGCAACCTCTGGCCCGGGCGCAACCAATCTTGTCACTGGGATTGCGACCGCCATGCTTGACTCGATCCCTATGGTCTGCATCACCGGTCAGGTTTCCAGCAAGGTGCTAGGCACCGATGCTTTTCAGGAAGTCGATATCACCGGAATCACGCTTCCGATCACCAAGCACAATTTTCTGGTGCGTCGCACAGAAGATATTGCGCCTGCGCTGCGGGAAGCTTTTCGCATTGCGCAGTCGGGGCGACCGGGACCTGTGCTGGTCGACATCACCAAAGATGCGCAGCAAAATACCGCCGTATTTGACTTTGCCGCCGCTGCTCCCCAACCTTATCGCCCCCATCCTATGCTCTCCGCGGATTCCACCTCAATTCGCGAAGCACTGGAGCTCTTGCGCACTGCGAAGCGTCCAGTCATTTTGGCCGGCCAGGGCATTCTTCATTCAGGCGCAATGGAGCAAGTTCGCGCTTTGGCAGAGCGGACGCAAATTCCAGTCGCGTGTACGCTGCTCGGCCTGACCGCCTTCCCTGCCTCGCATCCGTTGAATCTCGGCATGATGGGCATGCACGGCGAAAGCTGGGTCAACCACGCGATTCAACAAGCCGATCTGCTGATCGCGTGTGGCATGCGCTTTGACGATCGCGTCACCGGTTCCCTTTCAACTTACGCGCCAAACGCGAAGAAGATCCACATTGAGATCGATCCGGCGGAGATCAACAAAAATGTTCATGTGGATGTCGGCCTGATCGGAGACTTGAAAGAAATTCTGGAAACATTGTTGCCGCGCTTGCCGGGTCGTGACGGCACCGCCTGGCTGCATGCAATTTCCGCGATGAAAGGGGACGCCTCAGTCCATGACATTCAGCAGTTGCCCGACAATGGCCATCTATATGCCGCGCACGTCATCAACGACATCTGGCGCGTCACCAATGGAAGCGCGATTGTCGTCACCGACGTCGGTCAGCACCAGATGTGGGAAGCGCAGTATTACAAGCATGACAGCCCGCGTTCGCTGATCACCTCCGGCGGCCTGGGAACGATGGGATTTGCGCTGCCCGCGGCAATCGGCGCCAAAATTGCCTGCCCTGAAAAAGAAGTCTGGGTGATTGCCGGGGACGGCGGTTTTCAAATGACCAGCCCGGAGCTTGCGACCATTGTGCAGGAACAGATGAAGATCAACATCGCCATCGTCAACAACGGCTACCTGGGTATGGTGCGGCAGTGGCAGGAGACTTTCTACGAGAAGAATTACGAATGCACGCCGCTGATCAGTCCTGATTTCGTCAAGCTGGCGGACGCGCATGGAATTCGCGGCACTCACGTGAGCAGCCGAGCCGACGTCATCTCCACGGTCGAAACCGCCCGCAAGCATCCCGGCGCATTTCTTATTGACTTCCATGTGGAGCAGGAAGATTCTGTCTACCCCATGATTGCGCCCGGGGCAGCGCTGCATGAAATGATTCGCCGTCCGAAACATAACCCACTGGTCGAAACAGCGACGGAAGAGTAGGAGCCCGATCTATGTTGCATACCTTTGTAGCGCTGGTCGAGGACAAAACGGGATTACTGGCCCGCGTGACGTCGCTGTTTCGGCGGCTGAATGTGAACATCATTTCGCTGACCGTCGGCGGCACTGAAACCGTCGGCGTCTCACGCACCACCATCGTCGCTGAAGCGGCAGAAGATCGTGCTCCGCGCATCATGGCGTCGCTGTACAAACTCGAAGGCGTGCTGGACGTTGACGACGTAGGCCGCCACTCCGCCGTCATTCGCGAGCTTGCGATGTTGAAAATCGCAGCCGATCAAAACACTCGCTCAGACCTCTTCCAGCTGGCGGAAGTTTTTCGTGCCCGCATTGTCGATCTGGCGCCGGAATCACTGATGATGGAAATTACGGGCAGCGCCAGTAAAATTGAAGGACTGGTGCAGATCCTTGTCCAGGGAAACTACCGTATTCTTGAAATGGCGCGTACTGGACGTATGGCGATGCGCCGCGGACATCATGCCAGCAGCGTGCTGGAAGCGCTGGGCGACACCACACCGCGCATCGATCCAAAAACATTTTCAAAAGTTTTGAGGCACGAAGCCCCCGACCTGTTGGAAGACGAACACCACGCATAACTTACCCACACGGAGAGAAACGATATGGCGAAAACCTACCACGACGAAGATGCAGACCTGACATTGATCCGGCAGAAGAAGGTGGCCATCATCGGCTACGGCTCCCAGGGACATGCGCACGCGCTCAACCTGAAAGATTCCGGAGTTGAAGTTCGCATCGGGCTGCCCGAGGGTAGCAAGTCCAAAGCGCGCGCTGAAAAAGTTGGATTGCAGGTGATGACCACTGCGGATGCGGCGAAATGGGCCGACGTCATTATGGTGTTGACACCGGATCAGACGCAGGGAAAAATTTACGCCGACTCCATCGCGCCCTACATGACGGCCGGCAAAACCCTGATGTTCGCCCACGGATTCAACATCCGCTATGACACCATTCATCCTCCCGCCACCGTCGACGTCAGCATGGTCGCCCCAAAAGCTCCAGGTCATCGTGTGCGCGAAGTGTTTGTCGAGGGCGGTGGCACCCCTGGCCTGGTTGCCATTCAGCAGGATGCCAGCGGGCAAGCGCTCGCTTTAGCACTCTCCTACGCAAAAGGCATTGGCTGCACCCGCGCTGGCGTAATCGAAACCACGTTTAAGGAAGAGACCGAGACGGATTTGTTCGGCGAGCAGGCGGTGCTGTGCGGCGGCGTCAGCGCACTGATCAAAGCTGGCTTCGAAACTTTGACAGCGGCCGGCTATCAGCCCGAAGTTGCTTACTTCGAGTGCATGCATGAACTGAAGCTGATCGTCGACCTGATCTATCGCGGCGGCCTCGCATATATGCGCCACTCCATCTCCGATACTGCGGAATATGGCGACTACACCGCCGGCCCACGCATTGTGACCGATCAAACTCGTGCCGCAATGAAGCAGTTACTGGCGGAAATCCAAGATGGAACCTTCGCCAAGAATTGGCTGAACGAGAACGCCACCGGTCGCAAATGGTTTGAGGAGCAGCGCCGCAAAGAAGCGCAGCACTCCATCGAGAAAACTGGCGCTCCGCTGCGCGCGGCCATGCCGTTCCTCGATCCTGTCACCGTGAAAGACGGCGCAGTTGAGTCGGCTGAGAAGCCCGTACCCGCAACCGTGGGCGCGTAGCTCGACGGTTACTTTACGATGGACCGATGAGGCGTGGCCACCTAACAAGCACGCCTCATCGGATTCCTCTTCTTTGCGCATCAAGCGCATATTTTTCATTCCGTCGCAACATGGCGCTTGTAACCTAGAGTGATCTATCCTGTGAGCTACCGCTATGGCCTCTCCGACGCAATCGATCGCTATACCCACGGACTTACCCGCAGGGGTCACCGTACTCCACACCCCGGAACCTCAGGTTCTGGAGGCGCTGCGTCGCGTCCGCCAGATGGACGGTTTGACCGACGCGGAATACCTTTGGCTGGTCCAGCATAGTTGGGAGCTGGCCGCTCCGGCGGGCACGCGCCTCTTCAGCGATGGCGATCCGGCGACCCACATGACCATCCTGCTTGCTGGCGAAATTCAGGTGCGGCGGCAGCATGCGGCCCATGGCAGCCTGTTTATCGGGCGATCCGGTCAAATTACCGGCGTGCTTCCCTTTTCCCGCATGAAAACCACCGGCGGCAGCGGCTATGTATCGGAAGATTTGTGGGCCTTGCAGGTTCCCCGCGACGTGTTCCCAGAAATGCTGGTCGCGATTCCGTCTATGGGACAGCGCTCGGTTTCGATCCTGCTGGACCGCGTCCGCGAAGTCACTCGACTGGAACAGCAGTCAGAAAAACTGAGCGCCCTGGGAAAGCTGGCCGCCAACCTTGCGCACGAACTGAATAACCCGGCCAGTGCGGCGCAACGCGCCAGCAGCAATCTGATGGACGAGTTGCGCGCCTACGGAAAAATCAGCTTTGAGGCGGGACAGCTGTGCCTGACGAATGAGCAGGAAGAACGCTACATGGAGTGGAATCGCGAGATCCGCTGCGCCATTGAAGGCCGGACCAGGCCACAGAATCCGATCGATGGCGGCGCGCTGGAGGAGCGACTGAATCGTTGGCTCGAGCCGCGCAAGCTAGACAATCCCTGGACCATCGCTCCCGTTTTTGCAGAGGCAGGCGTTGAGCCCGCGGACCTGGCGGTACTGGATACTTTTCTCAATCTCGAAGCAGCCAATGTCGCCATCACGCATTTTGCCTCGACCCTGCGCGCCGAGAGCATGACCGGAGCTGTGCTCGAATCCACGGCTAGAATCTTCGACCTGATTCGTGCGATCCAACAATACTCCCACATGGATCAGGCCCCGCTGCAGGATATCGACCTGGCGCAATCTCTCGAAAATACGCTGGCCATGCTGCATTACAGAATGAACGACGTGAAGGTGGTGCGTGAGTTTGATCCTCACCTGCCTCGCATCGCAGCGAACGGCAGCGAATTAAATCAAATCTGGATGGCGCTGCTCGAAAACGCGTTGGACGCGATGCACGACCACGGAACCATCCGCGTCACCACGCAAAACGCGGGCGACATGGTTCGCGTCGAAATCTGTGACGACGGTCCTGGAATACCGCCGGAATTGCATAGTCGAATTTTTGAGCCGTTTTTTACGACCAAGCCGCCGGGAAAAGGCGCTGGGTTGAGCCTCGATACGGTCAGTCGAATCTTGAGTCGCTATCGCGGATTTATCAATCTGGAATCGAAGCCGGGTTACACCTGTTTCCAGATCAGAATTCCATTGCAACAGGCCGGCGCCTACTAGACCGACCAACGAAATTACTTTTCGATCTCAACGCCTCGCCAAAACGCGACATGATTCTTGATGGCTCGGGCGGCCGGTTTAGGATCGGGATAATACCAGGCTGCATCCGAATTTTCCTGGCCGTCCACCAGGATGGTGTAATACCGTGCCTGCCCTTTCCAGGGACAGGTTGAGATCGTCGAACTGGAGCGAAAATATTCACGATCAATCGAATCGTGTGGAAAATACACATTCCCTTCAACCAGTTGAGTCTTTTCACTTTCCGCTAACACTTTCCCGTTCCACACTGCTTTCGCCATATATTCGCCTACGACTCCTTCCTCTACAACAATATCAGATGTGTTGACTTCGGGTATTACCTGGGCCTGCCGTCATCATCGCACGCAAAAAGAGGACGCACCGAAGCACGCCCTCTTCACTAATCTGCGAACCAGTCACGAGACATCCCGCGGATCCGGCGGTTACATGGTGGTTGCGCTGCCCGACTTCTTCACAGAATCAATGTGAATACTGTTGCTCGTGGCGTCGACCGTCGCGACCACCTTCACCTTGTCGCCATAATAATTCCGCACAGCATCGGTGTTGTCGATAGCCCACACCTTATTCTTCGAGTCGACAAAGACCGCTTTTTGTCCTGACTTGATGCAGCTCTTCACACATTCAGGCGTGTGCATGGATGCTCCACATTTAGAATCGCCAATCCATCCAGTGAGTTTGTGCGTCTTGGCGGTCTGTGCTCCGGCAAGAGCGGTCATGCTTACGAGGGCTAATACAAAGGCAATGCGTTTCATTGTTGGCTCCTCAAATCTTTCTTCCCTGTGGGGAGATCCATCTACGAACCAGACACGTTGTACGGGTTCGCCGAAACGAATGGCAAGCGCCTGTGCGGTCCCGCAAAACAAATGTGCTTAATTTTCCGCCGTACGATAGCCGAAATCGTCGCGGGAATTATTTCGCGCGATCCTGAATCATCTTGAGCCTGACATTGAACCGATCCCGAGCCATCGGGTACTTCTCGATCATTTGTGCTGTCTGGCGCATAAACGGAAAACCTGTTTTCGACGTATAGGTTTCTCGAAATTCATAAAACTTGGCGAAAACCAGGATCCCCTCACCGTTTGAGTCGAGGTACAGATCTGACTTGACCGCTCCGTGAATCACCAGCGAAGCTGCCATTTCCCAGTAGCTGATCACCTGTCGAAAATATGCATTCTCCTGGGTGCCACCGCTCTGGAGTGTCGCGAGAAATTCCTCCGGCGTTTTCGGATTAAATTCAAATACGATCCAATGGCGCGCTTTACGCAACACTTCCTCGCGGCGAAGGTCATACAGCCTCAGAATAATTTCGGCATCGTGGTGCGTTGCAATTTGACTTTCCATCCGCCTTCACTTTCCTGCTGGTTCAATTGTACGGGGCACCTTCGATCATCGTTGTGACGCCCGTCATGCAGTGTTAGGCGACCGTCGCGGCAGCCGCGGTTTCGATTGGTGTCTCTTCCGGCTCGCGCGCATCGCCGATGCGTTCTTCGTAATGGCAAACGACCGTCTTTGCAGGTGTCGTCGGCATTTCTTCTTTCCCTTTCTTGCCGCGCCCCTTGCCACGCTTTTCTTCCGCCGCAGCCTGCTTCTCGTTATTCGGACACACGAGGTAGACGCCCGACTTCAGCGACTTCTCCAGCAAATACGGGCTGCCGCATTCCGGGCACGTCTGCGGAATTGGCTTCAGGTTCGAAGTAAAATCGCACTTGGGATAATTCGTGCAGCCGTAAAAGAAATTTCCGCGCCGCGCTTTGCGCTCTGCAATATCTCCCGTCCCGCAGGTCGGACACTTTACCCCGGTCAAATTCTGCTTGATGTACTTACATTTTGGGTAGCCGCTGCAACTCACGAACTCCCCATATTGCCCGGTGCGCAACACCAACTGCATGCCGCACTTCGGACAGGTCTCATCCAACGGCACCGCGGGTTTCTGCTGCTGTTTGTGAGTCAGCTTGCGAATCGTCTTGCAGGGCGGGTCCTCGTTGTATCCCGGACATGCCATGAACTGGCCAAACGGACCATTGCGCAGCACCATCACCCTTCCGCAGTTTTCGCAGAACTCCTCCTCGGCCTCCGCACTCTGCGCCTCCGCTGCCTGCAGGTTTGGCTTCCCTTCATAATTTTCGCGGGTAAATTTGCAACTCACCTGCTCCACCACCAGCTTGCGATCCGAAGCCGCAACCCCCGTTATCCCAGCTTCCAGTTCTTTCCTGTTCTTCGCGGTTACGGCTGCAGGCGCGATCCCAGTGCCGCCCGTCGTCTTCACCGTCATCGGATAGTCGAGCTTGCTCTCAATCTTCTTGATCACCTTCTTCGCATCTTTCTCCCACGCGGAGCTGGCAATCGTCACCGGCTTTTTCTTGTCGTATGCCGAGCACGCATAGAACGAACCGAACTTGCCCCACTTCAACACCAGCGGCGCGCCGCACTCAGGACATTTCTCCGTCGTGGGCTGTTCCATCCGCTTGATGTCTTCCATGTTTTTATCGGCGACTTTCAATTCCTCCTGGAAATATCCATAAAAGCCGCTCAGCAGATCCGTCCACTTTTCTGTGCCGTCCTCCACGGCATCCAATTCCACTTCCAGCTTGGCCGTGTAGGCCGGATCGAAGATGTAAGGGAAATTCTTCACCAGCAGATCGTTCACCACCTGGCCAAGCTCTGTCGGATAAAACTTGCCCGACCCCTTCGGTGGAACCTTTACGGCATATTCGCGATCCTGAATCGTGCTGATGATTGAGGCGTAGGTCGAAGGCCGGCCAATGCCGCGTTCCTCCAACTCTTTCACCAACGAAGCTTCATTAAAGCGAGGCGGCGGCTCGGTGAAATGCTGTTCCGGTTTCAGCTGTTTCAGATTCAGCGCCTGCCCATCATTCAATTCCGGCAAGCGATTGCTCAAGGCCTCATCATCGGCATCTTTCGTGTCCTTGGCTTCCTCATAAATTTTCAGAAAGCCATCGAACTTCAACACCGAACCAGTGACGCGATAGTCGTAGCTGCGATCGGATTGAGCGACGATATCCACCGTCGTCTGATCGAAAACAGCTTGAACCATCTGCGACGCGACGAATCGCTGCCAGATCAGCTTGTACAGCTTGTACTGCTCGTCGCTCAGATAGCGCTTAATCTCATCCGGCGCCAGTTCGACGTTGGTGGGGCGAATCGCTTCATGCGCATCCTGCGCGTCTTTTTTGCCTTTGAATGCGTTTGGATTTGCCGGCAGATATTTCTCGCCCAGTTTTTTCCCGATATATGCGCGCGCGTCCTGAATCGCATCGGGCGACACCCGCACTGAATCCGTTCGCATGTAGGTGATTAAACCCACAGTTCCCTGGCTGCCGACTTCCACGCCTTCATACAAACGCTGCGCCACGCCCATCGTCCGCCGAACATTGAAGCCCAGCTTCCGCGACGCATCCTGCTGCAGCTTGCTGGTGATGAACGGAGCCGTCGGATTTTGGCGGCGCTCCTTCTTTTCTACCGAGCGAACTTTCCAGTCGGCCTGGTTGAGCGCGGCGACAATCGCATCCGTCTCCGCCTGGTTCGGTAGCGAGGGCGCATTCACCGTTTCCACTGTTGCCCGCTTGCCGTCAATGCCCATAAAGCGTGCAGTGAATTCCTGGCCCTCTTTACCACCACCTAAAGCCGGCGTTAGTTGCGCATCGAGCATCCAGTATTCGACGGGCTGAAATGCTTTGATCAGCCGTTCGCGTTCGACAATCAAGCGCACCGCTACCGTTTGTACGCGGCCCGCAGATAATCCGCGCCGCACCTTGTCCCACAACAGCGGAGAAATTTGATAACCGACGATGCGATCCAGCACGCGCCGCGTCTGCTGCGCATCCACCAGGCGCGCATCCACCTCGCCGGCATGTTGAAACGCAGCCTTCACCGCCTTCTGCGTGATCTCGTTAAATGTGACTCGCTGAATCGTCGCCTTGTTGCGAAGCTGAGGCTTCAATTGCAGTTCCAGATGCCACGCGATCGCTTCACCTTCGCGGTCCGGGTCAGGCGCCAGGTATACCGCGTCCGCGCTCCCCGCCAGCTTCTTCAGCCGGTCGACCACCTTCTCTTTGCCCGGCATCACAATCAGCTCGGGCTCAAATGTGCCGTTTTCCAGATCGACGCCAATTTTGCTTTTCGGCAAATCCATGATGTGGCCAAGCGAAGCCTCCACCACGTAGTCCTTGCCTAGATACTTGTTGATCGTCTTCGCTTTTGCGGGCGACTCGACGATGACTAATGACTTTGCCATGCAGTTACACTTTCCTCTTCAAGTACAGACTTTCTTTGCGGTTGTTCAAAAGACGCGTTCAAGCAAATTAGGTAACAAGTGCGAAACTACCACGATTTCGGCGCGCGACACCAGTGACCCCCGTCACTACCTCGATTTCGTCCGGCTAACGGACTGGGCGAATTCAACCCAACCGGAGACAAAACTCGAAGGAGTTTGCGGCTGCGAAATTCCGATCTCTAAAATGTCCTCACGTAATTTTTGCCCGGCATGGCGCGTACGCGTCCTGCCAGTTCCAATTCAAACAGCGCAGTGAAAATTTCCGATGAGCTCAATTTATCCTCCAGCTTCTCCACCAGTTCATCCAATTGCAATGCCTGGTCGGGGCGGAGTGCATCAAACACTTGCGCCTGGTCTTCCGGCAGGTCGGGCAAATTTGGCTTGCTGAATAACGATGCATCAGAACCGTCGGAGGATGCAACTCCATGTCGTTCCTCTACCTCCAAACGGATTTGGGTCGGTAGTTCTTCCCATACATCTTCCCAGGTCGCCACCAGCTTCGCGCCCTGTTTAATCAATGTGTTCGGACCCCAGGAATTCTTCGACGTCACGTTTCCCGGCACCGCAAATACTTCGCGATTCTGTTCCAGCGCACATCGGGCTGTGATGCGCGTCCCGCTGTTTTCGCTGGCCTCGATCACCAGCACTCCAACACTCATGCCACTCAAAATCCGATTGCGAATAGGAAAATTCTGCGGCGCTGGAAATGTTCCCATGGGATATTCGCTGATGATTGCTCCGCCAGCTTCGAGAATCTGCTCCGCCAGACGCTTATTCTCCTTGGGATAAATCACGTCAATTCCCGTTCCCCACACCGCTACGGTTTTGCCACGCGCCTCGAGAGCGCCGCGATGCGCGGCGGTGTCGACGCCTCGCGCCATTCCACTCAAAATCACCAGCCCATGCGCTGCCAGATCGCGCGACAGCATCTCCGCCATGCCCGTACCATAGGGAGTCGGATGGCGCGTTCCTACAACCGCAATTCCCGGCTGGGCCAGCAGCGTCTTGTCTCCGCGCAACCATAATAATGTTGGCGGGTCGAAAATTTCTCGCAGCCGCTCCGGATACTCCTCGTCCGCCGGAGTTACCAACGTTCCCCCGCCCTGCTGCACGAGGGCCCATTCTTTCTCCGCCTCGGCCAGCGATTTGCCGGAAGCAAGCGACTGCGCCGATACCGCCGGGAGCCGCAATCCTTCTAGCTGCGTCAGCGGCAGGCCCAGCACACCTTGCGCCGTGCCAGTGGAATTCACTGCTCGCCAAATGCGCGTGGGACCCAGTCCAGTGGTCATCGTCAGCGCCAGCCAAGCCAGCCGCTCACCCTCCAATACTTCGGGAGGAGCGACCGCAGCGGCAATCGGTAGCGAGCTGTCAGCAGATTGTGAAGGAATTTTCATCATCAACTTTATATATAGGAGGCAACGTTTCCGCCGAACAAACTGCTCTGATCGAAAAATTGGCTCGATGTTGCGAGAGCGTATCCGTGGCTGACTCGAATGTCAAGCCGAGTTCCTCCACCCTACCTGCCACGACGCTCCCGCGACCCCGCCATTTCAATGTGATACACATTCTGGGTTCCTGCCTTCATGATTCACCGATTATTCATCACCGAGTCATCATGCTGTCTCCAAAAATGCTGCATAACTAGGGCATGATTGGGGCGACGTGCGACACGATAATTCTGTCGGACATCCACCTCGGGTCCGAAATGAGTCGGGCGCAGGACGCGCTCGACGTGCTGCAGACGTACAGCTATCGACGGCTGGTTCTGCTGGGCGATATCTTTTCCGATCTCAATTTTCGCCGCCTCACCAGCGAACACTGGAAGTTCCTCTCCTATATCCGCAAGCTTTCCAATCCAAAGCGCCAGGTCGAAGTAGTTTGGGTGGAGGGGAACCACGACACCGGTCTCGCCAACCTGATGTCTCATTTGGTCGGCGTGCCCGTCTACAAACGCTACGTTTGGGAGTACGAGGGCAAGCGGCATCTGGCGATGCACGGCCACCAGTTCGACGGCTTCGTCAAAAGGCATTTGTGGATCAGCCGATTGGGCGAATTGATTTTTCTGCAGATTCAAAAAGTAGATTCACGTAACAAATGCATCTCGCGCTTCCTGGACCGGATGAATACTCGCTGGCTACTGCTGTCGGACAAAGTAGCACGCGGAGCGATCCACGATGCACGCATCGGAAAATGTGAGCGCGTGTTTTGCGGACACACCCATGTAGCGCTGTCGCTGCTATGCGACGGCGTCGAATACTACAACTCCGGCTCGTGGGTCGACGAGCGGGCTACTTTCCTCACCATCAACCAGCAAGGCGTGGAGATACAGACCTATGCCGGCGGAACTCACCATCGTTATCCCAGCGCGGAACGAGAGCCTGTCGCTGCCGAAGCTGCTGACCTCTTTGAATCAGCAGGACTACCTGCACTTGCCGGATACCAGAGTGTTCGTTGCTGATGCCAACTCCACGGACGGCACAGCCGAGCTGGCGCGTTTGTTTGCGGCTAAGTTCCCTATCGAAGTACTCCCTGGAGGTCTGCCTTCTGTGGGCCGCAATGCAGGTGCGCGCCGCGCTACCACACCTTATGTGCTTTTTCTTGACGCGGATGTAGAACTGCAGGATCCAACCTTGCTGCGCCGCGCCGTCCGCGCCATGCAACGGCATGAGCTGCACTGTCTGACCACCAACATCCGCTGTATTGATGGCAGAGCTGCCGATCGGCTGCTGTTTGGCGGCAGCAACGTCGTCCAGAAACTCTCCCGCTGGGCCGCCCCATTTGCAACCGGCATGTTCATGATGTTCGATCGTCAGGAATTTCAAAAGCTCGGCGGCTTTAATGAGCATGCGCTCTACGCCGAAGACTACTTATTAAGCAAGCAAGTGGCGCGGAAGAAATTTGCCGTGATTCCCGGCGCCGTGATGACGTCGAATCGCCGCTTTCAGAAGATGGGCCATTTGCGGATTGCCGGAATGTTTTTCCTGACCGCGCTCAACTCCGGCAACAAGAGCTATTTCCTGCGCGACCAGGGCTACTGGGAAGAATCCTAGGAAAACTAACATCGTCAACTCAACTTCACCGGCTTGCCGTCTGCGCAGGATTTATAAATCGCCGTGATGATCCGTTCATCCCGCAAACCTTCCTCACCATTCGTCTTCGGCTCTTGGTTCTGCAGAATGCAATTGGAAAAATAATCCGCCTCAGTGGCAAACTGGTGCGGCGCCGGATTATTGAAGGCGACTTCGATGGGCTGTTTTCCCTCGGCCTTGCCTGTCAATTTCAATCCCTGGTAGCCAAACGCCGGATTCAATTCCAGCATGCCTTCTGAACCAACGGCGCGCGCCCAACCACCTGTAAAGTTGGTGCCGTAACTGGTCGCGCAGTGCGCCAGCACGCCGCTGGGAAAGCGGAAAGTCCACACCACGTTTTCTTCCACTTCATTGAACCTGCCGTCATGATCGATGACGGAAGAATATGCGTCGACTGACGCAGGCTCTTCGCCGGTCAAGTACCGCATCGCCTGGATGGAGTAGATGCCAACATCCACCAATGGGCCGCCGCCCGCCATCTTCTTGTTCAGCCGCCACTCGCCGGCACGGATGTTGAATCCGTTCGCGCTGCTCATGATCTGAAGCTTGCCCGCATATCCCTGGCGCATTAACTCGATCGCCTTCAGGTTCGTCGGTTCATACTGGCAGCGATATGCGATCATCAACTTGCGATCGGCCTGCTTGCACGCGGCAATCATTTGTTCGCATTCCTTCACCGAGTTGGCCATCGGCTTTTCGCACAGCACATGCTTCCCGGCTTTGGCGGCGCGGATCGTGTACTCCGCATGCATGCCGTTGGGCAACGCGATGTAGACCGCGTCGATGGCAGCATTGTCGTGGATCGAATCGTAATTCTGGTAGTTGTAAATCGCATTGTGCGGAACATCGTACTGGTCGGCAATGCGCTCGGCTTTGTCGCGGTGGCCGCTGACCAGCGCAACAATTTTCGAATCCTTCGAGATCTTCACGCCCGGCATAAATTGATTCATGGAAATGCGGCCCAACCCAACAATGCAGTAGCCGATTTTCTTTCCACCCTTCGATAACGAATCGTTTTCTGCTTGAGGGTTCAAAACATCAGCGTGGATGGCGCCGGAAAACGCTTCGCCCGCGAAAGCTCCAAGCGCGACTGCGGAACCTGCCTGTTTCAGAAAACTACGTCGGCTGGGACTCATGATGCACCTCACAGGTAAGATGTCGTCCGCAGGATCTGCGGCAAATGCGCGGAAAACTACCGGTTACAGCCACTCTACTCGAGCCAGCGCAGCGGCGGCGCCGGCGGCAAGACCCCGGTTTCCGCAGCATAGCGGAA
>JBARFA010000074.1:0-38800 GCA_049796755.1 Acidobacteriaceae bacterium
GCCCCATCCGGTTGTATTTTCGCAAGCCATGGTTGGCGCGGGGGATATTTCATCGGCCAAGACCCGAAGAAATGGGTTGAATTCCAGAAGAAAACGGCCTATAACCAAAGTCCCACGCTGGCTTCGAAGCCGGCGACCCATTGGATTTCGGAGAGCGCATGGCAGGTTCAGTTCGCAAGAAAATCTCACCTTCCGGCTCTTCACCAGTGTCGGGAAATGGTCCCCGCGTCAACCAGCGCCGGACCACACTCACCCTTTCGCAGGCCAACCCGCCGGTCTGGGAGGCGCGCGAGGTGATGGATATACGCCAGGCTTCGGATTATCTGGGCATCAGCTCCGACAGCCTCTACAAGTACGCCTCGGAAAGCCTGATCCCGGCGTTTAAGCTGGGCAATCGGTGGCGCTTCAAGCGATCTTTGCTGGATCACTGGATGGAGCTTCAGAGCTCTCACGGATTGGAAGTCGCGCCCGAAAAAAGCGTCAAGCCCAGGCAGAAAAAGCCCGTCGGCCGCGCCAATTAGTTAGTGTCGCGCCCGCCCAGTTCGATCTGTATCGATCAGCTAGCGGGCGCCGGCATACCCACCGCGGCAAGGCCAACAGCCAATGGATCCTACCTACTTCACATCGCCTGCCGAGTTTCGCGCGTGGCTGCAGAAACACCATCGGACAGCCCGGGAACATTGGGTTGGTTTCTACAAAAGAGGCTCGGGCAAACCCAGCATGACCTGGCCGGAGTCAGTTGCTGTGGCGCTATGTTTTGGCTGGATTGACGGCGTCCGGAAGAGCGTCGATGCGACTGCCTATACGATTCGATTTACACCGCGGAAGCCCGGCAGCATCTGGAGTTCGATCAACGTCCGTCACATACAGGAATTGACGGCTCCTGGCGTGGTACAGCCCGCGGGCCTGGAGGCCTTTGCACGCCGCTCCGAAGCCAAGAGCGGTATCTACGTCTACGAGAACAGATCGATTGCGGAATTCGACGACGCCCTGGTGCGGAAGTTCAAGGAGAATCGAGAAGCCTGGAAATTCTTTCAGGCTCAAACTCCCTGGTACAGAAAAACAGCCACCTGGTGGGTGATCAGAGCGAAGAAAGAGGAGACGCGCCAGAGGCGTTTGGAAACCTTGATCGAGCATTCTGAAAATCGCCAAACGCTTCCACAACTGACCCGAAAACCCAAATCGGTCGCCTGAATGTCACACGTCATTTATCACTTTGATGCTCTCGTGCGCAACCTATCGTCATTCTTCGAGCGCGCCAGATAGTCTGCAATCGATCTCTGCCACTCAGGTCCGCTGGCACTGTCCTTCTTTCCCATGGCCTCCACGGCTGCATTGGCTTCAGGAGACAGCGAGGTTCGTTCGTAAGTAACGATCACCCGGGTGCTGTTCGCATCCAACGATTCGAAGTGGACGTCGATCGTGGCGACCATGATTTCCTGGACGAAGTAGACGTACTGAAAATGGCGACCTTTTAGATCGAAAGCCGAATTTACCCACACAATCTTGTGCGTTCCGTGCTGAATGGTGAACACGGCGCCGCGCACATCTTGGCCCGGCTGAGGATAAAGAAAGCGGGGGTCCCAATGGTCTCCAGCCCAAGAGCGTTCGCCGTTCGGCCCGAACAAGGTGGCCGCACGTTTGTAGGGCAGCCGTACTATCAGATCGAAGCTGTTGCGGACATGAGCGAGAATCGTGGCGGAATTCTTCGGCGGTTTTGCCTGGGAAAAAAGTGGCAGCGTCATCGTTACTCCCAAGAAAAATGCATGGAGGAGAAAAGGCTTCATCGCTTTCGCTCCTTGAGTTTGTGGCTGTCGGACGCCGTGAGCGTCATGCCATAAATCGACTTGAATTGCTCAACTTCTTGCAGCGTTTGCGAGGAAAATGCGGTTTTGCCTTCGAAGGCATGGAGCACAATCCCTTCCAAAAGATCGCCGAGGCTCATGTCCTTCAACTCCGCGAGGGCCTTCAGGACCTTAAGCATTCGCTTCTCGATGCGCACTCCGGTTTGAACGCGCTCGACTTCGACAGATTCAACGATTGTCTTGTCTGGTTTCATATGTACCAATGTACCAAGATAACTAGAACGCAACAAGAACTTCTTTACTTTGGGGTTGAGTTCCGTCCCCATTTATCCACGCTTCCACAGCCAATTCCCAAATCTGCACCAAACCTGCGCCTTGCCCGGGTCGACTCGGAATCCTACACTGAACCGTCTGGTAAATCCCTGTTGAGGGTGATTTGAACCTTGACCAGAATCGTGCTGCCATGCCCGAAAGTCATGACCTTCCAAGTGTCGATCTTGCAACGAATTGCAAAGGTAACACAATTAGTAGCGGTATTGGCTTGACAGACGCTACTGACAGCGGTACTTTCCCTCTACGGGCTTTTCGTGGAATCTGCGGCCGCATGAATCCACTGAACCCCAAAATGGATCGATTCAGGATTGCGGATCGGTTCAGTATGCAGAAATTTGTCTTTCCGGAATGCACGCCGTAAAAGTCAAGAATTATCCCGTAACACTTGAACAGCGGAGCCAAACGCAGGCTTGAGATAGAAAAACGCGGGTTCGGCATCCTATTCCGGAGAGGCCGAAACCAGCACAGAATTCAGAACCAGGAGATGCCAACATGGCCGAAACAACCAAGACGCAAACGCCCGTTGCAGCCAACAAGGCTGTTGAAACCGCCCCGATTTCCAGAAGTGGATCCAGTACAGCTGGAACTGGGACTGGCCTGCAATGTAAGCGTTTTTTCAGCCGTCCGGATGTTTCGCCTTACGACGAAGTTCAGTGGGAATTCCGCACCGCGTCCATCGTGGACTCGAAAGGGAACAGCATTTTCGAGCAGAAGGATGTAGAGGTTCCGGCAGATTGGTCGATGACCGCGACCAACATCGTCGCCAGCAAGTATTTGCACGGCCAGCTCGGCACCCCGCAGCGCGAAACTGGCGTTCGTCAGCTGATTTCTCGCGTGGCTGAGACGATTCGCGATTGGGGTATTGCCGGAGGCTACTTTCGCACTGCCGAAGACGCTGTCATTTTCCATGATGAGCTGGCGCACATGCTGTTGCATCAGAAGGTCGCGTTCAATTCGCCAGTATGGTTCAACGTGGGCTGCGATCGGCTGGAACCGGATTCCCAGGCGCAGAATTGGCACTGGAATCCGCATACCTGCGCGGTTGAATTTTCCGCCACGGGCTATCGCAATCCGCAGTGTTCGGCCTGCTTCATCAATTCCGTGAAGGATTCGCTGGACTCCATCCTGACGCTGGCCAAAACGGAAGGCATGTTGTTCAAGTGGGGTTCGGGCACGGGCACCAACTTGTCCACCATTCGCGGATCAACGGAAAACTTGTCTGGCGGCGGCGTGGCCAGCGGTCCGTTAAGCTTTATGCGTGGATTTGACGCCTTTGCCGGCGTGATCAAGTCGGGCGGCAAAACTCGCCGGGCGGCCAAGATGGTCATCCTGAATATCGATCACCCGGATATTGTCGATTTCATCGAGTGCAAGTCAAAAGAAGAAGCCAAAGCGTGGACACTGATGCGCGCCGGGTATGACGGATCGGGTCCGGACTCGGAGGCCTTCACGTCGATCTTCTTTCAGAACGCCAATAATTCCGTGCGCGTGAATGATGAATTTATGCGCTCTGTCATTAATGATGACGACTTTTCTACCCGCTCCGTCAAGGACGGTGCTCCGTTCAAGCAATATAAGGCTCGCGACCTGATGCACAAGATCGCCGAGAACACCTGGCACTGCGGTGACCCTGGCATGCAATACGACACCACCATCAACAAGTGGCATACGTCGAAAAATACCGCGCGCATCAACGCGTCCAACCCTTGCTCGGAGTACATGTTCCTGGATGATTCGGCATGTAACCTTGCCAGTTTCAATTTGATGAAATTTGTAACTCCTGCAGGCACATTTGATGTGACGGCTTATCGTCATGCCGTCGACATCCTCATCACGGCCATGGACATCCTGGTGGATAACTCTGGATATCCGACGGAAGCGATTGGACGCAATTCCCACGACTATCGTCCGCTCGGGCTGGGTTATGCCAACCTGGGCGCGCTGCTGATGGCTTTCGGTTTGCCGTATGATTCCGATGCGGGCCGCGATTTCGCTGCTTGCCTCACCGCGATCATGTGCGGTCAGGCATATCTGCAGTCCTCGCGTGTTGCGGAACAGTGCGCGAATCTTCCCGCAGCCACTCCGTTGACCCAGTCGATCGAACGCCAGGGAGGTGCTTGCCCCGGCTTCTATGTGAATCGCGAGCCGTTTCTGGACGTGATCCGCATGCATCGCGCGGAAGTGAACAAGATTGGCCGCTCCCACAAGAGTTCAGAGCCCTTCAGCGTTCCGCAACTGGATGAGTTGATCGAGGCCAGCCGTGATTGCTGGGACAAGGCGCTGGCTCATGGCGAAAAATTCGGCTATCGCAATTCGCAGGTCACCGTTCTGGCTCCCACTGGAACGATCGGCTTCATGATGGACTGCGATACGACTGGAGTTGAGCCGGATCTGGCGCTGGTCAAGTACAAGAAACTGGTTGGCGGCGGCATGATCAAAATTGTGAACAACACGGTTCCTGCCGCTCTGTTCAAGTTGGGCTACAGCAACGAAGATGTCGATGCCATTGTCAGCTACATTGATGCGACCGGAACCATTGAA
The DNA here is from genome assembly GCA_049796755.1 of Acidobacteriaceae bacterium. Classification (GTDB taxonomy): domain Bacteria; phylum Acidobacteriota; class Terriglobia; order Terriglobales; family Acidobacteriaceae; genus JAKAAZ01. Next base: position 4,680 of record JBARFA010000074.1, read on the forward strand.
GGCGCGCCAGGATTGAAGCCCGAGCATCTGCCGGTTTTTGACTGCAGCTTCAAGGCATCGAAAGGCACACGCAGCATTCACTATATGGGACACGTCCGCATGATGGCCGCGACTCAGCCGTTTATTTCCGGCGCCATTTCAAAAACCGTGAACCTGCCGAACAATGCCAGCGTGGAAGATATTGCGGAGGCCTACATTGAGTCCTGGCGTCAAGGGCTGAAGGCTGTCGCGGTGTATCGCGATGGCTCAAAGGGAACGCAGCCGCTGAACGTCACCGACTCGGTTGCGAGTGGAGGAAACTCCGCGCTGGATGCGGTCGCGGAGAAACTGCTGCAATCGATCGCGACCCTGCCAATGGACAATGCTGCTATCGAGCCGCTGGTCGCGCAGCTCGCTGCCCATTCTACAGAGAGGGTTCAACTGCCTGCGTCGAGCCTGGAAACGCTGGCGCGCGCAACCATGCAGAATATTTCCGGTGTCGTGTTGACCCAGCAGGATCCGAACGCACCGCCGCGCACCGTTCGCCATCGTCTGCCGGAAGAACGGCCGTCGTTGACGCACAAGTTCTCCATCGCCGGACACGAAGGCTACATTACTGTGGGTCTCTATCCGAACGGTCAGCCCGGAGAAATCTTTATCAAGATGGCGAAGGAAGGCTCGACTGTTAGCGGATTGATGGACGCTTTCGCCACCGCGATTTCGCTGTCGCTGCAACATGGCGTACCGCTTAAGGTGCTCTGCGAGAAGTTTTCGCATCTGCGCTTTGAACCGTCCGGCTGGACGGGCAATGAGGAAATCGGATTTGCCAAGTCCATCATGGATTACATTTTCCGCTGGCTGCAGTTGCGCTTCCTTTCTGGAACGCAGTTACCGCTGTTCGCCGGTCTGGCTGCGCAGGCGGCTGCTGCGGAAGTTGAAAAGGCCTATGCGCCAGAGCAGCATCAGCCTGCCCGTGGAATGGGGGCAACCACCGCACCGCAAGGTGGAATTCTGCCGGAGATGCATGCCAGTCACGGTCAGAACCAAACCAGTCTGCACATGGAAGACCGCGGTCTGGTTCATGCTGCCGACGCCATGCGCGGATTTGTCGATATGGGGGATGCACCGACGTGCCACACCTGTGGCGCCATCATGGTTCGTAACGGTAGCTGTTACAAATGCGTGGAATGCGGCAGCACAAGCGGCTGTTCCTAGGTTGCTGTCAGCAGAAACTGCAAACTAGTATCGATTGATTGGTCTCTGGTCAATGCAAAGGGAGCCGTATTTACGGCTCCCTTTGCTTTTCTGGCGAGGAAAGTAAGAAAGCGGATCCACGAAGCAGAGCTGTTCCGCAATTCGCCACTCACGGGCGACGAGACTCCAAGTTCGATATCCGTTGCGACGCGGCGGCTACTTTGTTTTTGGATATTCGTGCAGTTGCGGGCCAATCAGGTTTGAATATCTATAGTTCTCGCGCCGGTCTGCATCGATTGTCCAGAACATCGCTCCAATCATGTCCGGATAACCGCCGCGTTGGTGCAGTTTGTAGGTGGCACCCGCCGGAACTTTGCCGGTGATGATGTAGCTCATGGCCTGGCTTACAACCTGCGGCGTGGTGTAGCCGGTGAGAAATCCAACCGCAACTTTGTTCGCCGCCAGTCCTGGAAAAAACTCCTTCGGGTTGCCGCCTACATTGAAGCCGCGAAGCAGCAGTTCGGTCATGGCGGCGTGATAGTCGATGGAGTGTGACTGATAGATTTCTCCGTCGAGGCCTTGCAGTGGGGGCGTGTTGTAATCCTGCACGTCAACGAAAGAGAGAATGTCTCGCAGCCCCGCGATGAGCGGGATATACGATCCAAACTGCCCGCCATAACTGGGATAGCCGCCCGGAATCTGTGTTCCTTCCGGCACCAGGCTGATCATGAAGGTGGGCCCGAAGTGGTCGTGCAACTGGCGCAGGCCCGCAATCAGATTCACGACCGAGGGAGTGGTGGGATGTCTAAAATCCGTGTCTCCCGGCGCTAGTACCAATGAGGGTGATTCGAAATCAATGTCGACTCCGTCAAAGCCGTATTCGGAAACGATGCCGGTTACGGAAGAGACAAAATTCGGAATGTCCTTTGGGTCGTCGAGCTTGAAATATTTTCCTCCGCCACCCAATGAGAGCATTACCTTCTTACCCCGACTTTTCAGATAGGCGATGTCGCTTTTTAATTGCTCGGGGGTGATGCCGACGGGCGGGCGAAACGAGAGCGTTCCTTCAGGCGCGTTTGGGTCGGGTGGGGCGAAGGCAACGATCACGATATCCCACTGCGGCGAAACATCACGCAGAGGAAATGCTGCGCCTCCGCCGAATCTGGAGCCGGTCCAATATCCGATTAATGCATGGCCGTTCGTCGATTCAGTCGATGGAATCGGGGCAACCGTGGGTTCCGTGTTCGTTGCGGTGCGAAGTCGGCGATTGGGGCATGGGCGCGCGGGTTCAGCGAGTGCGTGAGAGTCGGGGAAGCTGAACGTATCTTCATCATCGGCGGCGCTTGCCGTGTACCAGTGCAAGGTTGCTACATTGGCAAGATGATAGGTGAAGCCTGCGGTGTGGGCTGCAAAAGGCGTCGAGACAGGAAAATTGTTCGTGAGATTTGTGTTGGTTGGTTCCAGAAGAAAATAGTTGGAGCCGATGCCCGCGCCTGCGCAGTCGTGATCTTCTCCCGGACGCAGCCATGCAGGAAAGAAATTTCCAGTAGCGGTGGGGGTGCGGAAATAGGCCTGCGGGTCATGTAATGGGTCGTTGATAAACTCCGCTAGCTGCTGAGTGAGCGGCTGAATATCACGATCTTCGACAATTTCTGGTGCGGCATGGAGATAGGACCCAAGCACAAATGAATTTCCTGTGGCTGCATCGACGCCGTGCATTCCCCAGGAGCAACACACAGTCGCATCGCTATCGGTGTAGTACGTGGTGTTATGCGTTACCGCGATGACGAGCTTTCCATCCTGCCGTGGAATTTGCTGAAAGATCTGCTTCTCGAGGAACACAACATCAACCACGGCAAACGTGGTGCCAGTTTTTTTCGATCGCAGAACGTAACCGTAGCCGGGCGGAATGGTGATGGTGAGCGGCTTGATTTCCGGCTTGCCCAGGTACGTATGTCCGGTCGCGTTCGACGGAAATGTAGCGTGCAGCAGCCCGTCTGCATATTGCGTCTTGTTGCCCGGGGCAAACGCGAATCGAGTGAAGATGGGAGATTTCAAAATGCGTGGCACATCCGCGGTCGCATTCATCTGCGCGGGCTTCTGGGCTTCGAATGTGAGAGTGATCGGAACCAATACTGTCGGAATCGTAGTCGTTCCGCTGTTCGCAGGGTCGCGGCCGGCAAATGTGTACGAAGTACCGCCGATAGCTCGTGTGAAGGTCGGCACGGTGCCTTGCGCGTGCGACGGGCGAATCGACAAGCTGAGGAGAAGAAGCAGGCAGACGATCTTAATTCGAATATCCAGCATGGTTGACCTTGAAAGAGAGAATAGATACCGCGCTTGTAACTGCATTCTTTCACAGCGGTCGAAACGTACTGTTCAGAATACGCCCGGCTCGCATAGGGTAGAGGTCGATCTGGAGCAGATGGTGGTCAGGAAGGATGTGTCCTGAGCTGACGCTGGAGGGCCTGTCCCTCGATCGAGCCCAATTCTCTCGGGTGATTCTGCGAATGTCGTTCGGCTTGTATGGCGATCCCTGAACTCGTGCCGAAAATTCGAGTTCTCTCGTTTTTTCAGCTACGACGATCGCGACCGCACTTTGCCGAAATGAGTCGACAACATGACAGCCATGAGCAGGATGCCCAGACTGAACAGAATCCAGCCGAGGAAAGCGCCATCTCCACGAGGATGGAAGAACCAAAGAAGCGCCGCCCCGACCGCGAGATTGGCATATCCCCAAAGCGCGTTGAGCAACGGCGAGGATTCACCCACTCCTGGCGGAGTTGCGAAGGGAGACTGAAACCGGTGGCCGCTGACTCCTTGAACAAAATGCGGAACTCCATTGGCAAGAAACAACCCACTGACAAACTGGAACAGGTAAAAGTACCATGGCATGGCAGACGTCCTTTCGACTGAGATCGGGATTGAATCCGACCAGCAAAACTGCCTCTATACTAGCGTGGTTGCATATAGGCTTGACTGCGGCCAGCTATCTTTCACGGGGGACTTTCCCGATCCTGTTGCCGGCTGCTTGCCTAAGTCGAATCTGGATGCGACGTCCGAACCCGCGCAGTTCTTGCTTCAGGAAGGGCTCGAATCTTTCTTATTGAATCGTTTGAAAGATGATGTATTTTATAGACACCGATTTCAGGGGTAGAGTATCGGAAGTTGTCGAATCACAAAAAGTGAGATTGTTGGATCGCTACTCGGGGCGTCGATGGATGCCTGACGCCACATTGAATCGCAGATAATCGAAGTTCGAACCGGCGCATATAAAGATATTCCTTGGTGATGCACGTGGAGTATGGCGATACCAAAAGATAGTAAGAATAGCTTTTCGCGAACCACTCTGGCGGATGTTGCACGCGAAAGTGGATTTTCTCCCTCAACGATCTCAATCGTTCTGAATGAAGCCCCCATTTCAAAATATGTGGCAGCGAAGACCAAGGAACACATTCGCGCGGTCGCCAAACGTCTGGACTATCGACCGGATGCGTTCGGGCGATCACTGCGCAAACGCCGCAGTCACACCATCGGGGTAATGATCTTTGATATCTCCGATCCCTTCTGCACCCTGATTCTGCAGGGCATCGAAAAACATCTTCATCCCACGGAGTTTCTGCCCTTCATCGTTGATGCTCATAATCAACGCGAACAGTTCGAGCGCTATCTGGCCATGCTGTTGGAATATCGGGTTGAAGGCTTGATTGTCGTGGCGAACTGGCTGTTCATCGACATTGAGACGCTCTCGGAGCTGGAGAGGCATCGAGTGCCGACGGTTTTGGTTGGCTCGGAGATGCGCAGCGGGCCGCTCGGTTCTGTTCTGGTGAACAATGAGCAGGGTGGTTATCTGGCGTTGCAGCATCTGTATTCTTTAGGACATAGAAAGATCGCCTTTATTCGTGGTCCTCGCCCGTTGTGGGATAGTAGTCGCCGTTGGGATGGAGTGCTTCGGTTTGCCGCCGAGGTTGGCCTGAAGATGCCGAAGAAGTGGATTGTGGAGCTGACGGGATCGTCGGAGTCCAACTCGAGTTTTGACGAGGGCCGGACATTAACGCGGGGGATGCTGGAACATGATCCAGATTTTACTGCGCTGCTGGCGTTTGACGATCTGACCGCCTTTGGCGCAGTTCGGGCTTTACGCACTTTCGGCCGGCGCGTTCCGGAAGACTGCTCGGTATTGGGCTTTGACGATGTTCCGTATGCAGCGCTCTACAACCCGAGCCTTTCTACGGTGCGGCAGCCAATGGAGAAAATGGGATCGATCGCTGTCGAACGAATTCTGAATGAGATTCAGCAGGGCGGAGAAATTGCGCAAGGCAAGGGCAGGGTGGACCTGTTGCCGCCGGAAGTCGTGCAGCGCGAGTCGACCGCAGCGATTGGCCACCCAGGCAAAAATTTGCCCAAAAAACGTGAAAAAGCTTAGTGCCCTTGACAGCGTCATCATAAATGCTTAAAAAGACTCATATTCAAACGATTCTATACTGGTAGGCCGCGAATGCCGTACCCAGCGATCAGCCGCCCCACACGTCATAAGATTTATCCGGAGGACTTGTTGCAATGAAATTTCGTCTGGAAGCGCAATCCGTTTTTCTCATCGCGGTTCTGGGCCTTGCGGCCGCTTTGCCTGGTTTCGCACAGAGCGCACCCAAAGCCCGAGAGACCAATACCGTTCCGCTTCGCGAGGGCTGGGAGATTCAGTCGGGTTGCAAGATCCAGGCCGACGGAGCCACACTATCTTCCGCAGAGTACCAACCGCAAGGCTGGATCAAGGCCACGGTTCCAACCACTGTTCTTGCAGCTCAGGTGGCAGCTGGAATCTATCCTGATCCGTACTACGGGATGAACCTGCGCAAGATTCCCGGCAGCGATTACAAAATGGGCGCGACTTTCTCCCGTCTGCCGATGCCGGAGGATAGCCCTTATCGCTGCGCCTGGTGGTATCGGACCCAAGTTCGCATCCCGGCTGCTTCGCGCGGCAAAACAACCTGGCTCCATTTTGGCGGCATTAACTATCGCGCCAATATTTGGGTGAACGGGCAACTGGTGGCCAACGATCAACAGATTGCCGGAGCCTATCGCGTCTACAACCTCGACATCACCAAGGCGGTCACTCCCGGCAAGCCTGCGACCATTGCCGTCGAAACGTTTGCTCCTGGGCCGCAAGACCTCGGCATCAACTGGGTCGACTGGAATCCCTCTCCGCCAGACAAAGATATGGGCTTGTGGGGACCTGTGAATCTGGCAACGACCGGTCCGGTTGCGGTTCGATATCCATTCATTGCCACTCATTTTGAAGATGCAAGCCTGAAGGTCGCCGACGTAACCGTGACCGCCGAACTGCAAAATGCGACGGACCATCCGGTAAAGGGAACGTTGGTCGGTACCTTTGTCGGCAAGCGCTTTCATCAGCCAACTGAGCTAGCCGCTGGCGAATCCAAAAGTGTCAGCTTTTCGCCCGAGCAATTTCCGCAACTGAAGCTCAAACATCCAGCTATCTGGTGGCCTGCGGAAATGGGTGCACACCCGCTGGAAACTTTGAGCGTCCGGTTTGAAGTCGGCGGCCAGACATCCGATACCGCTTCGGCTCGCGTTGGCATTCGCGAAATGACTTCGGAGTTAACCGCGAAGGGAGGGCGACTATTCCGCGTCAATGGCAAGCCAATTCTGATTCGCGGCGGCGGATGGTCGCAGGACATGCTGATGCGCGAGGATCACGAAAATCTTCCAGAGCAAATTCGAATGGTCAAGGACATGCGCCTGAATACGATTCGTCAGGAAGCCAAACTGGAAGGCGACGAATTCTATCGGCTGACCGACGAGAACGGCATCCTGGTGATGGCCGGCTGGTGCTGCTGCGACCAATGGGAAAATTGGAAGAATTGGACGCCGGAAAATCACCAGGTAGCGAATGCGTCTCTACGATCGCAGATGCTGCGCCTGCGACATCATGCTTCGCTGCTGGTGTGGTTGAATGGCAGCGATCACCATCCGACGGCCGACGTGGAGCAAGCGTATTTGAATGTCGAAAAGGAAACGGGATGGCCGAATCCGACTCTCTCCTCCGCCTCCGGAGCACCGAGCACGGTCACCGGACCGAGCGGCGTTAAGATGTCAGGCCCATACAACTATGTTTCTCCCTCATATTGGTATGTCGACACCCAGCATGGCGGGGCTTTCGCCTTCAATACAGAAACCAGTCCGGGACCCGCTATTCCGCAGCCAGACAGCCTGGTGAAGTTTCTGCCTCCAGAGGATCGTTGGCCCATTGGAAAAGTTTGGGACTATCACGCAGGCGGCGGCGACTTTATGAATGTCGACGTGTTCAATACGGCCATGCGCGCGACCTATGGCTGGCCCGATTCGATGGACGCATATTCCAAGCTGGCGCAGACCATGACCTACGACGGTGAGCGAGCCATGTTTGAGGCGTACACCCGAAATAAGTACACATCCACCGGAGTGATTCAATGGATGTTGAACAACGCGTGGCCTTCGGTCATCTGGCACTTATACGATTACTATCTGCAAACCGGGGGAGGGTATTTCGGTACTAAGAAAGCCTGCGAGCCGCTGCACGTGCAGTATTCATATGACGATCACAGCATTTACGCGGTCAGCAGTCTGCCGGTCGCGACGCCGTCGCTGCAGGTTCAGGTGGACGTCTACGATCTCGACCTGAAGCCGGTGTTCCATCAAACAAAGACAGTAAACCTTGCCGCAGACGGCTCCCAACGTGTGCTGGATATTCCAGCCAGTATTTTTCAGCCTGAGCAATCCACGCATTTTGTCCGCCTGGAAATGAAGAATGCAGCGGGCAAGCTCGTAAGCAGAAATTTTTATTGGATACCTTCGAAACTCACCGTGTTCGACTGGGCGAAGACGGAATACACTTATACTCCTGCGTTCAGCTACCCCAACATGCAGGCGCTGCGCTCGCTGCCCAAGAGTGAAATCCGCGCAACTCTCACAACTGCCAACCACACCCTCCATGTCCAGATTGAAAATCCATCACATGCGCTGGCATTTCAGGTGGAAGTGCGAGGTTTCACCGCGAATGGAAAGCCGATTCTTCCTCTGCTCTGGAGTGACGATTTTGTGGAATTGATGCCGGGTGAGCATCGCGACTTGACGGCCGAGCTTCCCAAAGATACCTCTGCCAATCAAGCCTCTGTGATCGTCAGCGGCTGGAATACAAATACGCTCACGGTGGGCGCGAAGCTCACCCCTACCGCCGGCACAGGTGCAGAATAATCAGAACGCCGACATCAGTCACAGACTTGTGCCGTGGCTGAGGAGGAAATATCGTGACTACGTTGAAATGCGCATCCTTGCTGCTCGTTGGTTGCTGCCTGTCTGCGCTGCCGTTGACTGCGCAGGTCGTGAAGGTGGATATAACACCCTCCCACGCCACCAATCACTTTATTCCAAAGCAAACGCTGGGCGCCGGAATCGATCGCATTCAGACGGTGGCCATCGATAAGTTGATGAACAAGACCATTTTCGACCAAGTGTTCAAGGCTGGCTGGCAGCCCGTGACCTATCGACAGAATACTGAGCTAGCCATCGAGGCCTGGCACTGGAATCCTGTCGGAACATGGAGCGATGCGAAAGATCAACAGGGTTATTTCACCGGCTCGCCGGAGCCGACCGGTTTTATTCGACATTCGTTCGGATATGCGTTACCGCATCGCGGAATTACCCGCGACGGAGGTTCAGTCACCGGCTATTCGCGATTGACGGATGGCGATACTTCGACTTACTGGAAAAGTAATCCCTATCTCACCAGTCGATACACCGGTGAAGACGATGCACTGCATCCGCAGTGGGTGATGATGGATCTTAGCAGCGTGCAAATGATCGACAGCATCAAGATTGCCTGGACGAATCCTTACGCAATCCAATACACGGTGCAGTATTGGACTGGAACTATTCCCTATGACAGTCCACTCGACTTCCCGACCAACGGAGTCTGGCAAACATTTCCTCACGGCGTAATTACCTCCGGAAAAGGCGGAGTTGAAACGGTACATCTTTCGGACCAACTGATTCCCGCAAGATTTCTGCGGATCGTGATGACGCATTCGTCCAACACCTGCGATACGCATGGTTCCTCCGACCCGCGTAATTGCGTTGGATATGCGATCGACGAGCTGTATGCGGGAACCACCAGCGCGGACGGAACGTTTCATGACGTGGTTCGCCACACGGCAGATCAGGAACAGACGGTCACCGAGGCTTCATCCGTCGATTCGTGGCACACGGCAAGAGATCTTTTGACAACCAACGAGGCCCAGATGGGGTTCGATTTATTCTTCACCAGCGGCGTCACTCAAGGTTTGCCGGCGATCATTCCCATCGCGCTGATCTATGACAATCCAGACAATGCGGCTGCGGAAATCAAGTATCTGGAGGCACGGCATTATCCGATCTCCTATGTAGAAATGGGGGAGGAAGCAGATGGCCAGTACATTGCGCCGGAAGACGTCGCGGCTTTGTACATTCAGTTTGCGACTGCGATTCATCGCGTCGATCCCAACATAAAACTCGGGGGCCCTTCCTTTGAAGGTGTGAATCGCGACATTCTGTACTGGCCCAACGCGGATGGGAAGGCTTCGTGGCTCGGACGATTTCTGGACTACTTACGGCAACACGGCCACTTACAGGATCTAGCGTTCTTTTCCTTCGAGCATTACCCGCTGGGCCCGTGCGAAATGGCGTGGAGCAATCTGTATGACGAGCCGCAGTTAGTCACCAACATTATGAAGACATGGCGCAACGATGGCTTACCCGCGAACGTGCCCATGTTAATTACGGAGTCCAACCTTTCTTCCGCCGCTTCTGAAACCTACATGGACATCTTCGCCAGTGTTTGGCTGGCGGACTATGTTGGATCTTTTTTGAATGCGGGAGGAAAAGGTCTCTACTACTTCCACTATCTACCATTGCAAATGGAAAACGGGTGCAACAACTCGCCGGGAACATTTGGAATGTTTACTGTGAACGCGGACTATCAAATTCAGCAACCTTTGTCGCAGTACTTTGCCAGCCGCATGATCAATTTTGAGTGGCTGCAACACGATGGCGGCGAACACACGATCTATCCGGCGACTGGAACTTACACGGACGGCGCACACCACACCATGGTCACGGCATACTCAGTCTTGCGGCCGGACCACCAATGGTCGGTCATGTTAGTGAATCGTGATCAGGAGCAGGCGCATAAGGTCCAGATTGCCTTCGATAATTCGCAAGATAAAACTGCCAGTTATTTCTCTGGAGATGTCCACATTTCTACTTTTGGACGCGAGCAATATAAGTGGCATCCGGCGTTTCGACACGCGGATACATCGCATATTCCGGCGACCCTGGATAAGATTCCCCTGTTGTATACCGATGGCTTCGCAGATCCAGACGGACCGATTCTGGAATCGACCATGCACGGCGATAAGTCCACCGAGTACGAGATACCGCCGGCTTCGATCGTTGTATTACGAGGCAACCTGGACACCAGCGCCCCTTAAGCGACCGCCTGAAATCGCCAGAGCGGATGGCAACAGCGTTCTCCCCGTTCGCGTCCAAATGTACGGGACAGCCACCAAATGCTGTCCTGTATGTGACGGGGAAGGTTGTGGCGCGAGTGTCTTTGTCATCCTTGAAACGATGCGCAGTCGTCACTTGTCTCGGAATGGCATTCTTTGGTTGCGGCACACGGGAGCAGCAAACCCCTCCTGCTAAACCAGCCGCAGACCCACCGAAACCTATCAAGCGCGTACCGCCGACTCCTATCGATAAGAAGGCAGCCGAGCTGGGCGAAAGCACGTGGAATCCAGCCTGGAATCACATTGTGGCGCAAGCATTGCCGCCGGTGTTGCTATCGAACCGGGTTCCGCGCGATGTGCGCCAATTTTGCCCGCGATTCTATGTCATGACCAAAGTGCAAAAGCGCACGTTCTGGGCCTATTTTTTCCAGGCGCTCGCAGGCGCGGAGGCCGGCCTGAATCCGGATGCGACTGCTCGCCATACGGAGCCGAAGCTGGCGCACGAGGAACACGTGCCCGTCACAAAGGTGCATACAGAGGGACTGTTGCAATTGACGTATGCGGATCGTCAACGATACGGCTGTCCCTTCGACGAAGAAGCGGACAGAGGGCTGCCGCCGGATGATCCCGCGCGAACCATTCTTCAGCCAAAAAACAATCTTGTTTGCGGAGTCGCGATACTGAAGAACCAACTCATCGACCTGCACCGGCCGCTGTTGTGGAGCGATTCATATTGGGCCACCCTGCGTCCGGGAACCCTCGGCTATCGCAATTTCATGAAACAAATGACAAATCCCCCGGCGGCATGCGGGTTGCACACGGAGCTGTCCGACCGCCATCCGCAACCGGAGCAAGATGAGGCGATGGACACCCGTTGAGTCTTCTACGCCTATTCGCGGCGCATCCAGTTGGTCACATGGGTCCAAGCGACCGCAACGCCGAGCGATATCACAATTCCAAAAGAGACTTCAAGAAAGCGCTGCAGTGCGATGTGCCAGAGTGCACCTGGATAAGGAATCAGGACAATGATGGCGACAGTTACACCACCCAGGCGACCGGCATTTTTGAAATTGAGCGCGGTGCATAACATCATCACCACCAGAACTGCCAGACCGAACACGAAGAGAGAATGGTGCCAGACTAACGAGGTCAGCAGTCCCACCACCGCACCCATGGCGGTTCCGGCGAGACGGTCACGTGAAGCCATGACTGTGGCTCCGACTTCTGACTGCATCACTACGATGGCGCTGATTGCGGCCCAGTACCCGCCAGGCAAACGAAGCATGCTGGTGATCCAGTATGCCAGCACGGCAGCCAATGCTGTTCGTATTCCTTGCTGAAAGCTCAGGCGATCATGGTCGGCGGCGGGAACCGCCAGGACGGTGTCGGTCATGCAAGGAATTCTACATACCAGCGAGCGCGCCGCCCAAGTGGCCCGGCCAATGGCGTGACGCGCGACTCACTTTCGTTCCGTGCCCAAGGCTTTTTGCACCTTGCTGTGCTTCACGCTGTAGGTGAAATAAATCACCAATCCTATAATCAGCCACGCAAAAACCACTTCTTTCGTCAGCGCGGGTAGCGTCCAGACCAGGTAGAGCGAGGTCAAAATACCGAGAATGGGGACCACAGGAACCCAGGGGGTTTTGAATGGCCGCGGCAGATCCGGCATGCGGCGGCGCAGAATCCAAACTCCGGCACAGACGATGGCGAAGGCGAGCAATGTGCCCATGTTCGTCAGTTCGCTAAGGCGATCGACCGGAAGCAGAGCGGGCAGGCAAGCGGCGACAATCCCAACGACGATGTTGGAGCGCCAGGGTGTGCGGAACTTCGGATGGACGGCGCTGGCCCACTTCCACAGCAGGCCGTCGCGCGACATGGAAAAGAAGACGCGGGATTGCCCGAACAGCATGACAAGCATGGTGGTGCCGAGTCCGCACACCGCACCGAATTTGACCAGCAAAGTGCCCCAGCGATGTCCTGTGACGTCGATCCCGGTGGCAATCGGGGAGCCAACGTTGAGCATCTTGTAGCTGACCAGGCCGGTCAGAATCAGGGCGACGATGATGTAGAGGATGGTGCAAATCACCAGCGAGCCGATGATGCCGATGGGCATATCCCGGCTGGGGTTTTTCGCCTCTTGCGCGGCCGTAGAAACTGCGTCGAAACCGATGTAAGCGAAGAACACCGAAGCGGCGCCAGCCATGATTCCGTGGATGCCATAGTGGCCATTGGGTTGTGCAGGCGGGATAAACGGATGCCAATGGGCATGCGCAATCTGGGGATGGTTCATGAGAAAAATCGCGCCTACAACGATGAATATCGCAACGACGGCAAGTTTGATGAAGACGATTGCCGAGTTTAAGTTGGCGGACTCTTGAATGCCAATGACGAGCACAGTGGTGACGACCGCAATGGCGGCAAACGCCACCAGATTCGCGATCGCAGTGACGTGAGGAAGTGATGACGCGTGAATACTGACGCTGTCTGGCAGCGACATGAACGGCACCCAGTGGCCTGCGTAGTGATAGAGCACGGTGCCGGGCGTGGCTATGATCTGAGGCGGGATGTGAACGTGAAGATCGTCGAGCAGGCTGACAAAGTATCCACTCCAACCGGAGGCGACGGTCGAAGCGCCGAAGGCATACTCCAGGACGAGGTCCCAGCCGATGATCCACGCAATGAACTCGCCCAGGGTGGCATAGCCGTAGGTGTATGCCGAACCGGCGATCGGTATCAGGGACGCGAACTCCGAATAGCACAGAGCTGCAAATGCGCAGGTGATGCCAGCGACGACGAAACTGAGCGCGACCGCGGGGCCAGCGAATATGGCGGCCGCCGGTCCGACGAGCACAAAAATGCCGGTCCCGATAATCGCGCCAATTCCAAGAGTGATGAGGTTAATAGGACCGAGCGCCCGCTTCAGCTCGTGTTCGCCTTCTTGATGCGCCTCCTGCAGAAGCGTGGACATGGGCTTGATCGCCCCGAGTTTAGCCATGTTGAGAGGTTTCTCCCGGTCTTCTCTATAAAGTCCGAATGGACGTCGGTTTTGCCAGCAATATTTGCGTAGCTCGATAGTATCGTAAGCAGCGACTTCCTAGAACTGATCTCATCAATCCTGATCCGGGATAACGCAACGGATCGCGCCCGCTGCCGAAGCCGGGCTCAGGAATCCGCCCGGAGCTGCGGAACTATATATGAGGCCATTTCTTGTCATCAAAGAAGTCCCGGTATCAGATGCAAACGTACTTTGGCGCAATACTCCGTATAGCCGGGCAGATTTTTGGAGAGGAACTTTTCTTCGTCGAAGAGCCGCCAGACAAGACCGAGAATTGAAAGAATGGAGGGGATAAGCCCCCAATAGGAACCGAGCGCCAAAGGTATTCCGATGAAGTAGACTGCCGCGCTCGCATACATCGGATTCCGCACGATGGCGTACGGACCCGTAGAAATTACTTTTTGATCTTTGGCGATCTCGACGGTGGCAGAGCCGAACGAATTCGCTTTGAACACGCGGAATACCATCCACATGCTGACCAGTATTAAAACGTCGCCCGCTATGGAAAGCCCAAAAGGCACGTGCGACCAGCCGAATCTGCGGTCAAGCGCGGGAACAAGGAAAGCCGCGATGGCCGAGAACTGCACGCATAACACGATGATCTTTTGAATCGTTCGCTTCTCTGCCGCCGGCCCGTACTTCGTCCTGTTTTCAAGAAGTATCGGGTCTTTGATTATGGCAAGCGTGAGACACAAGCTCGATGCGGCGTTGACCCCGAGATAGATCCACGCCCGCAAATAGTCGAGAGTCCCGGCAGCAATGAACAGCAGGAATCCAATAAGGACAGAGGTCATGACGAGCCCGAGCCAAATTTCCCCCATAGAACTCTTCATGGCTTAACCATAGTACTTCGCGAAAAGATGATGGACAACAGTCAGGAATCGTGATCAGCTTCTGCAAAGTCCTTCGAGTGGAACCAGTCGCATCCTCTGCATGAATTGCCCGAGGGCGGCCGCGAACGTGATGGTAGGGGCGCTAGAATTGCAGTCGAACGCCACGATATTGCAAAATTGCTTGCGCCAGAATTCTCTGCCCTATCGTGCGCGAGGCGGTGCTATCCGTTGCGCCCTGGGAATGAATTGATGTGGGTGCAGAGTCGCGAGAAGCTGTTTGGGAGGAATGGAATGAAATCCTCTGTCGAAATTACGAAACGGTGCCGGGTCATTCCGTCCGTTATTTTCATGGTGGTTGTCGCAGCGACATTTGGATTCGCAGCCGGGGCTTTGCAGCCTGGCATGCAGCCGTTGAATAGCTCTGACTCCGGTCCTTGCCCGGCTACGGCTGCGGGCAATTCTGACTCCAATGTGGTCGTCGCTTTGGGTGATAGCTTTACGGCCGGCTATGGCGCTCCTGCGGGAAAGAGCTACCCGGATTATCTCGAAGAGTATCTCAACAATTCCGGCTATCACTACAACGTGCTGAATTTTGGCCGTAACGGCGCTACCAGTGGCGACGGCTTGAAGCAACTCGCTGCGATTGAAAAAAAGAAGCCTGCATTGGTGGTCGTGATCTTAGGGGCGAACGACATGCTGCGCGGCGTATCGATTGCGCAGACGACCGCCAACCTTAACGCGATCGTGTCTTCATTGCAGCGAAGCGGCAGCAAAGTCATCCTGGGGGAGCTAACGCTCTCCAAAGATTACGGCGCGACATACATTCAGGAGTTTCACGCGATGTTTCTGTCGCTGGCGAAGCAGTATGACGTTCCGCTCGATAGCGACCTGTATCACGATCTGACAGACGTACCAGGAATGCTACAGGATGATCAGGTGCACGCTACCGCCAAAGGAAATGCCCAGGTTGCGCAGAATGTATTGCCAGTTGTTCGGCCCATGTTGATAAAACATCGTTCGCGCCACAAGAAAAATTGTCCCTAGTTTCCATGGACGTCACGGCTAGCGCGAAGACCGGCGAACTGTCGCAACCTCATCGCACCAGCAGGAGAAATTCCTCTGCAATTCGGCGCGCCGCCCCATAGGGATCGTTCTTCGAGTCATCGCCGGGCAACAGATCTGAAATCACAGCCAGGGAATTTGCCCCTGCGTCGAGCACGCTGCGGCAATTCTTCCTTGTAATTCCACCGATTGCGATCAACGGCTTGGCTGTCAGGGTGCGCGCAGCCCTCAATCCCGTGAGGCCGACCGTCGGATCAGGATTTATCTTGGATGCGGTCGGAAAGATCGGACCATAGGCAATGTAATCGCAGCTTGTCTTGTCGGCTTCGATTACTTGTTCGGTGGAGTTGGTGGACACGCCAACCAAGCGAGTCGAGCCGACAATTTTGCGCGCGTCTTCTGCCGCTACATCCCCCTGACCGACATGGACGCCATCAAAACCGGCAAGCAACGCCAAATCAGGGCGGTCGTTGAAGATCAGTCGCGCGGAGCTATTCGCCGGAAATATTTCGCGGAGACGGGCCGCATCGCGCAGCATGTCACGGGCGCTCCCTAGCTTGTTACGGTACTGTATCAGCGTGACTCCGGCGGCGCGCCAGGCAGTAGCAATAGATGCCAAATCCAGCGAGCGTGCAGTCAGCAGGTCAATATCCAGGATGGGGTAGAGGGGCGCCAGCATGTCCGCTACTGCGAAGATTCCTTGCGTGACTTCTCGCGCTCAAAGAAGCGTTCCATGAACTTGGTATCGAATACGCCGGCCCGGAAGTCTTCATCCGCGAAGATGCGCTGATGCAATGGAATCGTGGTGTGGATCCCTTCCACAACAAACATGCCGAGCGCGCGTTCCATGCGAGACACTGCTTCTGCCCGGTCCGAACCATGCACGACCAGCTTTGCGATCAGCGAATCGTAATACGGCGGGACTACACCTTCTGCATATTGTGCGGTGTCGACGCGCACACCGTTTCCACCGGGCAGATTGAAGACGGTGATTTTTCCTGCCGATGGAGTGAATTTTTCTGGGTGTTCCGCGTTGATGCGGCATTCAATCGCATGCCCGCGCATCTCGATCGGTCTAGTAATAATCTCGCTCAGCTTTTCGCCTGAGGCGATGCGAAATTGCGCCTTCACCAGGTCCACGCCTGTAACGAATTCGGTGACGGGATGTTCGACCTGAATGCGGGTGTTCATCTCGATGAAGTACAGCTTGCCATCTTCATCCATCAGAAATTCCACCGTGCCAGCGTTCATGTAGCCGATGGTTTCCAGGCAGCGCTTTAGGGTCGCACCGATCTCTTCGCGCATTTTCGGCGTGACTTGCAGTGAAGGCGACTCTTCAATCAGCTTCTGATGGCGCCTCTGAATGGAGCATTCTCGCTCACCCAACGACATTACATTTCCGTGCTCGTCGGCGAGCACCTGAAATTCAATGTGGCGTGGTCTTTCGATGAATTTCTCCATGTAAAGATCGCCGTTGCCGAATGCATTCTGTGCTTCTGTTCGAGCCGCGCGAAAAAAGTTCGGCAGCTCTTCGGAACTGCGAACCACGCGCATGCCGCGGCCGCCACCACCCGCGGAGGCTTTCAAAATTACCGGATAGCCGATCTGACTGGCCCACTCCAGGGCTTCTTCTTCGCTCTGGATTACGCCTTCAGAGCCCGGAAGAATTGGAACTTTGGCGCGCTTCATCGACATCCGCGCCTTTTCTTTTTCACCCATCAGGCGCGTGACTTCCGGCGGTGGTCCAATAAATTTGATATTGGAGGCACGACAGACTTCGGCGAAATTCGCGTTCTCGCTTAGCAAGCCATAACCGGGATGGATGGCATCCACATCGGCAATTTCTGCCGCGCTGATCACGGCAGGAACGTTCAGGTAGCTGTCCGCGGAACGCGGGGGGCCAATGCAGATGGCTTCGTCAGCAAAGCGTACGTGTAGGGAATTTCGATCTGCCTCGCTATAAATCGCGACTGTACGAATGCCCATTTCCTTGCAGGCACTGATGATGCGCAGCGCGATTTCGCCGCGATTGGCGATAAGAACTTTTCGGAACATAAACCTCAACTCAGTGAAGGTGTTGAACTCGGGGGAGTTTGCGAATCAACGACCCGCGCGCCGGTCACAGCTTAGCGCGGGCGAATAGCAAAAAGAGGCTGACCGTATTCCACGGGCTGTCCGCTCGCGACCATGCGTTTCACCACTTCTCCGGCTATATCCGACTCAATTTCATTCATTAGTTTCATCGCTTCCACGATGCATACGACCTGTCCGGATTCCACCTGATCGCCCACCTTAATATAAGGTTCGGCACCCGGCGCGGAGGCTTCGTAAAACGTCCCGACAATCGGGGACTTGATGATATGTAGACCGTCCTCATCGCTCACGGCCGGTGCGTGGTGGGTTGCTGCCGTCCCGGCGGCTACGCTGGGAAGATGAACCGGCGCCGCCACCGCATGCGCCTGGGCTGCGGGCGCCTGCTGCAGCAGATGGGTCAGTTGGCTCAGATCCACATTGGCCGCAGAGCGGCCGTGGCCGGCAAAGCTAAGATGAACTTTCAGACCGTCCTGTTCCAGGTCGAATTCCCCCACTTCCTGCTGTTTGAGAAATTCGATAAGGTCTTTCAACGATTGCAACTGTCCGGCATTCATACGTTTCACGTGCTCCTTAACAGGCACTCCTACAATTCTGTAGCGTCCTTGCAAGTATAGTGGTTTCGGCGAGCGATGGTCGCGTCCAGGACTCCAAAATAGCAATCGCCCAAGGCAAAATTATGGTCCTTGCAAACTCTACAACTCAATCCACGCTTTCGTCGCCGGAGTCAATATCTGTGCCCCGCTTCGAGTCACCAGCACCATATCTTCAATTCGGATGCCAAAACGGCCAGGTAAATAGACGCCGGGTTCAATTGTAATCACCATTCCGGGTTTCAGCGTTTGCTGCTGCTTGGCGGCGATGCGCGGACCTTCGTGAATCTCCATCCCCACGCCATGACCGGTCGAATGGGTAAAGAAATCGGCCAGTTTCGCGCGCCGAAGAACACTTCGCGCCGCCTCGTCCACCTCTCCGCATGAAACTCCCGAACGGACTGCGGCAATCGCGGAGAGCTGTGCCTCCAGAACGGCTTCGTACGCATCGCGCTCGGCAGCGGTCGCCGGACCCAGATGCACGGTGCGAGTCATATCGGAACAATATCCATGCAGCAACACACCAAAATCGAGCACAACAAATCCACGCCGGGGCATTCGCTGCTCCGTCGCATGGCCATGGGGCAGGGCGGAACGGGGACCGCTGGCAACAATGGTTTCGAACGACATACCTTCCGCACCTGCCATGCGTGCCCCATATTCAAGATGGGCCGCGATTTCGACTTCGCGCTTCCCGGGTTCAATCTGTGTCAGCAAATCTTCGAAAAGCCGGCAGCCCAACTGTGCCGCTGCCTGGATTCGTGCAATTTCCTCGGCGTCTTTCAACTCGCGCAACCCGGCCGTCAAAGGAGGGACGGGTTGGAAGAAGCTTCGCCGCAGTTTGGCCGGAATCCACTGGCGCATCGCGTCCAGTGTTGCGACGGTCGTATGTTCCGCGTCAATCGCACACTTGCGAACGCCTCCCGACACCATCGAAGCGCAGGCCTCCCGCAGGATTGGGCCCTGCGCGATCACCACGCCCGCATGTTTGGTTTCCTGCCTGGCTTGTTGAATGTAGCGACCGTCGGTAAATAGTACAGGTTTGTTCAGCCGCGAACGTCGCTGCGTCTTGCCGGGTTGCGGTAAAGGCAAAACAATGGCTGCGTTTGACCCTGTAAATCCGGTCAAATATCGCGCATCCACGGGATGAGTCACCAGCATCGCATCCACGTCAGAACTGGCGGACTGGAGCGCGGCAGTCAGTCTTTTCAGTCGAACCATACGTTTTGGTTATAGCATCCGGCGCGTTGATCCGCAGAAGGTTGTTGGTGGACGGAATGTGAAGCTGGATCACTAACTGTTGTGATGCCTGTCACCGCCAATGCCTCTCGAAGGGAGGATCAATGGATAGTTTGGAACTCTTCGAGACCATGCGCGGCGGAATCGTGCCGTAGTGTGTCCGTCTGGTTCCAGCGCCGGGACAGGAGAGGCCTCATGAACTATCCGGTTTGGAACGTCGCTTTTGGTGCAGGACTGTTGATGGCAGTGCTGGCGATTCTGCACGTATTCTTTTCCCACTTCGCCGTGGGAGGTGGCCTTTTCCTGGTGCTGACCGAGCGCAAGGCCAGACGCAATCAGGACTCGGCGCTGCTTGAATGGCTGAAAAAACACACCAAGTTCTTCGTGCTGGTCACGGTCGTGTTCGGCGTGGTCAGCGGCGTTGGCATCTGGTTCACCATCGGCTTGATCAGCCCCATGGCCACCAGCAACCTGATTCACGCCTATGTCTGGGGATGGGCGATCGAGTGGGTATTTTTCTTCGTGGAAATCACTGCCGCGCTGCTCTACCTATATGGCTGGGAGAAGCTGGAGCCGGCGCTTCACGAGTGGTACGGATGGGTCTATTTCATCGCTGCGTTTGCCAGCATGGTCATCATCAACGGCATCATCACCTTTATGTTGACCTCGGGAACCTGGGTTCAAAATCACCAGTTCTGGAGTGGATTCTTCAATCCGACCTACTTCCCATCGCTGTTCTTCCGCTTCGCCATCGCCCTGGCGCTTGCGGGAGTGTACGCGCTGATCACCGCCAGCGTGCAGAAGGACGCGGCGCTGAAGGCTCGCATCGTTCGCTGGAGTGCTCTCTGGATCGTGCCGTCTCTGGCTGTTCTGCCGGTATTTGGATGGTGGTATATCCACCAGATTCCCTCCGAAACCTGGGCGAGTGCTCGCGGCCCCATGCCAACCGGTACATTTTTCGCGACATTTGCTGTTGTTCTGCTCGCAGTAATGCTTGTGTTAACTCTTTTCACTCTGGTCCGGCCAGCCCGGATGCATCTGACCTTCAGCCTGTTGGTCGCCCTGGTTGCGCTGGGCGCGATGGGGTCGTTTGAGTTTGTGCGCGAGTCGATTCGCAAACCGTTCGTCATCAGTAACTATCTCTACGCGAATTCCCTGTATGTGACGCAGATACCCGGAGACGGCGGATTCAGCGTCGATGAGCTGAATGCGGCTGGCGTTCTGAAGTCCGCGAAATGGATCGACAACCGCGAGCTGATGCCCGGCAATCAAATTGCCATCGGAACTGAGATCTTCCGCGTGGAATGCCAAAGCTGCCATACAGTCGACGCCTATCGGGGGCTAAAGCACTACATTGCGCTACGACAGTGGGATCGAGACAAAATTCAAGCCATGATTGGCGATCTTCAGTTGATGCATAACGGCGTGATGCCACCGTTTGCAGGCACCGACGCGGAGCGGGCTGCGCTTGCGGCGTTCCTGAGCTCGATTCAGCCGATCTCTCCCGATCGCCCGGCGGTCACAGATGGCAAGCTCGTTTTCCAGCAGAACTGTGGCATGTGTCACGAAGGTGCCATGCGTGATGTGCTGATCAACGGTTTGCCGCACGATCCCAACGCAGAGCGCGAAGCCTTGAAGAATTTGCCGGGACTGTTTCCCTTGATGCCGGATCTGAAGCTCACTGACCAGGAGCGTACCGCGCTGGTGCAGTGGGTGAACTTGCAGCGCAGTACAGAGACCACCGGCACGGCAAAGCAAGGAGGCAATTGAACATGATGCAGCCCAACCTGATTCCAGTGTTAGACCCCAATCCGTTGCCTGCACCCTATTGGGTCTTCAAGCTCCTCCTTATCGTGACCTTCTCCCTTCACATACTCGCCATGAATTTCCTGCTTGGTGGCGCAGTTCTCGCGCTGGTCTCCAAGTGGCGCTTGCGAAAGCAGGGCGATGGTAATCGGGTCTTCTTCGACATCGCGAAAAAGCTGCCGATATTTCTGCCTGCCACTATCACACTCGGGATCGCTCCGCTTTTATTTGTGCAGGTCCTATATGGGCAATTTTTCTATACCTCGTCCATCATCATGGCGTGGCCGTGGTTTCTGGTGCTGGTGCTGCTGACCGTTGCCTATTACGGGTTCTATTACGTTTCATTTCACAGCGGGAAGCGCTCTGGCAGAGCCGGTTTCGTCATGCTGTTCAGCGTGATTCTCGTCTGCATCATTGGCTTTGTGTATAGCAACAACCTCACCCTTAGTCTGGCGCCGTCACGGTGGGGCGCCAAGTACTTTGCCAATCCTTCCGGCTGGCATCTCAATTTATCCGAGCCGACATTGGTCCCTCGCTTCTTCCACTTCTTTATCGCCGCCGTGGCTGTGGGCGGACTTCTTCTCGTCTTTATGGCACTTGCGAATTGGAAACGCGATCGCGAATATGCCCGTCAGGTGTTGCAGCTTGGTGGCAAGGCTTTTATGTATGCCACCATGGCACAATTTCTCGTGGGAGTCTGGTTCCTGGTCAGCCTTCCACGAGAAATGATCATGCTGTTCACGGGCGCGAATCTTGTGGCGACTGCGCTGCTGCTGGTGGGAGTATTCAGCGCGAGCGTGGCGATATTTCTGATGTCCTACGCCGTGCGGAAAGAGAATATCCGCATCGCCGCCTATTATGTGCCAGGCATCATCGCCGTCGTGATCCTTACGATGTGCGTCATGCGAGACATCCTGCGAGATGCGTACCGGAGGCCCTACTATCATCCGGAGAAATTCATCATTCACACCCAGTGGTCTGTGTTCCCGCTCTTTCTCGCGCTCTTTATCGGCGGTGTCGTCCTGTGGTTCATCATGCTGAAACGATATGATTTGTTTCGCAGCGCAACGCCAGCGGAAATATCTGCGACCGCTGGCTCTCAAGTCGCGAAATAATTCAAGCGTCCGGGGAATCCACAGTTTCGCCCGGGAAATGATGTTCGCAATCACGTAAAGAGCGTCTTGGGTGCCTCCTGCAACGGTGCGACTGCTATAAACTGGAGGCATTATGAATACTCCTATCCAGGAAATCCCTGTGCGCCGCATTACCGGCGAAGCCGCTACCCTCGGCGACTATACCGGCAAAGTACTTCTCGTCGTCAACGTCGCATCCAAGTGCGGTCTGACCCCGCAATATGAAGGTCTCGAGAAGCTGTATCGAACCTATCGCGATCGGGGCCTGGTGGTTGCCGGGTTTCCCGCCAACGACTTCAAGAGTCAGGAGCCGGGCTCTAACACCGACATTCAGAGCTTTTGCACCACGAACTACGGCGTCGACTTTCCCATGTTTGAAAAGATCACGGTGGTGGGTGAAGCAAAACATCCGCTATACAAAGAGCTGATCGCGGCACAACCCAAGGCGATCAGCACCTCCGATGTGCCGTTCGGGGAAAACCTGAAGAAATATGGAATCGATCCGAATCCGGAGCCGGAAATTCTATGGAATTTCGAGAAATTCGTGGTCGATCGTCGCGGCAAGGTCGTCGCTCGGTTTGCTCCTAATACCGCGCCGGATGATCCGCTGTTGATCAAAGCAATCGATGCAGAATTAGCGAAGGCCTAGTGGCGTTTGAACTGGTGGCGCGGAAGCGGTTGAGAGTCGCTTCGGTCGGCGTGTATTCACAATCGTCACGGCTGGCGGTTCATAAGAACATCGGCCCCCAATACGCGTCGACCGTATTCCAGGTCCCGGCGAGACGAATCCTCTAACGCATCTCGTAACACCCTAGATCGATCTTGCCGTTCGTGCATCTTGGATTGCCGTCCAGATCCTCGCTTCCTACGATGTCTTTACCCAAGTTGACTCCGGCGCCGATGGCCGGGGAATCCTTTTTCAAATGGAAGTTGTGCGCGGCGGGATCGACAAATTTCGGTTCCGCAAATTTGGAATCGCGGTCTTCGCCCGTGGCCTTCACATACGCTTGAAAACTCGAATAGTCCTTGCCGTCGAACGACCACTTCACCGCGTTTGCGCCGGCAGGGGAGTAATACAGATTGTGATCAAATGTTACGGTCGGCGTATTCGGGTCCATGCGGCCAGAGCGGCTTCTCATCACTCGATCCGAGTCGCCGATGTAAACGATATTGTTCTTGAAAACGTTATTGCGCAGATAGAACTGCATCTGAATCTCACCGGTGCCTGTATGCCAGGCGTCGTTTTTATATAGCGTGTTGTTCACAATGACGGTGTCATGTGTGCTGCCGCGTTTCTCGTCGTAACCGCCAATGGAGATGCCGGCCGTGTGGCAGGAATAAATCAGATTGTTGCGCGCGATGATGTAGCTGGTATCGCGATGGAAATGTTCGCTGGCCAATTCAATTCCGAAATCCACGTTATTCACGATGTTGCGCTCGATTACTACCCGCGTCCCGCCATCTACGTAGATTCCGTCTGAGTTGGCATCATTCCCATACGCGGGATTGCCCCGCGAGGTGATGTCGTACACATGATTTTCTGCGACGATTCCATCACGGGCGCGATCCACACTCGGATCTGGAGCGGTGCGCTCGAATCCAATAATGTCGATTCCGATGTTGTTATTGTTGTGCACTCGATTTCGAGTGACTCGAAAATTTGTTACGTTGCCGTTCAAGACCAGCGATTCGCTTGACCCTGTCTGCAGGTTGTGAACTTCATTCCCGTCTACGATCAGATCCGTGATCGGGCTTGTCGCGTCCGTACCGTACACGGCAATGCCGAATCCATTGGCACCGCGGCCGGGCCCTTCGCGACCCGGATAGGTCTGCTCAATATTGTGGACATTGTTGTCCAGTATCTCGATGTGGGAACCGTGGCCGTAGACGCGAATGCCTGCGGGCACGCGGGTGCGATCGGCGGTCTTATAGCTGCCGATCTCAAGATGCTCAATTTTCACGTAGCTCACATTGCGCAGTGCGACCATGGGGCTGTCGCCGACCTCGGGAGTGAGACAACTCCCATCCAACATCGCCGTCTCCCCAGGTTCGCTGCGAAATGTGATGAATCCCTGGCTTGCGTTACCGGAAGATGTGACGGCGAGTCGCTCGCAATATTTTCCGCCACGAAGGTTGATGGTGTCGCCCGGCTTTGCCACGTCAGCCGCACGCTGCACCGTCAGAAATGGCTTGTCTTTTGTCCCCGGATTGGAATCGCTCCCATGAGTGGACACATACAGGAGGGCAGGGGAGGCAGTCGCCGCATACAAGCTCCCACTCATAGACAGGCAGAACACCAGCATCACCAGATTCCAGCATCGACGGTTCAATGTAGTCTCCTTTAACGGGCGTCTAATCGGCGAGTAAAATTTCGTTTCATTACGGACTCCACCCTTTTAGCTTTCCGTCCTGAGCTTGTCAAGCATAATGCGGAGATCGCTGGAATTTCATTTCTGGAAGTTTGCAAGTTACTGCGAATGCTGGCTCTCGCGATAGATGGCGAGCGATCGACCCGAGATGGCGCCTGGGCGAGGAAGAGGTCTCGACCGAGAATGGCAGCCAAAGGGGCTGCGACTTGTTTCTATTTCTTCCGATCGGTATAGTGGGGCGCAGCACCGCAACGAAAGCGAGGCCTATCCGTGAATCGAAGAACATTCCTGAAATCGGCGGCAATTGCAGGCATCGCGGGAGGAGCAGCGGCTCAACCTGCCAGCGCATTTGTTCCCGCCCATAACTGGGGCAAATATGACTTTGGTACCGGGCCCGCAATTACAGACCGGCTCAACCAGGGTCCGTTCCCTCAGTATGCGCCGGAGGCCGTAATTCCATCCGACGACGTTGTGATGGCAACCACATGGACCAGCGAGATTGTTCCGAATTACGGCAAAGGCCTCATGACTTATATCGCTGGCGATCTGGGGCGCGACGAAATCAAATCCAAGAATCTTGAGCAAGCCATTGAGGCGCTCGCCAGTCTTCCTTTAGGCCAGAAACTTTACATTCGCGTACCGTGGCGTGACGTTCAGCAACAGCCGGGGCGTCTGGATTTTGCCGAATACTGGAAGGTCACGTTTGAAATGGCGGCCAAGTATAAAAAGCGCATCGGCTTTCGTGTGATGATGAGTGACCCCGACATTGCGGGTCCGGTGCTGCCGGATTTTCTCGTCGACAAAGTTCCCATGGTGAAGCTGGCCGGCGAGTGGCAGGGCAATACCGACGAGGTGCGCTATCGCAAAGCTCATCTGCAGCCTCGCTATGATGATCCAAATTTTCAGGCTGCCTATCGTGAACTGAATGAGCTGCTGGCGGCCGAGTTGAACGGAAGTCCGCAGATCGAATTCATGGACACTTTCATGTATGGTTTCTGGGGCGAAGGGCATACGTGGCCCTATACGAACAATCCGTTTCCTGACTATGCAACGGCGGAACGCACCTGGATTCATATGCTCGACGTGCAACTTGCTTGCTGGACCAAGACGCCACTGGCAACCAATACGCAGCCGGATTTCAGTCGCGTTGGAAATTCCGAATTGGTCGATCGAACCGTGCGGAGCGCCAATTGGCTGCGTACCGACACAATTTTTATCGAGAACATGCAGATAGAAACCATCAGCAATCGCCCCCCGTGGGTCGGCGCCGTTGTAGAAATTGCGCTTCCCGGTCATCTGTCCAAAATTCCGCCGACCAAGGAGCCGATCTCCTACAGCGACAGCGCCATCGAGCATGTTATTGACGTAGGCGCAAACTACTGGTCATTGTGGAACTTCCATAACATCAGCGCGGAAAATATTCTGGACTACTATCACCGCTCTCCAACTGCCATCGACCACATCAATCGTTCCATCGGATATCGCGTGCGACCGTCGTTCATCTGGCAATATACCGACGGCGGTCATCAAGGTCTGATCATCGGATTTGCCAACGATGGAATCGCCGGCGTTCCCGGAGCGCTTCGAGTCACGGTGGCCAGCGAGGACGGCAAGGTGAAGGTGGGTGGCAGCCTGGATCCTGGATATCCTGTGCCGGGAAAGATTCGTCAGGCACAGTTCGTTCTTCCTAACGGAGTGGATTGGAAAGGACTCAAGCTATCCGCGGAAATCGAGGTGAAAGGTGTTCGCTATCCTGTGCAGTGGGCCTGCCTGCAGAAGCTGAATGAGGATGGCTCGTTGACTCTTCACCCAAATCTGCGCGAAGCATCCTAACTGTAAGAGCGATTTTGCCGCACCCGAAGGCTGGCCACTTACACTGGAGGAGATATGAGCGAAAAAACTAACTCGATCACTCGCAGGGAAGCTCTGGCACGGCTGGGTGGAGCTGCGTTGGGTTCGGCGATGACACCCGGCATCTTATCCGCCCAGGTAAATTCGCATCTCCCGGTTTCTCCAGTGCGCGTACCAAATGGTCCTCCTGCTCATCGTTCGTCAACCCGGCCCAACGTCCTTTGGATTACTGGTGAAGGCATTCCGTTGAAGGTGTTGAGTTGCTACGGAAGCAAACTGATCGAGACTCCGCACATCGATCGGATTGCCAACGAAGGCATGCGGTTTGAAAACAGCTTCGTGACCAATGCGCTGTGCGCTCCCAGTCGAGCCACCTTGCTGACAGGCAAATACGACAACCTGAATGGAATGATCTCCAACCCCGGTGCGACCACGGCGGGAATGACGAATCCCACCTTCGATCCATCGCAGGAGACGATCGCAAAAATATTTAAGCGCAATGGATATCAGACGGGCATGGTAGGGAAGTGGCATCTTCCCGCTAACCCAGGCGAGACAGGGTTTGATTATTTCGTGTTCAAGCGTGGCGCGGGCGGCCCTTATTATGACCCCGATGGATACTTGCGAAATACCAGCTTAGGCAGCAACGTCATTCATGAGAAAAGTTATCCCGGCTACATCACCGATAACATGACGGATTTTGCCATTGATGGGATGAAGCAGTTCCAGCAGCCTTTTTTCATGATGATGCAATTCTTCAACGATCATCGTCCGTTCGATCCTCCGCACAAATACGAACATCTGTACGACGACGTTCGCATTCCGGAACCCGGCACCTTTTACGACGACTATTCCATGCGCGCTGCCCCGGCGAGAGAAGCGAGAATGCGCATCGCGGATATGCCGGACTTCAATCCGCCGAAAGACCTGACCGAACGCCAGCGCAAACAGTGGAACTATCAGAAATTCATGCAGCATTTCCTGGGGACAATGCGTTCTCAGGATGACAATATGGGTCGACTCCTCGACTACCTCGACAAATCCGGGCTTGCAGAGAACACGATCGTTATCTACACGGCGGACCATGGATTCTTTCTCGGCGATCACGGCTGGTTTGATAAGCGTTTTATGTATGAACAGGCGATTCGCGTTCCGTGGATAATTCGTTATCCAGGTCACGTGCAGCCGGGGAGCGTCAGCAAGGATTGGGTGGTGAATATCGACAATGCTCCCAGCGCCCTTGATCTGGCCGGTCTGCCTGTGCCCCCGGATATGCAGGGCCGAAGTATCGCGCCACTTTTGAAAGGGAGTGCGCCACCCGACTGGCAAACTTCCTTCTATTACCACTATTACGAATTCGCTCCTCCGCACTGGGTGTTACCGCACTATGGCATTCGTACCAACCGCTATAAGTTGATCAGCTATTACACGGTGAATGAGTGGGAATTGTTCGACCTGGAAAAAGATCCAGATGAGATGGAGAGCCTTTTTGAGTGGTCGGGCTACAAAGTACATCCGGCGTACCAATCGATCGCGGAAAATCTGGTCACGCAGCTGAAAGCGTTGCGAGAAAAGTATAAGGACACCACGGGCAACCCAGTGAAGCTGTGGCCCACCCGCAGTTACGATTGACCGTCGCTCAAACGGATGATACGTTGAAGCGAAATGTTGACCCGTGAAGTCCAGACCTCGACGACCGTAACCGCGCCAGGTGCGTCTCGTATTCTCAGCAATCGCCTGGTCTCGGTGGACGTTCTGCGAGGAATCACGATCGCATTCATGATCCTGGTCAACAATGGTTTTTCCAATTACGCGTTTCCTGCGCTGGAACATGCGGAATGGAATGGATGGACCCCGACCGACCTGGTATTCCCAACCTTCTTATTCCTCGTCGGCGTAACTATCGTTTTTTCCTTCGAATCTCGGTTGAGCTGCGGCGCCTCCAAGTCTTCTCTTCTTCTCCATACATTCCGCCGCGCGGCTATCTTGTTTGCGCTTGGCCTTGTCGTCAACGGCTTTCCCTATTTTCATCTGGAGACATTGCGCATCTACGGCGTGCTGCAGCGGATTGCGATCTGCTTCCTGATCGGGAGCATTTTGTATCTTCTCGATCGACGACCTGCCAGCAAAATTGTGGTGGTCGTCCTGGCTCTGTTCGGCTACTGGATTTTATTGCGGTGGGTTCCGGTGCCCGGTTTTGGCATGCCGGGTCGCGATATTCCGTTGTTCGATCAAACGCGAAATCTCGGAGCGTATATCGACCGGCACACCTTTCCAGGCCGCTTGTATCGAGGTGTGCGCGATCCCGAAGGACTGTTGAGCGACATTCCCGCAGTAGCGACAACGTTGTTGGGAATGCTGACGGCGATGTGGCTGCGATCCAAGCGCAGTCCTGCGATCAAGGCGTGGGGAATGTTGGCGGCCGGAATTCTCGGCATCATTCTCGGGCAGGTTTGGAACCTGTGGTTCCCGATCAATAAGAATCTCTGGACCAGTTCCTATGTGCTGTTTGCCGCAGGCATCGCGCTGGTCGCCCTCTCCATTTGCTATTGGGCCGTGGATATCAAGAATTGGAAAACAGGCTGGACGTACATCTGGCTTGTTTTCGGAATGAACGCGATCACGGTGTATGTTTTCTCGGAACTGCTGGCCGCGACGCTCTATGCAATTAAGGTTCACAGCGGAACAACAATCGTCAGCCTGAGCGCGTATTTATTTGACCATTGCTTTTCCGGAATTCCGTCGCATCATCTGGCATCGCTGGCTTATTCGATCACGATCGTCGCCATATGCTTTATTCCGGTTGCGATTCTCTATCGCCAGAAGATCTTCCTCAAAGTCTAAGCCGGATGGTCGCGTTCCAGGACAGTCTTTCGCCTTCAAAACCGGGCCGGGAACGACTGATCACACTCGGTGACCGCAGTCACCGCCAGTCCTCTATGCGCAATGGTCTAGTGGATTCCAGAGGACGAGTGATGATTTTCCATCGCAACACGCTAGATGAATCCGAGGATATTGAGCCAGAGTCGATCCTAAGAATGAAAAAATGGACAGCAGTCAGCTGCACCGTGATTGTTGTCGTTGCCAGAATTGTTTGGGGGCTGGCTCGCTAAGGTCGCCCGCCGCAACCAACCAGCATTTCCACCGAAAAAGCTTGAACGGCGTTCCCGGAGAAGCTAAAGGGACACACGTAGCGACCGGACCTCCGGGTGAGTCGAGAATGCTTCGGCGGAGCAGATAGAAGAGTTCCTCTCAGGCTGCATCGGCTCACAAAAGGTAAATCTTCGTCTCTGACTGGTTCGAGTGTTTTATCCTCTCAATCAAGATGAGATTTCTTACTCCTGCCATCGTGCCCATTCTCTTTCCGTTGCTTGTCGCTGCGCAACAGCCCGCACGGCAGCCCGCGCCAACCAAGATCGTCCTGCACGCCGCTCGCATCCTCGACGTCGCCGCCGGTAAAGTCGACTCGCCAGGCGAGATCCTCGTGGTCGGCAATCGCATCCGCGAAGTCGGTGGGCACGTTGCGCACCCAAACGGGGCAGCCGTCATCGATCTCGGCGACGTCACTCTGATGCCTGGGCTTATCGACGCTCACGTGCATCTCTTCCTGCACCCCGGCGCCGAAGACCTCCAGACCATCGAGGAGTCTGTACCGCAGCGCACGCTGCAAGCTGCGGCGGCAGCCAAGGCCGATGTCATGGCCGGTTTCACTGCTGAGCGCGACATGGGCACCGAAGGCGCCAAGTGCGCCGATGTTGCCGTGCGCAACGCCATCAACGGCGGCCTTATCCCCGGCCCGCGCATGAGAGTCTCCTGTAACGCCATCGACATCCTCGGCGGCCACGAAGACGCCATCGGCTACAACCCGGCTCAGCATGTCCTCTCCAATGCCGACATCGCCAACACTGCCGATGAAATCGTCGCCACCATGCGCGAACAACGGAAGCAAGGCGCGGACTTCACGAAAATCTATGAGACAGGGCTCGACCATCTTATAGGTGACGTTTTCAGCACGCCCTATCAATACAATGAAGCCCAGCTCGCCGCCGCCGTCACGGAAGCCAACCGTACCGGCTCCTTCGTCGGTGTCCACTGCACCGGCGAGCCCGGAGCAACGTATGCTGCCGAGGCCGGGGTGGCCAGCATCGAGCAACGCTGTTATTTCTCGTAACGCACGACTCCGTGAATGGCCTGCGGACCGAAATGCGTCGTGGCAGGGCCGCCGAACACCAATGTAATATTTGAAATCGGGATCGAGTATGGGATGTCCTGGCCGCCCGTAACACAGACCTGGAGCGTGGAGGAAGGCGGTGTCGTCTCAAAGGGGGCAATCGTCCCGTTCCCCGTCAACAAGCTGACTGTCCCGTTCAGTTGAAAGCCCGTGATGGTAACTGGCGGAACGTACGCGGGGCAGCCGGTCATGTCCCAGGTGATTTTGACATTCGTCAACCGGATGTGGTGCGTGTGAGGGTTCACAAGGGGCTGCGTCGGATCGACGGCACCTAAGGTAGTTCTTCCAAATCCGGACATCGTCATATCCGCGACAAAGTCAGCCGTCTGCCACTCTGGATGCAGGTCCATTGACCATTGACCATGCATCTCCCATGGACTGCCTTTCACGGTTGCACTCAAGGGCGAGTAATCGTTAATCAGGCCACTGATGTGCAGCGCCCGTCGGTCCGGTCCAAAGCCGCGATCCTGGGACAAGGCTGTGGTGCCTGAAACCAAAACGAACAAAAGATGGGACAAAGCTGAGGTAACTAAAACGAACAAAAGAACTGAGAGCACGCCTGCAACCGACGTGAGGATTCTACTTTTCATATGGGTCTCCAGTATCTGTGATTGGCACCGGATTCGCCGAAGATTTGCAAACTGCCCAAAGTCCCATCTTCTTCATGTAATCGATGGGAGTAAGCCGAATTTCAACGACCCCGCGCCTGAGCTGGAATCACCATCGAATGCCCCGCACAGAGGGGTCAAGCAGCACCACGCGCAAACAACGATTTGCAGCCTAATACCGTCTATTGCCGGGTCGACAGAGAGCGCTATAATGTCTCACTTCCCCTCGCGACGAGGGGGCTGCCCGGAGATCGAAGTGGGTGAGCCGTCGATTGAAATATCGGCTGTCGAGAAACCCGCCGAAAGGCGGCTCGACTCGTGGAAGGAAATTGCGGTCTATCTGACCCGCGATGTCACCACTGTCCAGCGCTGGGAAAAGCGGGAGGGAATGCCTGTCCACCGGCATGTGCATGACAAGCGCGGCTCCGTCTATGCCCTGACCGAGGAGCTGGATGTCTGGATTCAGAGCCGAAGTCCGCGCGTTGATGAGGTCGACAAGACCGCTGGGACGGAACTACCCCCGATCGACCAGGGCAACCTTGGAGCGAGCGCCACGTCAAAACCTCGCCTGTGGATCGCTCTGGCCGCCTCACTTTGTATTTGCATGGCGGCGGTCTGGTTCGCAGTCCGGTATCGCACTGCAGCTACGGTTGCGCCCAGGATTCGTTCGCTGGCTGTGCTGCCTTTGCGGAACTTGTCGGGCGATCCCGCGCAGGAATATCTGGCCGATGGCATCACAGAGGCCCTGATCGGGCGCCTCTCAAATATCCGCGATCTGAGTGTAACCTCGCACACATCGGTGATGCGCTTCAAAAACACCCAACTCTCCTTGCCGGAGATCGCCAAAATTCTGGGCGTGGACGCTGTCGTCGAGGGCTCAGTCATGAAAGAAGGAGATCGCATTCGCGTCACAGCCCAGCTGATTCGCGGCGCATCCGACACTCATATCTGGTCCGAAACGTATGACCGCGAAATGCGCGAAGCGCTCACCCTGCAAAGTGAACTGGCACAGTCCATCGCTGAAAAAGTAGAAGTAACGGTCACCGGACAAGAGCATCAGCGGCTCAGCGCGGCGCGTCCTGTTGCGCCTGAAGTTTACGAGAACTATTTGAAGGGCAGATTTATTTTAGGACAGGGAAATCGAGTTGGAATTGGACAGAGCATTTCCTATTTCCAGGACGCTATCAATCGAGACCCGACCTTTGCGCCAGCGTACGTGGGATTGGCGGAGGCGTACACCGGGCTCGGCACGATCTTCGTCGGAGTGCCTCCGGAAGCAACTCGGCCGAAAGTCATGACATATGCTCGCAAGGCCCTGTCCCTCGACCCGGATCTTGTGGAAGCTCACGTACTGCTCGCAAATGTCCTGCAGGAAGAATGGCACTGGGCCGAAGCCGAAGCGGAATACAAACGGGCCCTCGCATTGAACCCAAACAGCGCCGCGGCCCAGTCGTGGTTTGCTGTGTGGCTGCTCTGCCAGGGGCGTACGGACGAGGCCGTGACATGGATCCACAGCGCTCGGGCCCTCGACCCGGTTGGAGTCTCCGGTGACAGCGTATCGGAGATTCTGTTCCAGGCGCATCGATACGATGACGCCATCCGAGAGTCAAATAGCGCTTTGGCCGTGCAACCGAAAGACGCGGACGCCCTTTTAGGATTGGGAGTTGCGCTGATCGCCGACAAAAGACCGGCAGACGCGATTCCCGTCCTGGAAAAGTCTGCCTCTCTCTCCGACCGTAGCCCGGCTGTAATCGGCGTGCTCATTCGAGCTTATGCTCACGCCGGTCGCCGCGGCGAAGCGCTCCGTCTCCTGGCGGAATTGAAACAACGACAGAAGCAGGGCTACATACCGGCCGGCGCATTCGTGAACGCATATTTAGGATTGGGCGATTACGACCAGGCCTTCGCATCACTTCAGCAGGCTTATAGAGAGCAATCCAATATTCTTCAATTCCTCAAAACCCATCCGTATTTTGACCCGATTCGCGAAGATCCACGATTCGTCGCGTTGACTCATCAAGTCGGGCTCATGTAATTCCAACGGGACGCGCAGCGTCGACTGTCGCCGCCGCGGCGAATTCGCCATGCGGGCAACGCCTGAAGCTATGCTAGGCCGATTGCTCGTCCAGCTGATGGCGGAAAGCGCGGTGCTGGTGACTGCTGGCGCAGTGTGTGGCATGCTCTCGCTTTTGTTGTGTTGGAGCTAGTGAAGACCATGACTGCATTCCACATGCCGAGGCTTGCACACGCCACCATCCGTCCGGCGGTGCTTCCCTGACGGAGGTGTCTAACTATCGATGTAAACATTATGACAAGCGGCTTGCTCCCAGTGACGTTTGGGTCGAGATCGGAAAACTTTGCCTTTACACAATGGCGGGGGAGTACAGGCTTCCGCGGAAGTATAGATTCGCCGCGCCCAACCTGCAGCGAAAAGGAGTTCGGCGTTTCGGCCGAACTCCCTCCCTTGTGACGAAGTGGATGCGGATCTATCAATAGTGGTTTCCGCAACCATAACCACCGCTGACATGGGTCAAC
>JBARFA010000075.1:0-2273 GCA_049796755.1 Acidobacteriaceae bacterium
GCCTTGGCTTTCGCAGCGACTTTGGCGCGTTCGGCGGCCAGTTGCGCGTCGACCGCGGCTGCTTCTGTGGGGTGAATCTTGTGGTAATGCTGGTTCGATTTGGCGAGGTGTTGCTTATCCCACAGTAGGGCGCTGAAGCGGTTGGTGGTGCTCAGCTCGTAATCGGTGTCCATCTTGATGGCGTCAAAGGGGCAGACCTCGACACAGATCTGGCAGCTCATGCAGACGGAAACGTCGATATTGAAAACCTTGGGATAGAACTGCGGCTTGCCGACGGCGTCGGGCTTCTTGTCTGTACTTTTTTCAATGAAGATGCATTTCGGCGGGCACTCCTTCTCGCAGATGAAGCAGGAGACGCAGCGCAGCCCTTGCTGCCAGTCATCGCCGTCGTAGACGAGGAAGGGAAAATTCCGATACGCCTCAATCTGCGGCAACCGCTCCTCAGGATACTGAACGGTGGTCAGTCGGTTTTTGCTGACGTAGCTGCCCAGAAAATTTCGAGCCGTTTCCGCCAGTCCCTTCAGAATGCCTTCACCAAACACAGAGTCAACCTCGACTTCAAAGTTCCAAACATTGCAACCAAGCAAAAACAAGCAACCCGTCGACCATGCCGAACAAGAACTACCGATCGACTTCGCCCATCACAATATCAATGCTGCCTAAAATCACCACCACGTCGGCTACGTTATGGCCGATGCACAGTTGCTCCAGCACAGTCAGGTTGACCAGGCAGGAAGAACGCACGCGATATCGATACGGATTCGCGGTCCCGTCGCTAATGAGATAAAAGCCAAGCTCGCCTTTCGGCGCTTCAATGCGACCGTAGGCTTCGCCCGGTTTCGGCTTAAATCCGCGAATCTTTGTCTTCGGATCGACGATTGGACCTTCCGGAATGTCTTTGAGCGCCTGGTTCAGGATCTTGACAGACTCGCGCATTTCCAACAGACGGACCATGTAGCGGTCGTAGGTATCGCCATGTTCGCCCAGCGGAATTTTGAAAGCAAACCGATCGTAGATCCCGTACTTGTCCACTTTGCGAAGATCGTAATTCACGCCGGAAGCGCGCAGAATGGGACCGGTGACGCCGGCATTGATCGCCAGTTGTTTCGACATGACGCCGACACCCTGGGTACGAGCCATCAAAATTTCATTGCTGGCGAGGAGTCGTTCAAATTCGTCGAGGAAACGCGGCAGGGTGGCGACAAATTTCCGCGCCTGATCGAGCCATCCCGCGGGAAGATCGACGCGGCAAC
Organism: Acidobacteriaceae bacterium; assembly: GCA_049796755.1. Classification (GTDB taxonomy): domain Bacteria; phylum Acidobacteriota; class Terriglobia; order Terriglobales; family Acidobacteriaceae; genus JAKAAZ01. The sequence goes on from JBARFA010000075.1 coordinate 1,254, forward strand.
CGCCAAAGCGCATGTAGTTGCACATCATGCGCGCGCCGGTCAGCGACTCGAACAGGTCGAGAATGGTTTCGCGCTCGCGGAAGGCATACATCAACGGCGTTCCGCTGGCGCCCATGTCCTGGGTCAGAAAGCCAATGAGGGCGCCGTGGTTCAGGAAGCGGGTCATCTCCGCGGTGATCACGCGGATGTATTCGGCGCGTTCCGGAACCTGAATGCCGGCCAGTTTTTCCACCGCCAGCGCGTACGCCCAGTTATTGGTGAGCGAACAGATGTAATCCAGGCGATCGGTGTAGGGCATGGAGCCGAGATAGCTTTCGTGCTCGGCAATTTTTTCGTGGTTGCGATGCAGGTAGCCGAAGACCGGCTTCAACTTCATGACGCGCTCGCCATCCAGCACCACGTCCATGCGAAAAACGCCGTGGGTGGAGGGATGCTGCGGTCCCATCGAAAGCTCGAGCAACTGGCTTTCGCCGGCATCAGCAGACGATGTGGGATGGATGCGGGGCTCGGTCACTGTGCTCATTGCGCCCCCATCGCGGTGCGATGTTGGCGGGCGCGTTCCAGGACTTCATCGTGCGCCGTCGGCTCATACTCATAATCGTCCGGCTCGATGTAGTCCTTGCGCATGGGGTGGTCCTTGAAACCGTCCCACATTAATATGCGGCGCAGATCGGGATGGCCGTCGAAGATGACCCCGTAGAGGTCGAAAATTTCCCGTTCCTGAAATTCTGCGCTTTGCCAGACGGGAGTGAGAGACGGGAGATGGACTTTCTCGGCGCGATCTTCGGTGCGCATGCGGAGAATGACAGGCCCGTGCTTTTTCTCCATCGAGAACAGGTGATAGACGACTTCAAGATGGCCGATGGTATGAGATTTCCTGACCTCTTCGACCTCTGTTTCTACGCCGTCGACGATCTGCTTCACTTTTACTTTTTCTGAAATTTCTTTACCGGGCCAGTCGATGCCAGTCACGTTGGAACAGTAGTCGAAGCGAAGTTCGTCAGCGTCGCGAAGGAATGT
>JBARFA010000076.1:0-4796 GCA_049796755.1 Acidobacteriaceae bacterium
AATCGCATTCGGCGCTTTTCTTATTCTTCTATCGTGCTGAGATTACTCTTCGCGCTCGCGCTTTTTCCAGTTGATCAGATCGCCCAGCGTCGTGGACGAGGAAGATTGCGAGGAGGAAGATTCGCGCGGGCCACCGGAATTCGAGTGCCCGTGTCCATGCTCCTTCGCATGTGGCGCCTTGTATTGCTCCACATCTGCCCGCGTGGCCTCATCGCCAACGGCGCGAAGGCTCAGGCCGATCTTCTTCTCTTCCGCGTTCATCTTGATGATCTTGAAGTCGTGCTCCTGGCCGACATCCAGCTTGATGGGAACACCATGCAAGTCGGTCGCTTCCGATACGTGGCACAGGCCCTCGACGCCGTCCGCCAACTCCACGAACGCGCCGAACTGCGCCATGCGAAGCACCTTGCCATGCACCACATCGTTCACCTGGTGCTGGGCAAAGAACGACTCCCACACATCTGGCTGCAGCTGCTTGATGCCCAGCGATAGACGGCGATGTTCCGCCTCAATCCCCAGCACAACAGCCTTGACCTTGTCGCCCTTCTTCACCACTTCAGACGGATGCTTGATGCGCTTGGTCCAGCTCATATTGCTGACGTGAACCAGCCCGTCAATTCCATCTTCGATTTCAATGAAGGCTCCAAACTCCGTCAGGTTCCGCACGCGACCCTCGACCACACTGCCGATGGTGTAGCGCTCAGAAAGATGCTCCCACGGATTCTCGAGCAGCTGCTTCATGCCGAGTGAAATACGGCGATCCGCCGGATTTACATTCAGGATGATGGTCTCAATCTCATCGCCCGGCTTCACCAGCTTGGTCGGGTGCTTCATGCGCTTCGACCACGTCATCTCAGAAACGTGAACCAGGCCTTCGATGCCTTGTTCCAGTTCCACGAATGCGCCGTAGTCGGTCACGCTCAAAATCCGTCCACGGACACGCGCGCCAATCGGATAGCGCTCCGCAACATCGAGCCAGGGATCCGGCGTCAGCTGCTTAAATCCGAGCGAAATGCGCTGCTTCTCGCGATCGAATTTCAACACCTTCACCTGAATCTCATCGCCCACGTTCACCAGGTCGCGCGGATGGGTCAATCGTCCCCAGGACATGTCAGTCACGTGCAGCAATCCATCGATGCCGCCCAGATCGACGAATGCGCCGTACTCGGTCAGGTTCTTCACCGTGCCGGTCAGGATCGTTCCTTCTTCCAGGTGATCCAGCGTCAGCGATCGCTTGAGCGAAGCTTCATTCTCCAGCAACTCTTTGCGGGAAACCACGACGTTGCCGCGCTTTTTGTTCAGCTTGATGACGCGAACATCAATCGTCTGACCAATGTAGGATTCCAGGTTGCGAACCGGACGAATCTCCACTTGCGATCCCGGCAGGAACGCCTTGATGCCGATATCAACGGTCAAGCCACCCTTGACGCGGCTGACAACCAGACCGCCCACAGGCGTCTTGTCGTTCGCAGCTTTCTCAATCGTGTCCCACACGCGATGACGCAGCGCTTTGTCATAGCTCAGCAGGTAGCCACCGGAGGGCTCCTCATGCTCGACGACCACTTCGATCGTCTGACCCGCCTGCAGTTTCGGCTGGCCAGTGTGGTCCAGCACCTGCTCGATCGGAATCAGGCCCTCGGATTTTAGACCCACGTCGACCACGACATGCTTGTCGGTCAGTTTGATCACGGTGCCGGTAACGACATTACCGTCGACGGCCTGCGCGGCTTCCTGGGCCGCCTGCTCGTGCTCAAATGACTCCAGCAATGCACCAAAGTCCATCTCTTCCTCATGGGAAGAGGCATCGTGCGCTTCTACGGCCTGGGGCGCAGCCGCTTGCGGCTCGCTCTCCGACGCACGGCCTGCGGCGTGGCTGGTCGGCTCAGATGTCTGGGAATTGGGCTCGGCTGGTTGGGTTTCTGCGACAGCAGAAATGTGGTGGTTGTTTTCCGGCGCTTCGTTTTGCGTCTCGAGGGTTGTGACTTCGTTGGCTTCCAATGTAGTGTTCAGGGTTTTGCTCGCAGTGTGTTCGGGATTGAGGACGTCTACCATAAGACTTAGGGGGCTCCGGACTCGTACGGCGCGACGGGCACGCCGTATCGGCCAATCACCGGATTCCATTGGGAAACCGAAGATTGTCCATTCAAGCCGACTGCGGTCGCTGTGGTGACTGGCGATCGAAAAGGCATCTCAGCCGGACGTGAAATCTAGGGGCTTTTCTCTCTCGCCATTGCCTCGAAACGCTGTCGGTGGTGCCATCACCAGAAAGTCAGAAAAGGACTCCCTGTGTGGTACCTGCAAAACAGGCATGATCGAGATTTTGAGCCGGGTAAGAATAGGAACCCTGGATTGGGAAACGGAGCGCGTGAGTCCTAGGCCGCTTCGGTCCCAATTCAAACTATATCAACCGGTGGAAAACAGTGTCAACGAGAACCGCACTTGCAAGATCGATCTGCAAGGAAAATTCCCGCCAATGTGCGTGATTCGCATCACAGACGCGGCCACTCGGATGTGTTTACACATGGTATCAAGGGCCATCACTTCCAGGGATTCTTCTCCTATGTCATCCGACCATTCCAGTTCGCGGTCCAAATTCACGTACAAAATCGTCGCAGAAGACGAGCGCACGCTGGTTCTGTCTATCTGCGGACTGTGCGGTGCATGCAAAAAGTGCTCCAAATTGGACGGCTCACTGGAGAAGTGGGAGAAATCTCACCGGTGCAACAGTGAGAAAAAGTAACCCCGTGCGACTCCAATTCCACGCCGTCCCAAAGTTGCTCTCTACAGTTTCCATGGCCACAGCGAACAGCGGATAATGCGGTAGTACCAGAAATGTATTGCCGCGAATCCGATTCGCGTCCGCGATCATCGCATGCAAGGGTGCCTCACATGCCGACCATGAACATTCAGGCAAAGGAAATACGTCTCGCTTCTCGTCCACACGGAGAGCCGACACAGGATAATTTCGCGCTCACGACAGTTGAGTTGCCTGAGCTGCAACCGGGAGAAGTCCTCGTTCGAAATTCTTTTTTCTCCATCGATCCCTACATGCGCGGCCGCATGAATGAGGGCAAATCCTACATTATGCCGTTCGTTGTCGGCAAAGCTCTGGATGGCGCAGCAGTCGGACAGGTGGTGCAATCGAGAGATGCCGCTTTTCGCCCCAGCACCTGGGTATTAAGTTTCTGCGGTTGGCGCGATTACTACATCGGGCAGGCATCGCAGTTGCGGAAGATCGACGCAACAGTCGCGCCGCCCTCTGCCTATCTCGGAGTTCTCGGCGCGACTGGCCTGACGGCGTGGGTCGGGCTCAACGACATCGCCAAAATTAAAGCAAGAGAAACAGTTTTCATCTCGGCCGCAGGTGGCGCGGTGGGCAGCGTTGCCTGCCAGTTGGCGAAATTGCAGAATTGCAATGTCATCGCCAGCGCCGGTTCCGCAGCCAAGGTAGCGTTTCTGAAAAAGCAGTTGCATGTGGACTATGCCTTCAACTATCGCGAAGCAGATCCGCTGCGCCAGTTGGAAACCGCTGCGCCGGATGGCCTGCACGTGTACTTCGACAACACTGCCGGTCCGCAGCTGGAAGCAGCGCTGGCTTCCATGCGAAACCATGGCCGCATCGTGATGTGTGGCGCGATCGCTGGATATAATTCACCCTCACCGGGCCCGAAAAACCTGCATCAGGTCATCATTCGTCGCTTGCGGATGCAGGGACTCCTGGTCGCGGATCATCTTCACCGCATGCCCGCATTTCTGGCGGAAATGATTCCGTTGCTGCGTGCCGGCAAGGTGCTGCATCAGGAGACTGTGATTGATGGCATCGAAAAAGCTCCCGCGGCTTTCATCTCCCTGCTTGAACCGGGAGATTTGCACATCGGCAAGCTTGTGATTCATGTCTGAGTGCTTTCTCGGCTCTGCTCTTTTTCGCGCGCTTCACGCACGTGCTTTTTCTCGCGCCGCCACAGAATGTATCCGATCGCAAATACGCCGACGCCGATGGCCCACGAGGCCTTCTCGAAAAAACCCAGCAACGTCTGAAATTCTTTCGCAAACAGGTAACCGCTGACGCAGATGGCGGTCACCCACGTGACCGCTCCCAGCACGTTGTAGAGCAGAAATTCCTTCCACTCCATCTCGAGTGCGCCCGCCACCGGTCCCACAATCGTGCGCAATCCAAAAATATATCTTGCCCAGAACACCGTGGCCGGGCCGTGACGCCGAATCTGCTGCTGGGCGGTGACAATATCATCCTCCATATGGAACTTCCGCTTCATCCAGCGAAGCAGTCGCGGGCCCATCCGGCGTCCCACCAGGAAGCCGAGGTTGTCGCCAATCACGGCTGCGACAATCCCAGCCGCAATCACCCATCCAATCTGTAATTGAGAAGTCTTGTGCGCCAGAAAACTAGCAAACATCAGCGTGGTTTCGCCTGGGAGCGGCAGACCCGCGTTCTCCGCCAGCAGACAACCGATCACCGCCAGATATCCCCAATGCACGAGCGCGTGCCGAATGGTGTGATAGAGCCAGGTCATAAGGCTGCGCCAATCGTGGAGGTTGAAGTCGGTCCAGCCCACCAGGTCGCACAGGAACCCTGCGCGCAACAGAACCGCCGTCTTCTCCTAGTTGGATGCCATGATTTCCAGATTCCGGCCGTTCTTCCTCCACCCCGCTTTCATGGAAGTTCATCGCAGCGCGTGCGAACCGTATTTCCCTCCGGTTCGCCGCACCCGTCTATACTTCCCCGTATGGATATCTTGTGGACTCCGTGGCGCTATCGCTATGTCAGTACGGTGGAC
>JBARFA010000077.1:0-238277 GCA_049796755.1 Acidobacteriaceae bacterium
TTGGCGCTCTTATTGGCGCCATCAAAAACTTTGAAAAGATTCTTGCCTATGTCGTCTGCGCTACAGCGGGCACAGCCGCAACCAGCTTGTTCACTCGATCAGAGAGCTGAGCACCCTTGCCTGTCCAATAGTCCACGCGATCTTTTTTGACATCTACTGTGGCAGGATTGGTGCGGGGATTGTAGGTTCCAATCACTTCAAGAGAGCGTCCATCGCGGGCACGGTCTTTCTCGATCACAACGATTCGGTAGTACGGTTTCTTGCGAGCGCCTACGCGCGAAAGACGAATCATCAACACAGCTTATATTTTCCTTTCTGATAGCAGGAGAGAAGGCAGAGCGACCTCTGCCTGCGCAGACCTCGTCCCTTGGACCCTGAACCTACAGTATCGTGGATTTCTGGCCGCGATGCAAGCGGCTGAATCGACCTACCGAGCCCAAAATACCGGCAACGTCCGCAGCCTCCATCAAAAAAAGAAGGAATCCGAGATTCGCGCAAGACCCTACGAAACGGTCGGACGCTTCTTTTGTCTGGCGGAAACAGTTTCGTAACTCGCATGATTCATAGCGTACCGCTCGTGTCCCATCATCACATGAAAGTTGGAGTCAGCAAGCCAGGACAACCGGGCGTAGTTTGCCGTCTTCCTACTTAACAGTTGGGGAAGTTATTCCGCGTACCCACATGCGCGTGCCGCTTGCATCAAGTTTCACCACCTTCCCCGTTCAACGCAAATTGAACCATTCCAACCGAGATCCAGGGAGTGAATCCAATGAAGAAAAAGTCGATACTCGCAATGACCGCAACCACGGTAGTGGCATTCGCGGTTACTGCCTCAGCGCAAAGCAATTCGCACAGCTCGCAAATTGATCATGAACTGAACCAGGCGGCCCAAACCATCCAACAGATGACGAGTTCGTCTACAACAGCCGGAATCCCATCGGACGTGCTAAAGAACGCCAAATGCATCGCTGTAATACCCCACCTGATTCAGGGAGGATTCATCGTAGGTGGGCGGCATGGATCGGGAGTCGCAACCTGTCGCACCAGTTCTGGCCAATGGAGCCCGCCTGCCCCATTCAGCCTGACGGGCGCCAGTTTCGGCGCGCAAATTGGCGGCCAGAGCATCGATCTGGTGATGATGGTCATGAACCATGACGGGATGCAGTCACTTGAGTCTGGACATTTCAAATTAGGCGCCGGAGTTTCAGCCGCCGCAGGCCCGACCGGACGTCAGGCTTCGGCATCGGGTGGATGGAATGCAGCCATCCTGACATACTCTCATTCAAAGGGAGCCTACGCAGGCGCTACCGTGAAGGGCGCGGAGTTACAGCAGGACCATAGCGCAACGAAGGCCCTCTACGGACACAATGCGAGCTTCAGCAGCATCCTCAACGGACAAGTTCAAATGCCAAGCAAGATGCCAGCACAGCATTTTGTATCGGCAGTTAGAACCGCTGTTCACCACGCTGGAGAGGCATCCTAGAATTCACCGACTCACTTTTGCCAGCAGAATGAGTGAGAGGAATCTGAAGAAGGGTGTTGAGTTCTTCAGATTCCTCGCTCAACTTTTCAGTTGAGCGAACGCCAGCTTATTGCGGCGCAGGATACGTTTTACTTTGCCCTGTGCGCGAGTTGAAGACCACCAGTTTGCCGTCAGGATAGGCGAGCAGTCGAATGTAGTGACCATCGGTGCCGCCCTTGATGTTCGCTCCTCTTACGTTTGCGATATAGGATGTGGCCACATTGTGTTCCGCGCCGCCTTCGTCCGAGTAATGCAGCTGCCACAGGTCCTTCAACCGGGGCGATTTCTCAATCGTTTCCCAGGGAACCGGCGAACCGCCCTTGTGTTCCCCGTTGTCCATGATGGCGACTCGAGGCGCGATGCCGTTGACGAACGCGGGACTGCTGCTGGGATACCAACCGTGATGCGAAACCACGTAGACATCCATCTCGCCTAATTTGTTATTGGGACACATGAGCTGCATTTCCTTGTCCCAGGTCAGGTCGCCCAGGTCGACCAGGCGCATCTTGCCGTACTGCATCACGAATCCGACCGAGCGGCCATTTTCGGTTTTGTCCGGGGCCCGCGTCAGGCAGTTCTTGCAGTAGGGATTCGGCTGCCCGGCACCAGGCAATGCAGTGGCAATGGTGTTGCCGTCGGCGCTGACAATCGTCACTGTCAGACCGGTCAGCGGAATGGTCTCTCCGGGTTTTGCCAGGATGTGCTTGGCATGGGACTGCGCCAGCACCGCCTGATATCGCTCAAAAGCCTGCTCCGTTACAGCGTCATTCGTTTGGCGATTGACTCCATGATCGATGAAAGTGTCGACATGAATCTTTTTGACAAGGTTGGGGACGCCACCTACGTGGTCGACATGAAAATGTGTGATCAGCAAGTAATCGATATGGTCGAGACCCGCCAGCTTTACCGCCTGCATGATGCGATCCGCATCGCGGTCATCGTTGTCAGGCCAACCTGTATCGACCAACAAGGACTGATGCGATGGGGTGACGAACAAGGTCGACTGTCCGCCTTCGACATCGATGAAATATACGGTCAGCGGCTTGCCGACGGTGAATGCATGCTTGCGGAAGTTGGGGCTCTCCGTCTGCGCTCCCATGCGTGTTGCGCCGGCTAGAGTCACGAAAAGCACTAAGCCAAGCGTGGCGAGAATGAATTTCCCGTGGCTTTGGAACGCTTTCGATGGATACTTCTGATTCGAGTGAACCATGCTCTCTCCTGTTTCGCTTCCATCTGACTAGGACGATGATTTGGCCTTTTTCGCGGGCATTGCGCGCATCGCACCCGTGGAGATTCCTCCGTCCACCAGCAAGGTTTGTCCGGTGATGTAGCGGCTCTCCTCCGACGCAAGAAATACGATCGCGCCATCCAGATCGCCGGGAGCGCCGGGGCGCTTCAAAGGAATGCGGTCAACCAGATACTCGACCCACTGCGGATCCTCATAGAGAATTTTATTTTGATTGGTCTTGAACCATCCAGGGGCAAGACAGTTCACAGTGACGCCGTGCGGGCCCCACTCGTCGGCGAGACTCATCGTCAACTGACGTATGCCTCCGCGGCTGGCGGTGTAGGGCGCGAGTCCAGCGTACCCGGCAACACTGGTCACAGAACCAATGTTGATGATGCGACCATAGCCGCGCGCAATCATTGGCGGCGCGATCGCCTTAGCGACAAAGAAACTACCGCGCAGATTCGTGTCGAGCACCTGATTCCAGTCCTGCCAGGAAACATCGAGCGCCGGCTTGCGCACATTGCAACCTGCGTTGTTCACGAGGATATCGATGGAGGCGAACGCGACGAGTGCCTGTTCGGCCATCGTTGCGATGCTGGCTTCGTCGCGCACGTCGAGTTCGAGAGCGACCGCCTTCCTTCCCATCGTTAGAATTTCTTCTTGAAACGGGATGAGATCGGCTTGTCGGCGGCTGGTCAGAACTAGATCCGCGCCGCAGCGCGCCAGTGCTCGCGCGAAGGATTGTCCCAGCCCGCGGCTGGTTCCGGTGACCAACGCGACGCGACCTGCTAGATCGAACATGGGTGGGGCCTTGTGCGGTTTTGGCGAATTGGGGCTCACGCGATCGACCCCGGCGTCAGTACCACCTTCATCAAATTCGCTTCATGAGCGTACAAGCGCTCGAACCAACGTGCACCTTCTGCAAGCGGCGCAATCGCCGACAACATGGGCGCAACGTCGATTTCTTTTGTGGACATCAGCCCAATTGCCTGTGGATATTCCCCGGACGAAGCGCACGATCCTTGCAATCGAAGCTGTCGAGTGATGACCATCTGCAACGGCAGGGGTACTTCGGGCGCTAGATTTCCCACCAGGGTTACTCTCGCATTTTTTCTCGCAGAAGCGATTGCAGTGCGCACCGTGGCCGCTGTGCCGACAGCCTCGAACACCACGTCAGCACCATGGCCACCGGTCTTATTGCGTACCTGTTCGGCAATTTCATCGCTGGTCGTTGCCGAGCCGACTACGATCGTCTCACTTGCACCGAGTTTCTTCGCCAACTGCAATCGCCCAGCGTCGATGTCCGTAACAATAATTTCACCACAGCCAGCCACTCGCAGCGATTGAAGGATCAGTAATCCAATCATTCCTGCGCCCACTACCAGCGCGGAGCCGCCCTTCTCCGGAGCCGTCAGGCCCACGGCGTGCAGCGCAACGGAGACCGCCTCGATCATCGCGGCATCGGCAAAGCTGAGTGAATCCGGCAATCGATACACGATGCGCGCCGGTACTGCGACGTATTCCGCGAAGGCACCATTGCGGCGATAGTCTCCGCAGGAAACACCCAGCACTTCGCGACGGTCGCAAAGATTGATCGCGCCCTCTTTGCAAAAACGGCAGAGTCCGCAGGAAATGGTGGAGTCGAAGGTGACACGCTCGCCGATCGCAAACTCGCGAACAGCACCACCCAGGGCGACAATGACGCCTGCTGCCTCGTGACCCATCACCAGCGGAGGAATGCGGCGACCTGTTGAACCGTCAAAACCGTGTACATCGCTGCCGCAGATGCCGCACGCGGCCACCTGGATCAGCACCTCGTCTGCCGCAGGGGATGGTACTGGCAGATCCACCAGTTGCAGCTTCCGGTATTCCGTCAATTGCAGCGCGAGCATCGGTTGACCAACGAAGCCATGGTAAACGATGGCCCTCGGGATTCGAAATCACAGCATCCAATCCTGCGACGCACCGACCCCGCCCGTTAATCTTCTCTGAACCTGAAGGACGTTCGAGGCGCGTCTGCGACAATGTATTTTTTATGCCTCATCATCCAGCCCAAATTGCGATCTGGATTTCCACCTGGCTGTTGAGTGGTCTGGTTTTCCTCCTAATTCTGTGGCGGCCTCGTCGGATTCCAGAGTATGTCTGGGCGGTTGCTGGAGCACTGCTGCTGGTGTTGTTTCGTCTGCTGCCGCTACGTGCGGCTTGGTCCGCGGTCCGCAGCGGAACCGATGTCTATCTCTTCCTCGCCGGCATGATGCTTCTGGCAGAGCTGGCCCGCAACCACGGGGTCTTCGATTGGCTGGCCACGGAAGCCATGGGCCATGCCAGGGGGTCTCAATCGCGGCTGTTTGTGCTGGTCTACGGCATTGGCATCGTGGTCACTGCGCTGCTGTCGAACGATGCTACGGCCGTTTTGCTGACTCCGGCTGTGCTGGCCGTTGTCCGCCGCGCGAAAACTTCTGCACTGCCGTACTTGTTCGCCTGCGCATTCATCGCGAATGCCGCCAGTTTTGTTCTGCCCATCTCAAATCCAGCAAATCTGGTCGTCTTCGACGGCCAATTGCCCGCGCTGGGCGAGTGGATGCGCATCTTCCTTTTGCCCTCGGTGGCAGCCATTGGCATGACATTCCTCGTCCTCTGGTGGCATAGCCGGAGAAATTTGCATCCGCCGATCCACGACGGCGCATCGCGCGCGGCGCTCGATGATCGGGGGCGCCGCGCGGGCATCGGAATTCTGCTGGCTGCGACCGCTTTGTTGATCACCTCTGGACTAGGCGGCCCGGTCGGTCCGGCCACTTTCCTGGCGGGCATCCTGGCGATGTTCTTCGTTGCCCGCACCGATGGTCGGGTGATGGCGGCAGCGCTTCGCTCGGTTTCCTGGAGCGTGATTCCTTTGGTGGCGGGTCTGTTCGCCATCGTGGCAGCACTGCAGCGCGTGGGGGCGCTGGCGATTTCCGCTCACGGATTGAAAGCCGCCACTGCGTGGCCATCCATTGCGGGATTGAGCGCGGTTGCGTTTGGATTTGGCTTCGCAGCGAATGCAATCAACAATCTTCCCATGGGATTGATCGGAGCGGCCGCCGTGGCAGTCGCTCATAGTACTCGCGCGCTTCATGCCGCAGTGTTGCTGGGCATCGACCTGGGCCCGAATCTCTCCGTCACCGGGTCGCTGGCAACCATCCTGTGGCTGATCGCGATGCGCCGCGAACACATTGAAGTGAGCGGCTGGCGATTTCTTCGCGTGGGTGTTCTGGTGATGCCGCCGGCGCTATTTCTTGCTGTGCTGGCACTCGTGCTGACGCAGCACTGAGGGACGATCCTACAGGCGCTGTCTTGGCGCCTAAGAAAAGTTTTGTGATATCAAGGGTTGCTACGAATTCTTGTCCACGTAGATTGCCTTGGGCGCGGTCAGCTTCAACCCCGAAACTTTGGACTTGACCTGCACCATCTGCCGGCCCGTGGTGTTCACCGCGAAGGTCACCAGGTACTGGCGTTGCAGCGATTGCTTGAACTGCTTCAAGAACGGCTCAAATGAAACCGGACTCGACAGGGCCATACTGTAAAATTGCCCGCCAGTTTCGTCCGCCACTCGCTGCAAATAGCTCTGACCCGTCAGAGTGCTGAAACTGGCCGATCCGCCGCCAAAGGTATTGCGAAAATAAATCGAGTAGACGAGCAGATTCGCTTTTTGAGAGTCGTGGATGGCGGTCGCTACATAGGGATCCTGCAGATCACGCGACCGGTAATATGGATCCTCGCCGTTCGTCACCATAAAAACCACGCGACGGGCCTTCTCCTGCGAAGGCCAATGCTTCGCCAAGTCGGACAAGCAGAAATACGGGCTGCCTGTGATGCCTGGAATGCCGTTGGTCAGCCGCAAGGAATCCGCTGCCTTCTTGTGATCCGCAGTCATCTTTTGTGCCATGACTGCCATGCCATTGTTCATGTATGCGACGGCAACTTCGGTCGATGCAGGTAGCGCCATGATGAACTTTTTGAGATCCGGAATCTGCAGCGCCAGATAGGACCTGGCGGATTCGTCAAACATAAATACCAATTGTGTCGGCTCGGTCGCGTCATTGATAGGGGTCACGCTCTCAACCGGTGCGGGACGCCCCTTGACCTTGAGGCTAATATCTCCCAGCTGCAGGGGCGCAGGCGATTTCGACTGGTTCGCGTTCACCGTAACGATGATCTGCGCCTTCCCGGCGACGTTCTCCGTCTGCGCCAAAGCAGAAGATCCGATTGCCAGACCTGAGCCTGCAATTGCCGCGACTAGAAATGCATTCGCAATGCGATTTATTTTCATACGTTCCTCCACCCCGTCGCTTCTCTTGTATTCCTCAAACACTTCGCCAGGCAAGCCTGTTCAGCGCCGTCAGCCCATTGGGCAGAAACTTCATACCTGCGATGATTAGACGCTAAGAAAACTCCTCTGCTGAAAAGACTCTTTCACCATTTACATTCGAACGGTCAATCCATGCGCGCTCTAGCCAGCCGACTTGTACCGCAGCTGGTGCCATTGCCACGCATCCGCAACGATGTCGTCCAGGCGGGTGGACTTCGGCTGCCAGCCAAGTTCGCGGCTGATTTTGTCTGAACTCGCCACCAGGATGGCCGGATCTCCGGGGCGGCGCGGACACTCCTCGACTGGGATGGGATGACCCGTGACACGGCGAACAGCCTCAATCACCTCGCGAACAGAGAAACCGCGGCCATTACCAAGGTTATAGATCATGCGGTCTTTTTCCTCGAGTGCAGTGAGGGCCAAAAGGTGGGCATCGGCGAGGTCGCGGACATGAATATAGTCGCGAATGCAGGTGCCGTCCGGTGTCGGATAATCGATACCGTAGATGCGAACACTCTTCCTTCTGCCCAGCGCTACGTCCAGGATGAGAGGGATCAAGTGCGACTCCGGTTCATGCGATTCCCCGCGTCCAGCAATGGCTCCAGCGACATTGAAGTAGCGAAGACTGGCATAGCGCAAACCATGAATCCGGTTTAGCCAGGTGAGCATTTGCTCGACCAGCAGCTTCGACTCGCCGTACGGATTGCTCGGGTGCAGGGCCGCGTCTTCCTCAATTGGAGTGCGCTCCGGCTGGCCGTAAACGGCGGCCGTGGAAGAGAAAACCAGCTTGCGGACTCCCGCCGCCAGCATGGCTTGAAAAAGAATTAACGTGGATGCGCTATTATTGCTAAAATACAGCTCAGGACACTGCATACTCTCGCCCGCTTCAATCAGGGCAGCAAAATGCAGGACAGCATCAATTTTGTGGCTTCGGAGAGCGGCTTCCAACTTCGTTCGGTCGCCGACTTCCCCTTCGATAAAGGCCGAGTTTGCTGGTACCGAAAGGCGTTGGGAATGGGACAGATTGTCATAGACCACGACACGATGCCCGGCAGCCACAAGCAGGTGGGCGACGGTGCCCCCAATATAGCCAGCGCCACCGGTGATGAGTGCGTTCAATTGGATTATCTCCTTATATATCAATGAACTTTTCCGTTGTCGGTGCAGTAAGGTGGAATGGTTGGTCGCTAGAGATGGTTGACGGTTGAGGAAGGGAGAAGATGTGTTCCTGGACTCACCTGAAATTCCCTCAGATAAAGCGAATCAACTATTTCCCGTTTGATGATAGGCCGAAAGCGGAAGTTTGCATATTTTGACGGGTCGGGTTCCCCCAGTGGTTAATGTAACGATACCCGCCTCTGATAGACATGCGAGAATTTCATTTCAAAATTTCTAAGTTATGGCATACTCATTGGCAAACATAGCCAATTACGCAGAGCTTAGGAGCCTTTTCCCAGGCTCTGAGATTCACAGCATTAAACAGGCTGGAGTGCGGCCGTATTGCACTTTGACCTGGCAAAACTGTACTCGTCAAATTCGAGCAGCATCCTACGATGTATGGCTGCTCGGCAAATTTGGCAGAGATGGATTTCACGTTGGGATTGAACTTTGTTCTCTGCTGCGGTTCTTGGATACATTCTTTTGCCTGTGCCCTTTTCGGAGTCGGCAGTATTTCAAAAAATACCCTGACTGAACAGCCAGCCGGACGTGCCGGTACCGAAGAAAGATGTTGCTCTAAAAATTCTGAATCTGCGAACGTTTGAACGCGTTGAGGTAAAAGCGGTATGACAAGTTTTGCGACAAGAGAGCATTCAGTCCGGCCTGATACCGGACTGCCCCCCCGCCGCTCGAGAGATCGAGAGCGCGTACCTTCCAGTCGACAACTAGCCACGTTCGGACTGCTGCCAGAACCAGAGGGACGAAACCGATCCTTCGTCGTAAGCCTGATCGTCAATGCTTCGGCAATCGCGCTGGTTCTGATTCTGTCCATATTCATGGTTCACAAAGTCGTACAAAAGCCGATGATCGAGACCGACCTCCTGCTTCCCATTACGCCTGTGAAGCCGGTGCGGCCGACGATTCACGTCAAGCCTCCAATCGTTCCTCCAACTCCGGATTTGCTGAACCGGATCGCGCCTAAAATTACGTACCACCGGAATACGGAGAATGAACCTCAGCCAAAGCTGGCTCGGGTCCATCTGAATAACGTTAGTGAGCCCGTATTGCCGCCGTACCGCCCCGACTCCGTTGCGTTGCCTGCGCAGCCGAAGGTGGGTCTGTTTCACTCGAATATTCCGACTTCAGTCGCGAATAACATGGGCCAAACGTCGACAAAAACCGGCGGATTTGGAGATCCCATGGGAGTTCACCCAAACCCGGGCGCAAATCGTCCGGCAACCATCGCAGCCTACGGTAGCTTTCAGAGTGCAGTGGGAGATTCTGCGGGTGCCGGCTCTGCGCGTCGCGGGAAGGTTGGCGGGGTGAATTTCGGTTCCGGGTATGAGAATGGCGTCCAGGGCGGCAGCGGGCACGGAAAAGTGGCGTCCGTAGGGTTCAATGACGGCGTTGCTGGGGGCACTGGACATGGCCCTCACGGCAAAGTCACGGAAGGCGCCTTCAAGGACAATACCGCAGTCGAGACGCCGAAGGTGATGGTGGCCAATACCGGTAATGAAACCACGGTCGAGGTGATTTCTCACCCCACACCGCAGTACACGCCGGAGGCAAAGCAGCTGAAGATCCAGGGCGACGTTGTTCTGGAGGTTCGCTTCTCGGCTGACGGGCGGTGCCATGTCATCCGTGTCGTTCGCGGTCTAGGTCATGGGTTGGACGAGCAGGCGATTCGGGTGGCGGAAGCGACTCATTTCAAGCCTGCAACGCGCGATGGCCGGCCGGTCGACATTACCACCTATTATCGAATCGATTTCCAGCTAGCATAATTCTGGGAAGACGTGTTTAAACTTACGTAACATAAGGTATTACCATTTTGAAATTTTTGGTAACGTATCGGTAATGTTCACGTATGATTGGATCGGCTTCCAGTGTGCGCATTGCGAGCAAACAACCCTAAACCAGGTAACCCAAGGAACACAATGATGCGATTTTCGAAACTTATCCCTCGAGGTTCACGCAACAGAGGACTGGCCCTCCTTCTGCTGGTGTCCATCACTCTCCCTGCCTCGGCCCGGCACAAAAAAGAACAACAGCCTATGGGCAAGCTGACCCCCCAGATGGTTCGTCTCATTGACTTGGCCTCTGGCCATGAAAGGGGAGTCCTGCAGGCGCTGCAGCAACGCACGCCTGTTGTCGAAACCTATATTCAGGATTTCAAGCCGGACACGCAGTTGAGCGCGGTGCCCACCGACGACCACTATTTTCTGGGCCGCGTGGATTTCGGCAAGGTCATCGAAGACAATCGCTACCAGGAAGCTGGCGCCAAGAAAACCGCTCTCAAGGGCTCAGTCATGTTTGTCAATGGACTGACGAAGGCGTTCAAGATCGAGTATGTCGCCCAGGGGTTCGTGCAAATGCTCCTGCTCGACGCCAATCACTTCGATCGTCAGCATTATGATTTTGTGTTCGTCCGTCGCGAGTTCCTTGGCGATACTCGAACCGATCTGTTTGATGTAACGCCCAGGTCCGGCTCCGGCACGGGACGCTTCATCGGCCGCGTGTGGATTGAGGATACGGGCGGCAACATCGTCCGCTTCAGTGGCACCTACACCAGCAATAACGGCCACCAGGTGTACTACCACTTTGACAGCTGGCGCACCAACGTGCAGCCTGGCCTCTGGTTGCCTACCGCGGTGTACGCAGAAGAGCATGGACCGGGCGCAGTTCCGGATCAGGCTGGCTTCTTCCGCGCGCAGACCTGGATTTGGGGCTATTCACTGCGTCAACCAGCTTCCACCAGCGACAACGCAACGGTGAAGATTGACGCTGTATCCGATCAAAGCGAAAGTGCGCAGGATGTCAGCCCACTGCAGGCTTCCCGCATGTGGTCGCAACAAGCAGAATCCAATATTCTCGATCGTCTGTTTCAAGCCGGCCTGTTGGCAGCACCCAGCAGCTTCGACAAGGTGCTGGAACAGGTCACCAACAACCTCATCCTCACAAACAACATTGCATTGGCTGAACCCGTACACTGCCGCGTTCTCTTGACCTACCCTCTGGAAAGTCTGACGATTGGAAACACGATTGTACTCAGCAAAGGCCTGATCGATACCCTCCCCTACGAATCAGACCTGGCCGCAGTCCTTTCATTCCAACTGGCTCACTTGGTACTAGGGCATAAGGTCGATACTGAATTTGCATTTCCTGATAACCTGATGTTCGCCGATCAAGCGACCATCCGCCGGGTACCTTTGCATCACAGTGATGCGGAGAACTTGGCCGCTGCGAAAAAGGCAATTCAGCTCCTGGAGAACTCTCCGTATAAAGACAAACTGGCCGATGCTGGCCTGTATTACAAACTCCTACTTGCTCGCGCCAAGGAATTACCGTCCTTGATGCAGCCCCAACTTGGAGACTCCTTGTTCACCAGCCCGGCCGACGATCAGGTCTGGATGAGCGCATTGGTCGCCAAAGCACCCAAACTTGATATGGACAGTGTCCGCCAGATCGCAGCTCTCCCTCTCGGAAGCCGCGTGCGTGTGGATTCCTGGAATGATTCTGTCGAGTTACTCAACTCCAAACCCGTTGCGGTGTTGAGCCCAAGCGATAAGATGCCACTCGAATTGACGCCTATTTTCTTTAGGCTCCGTCCCTACGGGCAGGCAGCGCCAATTCCTGTATCTACTGGAGCAGCCTCCCCGAGTGACAGTACATCTAATCAATGACGTAGACTTACATTAGGAGGCAGACACAAAACAGTGTCTGCCTCTAGACATACAAGTTCTTCTTGCATTGGGGAGGGTTTTTACGGTGGGGAAAAAACTTTTTAGTGGGCTGGCTTTTTTATTTTGCCCGATATTTCTGCTTGCTCAGGCGGTATCTCCAGTCACGCCGAAACAAGCGACCATCACCGCAGGAGGTTATTTCTCCTTCGGACAAACCGATTACGGCCAAAGACATGCATTCGGACCTGGATTTTACGGAGATTTCGATTATCACGTGTGGCGGAACGTTGGGGTCGGCATAGAAGGAGAAGCACGTTTTCTGAATTTTCTTACGGATTCAAGTTCCGGTGCAGGAATCTCTGAACAGAATTTTCTGGGTGGACCCCGCGTCACATATGAGGTTGGCCGCAGGTGGCTGCCCTACGTCAAATTTCTGGCCGGTGGAAGCCGCTTCCACTACCCAAACTTTATTTCCAACCAAACTTACAACTACACGACTTTCGCTTTCGGCGGTGGCGTCGACTATAAGCTGACGAGCCACTTCACTATTCGCCCTGCGGATTTCGAATATCAACGTTGGCAGTTTCCGCCCACCGGCTTGACCCCCTGGGTCTATTCCGCTGGCGTCTCCTATCGCCTGTTCTAGCAGAAAATCCACCCTCTACGTTCCTACCCAAGCCCTGGCTCAAGCCGGGGCTTTTGTTCTTCCGGAACCATGGAAGGCGCCGCGTCGGCTTGAGCAACCTTCGTAAAAATGCTCTAGGATAAAAGTTTGACCTACATCCGATGAAATCCTCTTCTGAAGCAACGCGCGTCCGTTTTGCCCCTTCTCCGACCGGTTTTCTGCATGTTGGTGGGGCTCGCACTGCCCTCTTCAGCTGGCTGTTTGCCCGCCACACCGAAGGAACTTTTATCCTTCGCATCGAAGATACCGACTTCGAGCGCTCCTCCGCAGACATGGTCACTGGGATCCTCGACGGGATGCGTTGGCTGGGGATGGATTGGGATGAGGGTCCGTTCTATCAATCCCAGCGGCTTGAACTGTACGCCAGGACCGCCCTGCAGTTGATCGAGAATGGCTACGCCTACCGCTGTTTCTGTACACGCGAAGAACTGGAGGCCCGGCGTGCCGTAGCTGCTGAGACTGGAACTGTGCCCCGTTACGACGGGCGCTGCCGCACCATTTCGCGCGAAGACGCCGAAACCCGCATCGCCCAGGGAGAACGCGCTGTCGTGCGTTTTAAAGTGCCGCGCGGCGGTGTCACGGCTTTTCAAGATGCCGTGTTTGGCCCCATGGAATTCGCTAACGCTGAGTTAGAGGATTTTGTACTTCTGCGCTCTGATGGCATTCCCACCTATCATCTCAGCGTTGTCGCGGACGATCTGGACATGCGAATGACTCATATTATTCGTGGCGCAGATCATCTCTCCAACACTCCCAAGCAGGTTCTGCTGTATCAGGCCTTAGGCGCTTCCCTGCCCGTCTTCGCGCACCTGCCGCTCATCCTTGGGCCTGACAAGACTCGCCTGTCGAAACGCCACGGAGCGACCAGCGTGATGGCCTATAAGGACATGGGAATCGTCCCCGAGGCCTTCCGAAATTTTCTAGCGCTTCTGGGATGGAGCCCCGGCGAGGCGGCGAAGCAGTCGGATGGACCAGATCGCGAGATCTTTTCTACAGATGAATTGATTCAGATGTTCTCGCTCGACGGAATTGCCCACTCGAATGCCGTCTTCAATAACGAGAAACTCGCCTGGTACAACACAGAGTACATCCGCGGGTATGATCCTTCGCGGCTGCTCCCTCTGGTAGAAGAGGAATGGCGTGCGGTGAATTTTCGACCCACACGCAGCCGCGAAGAAATCGTTGAAGCCATCGCGCTGTTGCAGCGCCGAGCGCGCAACCTGAAGGACTTTGCATCCACGTTCCTCGCTTACTTCGGCGACCAGTTCACGATGGACGAAGCTGCGATGAAAAAATTTCTTTCCGATGCTGCTGTGCGGCAGATGCTGGCGGAACTTGGTGGCCGATATGCAGCGCTCCATGAGTTTACAGAAGCCTCAACAGAGGAGCTGCTGCGCGGGTATGCCGCGGAAAAGGGTATCAAGGCTGGTGCACTGATTAATGGCGCCCGCGTCGCTCTCACAGGCCAAGCCGTCGCACCCAGCTTGTTCGCAGTGATGCTATGCCTTGGACAGCGGACGGTCGTTCGTAGATTGGAAGCTGCCGCGTCATTGAAGGTCGAGTAGACCGGGTTGCCGCCAGCGTCGCAGCTTCAGCTACATTAATTCTTCGATAAATTTTTGGGCAACGTCCGCAGGGATGCGATTGTTCTGATGCACCAGCGGCCCGGCATTCAGCACCGGTTCCGACCCGTGCAGTGTCGGCAAATCTGTCCGCTCAAAGAATCGACCAATGGGAATCTCCTCACCCCACTGCAGCGATTTTTCCATGGCTGCGGACCAGTCGCTGGGATCATACTCTGCGTTATCTTCGAGCTTCTTCACGCGCGGACGGAACCATTGAAATGTATTGTCGTGGTTATACGTGACGCACGGGCTGAAAACATCGATAAATGAAAATCCCTTGTGCTCGATGCCGCGCTTGATCAGCTCCGTCAGGTGCTTCTGTTCTCCGCTAAATCCGCGCCCGACAAACGTCGCGCCTGCGGCCAGCGCCAGCGAAATCGGGTTCAGAGGATTCTCAATATTTCCATAGGGCATGCTCTTGGTCTTCATGCCGAGGCGGCTCGTCGGCGATGTCTGGCCGGTGGTGAGCCCGTAAATCTGGTTATCCATCAAAATGTACGTCAGGTCAACGTTGCGGCGCACGGTATGCACAAAATGATTGCAGCCGATCCCGAGGCCGTCGCCATCCCCGCCTGTTACCAGGACGGTCATGGCATGGTTCGCAAGCTTCATTCCCGTAGCCACCGGCAATGCTCGACCGTGCAGCGTGTGCATGCCATAGGTCTCAATAAAGCCTGGAAAATTCGAGGAGCAGCCAATGCCGCTGATGGTCGCCACGTCGTGCTTGGGAATTTGCAATTCCACCAGAGCCTTTTGAACTGCGGCGAGCACGCCGAAATCGCCACAACCAGGACACCAGTCGGGGTCGACTCTTCCTTTAAAGTCCGCTATCGAGATCGTCTTTGGAGCTATTCCAGCTACTTCTGTCGCCATCTTTCGATTCTCCTTTGCAAAGGAAGCGGTTGTTGTTGGCTTACACCATGATTTCGTGAGTCGGCACAGAAAGCTTGGTTTTGCCTGCCAGCTGTTCTTTCACTGCTTCGACGATGTGGTGCGGAGCGAAGGGCTCTCCGTCGTATTTGCGAATATTTCCGTCAGGAACAAAGCTGGTTTCGCTGCGCAGGTAGCGTGCAAACTGCCCGCTGAAGTTGTTTTCTACGATGATGGTGTGGCGCGCGCCATGCAACAGATCCAGAATCGCGTCACCGTGCAGCGGAACCAGCCAGCGCACGACCAGATAATTCGCGGAGATCCCTTGCTCGCCCAGCAATTCACATGCTTCCTGAATTACTCCGTAGGTTGAACCCCAACCGATCAATGTAACGTCGGCATTCGCCGGCCCAAGCAACTCCGGTGGTGGAACTGCAGCCGAAATTCCGTCCACCTTGCGCATGCGTTTTTCCATCATGGCGCGCCGCTTGCCGGAGTTGGTGTATTCGTCGCTGATCAGCACGCCGTCTTCGTCGTGCTCGTCGCTCGAGACAACATGTGTGTACCCCGGCAGTCCTGGGATCGCACGCGGAGATACGCCGCTCTCAGTGATTTTGTATCGCTTGTATGGCTCGTGGTCGCCCGTCCCGTTCGAAGTGATCATTTCCCCACGATCAATTACAGGCGCAAAATCGAGCAGTTTGGGATCGACGCTGAGGCGTCCCTCTGAAAGCAACAAATCGCAGAGGACAATTCCAGGACACTGGAACTTCTCTGCAATATTGAAAATTTCCGGAATCAATTTAAAGCAATCGGCAATGTCGAGCGGCGCCGCAATCACTCGTGGATAATCGCCAAAGCCTGCGCCCAGCATTTGCCAGAGATCACCCTGCTCGGTTTTCGTCGGCACGCCCGTCGATGGACCCGCGCGCTGGCAATCAATCACCACGATCGGAATTTCCGCTTGCGCAGAAAGTCCCATCCCTTCGCTCATTAACGCAAAGCCGCCGCCAGAGGTCGCACACATCGCACGAACACCGGCATGGGCTGCGCCAATCGCCATGGTGACCACGCCAATTTCATCTTCTACCTGGCGCACCATGATCTCTGCCTGGCGGGCGTGGCTTGCCATCCAATGCAGCACACCGGTCGCGGGGCTCATGGGATAGGCCGAATAAAATTTGACACCGGCGGCTGCGCCTCCCATCGCCATGGCAACATTGCCGCTCAATACGGCATAACGCGCCTCCGTCATGGGAAGCGCCCAGGCGAATGGTTTGAAGTTTTGAGTGGCGTAATCGTATCCGGCACGCGCCAGATTCACGTTCTCGTCGATCACCGCCTTGTCTTTCTTGCGAAACTGCTCGGCCAGCACGCTCTCCAGCGCAGGAAAGCCAACACCCATCATGCTGAGAGCCGCACCGATGGCGAGCGTGTTCTGTCCTACCTTATTGCGAGTGATATCCGCCATTTTTGAAACCGGCATCGGACAAAGCTGAACACCTTCCGCCGGGGTGCCAGGCTGGATCAGATCCGCGTTGAACAGACACGCGCCGCCGGCAGTCAGCAGGCGAAGATGCCGATCCATGGTGTCTTGATTCAGCGGGATCAGAAGGTCTAGATGATCGCCGGTATTTGAAATGTTCTGCGGGCCGGTTCGTATGGTAAGAAAGGTGTGGCCGCCGCGAATGATGGATTGGTAGGCATTGTAGGCGTTCAGATGCAGCCCACGTCGGCTAAAGATTTTCGCGAAAATGTCGCCCGGCGTAGCTACACCCTGGCCGGCGGCGCCTCCGATTCCTACAGCGAAAGACTGACTCATACGCGTCTCCCCGGAGCTCTTTCAGGTTTTTCCGCGCCCGCGGATCTTCCATTTAGTTAGACTTTATGTTGACCCAAAAGGTTCGCAAACACGGGCAGGTTTCAGTTGTGTGCATCGTAGCCTCTGCAATGCAACTCGGTCAACCAGGGTTTTTATCAGAAAAAGAATAAGCCGCTAGCAGAGTGGATTCCCTCGAACGAAGTAGGACCCATGCGATTTTTATTAAGTAGAGGCGATTGGTCGGTCCGGACAGGAAACTTGCCTGCGACTCCTTAGGTGTTTTGCATAAGGATGCAACCAGGATTGTCTTTTACTACCACTCTTTGGCCGTGCTGTCCCTGATCCACTAGCAATTGCCGCAGAGCGCCATCATGAAGAACGTTGTTGCTGATGACGCAGTCCTCGAGACCTTTGTAAACGATGCCGTAGGAAGGACTGAATTTCCCGATGCCACCGTCGTCTCTACCCGCCTGCAGAGCGTTTCCGATGCAGGTCACGCCGCGGGCTCCGTCCAGGATGATTTGGGCGGACTCGGGACTTTCCAACTCCGCCATCTTGCCGCTGCGCTTGACGAAGTTTCCCGTAATAGTGATCTGCGAGCATGGCACACGTCCCCTGCGCAGTGCGATCCCGCAGGTTCCGGCGCGATCGAAGAAATTCCCCGTGATCTGATATCCATCGCCGCCGGTCACAGCATATTTTCTTCATTGTTCCACTCGACGCGATTGCCGGTGAACGTGACAGACGCATTCTCCTGCCGAGCGGCAAAGCCCGCACGTCCATTCCCAGAGAACCAGTTATCCAACAGGAAACCATCCCAGCCCCTTAGGTTCAAGCCATCTCCCCCATTGAAGGCGAACATCGAGTGGCGGACGCTAAAGCACCAGGTACACATCAGGCACGCGCCATCCCCGCTAAAATGTGCCACCTGACACTGCTCGATGCGAAATCCATCTTCGTGCTTCGCGAATTTTGTCCGATCGACGAAGATTCCGTGAACATTTCTGCCGAGCTTGCGACCGTCGAGGGCCAGGCCCTGAATTGTGGCGCCACGCGCATCGGTGAGGTTCAAGAGGCAGGTGGAATCGCCATTCGCAAGTCTGAGGACACTGCCGCCGGGGCCACTATAATTCCACGCCGGAACACCGATCACGGCGATGCCGGGATGAATACGAAGCTCGCGGGTGAGGTAGACGCCGGGAGGTATAAACACAGCACCGCCAATTCCAGCGGCCGCATCGAGAGCCCTTTGCAGTGACGCAGTGTCGTCGGCTTTGCCATCGCCAGCCGCGCCAAACTTGCGGGGATCGAGCAATGAACGGTTATCTGGTGCTCCCGTGGTTGCCGAAGCGGCCGCACTGAAAAGAAGGGACGCTCCTCCAATCATCGCGCTCCTGGCCAGATCACGCCGGTTGAGAAATGATCTGTCCGTGTCACGCATACTTTCTCCCAGGTGCGGTGGTGTCTGAAAGCATGAAAAGATCGCGCAGCGACTCAATCGAAGGCGCAGATTTCTGCTGGAGCGGGAGACGGGGATCGAACCCGCAACCAACGGCTTGGGAAGCCGCTACTCTACCATTGAGCTACTCCCGCTCGCCTGCTCAGTCTATCAAACTCGTATCGACGCGATGGACTGACACTCTCTTGCGGGCGCCACGCACCCTTACTGACTTATGTAAGGGAGTCCATGCACAATCACACCACCGAACACATCGGCCCAGGCATGTGTGATCATGAGCGGACGAAGATTGCGAAGGCGAGCAGCAAAAACCCCCAGCAGCGCGCCGGATATAACGATAAGCAAAACCTGCCTCATGCCGAGATAGGCATGGCCAACACCGAAAAGGATTGCCTGCAGGACAATGCCGATCGTTGTGCTACCGGTCCACGCCGAGAATTGCTGGAGGAAGTAACCACGAAAAGCAATCTCCTCCGAGAAACCAGAACTCGCGGCCATTACGATCCAGAGCATGATCTGCTCAACTCCGCGCGGGAAAATCGTCCCCTGCGCACCGGCGTTCGTCACACCACCAGCCGCGAGTCCGGCTGCAACGAGGCTCTCAACCACATACCAAATAAGCCAGATTCCGATGCCAACTGCTATGTCGCGCCCATATCTTGTAACACGACCATTGCTGATCAACGCAGCAAGCGGATATCCCCTTAACCTGATCCCACACCAGACATAAGCGAACAAAAGCCATTCGAAAGCAATCGCGCCTAGATAGAATGGCAGCGCCCGAGGTGGAGAGGCCGGCCGAGATCCTGCCATTCCTCCAATCCCAAGCCCAACAGTAATCGCGACGAGAACCCAGGTATGCCAACTCGGGGCAATTCCTTTTCGCTTCTTCCCTACCAAATCCATACTTTAGCGATTGTAGGCTTTTGTCTATCTGAACTGGAATCTATCAAACGGTCGCCAATTCGACGGCTTCCTCAAGCTCAAACTCCGACCCTGGCAGGTTCCAACGTTGAACCCTGGCCGCCTGCACCATCTCCTCCACCATCCGCAGCACTGCAGGCGCAGCGCCGCGAACCGCATCGCTCAGACGCTCTTCCATCTTGAATGACGCCCCACCGACCGTGATCAGATGCGCAACCCTAGGAGTGCGTCCATATAGCTCCTGCGACATCCACAGCAAACTCTCTGGACTCATGTGGTGCGTCATCAACCTCGCGGGCTTGTTGGTGGCCTCCACTGCTTGGAGCGAAATCTGCCCCGGCTCTGACGTCGCAGAGCAGTCTACAAAGATCACCGTGTCCGCAGTGCTGATGGGCTCCGCCATCTCCGGCGTGAACTGGCGAGACGCCACAACTTCCAGTTGAGAACTGCCAAAGAGTTGCTGCGCCATCGACGCCACCCAGCCGCCGAAGCCATCATCCCCACGAAGCGGGTTGCCGCATGCCAATAGCAAAGCGGGAGTCATCCGTTACGTCTCCTCTCATCCAGATGGTTTCCATCCGGGTCCACAAGTTCCACCACCAATGGCATTTGGCCATACGCGTGGGTGGAACAACTAAGACATGGATCGAAGGTGCGAATCACGGCTTCGACCCGATTCAGCATTCCGTCAGTCAGGCGGTTGCCGTCGACATAGTGCTGAGCCACCTGCAAAATTCCGCGATTCATCGCCTTATTGTTTTGCCCGGTGGCGATTACCAGGTTGGCCCACAGCATCTGGCCATTCTCATCCACCTTGTAGTGGTGCATCAGCGTTCCGCGGGGAGCCTCGGCCATGCCTGCGCCTTCCAGGCAATTGACGCCGGCCGTGGCGCGCACGTGGGTATCAAGAATGTCAGGCTCGGCCAGAATGCGCTCGATGGCTTCAATGCCGTGGAGAATCTCAATCAGTCGCGCATAGTGGTAATAGAACGAGCTCAGAACAGGCCCATCCGCCAGCGCTTTGAATTCACGCAACTCGGCATCGGCGCGCGGTGTGCCGGTGTGGCTGACCAGATTGAGTCGCGCCAGCGGACCGACACGATAACAGCCGTCTGGATAGCCCATCTTGCGGTAATACGGAAATTTCATGAAGGTGAATGGCTCCACAGCCTCGCCGAATTCCTGATCGAACCCTGCCGCGTCGATTCCATCGGCGACTCCGTCACCAGCGGCATCCATCAAGCGCAACGTACCGTCTGTGAACTCCAGGCCATCGTCCGGTGTCACCATGCCGAGAAACATGCTGGGAAAATTGGCAAAGACAGCCGCTTCTTCCTGAAATCGGTCGGCAATCAGTTTGTATACATCCAGGGCCAGCATGATGCTGTCGCATGCGTCCGGGATCATTGCCAGAATCTCATCGCGTCGTGGGATAGTCAGCGGCTCCGTCACACCGCCGGGAACAACCCATCCAGGATGAATGCGTTTCTTGCCAAGAATTTCAATGATCTGCTGACCAAATCGCCGCAGCTGTACGCCGGCGCGCCCAACTTCCGGCATTGACTTTACAACGCCAAAAATATTGCGCACTGCTTTGTCGGAATCCATGCCCAACAACAGATCTGGAGAGGAAAGATAGAAAAAACTGAGCGCGTGCGATTGAATCATCTGCGCCAGGTTCAGCAGCCCACGCAACTTGGCTGCCGTGGGAGGGATCACCACTGCCTGGATTGCCTCGCATGCCTTGGCAGACGCGATGAGGTGGCTGACCGGGCAGATGCCGCAGATGCGCGCCATTATGGACGGCATTTCGTAGAACGGGCGGCCCTCGCAGAACTTCTCAAATCCGCGCACCTGGGTCACGTGGAAATATGCTTCTTCCACTCCGCCAGCGCCATTGGTCTTCAGCGTAATCTTGGCGTGGCCTTCCAGGCGGGTTACCGGGTCGATCAAGATGGTTCGTGACATCGTCATCCCCTACTCACGCTCCAAACCGAGTCAGGCTGGCGACATCTGGCATTCTGTTCGCCAGCAGCTCTGTCAGCACAGTGTGGAACGTGGCCGCCGAAGGCGGGCACCCCGGCAGAAATAAATCAATGCGCACAAACTCATGTACAGGCCGCACTTTATCGAGCAGCTTGGGAACAACAACGGACGGCGTCTGCTGCTGCAGCTCGGCATTATCAAAGTAGCCACGACGCAACACTGCGTCGGGGCCGAAGGCGTTTCGCATGGCGGGAACATTCCCGGTGACCGCGCAGTCTCCCATCGCCACCAGCAGGCGAGTGCGCTCGCGAATCAAGAGAATCTTCTCTATGTCGTCAACACTGCTGACCGCTCCTTCAACCAGAGTGATATCAACTTCTTCCGGAAACGTCTTGGTATCGACTAGCGGGCTGTAGACCAGGTCAAACTCCTTGCTCAGCTCAATCAACTTCTCGTCCATGTCGAGAAACGACATGTGACATCCCGAACAACCGTCCAGCCATGCCGTAGCCAATCTCAGTTTGGTCATTGTCCATCTCGCATCAGGTTCAGATACGGTAAGAATTCCGGATACTTGGGATGAGGAACGCCGACTTTGCTCTTGTCGAACAGCGCACCTGTGGGGCACACCTGCACACACTTTCCACACTTCGTGCAGGTCGAAGAGCCCCAGGGATCGTCCAGGTCAGTGATGACGCGGCAATCAATTCCCCGCCCCGTGATATCCCAAACGTGCGCGCCCTCGATTTCCGCGCAGACGCGGACGCAGCGCGTGCACAGGATGCAGCGGTTGTGATCAGCGGCGAACCGCTCATGCGACAAATCCACAGGCAGCTTTGGATTGCGATACGGCAGCCGCACATGGGTTAATCCTTGCGACTGCGCGATCGACTGCAGCTCGCAATTTCCATTGGCCACGCAGACCGCGCAGACATGGTTTCGTTCCGCGAACAACAATTCCAGAATGGTGCGACGATAATGCAGCAGCCGATCGGATTTGGTGGTGACCTCCATGCCTTCTTCGACCTTCAACACGCAAGCAGGAAACAACTTTGATGAACCTTTGATTTCCACCAGGCACAGGCGGCAAGCTCCCACTTCTGACAACCCTTCCAGGTGGCACAGCGTGGGGATGAAGATGTCGTTTTCCCGCGCTACGTCAAGGACTGTCTGATCCTGACGCGCGCTGACGTCCATTCCGTCGATGATGAGGGTTTTGACATCCACCGCGGTGCTCATGCTTCCACCTCTGCCAGTTCCGCCGTCCACTTCGATGGCTTCACATCATTTGTGCCGCAGGCACACACTCCTGCCGGACAGCGATGGTTGTCGATGTGCTCTAGATACTCATCGCGGAAGTAGCGCAACGTGCTTAGCACTGGATTGGGCGCCGTCTGGCCCAGCCCGCACAGACTGGTGTTCTTCACCACATCGCACAAATCGATCAGTAGTTCCAGGTCGTGATGCGTCGCTTCGCCATTGCAAATCTTTGTCAACAGTTCATACATCTGGGCGGTGCCCGCGCGACACGGAATGCACTTGCCGCAGGATTCCGTCATGCAGAACTCGACGAAGAAACGCGCCACGTTCACCATGCAGGAGGTATCGTCCATGACGATCATGCCGCCCGAGCCCATCATGGATCCGGCTCCAATCAGCGCGTCGTAGCTGATGTTCAGATCGAGGTGCTCTTCGGGCAGGCATCCACCGGAGGGACCGCCCGTTTGCACAGCTTTGAATTTGTGTCCATCGGGAACGCCGCCGCCAATCGAAAAAATAATCTCTCGCAGCGGCATGCCCATGGGAATTTCAACCAGGCCTGTATTCGTAATCTTGCCGGTCAGCGCGAAGACTTTTGTCCCCTTACTGCGCGCGGTTCCCATGCCTGCAAACCACTCGGCGCCGTTGCGCAGAATAGGCGCGACATTGGCAAACGTTTCGACGTTGTTGATCAAGGTCGGACAGTTCCACAAACCCGAAACAGCAGGGTACGGCGGCCTTGGTCGCGGTGTGCCGCGCTTGCCTTCAATCGAGGCAATCAGCCCCGTCTCTTCTCCGCAAACAAATGCGCCCGCGCCCAGTCGAATTTCAATATCGAAGTTGAATGGCGTTCCGCAGATATTGTTGCCGAGGAACCCACTTCGCCGCGCCTCGCGCAACGACGTAGTGAGGCGGCTGACGGCCAGCGGATATTCGGCACGCACATACATGTAGCCTTTGCTGGCGCCGACCGCGTACGCGGCGATGGCCATGCCTTCAATCACCCGCTGAGGATCGCTCTCCAGAACGCTGCGATCCATAAACGCACCGGGATCGCCTTCATCGCCATTGCAGATCACATACTTTGGCGAGCCAACCGCTTTGGCGACGGTGCCCCACTTCAGGCCGGTCGGATAGCCACCACCGCCGCGACCTCGTAAACCGCTCTTCGCAATCTGGTCGATGACAGCAGCCGGATCCATTTCCGTCAGCGCCTTCAGCAGCGCCGCATATCCATCTCGGCCGATGTACTCGTCGATCTTTTCCGGATCAATGTGGCCGGCGTTTTCCAAAACGACATGCCGTTGCCCGTGAAAATATTCCTCTAAGTGAATTTCGCGAGACTCGAGCGGCTTCTCACCCAGACTCGCAATCATGGCCTTCGCATCCGACTCCTGCAGATGGCCGTAGCGCGTTCCCACTGGATCCACCAGCGCCAGCGGCCCTGCCGCGCACAAGCCCATGCAGCCAGTGCGGCGCACATGGCAACGCTTGCCGGAAACTTCGGCTTCCTGCGTCAGGGCATCTTTCAGCTTGTCGCTATGCTGTGACAAGCAGCCCGTGCCCATGCAGACATTCACTTCATAATCGAATTGTTCATGCTGGTGCTGGACAGTTTCAGCAATCTGTTGGAGTTCTTCGCTATTCATGGGCGGCCCACCCTTCCAACTGCGCTAGCACCTGCGCTGCCTGGATCTGGCCGATCAGCTCGCCATCCATCAGAGCCACAGGAGCGCGACCGCATGCGCCGACGCAGCGCGCCGTAGTCAGCGAAATATTCCCGTCCGGCGTCGTCTCGCCAACCTTGATGTGCAAATGCTTTTCGGTTTGCGCCAGCACTTTATCCGCGCCTTTGATGTAGCAGGCAGTTCCGGTGCACACGGTGCAGGTATGGCGTCCCGGCGGCTTCATGCTGAAGTAGTGGTAGAACGTGACCACGCCATACGCCTGGCTCAAGGGAACCCGCAGAGATTTGGCCACGAACCTGATGGAATCTTTATCGAGATATCCAAAGGAGGACTGAACGCTATGTAGGGTCTCAATCAGGGCATTGCGAGAATAGCCGTGGCGGCGCATCGTTCCGTTCACGATTCGCCAGCGCTTATCTTCTGACGGCAGCGCCGGTACTTGATAGACAGGCATGGCTCCTCCTGCTGTGCTCCGCGCGGTTGGATTGCGGGTTGCTGCTGCCTCTGTGTCGCTCTGCGGGAACCATTTCGCGCTGCGACAGATTGAATGCGAACGCTCTTGAGAGTCTTCGCTTATTGTTTACAGGAGAAACGGCAGAAGGTATGTGAGCGTCGTCACAGTTTTTTGGACGGAAAATGTGCAATCGGCGCTTGTATTCAGGAAGGCCCAGCAATTGCGTAGCTTTGCGCACGCTCGTAATCGGCGGCGCAAATAAATTGCGCCGCCTCTGTTCTATGGTTGTCTACTTTGAAGCGGCCGGATACGAGGGCGGCGCCTCGCCGGACTCATGATTCGCCGTGTCAGTCAAACTGAACTCGAGTGTATTGGCCTTCGACAACTGGCTCCAGTCAATCCACCAGTTATGTATCGGAGAGCCATCGAGTGAAATGGCCTTGACGTACTTTTTCTCCGGCGCACCGGCGGCAATAATCTCCAGCGGATGATCTCCGAACATCAGTTTCACTTTAGGAAATACGGGACTGTTCGTGGTTACGCCGCCGACGCCGGGAATTTCCGGATAGAAACCGAGATTGGCAAACACTACCCAGGACGAAGTTGCGCCCAGATCGTCATTGCCTGGTTCCCCACCAGGAGTGTCAGTAAATAGATCGTCGAGCGTCTTGCGCACCACTTCCTGCGTGCGCCACGGATATCCAGCCCAGTTGTATATCCATGGGTCTCCGAAGCTGGGCTCGTTTCCGATGAAAAAATACGGCTCATCCAAATGTTCGAAATCGCCATATTGACTGAAGTAGCTGTCTAACCGCTGCTTCGCCGTCTCCGGGCCACCGATGGCGGCAATCACGCCCTTCAAATCGTATGGAATCATCCAGGTGTACTGAGCAGAGTTGCCTTCAATAAATCCTGCGCTCTTGCCGGGATCAAAATCAGGCAGAACTTTTCCATTTGCGTCGCGCGCGCGAATGTACTTCGTGTCCGGATCGAAGATATTCCGCCAATATGCGGAGCGCTTCAGAAACTCCTGCTCGGTTTTGGCGTCACCCATTGCTTTGGCATACTGAGAGATCGCAAAATCAGCATTCGTGTCTTCCAGCGTTACCGAGGCTGCGCCAGGAATTTCGTCTGACTCGGGTATGTATCCCTTGCTCATGTAATCGGCCAGACCCGGACGTTCCGGGTACAGTCGAATGTGCGCTTTTGGATCGGTCGCGCCACGCAGCATGGCCGTCAGCGCGGCCTTGGTATCGAAGTCATGCCCGCCGAAGGCATAAATACTGGCGATGATTGGATCGGAGGGATCCCCGGCCATGACGCCGCTCTCGTCATTGGCGACGGGCCAGATCGGCAGCCCTCCGCCTTGTTGCGCGTCTACCACCAGCGACTCCGCAATGTCGCTGCCGACCTTCGGCAACAGCATCGTGATCATTTGTACCTGGCTGCGATAGATATCCCAGCCGGAATAGTTCGCATACTGGATGCGTCCCGCGGCATGGTGTACTTTGCCGTCGAAGCCCATGTACTCGCCATTCACATCGCTATTCGTCGACGGATGCAGCATGGCGTGATAGAGCGCGGTGTAGAAAACCGTACGCTCCTTCGCCGTGCCACCACTCACCTGGACATGGCTCAGCACGGCATTCCACGTATTCCGCGCGTCCTGCCGAACTTTTGTCAGATCCCATCCGGGAATCTCCTGGTTCAGATTCAATTCAGCATTCGCAATACTGACGTAAGAGATGCCCACCTTGAGATGGACCGTTTTTGTGTTTGGACTGAAGCTGAGATATGCGCCGGTGCGGGGTCCGCCGTCGGATATGCTTCCCGGGTTCACCTGCATCTCGTTGAAGGTTCCCACAGTGGCTGGATTGGCATCCGTCTGCAACACAAAATACACTTTGTACCGGTTCTCCGTGCCGCAGAAACCGCCGCTCGAAACCCATCCTGTCACTTTGTCACCGGCCACGTCGATGTGCGCATTATCCACCTTTGTCAGGTTGCGACTTAGATCGATAAGAACCGTGTGAACCTTGCTGCCTGAGGGATAGGTAAACTGCGCGATGCCGGAACGAACCGCGGCGGCAATCTCGACCCCGATTCCAGAATCCAGAAGGACTGAATAGTACCCAGGCTGCGCAACTTCATGCTGATGACTGTAGCTGGCGCGGTACGGCGTCGATAGAACCGGTGGCGGATACTTCGGTGTTCCAAGGATGGGGAGGATCGGCACATCCCCATAGACGCCGCAACCTGGGCCGCTCAAATGCGTAAGACTAAATCCGCGCGTGACTGGTTCACCATAGTCGTAGAACTCCCCGTACACCGGGTCTGGGCTCCAATAGAGCATGCCGAAGGGGACAGTTGCTCCCGGAATCGTATTCCCATGATCCTTCTGGGAACTGATTCCGGTGCCGATCATCGGATTCACCTGGGAGACTGGGGTTTTGGCTTGTTGGGCGAACATCAAGGCAGGCAAAAGGAAGCAGGCGAACCAAGGTAGTTTCATCTGGACCTCGTTCAATTCGGGAGTTCATCCCGCACCGATCAGTGTTGCACAGTTGCGAGCAGTTTTTCGCTGATGGCAGGTTGCTACAGCAATGCGATCCGAGCTCTCACTCTAGCCCATAGCCACGCAAACTGCGGCAATGTCGCCGATACGCTCCCCCAGCGCTGCCGGCACAATCCTGCATGCCTCGGCCGCGATCGGCAACGCTTCCCTCTTCATGGCCGCGCGCGCGGGCGCCAGTAGGCTGTCGCCCATGCGCATGCCGATTCCGCCAATGACAATCAATTCTGGATTCAGCAGGTCGACGAGAATCGCCAGAGCCTCTCCCAATCGAGTGCCAGTGTCGCAAACAATTTGCTGCGCCAATGGATCCCCTTGCCGCGCAGCATCGGCGACATCTTTCGCGGTCAAGATTCTGTTCGTTGCCAGATGACCCACCAGGGACGTTACCTCGCCCTTCTCCATCGCGACCGCAACTCGTTCCCAAGCAGCCTGCGCCATGCCGGCGCCGCTCGCCCAGCCCTCCACCGATCCAGTTTTGTTGTATCCGACGGGCCCGGAAGCCGTGAGCCGCACATGACCGATCTCGCCAGCCATGTCCGACGAACCGTGATACAAGCGTCCGTCGAGAATAATGCCTGCGCCTAAACCAGTTCCCATGGTGAGAAAAATCATATTTTGCACGCCCCGTCCGGCGCCAAAGCGATGCTCGGCGATGGCTCCGGCGTTGGCATCATTTTCCAAACGGCAATCGACATTAAATTCAGACATCAGGACATCAACAATGGGAACGTCGTGCCAAGTAGGCAGGTTTGGTGGCGACTGAATCACACCACGTTTTCTATCGAGTGGACCGCCGCAACTGATTCCGATGGCTTCGATTTGCTCGGGAAAAAGTCCATGCGATCGGATCATTTGATGAATCGCCTGCCGAATCCGGGTCAGGGTGTAGTCTGGACCGCGTTCCGGCAAGGTTGGAAACGCAACTCGGTCCAGGATTGCCGGCGGTTTGGAACAAAGGACGACAGCAGTTTTGGTGCCGCCAATGTCTACTCCGATCCATACTTTATTCGCCGTCCTTGCTGAACTCCGCTCGTCACTCATAGAGAACTTTCCCAATCGAATCGATCCGAATACAAAGGCAAAAAAAAACTCAACGACGGCCGTTCACTTTGACCGTTCCAACTGACTACAACCGCGCGAATCGAGCGCTGCATGCCACACTGCATACCCAGCCAAGTGGCTCGGCGGGCAGCCTTCAATTTTTACCTTGCAATTGTTCTTCAACCATTTCGCAAATCGTATGAAATAAAAATTGATGCCCTTCCTGAATCCTCGCCGTAACCCCGCTGGTGACGAGCAGTTCGATATCGGCAAGTCCGGCGCAAGTACCACCATCCTTGCCGAGGAATGCAATCGTCTTGATTTTCAAATCCCTGGCAACCACCAGGGCCCGACGGACATTTGCACTTCGACCGCTGGTGGTAAATGCAATCAAGATATCGCCGGGCTTACCGAACGCCTGCACCTGTCGCGAAAATATCTCATTGAATTCGTAGTCGTTTCCAATCGCCGTCAGGTCGCCACCCTGCGCTGCCAAAGAAATTGCCGGATAGGGGCGCCGATCCTGATTAAATCGACATACAAATTCCGTGGTGAGATGTGACGCGTCGGCAGCGCTTCCGCCATTGCCGCACGCCAATAGCTTGTTTCCCGCGAGCAGCGCATCGGAGATGGCGCCGGCAGTGCATACGATTTGAGCCTCCAGCGACGCCACCTGTTCCAGCGTTGCTTTCGCATCCCGCAGGTTTGTGGCGATGATTTGCTTCATCCGTGTTTCCTGACTTTCTCTGTCTCGCTGTTTCCGGGGCTCGCCGGCTCGTGCGTCAATAAGTAGCTGGTCACGTAATCGGCGACAGCCGCCTCCAGCGAAGTGAACGGCGCTGAATATCCGGTCTTTCGCATCTTCTCCATCGGCGCTTGCGTAAAGTATTGATACTTTCCCTGCAGGATCGCAGGCATCTCGATGAAGTCAATCTGAGGCTGCCTGTCCATCGCGGCGAACACTGCCAGCGCCAGATCTTTCCAGCTTCTCGCCTGTCCTGTTCCGCAGTTGAATAGCCCGCCACCATCTCGCCGCCCGAGAAAATGCAGCGTCATCGCTACCGCATCTCTGACGTAGATGAAATCGCGCTTCTGTTCGCCGTCTGCATAATCCGGACGGTAGGATTTGAACAACTC
This sequence comes from Acidobacteriaceae bacterium, assembly GCA_049796755.1. Classification (GTDB taxonomy): domain Bacteria; phylum Acidobacteriota; class Terriglobia; order Terriglobales; family Acidobacteriaceae; genus JAKAAZ01. The sequence continues at coordinate 29,466 of JBARFA010000077.1, forward strand.
GACCGTTCCGTTCTTCAGAATCTGTTCGTAGGATTTCGCGACCATCGAACGCATGTCGCCCTTGTGGTCTTCGTAAGGACCAAAAACATTAAAGTATTTCAAGCCGACGATTCGATCGAACAGTTTGTGCTTTCGCGCCCATAGATCAAACACGTGCTTGGAATATCCATACATGTTCAGCGGTCTCAGGGTGTGTAACAGTGTGACGTCATCGCTGTATCCATGGCTGCCGTCGCCATATGTGGCTGCGCTTGAAGCATAAATGAAACGAGTATTTTCCCGCAGGCAGTAGTCGCATAGAGCCCGAGTGTAGTGATAGTTATTCTTCAGTAGAAAATCCGCGTTGTGCTCGGTTGTCGAACTGCAGGCTCCCAGGTGGATCAGGGCCTCCAGTTCGGCGATTCTTCCCCTCTCCACGCCCGTCAGGAATTCGTCTGAATCGACAAGGTCTTCATACTCGAGACCGAGTAAGTTGCGCCATTTTTCGTCGTGACCCAGGTTGTCGACCAGCAGAAGATTATCGTGCCCGCGGGCATTCAGTTCCGCTACCACGTTACGGCCGATAAATCCTGCCGCGCCGGTCACTACAATCGGTTTCTTCATGCCATCTCGTCCTTTGTGTGGACCTGCAAAATACGCTGGATCGTGTTTGTCGTCGACCGCCCTTCAACCATATCGGCCAGCACGACCCTCCCACCGTTGGCTTCCACCACCTCTCGACCACTGACATAATGTGCCCAGTCACTACCTTTCACCAGTACCTGCGGCAGGATTTTCGCGATGATGTCCTTGGGCTCTTTATCTCCAAACAGCACGACGAAATCTACAGCTCGCAAAGATCCCAAGATAAAGGCACGGTCCCGTTCAGAATTGATAGGTCGATTGTCTCCCTTGTTGGCGCGAACTGGGGCGTCTGTATTCAATCCCACAACCAAAGCATCCCCCTGGTTCCGAGCAAACGTTAGATACGTCACATGGCCTCGATGCAGAATGTCAAAGCATCCGTTGGTAAACACCAGCTGTTTTCCCTGCGAAACCAGCTTATCCCGCTCGGCCCGCATTTCCTCAACGGTGATAACCTTCGGATGGTCAACTTGCATTGTGCTTCTTCGTCCCCTGGTTCATCTGCCTTATGCACGCTGCACTACTTTACAATCATGCCGGAAGCTGCTGGAAATCCGAAACAATCAGTGCAATCGATCGAACCCATGATGACGAAAGCACGCAGACTTTGACTCCGTCGCTAGTTTATTGTTCCGCGAAGCGTGAGCAAATACCCTCTCAGACGTCTGGTATCGTTACCGAAGCGATGCAACAGGCTTGCTTTCCTGACGGGATCGAAGCGTTCCGATCCGCAGAATTCCCAAAGAGATAGCTCGTTTGACCTGCGCAGGTGTTTGACCCAAAAATGTTGGCTCATTCAGCCATCGACGCCCACAACATGACGGTGTAATGCCCAACGTACGCCAGCAGTTTGCGCTTGTCAATCTTGTTCGAAACGTTATGATACGAACTTAATGAAAATCTGATCGTGTTAAGATTCGGTGGGCACAACTGAGCCTTCCATTTAGTATGGATTCAGAAAGCCCCGAAGATCACCGCCGTCAAAATGAACATAATGATCGAAGCGTTAGAAGCCGTCAACGTAGACTGTGCGTTTCAGTTCCGGCCAACTGTGAATCTCACATCCGGGCGGATGAGGGGAAGGCGAGTGTGATGGCCAAGCAAACTTCTTATACGATGCGCGACGTTGCTCGTCTTGCCGGAGTCTCCATCTCGACAGTATCGGCAGTGGTCAATAATAAAGGCATCGTCGGCCCTGAGCTGACTGCTGTCGTGCAAAAAGCAATTGCTGCCATGAATTTTTCTCCCCATGCGGGAGCCCGCGGCCTGCGCACCGGACGCACTCACATGCTGGGATTGGTAGTCCAGGACATTACCAACCCATTTTTTGTGGAGGCCTTGCGCGGGGTTGAGGATCAAGCCATCGAGCACGGGTATGAAGTGCTGGTCTGTAATTCCAATGACAGAACCGATCTGGAAATCCGCCACATGGATGCGTTGCACACCAAGCGCGTGGACGGAATTCTTTTAGCACCCACCGATTCCTACGCAGTGCGCGAGACACTGGCCCGTGACCGCGCTCCAGTCGTCTTCATCGACTGCATTCCCATGAGGGCGAAAGTAAATTGCGTTGTCACAGACAATTTCGAGGCCTGCTACAACGGGGTTCGTTACCTTATCGAACTAGGTCACCAAAGAATCGCTGTGATTTGCGGCCGATTGACCCACTCCACCAGCATCGATCGTGTCGAGGGCTGCCGCAAGGCCATGCAGGAGTCGAACCTTGTGATTCGCGAAGAACACCTCCGTCAGGGAGATTCTCACATTGAGAGCGGATATCGTATCGGTCACAGTCTGCTGCAATCCTCCGATCCTCCAACCGCGATTTTCACTCTCAACAATCGCATGGCTCTGGGAATTCTCCGGGCTCTCACCGAATTGAAAATTCCCTGCCCGTCTCGCGTCAGCGTGATGAGTTTCGACGATGCGGACTGGGCGGAAGTTGTGAGCCCAAGCCTCACCACCATCGCACAACCGACGTATGAGATGGGAACGGCGGCGGTTGACCTTCTTTTACGTTCAATTATGCCGGCAGCGGAATCATCCGAATTGAAACCGCAGCAGATTCTGCTTAAATCGACCTTGCGCGTGCGCGGATCCACGGGTCCAGTTCCCAAAATATAGTAGTTCGCCAAGTTGTTCCCAGACAGAATAGGCTGATTGAAGTGAACCTAGTGCAGCAGCCGGAGACGCGGTTTATGCATAAGCCAGAGGAACGTCCTGGCCGCATGCGCTGGTTTGTGTGTGCTCTGCTGTTTTTTGCGACCACCACCAATTACATGGACCGCCAGGTTCTTGGAATTCTTGCCCCAGTCCTGCAAGCGAGCTTGCATTGGACGCAGCAGGGCTACGGCAACATGGTCGCGTGTTTCATGTTTGCCTACGGGCTCGCGTATCTGCTTTCGGGGCGAATCATCGATCGTCTGGGAACCCGAAAGGGATATGGCCTGTTCGTCGCCATCTGGAGCTTATCGTCGGCAGCGCATGCTTTCGTCAGCAGCGCGTTTGGATTTGGCATCGCCCGACTTTTTCTCGGCATTGGAGAATCGGGGAATTTCCCTGCCGCATTGAAGGCTGTGGCTGAATGGTTCCCGAAAGAAGAACGTGCGCTGGCCACAGGCATCTTTAATTCCGGCACAAACTTCGCCGCTGTGCTGGCTCCCGTCATCATCCCGTTTATCGCGCTTCGATTCGGATGGCGCTACGGATTTATTTTTACCGCCAGCATGAGCATGCTATGGCTGATCGTATGGATGCTGTTCCCATACAATCGCCTGCGCCCCCCGGAATCGCAGATCATCGACCGCAGCCTTACACCGGTTGAGTCGTTAGAAAAGCGGTCGCTGAGGTCGTTATTATCCGATCGCGGAACTATTGCCTTTGCAACTTCCAAATTTTTGACGGATCCGGCGTGGTGGTTTTACCTTTTCTGGGGACCGCTATTTTTGACTAGTCGCTTTCACATCACCATCGCTCAGATGAGTTTGCCACTGGTTGTTATTTATTTTTCATCGAGTATCGGCAGCGTCTTCGGAGGCTGGCTCTCCGGGTTCTGGATCAAGCACGGGCGGTCGGTCAACTTCAGCCGCAAAGCGGCGATGACTGTCTTCGCAGTCGCCGTTCTGCCAGTCATTTTTGCCGCCCAGGTTCGTAACCTGTGGATGTCCGTCGCGCTGATTTCTCTTGCGGCCGCCGGGCATCAGGGCTTTTCATGCAACCTGTTCTCCACACCTTCGGATATGTTCCGCGCCCAATCTGTCGCTACCGTCGTGGGCATCGGCGGAACTGCGGGAGCACTTGGGGGAACGGTTTTCGCCGAGGTGGCTGGATATGTTCTCAAGCGCACTCACCACTATTCCTTACTGTTTACGGTTTGCGGGTTTATGTATCTCCTAGCGGTGCTCCTATTCCAGATACTCGTTCCCCAACTCAAGCATCAGGACAGCGCCACAGAAAACCCTGCATGAAATAGGGGGCTTCGTATTCAATCAGCGCATCATCGACGACCGTCGCCATCATGAAATTGCAGCGATTTGCGGCTATCGTAGAAAGAATGATTGGTTGGCAGATATGCAGAAATTGTTGAAACTCGATCCGCGCGATAACGTGCTTGTCGCGCTCGCTCCTCTTGCTGCGAATCAGCCGGTGACGTACGCCGGCGCCACATATATTCCTCCAGCCGATGTACCCGCCAAGTTCAAGTTCGTCGAACACGAGATGCCGGTGGGGTCAGAAGTGATTATGTATGGGGTGATCGTTGGCAAGGTTCGCGAACCAATCCCGGCAGGCGGGATTGTGACGACCAGAAATTTGCAGCACGACGCCAGTACTTATTCAACAACGCGCTCGCCTCACCCATGGAATCCTCCCGAGGTGGCCTCGTGGAAAAACCGCACTTTCTTCGGCTACAATCGCGCCGATGGACAGGTGGGTACACGAAATTATTGGCTCGTCCTGCCGCTCGTATTCTGCGAAAACCGGAATGTCGAGCTTCTGCGAGAAGCCTTTGAAGAAGAACTAGGCTACCGCAAACCCAACGCCTACCGTCGCCAGGTGCGCGACCTGATCGTCTCCCGCAAACAGCAAGGTGCCGGTGCGAGCGTCAGCAATTCGATAATCGACGCATCCACCAACCCGATCTTTCCCAACGTCGATGGCGTCCGTTTTCTTTTTCATGAAGGAGGCTGCGGCGGAACCCGCCAGGATGCACGCGCTCTCTGCGGTTTGTTGGCCGGGTATATCCAGCATCCCAACGTTGCCGGTGCAACGGTCTTGAGCCTGGGCTGCCAGAACGCGGAGATATCCATTCTTTTGGAAGAAATTCGCAAGCGCGATCCGCAAGCGACGAAACCTGTTCTGATCTTCGATCAACAGGCGCTGGGCCTTGAGACCAACATGCTAGGTCGCGCCATTGATCAAACTTTTGCCGCGCTGGAACAAGCAAATACTGCGCGGCGCACTCCGGCTCCTCTTACCAAACTGACCGTTGGACTAAAGTGCGGCGGCTCGGATGGTTTCTCTGGTATCTCTGCCAACCCCGTTCTGGGCCAGGTTTCCGATATTCTTGCGGCGCTCGGCGGAAAGTCGATCTTGTCCGAGTTCCCCGAACTGTGCGGTGCCGAGCAAGGGCTGATCGATCGCAGCATCAGCCAACCAATCGCCAACCGTTTTGTGGAATTGATGACTACCTACGCGACGCGGGCAAAGGCTGTTCACTCTGGATTTGAAATGAATCCCTCGCCGGGAAATATTCGCGATGGACTGATTACTGATGCAATGAAGTCCGCAGGTGCTGCGCGGAAAGGCGGTACGTCACCGGTGGTCGATGTGCTCGACTATCCGGAGATGGTGACGACACCTGGATTGAGTCTCCTCTGCACACCTGGAAACGACGTTGAATGCGTCACCGCGCAAGTGGGTGCTGGCGCGAACATCGTCTTGTTCACTACTGGTATGGGAACTCCGACCGGCAACGCTATCGCCCCTGTCCTAAAAGTGGCGACCAATACTCAGATGGCGACGCGAATGGCCGATATCATCGATATCGACGCGGGCAGCATCATCACCGGCGATTCGACGATCCAGCAAGTTGCGAATGACGTGTTGGAGACGGTGATCGAAGTTGCCAGCGGGCGCCGGCACACGAAGGCCGAATTGAATGGCCAGTACGACTTCATCCCCTGGAAGCGTGGGATTTCACTGTAGCGCTGAATTTCTTACAGGCGGCAATTGCTGGCGCTAACATTTCATCAAAACCGACTTCCCTGCCGCAACACTTCCATTGCAAAATGCGATGCTCTATCGCTGCCTATCGCCATCTTCATGGTGTTTTCGCTTTGTCACATGATCGCAGCGGATGACGAACCGAGATGCATTTGCACTGACGCGCGCGTGCCAAAGCTGAACCAATCAGAATGCTGAATGTGTTTGTGGGAGCGCTGCAAAATTCTGCGACGCGTGGAGCATCGCTACCTGCCAGCATCCTTGATACCTAATATGATCGGCCAATCACCGGCATGGCGCTCTTAGAAGTTTCTGGCGGAGAGGGAGGGATTCGAACCCCCGATAGCCTTGCGACTATGTCTGATTTCGAGTCAGGTGCATTCAACCGGGCTCTGCCACCTCTCCGCATTGGTATGTCCGTTTCTGATTTGCCGATTATGTCGTCCCCATCTGTCTTGTCGCCAAAGTTGCTGGGCCAGTCCAAGTCTACCGGGTCTCGTGTCCCTGTTGCAATGCCGGATGATTGCTTTCAGAGGGGACATTGCTGTTCACAGAAATACCGCCTCTCGCACTTTCCTGCAACACGCACACCAATACGTGCGCGTGTTGCAGGCATCATCCATGTACTTTGCGGTCCGGCATCCAAGAATCATGTCAAAATTCTTCTATCTCTACTATGCGAGAGAGTTTCCTCGTTACTCCCCCTCTTGCTACCATGGGGTGAGTCGCTTCGCGCAATCTTCTCGCCATGGTAAAACGTGTATCTGTCTCCCTCGTCGCTCTGCTGCTTTCAATCTCAACTTGCATCCCATGCTCTGCCAGCGCGTATGACGCCCATCCTAAATTGGTTGTGATTCTCGTCATCGACCAATTCCGGGAGGATTATCTGGAGCGATATCGCGCCGACTTTAAAGGAAACGGATTCGATCTATTCCTGGACCATGGCGCATATTTTCCGGATTGCTATTACGATTACGCCAACCTGGTCACAGCAGCCGGGCACTCGGTCATCTCGACTGGCGCTTACTCAGACGGCAATGGCATTGCCAGTAACGAATGGTGGGACCTCACGCGCAACACTAAGCGGCCTATCTCGTCGGTCGAAGACCCGCGCTATAGCATTGTCGGTTTGCCCGCCACGGCCCCGGAATCCGCCCGCGAAGGTGCGTCGCCGCGCAATTTGCTGGCCTCTACCATCGGCGATGAAGTGCGGCTCGCCACAAAAGGCGAGTCGAAACTGTTCGGCATTTCGCTGAAGGATCGTGCTGCCATTCTTACTTCCGGCCATACAGCCAATGGCGCCTTCTGGATTGATCCGCAAACGGGCGCGTTCGTCACGTCCACGTACTACATGCGTTCGCTTCCTGATTGGGCAACGACGTTCAACCAGAGCGACAATGCGGCTCAGGCTCGCACCGCGGCCGGCGTTTCTCCCACGGCGCCCTTTTTCTCCGCAGTCGGGCCGACCGACGCTGCAATTCAATATGAGCTCAGCTTCGCCCAGGCATTAATCCAGGGAGAGAATCTTGGTACCGGAAATGTAACCGACGTGTTGACGATCAGCATCTCGTCGACGGACATCCTCGGGCATCGTGTCGGCCCCGATTCGCCCGATCAGCGCCAATTGGTCGACCAACTTGATGGCAACCTGGATCAATTCTTTACCTGGCTCGATCACAACATTCCAGGCGGACTCCACAATGTTTGGTTGGTGCTGACGGCAGACCATGGTGTCGCGCCCGTTCCTGCCACAGCCCAGCAGCTTGGAATTCCGGCGGCAACGATTTCAATGAAGCCGTTGATTGCCGACCTGGACAAAGACATGAATGAACGCTTCTCGCCCGGCCAGAATCTCGAGTATTTGCTGCCCGACGAAGATCTGCCTTACATCTCGCTGGATATCCCAACGTTCGAACGGGCCGGCATTAACGAGTTTGAAGCCGAGCGCGCGATTCAGGATTCGATTCCCGCTGCGATGGCCAGTCTCGATCCTTCTGCCAGTAAGCCCGACACTAAAGTTCAGCCGGCCAACACTCGCGTACCGCCTCAACCACGAGTCTTTCGCACGTTCACTCGCCTTCAGCTCGCATCCTTGCAGCCGGGATTGCCACCCACAGAGTTCGGCCGTTTGATGGCCCACAGCTATTCACCCAACGGCGGCTGGTATGTCATGCTGATTCCGGATGCCTACCAAGTTCCAGGCTCTGGCCATGGTGCGACTCATTTCTCTCCTTACTCCTACGACAGGCACGTTCCGCTCGGGTTCTATGGATCCGTGTTCACTCCCGGAACGTTTCGCGGGCGCGTGCAGCCCACCGACATTGCAGCGACACTCGCAGATCTGTTGGGAGTCAACCAACCCTCGGCCAGCATCGGTCAAGTCCTGACACAAGCCATTCATCCGGAAGTTGAAATTAAGCCGAGGTATGAAGACCTGCGGCGCAGGAATCACCACGAGACCTCGCACCCGACTCACACTCAGGCACCCGCGGGAGGTGTCGCGACTCCAGAGAAGGCGCGTCCGAGCGAACACACTCCGGCTTCGACCACACTCCCCACTCCGTCCACTCCAAAAGCACCGGCATCGCCGGGGTCGCACCCATGAGCTCAAACCCGAAACCTGATTTGCGGGTGAAATTCTGTGGCATCGAACTGCGCAACCCGGTCATTGCCGCCAGCGGAACATTCGGTTATGGCGTGGAGTTTGAAGACATTGTCTCGCTGAAAACAATTGGCGCGTTTGTGACCAAGGGGCTTTCAAGAGAGCCGATGGCCGGCAATCCGCCGCCGAGAATCATTGAGACAGCGGCCGGCATGCTGAACGCGATCGGGTTGCAGAACATGGGCGTCACCGCTTTTATTGAGCAGAAGCTACCAGCGGTGCAGAAACTTCCGTGCCCGGCAATCGCGAACGTGTTTGGGGGGTGCATCGACGATTACTGTGCGGTAATTCAGGCGCTGAACGCTGTCGATGGGATTGCCGCATACGAGCTCAACGCTTCTTGTCCGAACACGCAACACGGCGGTATGGTCTTCGGAACTGACGCCTCATCGCTGCATGAGTTGGTCGTGCGGGCCAAATCGATCGCGCGCTGTCCTCTCATCGTGAAGCTTTCGCCCAACGTAACCAGCATTGCCGAAATGGCGCGTGCCGCTTCGGATGCGGGTGCGGACGCACTTTCCCTGGTGAACACATTTCTCGGCGTATCCGTCGACGCCAAAACCCGTCGACCTCGCCTCGCCAACATTACCGGCGGCCTTTCGGGGCCCGCCATCAAGCCGTTGGCCCTGCGTATGGTGTACCAGGCCTCGCGAGCGGTTTCTATTCCTGTGTTGGGGATGGGCGGGATCACTACATCGGAAGATGTAATCGAATTTATGTTGGCGGGTGCGACGGCGGTTCAGGTTGGTACTGCCAGCTATGCAGATCCGCGCGCTGTTGAGCGAATTGCCACGGGGTTGCGCGATTGGTGCCATCATCACCACATAGACAATCTAGCCAGCCTGACGGGCGCCCTGGATATCACGCCCGATTCAATCCTATAGAACGAGTGCTTTCGACAATTGCAGCGCACGATCGAAGCGACTGCTAGTTGACTACATGCACCATGAAGTGCATTTTCCCGTGCCCGAATCCGCAGAACTTTCCACATTTCCCTTTGAAATTGCCGATCTTTGTTGGCGTGACATCAATTTCCGTCACCACACCTTTTTTCATCACGCTGTTGATACCAAGCCCAGGAACCTCCAGGCTATGCTCAACGTCGTCCGAAGTCAGTTCCAGCTTCACCGTCTGATCTTTTTTCAACGTGATTTCATCCGGAACGAATTCGTACTTCTTGGCATGAATCGTGATGGTACGTGCTGGAGTAGCCGTCGCCGCTGGAACTGGTGCAGGATTTTCCTGCGCTATCAACGGCCATCCCACCGTGGCTGTGGCTGCAATCAGAACCAGTTTCGCGGATATAAGTTTCATTCGATATCTCTCCCAAACTTTATGTGCAAAATTGAACCCTGCACCGTCGAATCAGCACCCAAGGAATTCTGCATAATCTTAACTGATTAAGACTTATGGATCAAAGTCCCCGACGCAAAGCATCCGAACTCGATATGCGGTTCAATCAATTAGACGTGGGGAATGGCAGTTCGTTCACCATGGTCATTCCGGCGCCAACGGTTTTGTTTTGCGGCAGATTGAAAATCAGGCAGATTTTCCAACACGCTCGGCCGAAGCGATGCGCTCTTCGGCCTCACGAATGACACGATTGGCATCGTCATAGCGCCGGGCTTCATCGCCAGCCTCGTTCCACATCTTCTGGCCGTGTTCCAATTCCTGCCGCGCCTCAGCTACGTCGATCTCGTTCGGAGGAATGGCGCTTTCTGCAAGGATGGTCACACGGTCGGGCAGTACCTCAACAAAGCCCTGAGCGACAAAGAGCTGTTGATCGCCGACATCGCCGCCATGCATCGTCACTTCGCCCGGGCCAAGTTCGGCCAACAGCGGCGCGTGCGCGTACAAGACCTCCAGGTAGCCGGTAGCGGATGGCAGCGACACGGAATCCGCCGTTCCGTCGATAAAGATTTTCTCCGGCGTGACCAGCCGGACGCGAAGTGAATTGTTGTCTGCCATCCGAGCCAACGCCTTTATGCAGTTTGCTGCATCTTGCCTGCGGCTTCAAGAACTTCGTCGATGTCGCCCTTCATATAGAAGGCCTGTTCCGGCACGTCATCGTGCTTGCCTTCGATGACTTCCTTGAAGCTGCGCACCGTATCCGCCACCTTCACATACCTACCCTGGAGCCCTGTAAACTGCTCGGCTACATGGAATGGCTGCGAAAGGAACTTCTGTACTTTGCGCGCGCGCATGACGGTCAATTTATCTTCTTCCGAGAGTTCATCGATACCGAGAATCGCGATGATGTCCTGCAGGTCTTTATAGCGCTGCAAGATTCGCTTCACACCTTGCGCGACATCGTAGTGTTCCTGGCCGACAATGCGCGGAGTCAAAATTCGCGAGGTCGAAGCCAGCGGATCGACCGCCGGATAGATCCCAAGCTCCGAGAGCGGACGCGACAACACCGTAGTTGCGTCCAGGTGGGCGAACGTTGTCGCCGGCGCCGGATCCGTCAAATCGTCGGCGGGCACGTAAACGGCTTGCACAGATGTGATGGAGCCATTTTTGGTTGACGTGATGCGCTCCTGCAACTCGCCCATTTCGGTGGCCAGGTTCGGCTGATAGCCCACTGCGGAGGGCATGCGTCCCAGCAGTGTTGACACTTCCGAACCAGCCTGAGTAAAGCGGAAAATATTATCGATGAAGAGCAGCGTGTCCGCACCTTCTTCATCGCGGAAATATTCGGCCACGGTCAGCGCCGTCAGCGCTACCCGCAAACGTGCTCCGGGCGGCTCGGTCATCTGTCCGTAGATCAACGCTGCTTTCGACTTTTCGGGGTTCTTCAAGTCGATGACGCCGGACTCCTGAAATTCCAGCCACAAATCGTTGCCTTCACGGGTACGCTCGCCTACTCCGCCAAACACGGAGAATCCGCCGTGCTCGGAAGCGACGTTGTTGATCAATTCTTGAATGACGACGGTTTTGCCGACGCCCGCGCCGCCGAACAGGCCGGTTTTGCCGCCCTTCAAAAACGGCTGGATCAGGTCGATGACCTTGATGCCGGTCTCAAACATTTCTTCGCGAGTCGATTGTTCATCAAAAGCAGGCGCGGAACGGTGAATCGGCCGACGCTCCTTCGCATCCACCGGGCCCAGCTCATCGACAGGCTGCCCAATCACATTCAGCACCCGCCCCAAAGTTGCACGACCGACCGGAACAGTAATCGGGCCGCCCAGGTCGAGCGCCTTCATCCCGCGCACCATGCCTTCGGTGGCTTCCATGGCGACGCATCGCACTCTACCCTCGCCAAGGTGTTGTTCCACCTCAACGATGACGTTGAGTGGCGTGGGGATATCAAAGCCTTCGCTGGTAATCCGCAGGGCCTCATAAATCGGCGGCATGTGCGCTTCTTCAAACTGAATGTCGACAGCGGGTCCAGCAACCTTAATGACGTATCCTATATTCTCTGCCATGATTCTTTGTCCAAATCCTTCTCGACTGCATGAAAATTTCGTTTGTCCGCAAGTGCGGTCCCGCTTAAATCGCTGCCGCACCGCTTACGATTTCAATGATCTCCTTGGTGATTGCAGCCTGGCGCAGCCGGTTCATCGTCAATGTATAGGCATCGATCATTTCGGAGGCATTATTGGTGGCCGCATCCATTGCCGTCATGCGAGCTGCATGTTCGGCAGCCACAGACTCCAGCATGGAGTGATACAACTGCGTCGCTACATAGCGAGGCAGCAATGCTCCCAGCAATTCGCTGGGCGACTGTTCGTAGATGTAGTCGACTTCCGAAGTACCGAACTTGCTCGCCTCTTCGTCGGCCTGACGTGTATCTTCTGCCTTGATGCTGACGCCGGCGCTTCGCGCTGCGCGTGCAATCTCCTCGATCCGTTCCCTTTCCAGCTCAGTTGCTCCGGCGATGTCCGGTTTGCCAACTTCAAGGATTGGCAGAATACGCTCCACCACGATGCGCTGCGAAATCACTGATTGAAATTCGTTGAAGACCAGATACACTGCGTCGGTTTCTTCGGAAGCATAGCGTTCCACCAATAAATTCGAGAGCTCGGCGGCCTTCTCAAAGCTCAATTTATCGAGCAGTCCGGCGTGCTCGCCAGTGATCTCCACCCGCGCCTTCCGTCTGCGGGCCTGCCGGTCTTGCCTCGATGCCTCCCCTTCAGCAATGGAGGCCAGCCCATAACTGCGACGCAGCACGCCAATTCCTTTACGCCCGACAATTTCAAGATCGACATCGATGTCAGGGTGGTCCTCGATAAATTTATGCGAAGCCTTCAGAACATTTGCATTGAACGGCCCGGCAAATCCCTTGTCACCCGTCACCACCACCAGTGTCACGCGTTTTTCTTCTCGTGCCACCAGCAGCGAGTGTTTGGCGTCTCCTGTCTCTGGATCGTAGATATCGACTCGTCGTACCAGGGAAGTCAGCACACTGGCAATCATGCGCGCATAGGGACGCGCCGCAAACGCCCGCTCCTGGGAGCGACGCAGCTTGGCCGCAGCCACCATCTTCATCGCCTTGGTAATCTGTCGCGTGTTTTTTACGCTGCGGATGCGACGCCGGAGATCGAGAACGTTTGCCATCGATTACGCTTGTTTCCCTGCTGCCACTTCTGCAGGCTTGGCTTCTAATCGCTTCTCATTCCGTTGGGACTCTGATGTCTTTTCGTCCCGCTTGGCTTCCGACGGCCTCTGATCCTGTTTGGAACTCTCCGCCGGAGCTTTCTTCTTGGCGTCGATATGCGCGTCTGGGGTATCTGCAAAGAAATTCTGCTTGTACTCCTTGATCGCCGCGCTCAGCCGCTTCTTCAAATCATCGTCCAGCGCTTTTTTCGTCGCGATGTCTTTCAGCACAGCCGACTGTGCTGCGTCCATGTATGGGTAGAACCCGTTTTCGAACGCGCCCACATACTCCACCTTTACGTCGTCCAGGAAACCGTTGGTTCCGGCAAAGAGTATGGCGACCTGCTTTTCCATGGTCAATGGCTGGAACTGCGGCTGCTTCAACAACTCAGTTAAGCGCTGTCCGCGATTCAGCTGGTTCAGCGTTGCCTTGTCCAGATCACTGCCGAACTGCGCAAACGCGGCCAGTTCTCGGTACTGGGCGAGATCCAACTTCAGCGTCGCACCCACCTGCTTGGTCGCCTTCGCGGCTGCCGAGAATCCAACGCGGCTGACCGAAAGGCCGACGTTTACCGCTGGACGAATTCCAGAGTTGAACAGATCGGTTTCCAGGAAGATCTGGCCGTCCGTAATGGAAATGACGTTGGTTGGAATGTAAGCCGAGACATCGCCTGCCTGCGTCTCAATAATCGGCAGTGCGGTCAGCGATCCGCCGCCCAATTTGTCGCTCAATTTGGAAGAGCGCTCCAGCAGTCGCGAGTGGAGATAGAACACATCGCCGGGATATGCCTCGCGTCCTGGAGGACGACGCAGCAGCAGCGAAATCTCGCGATACGAAACCGCATGCTTGGACAAATCGTCGTAGATCACCAGCGCGTGCCGGCCCGAGTCACGGAAGAACTCGCCAATTGCCGTTGCCGCGTAGGGTGCCAGATATTGCATTGGCGCCGGCTCGGAGGCAGAAGCCACCACAACGATGGTGTAACCCATCGCGCCATGATCGGTCAGAGTTTGCACCACCTGCGCTACGGAGGACAGCTTCTGCCCGATCGCGCAATAGACGCAAATCAAATTATTTTTCGCGTTGTTGATGATGGTGTCGAGCACGACCGCGGTCTTTCCGGTCTGACGATCTCCAATAATCAGTTCGCGCTGGCCGCGGCCAATCGGAATCATGGCATCAATCGCCTTGATGCCGGTCAGCATCGGCTCGCGAACAGGCTGACGTTCAATCACCCCCGGAGCCAGTCGCTCTACCGGTAGAAACTGATCGGTCGCAATGGGGCCCTTATCGTCGATCGGCTGGCCCAGCGCATTCACTACACGACCAATCATGGCGTCGCCGACAGGCACGCTCATGATTTTGCCGGTGCGCTTGACTTGGTTGCCTTCGCTGATCTCCGTGTAGTCGCCCATCAAGACCGCGCCCACCTGGTCTTCGTCCAGGTTCATCGCCAGTCCGCCAACCCCATGGGGAAACTCCAACATCTCGCCGGCCATCACCTTGTCCAGGCCGTGAATGCGGGCAATCCCGTCGCCCAGGGAGATGATCGTGCCCACTTCGTCGACGCGAACCCGCGACTCGAAGTTGTCAATTTGCTCCCGTAGTAACTGCGAAATTTCGTCTGCTTTAATCTGCGCCATTCTGCTTCCAGTTCAGGTTCTGAATTGTTGGTTGGTTAATCTGCCATCATCTTTTCGCGCAGCTCTTCCAGCCTGCCGCGTACGGAGCCGTCATATACGGTGTCGCCGATGCGCAAGACCACGCCTCCCAGCAGCGATGCATCCTGCTTGTAGGTGGGGCGAATCTCGAGTCCGGCCAGAGCCGATGCTTTGGCTTCAATCTTTGATTTTTCTTCAGGATTCAATTCGCGAACGCTGGTAATCTCCGCTTCGCTGATGCGGAGCCGACGGTTGATCTCATTGCGATAGTCGGAGGTAATCGACTCGACGGCATGAATACGGTCGTTTTTCAGCAGCAGTGCGACAAAATTTCGCACCTGCTTCAACATGCCAATCCGCGGAACCATGGCATCCAGAACTTTCAGCTTTGTCTCCAGTTGGATAGATGGGTTCTGAAAAACCTCTCGCAGCTGGCGGCTATCGGTCCAAGTCGACTGAAAATCTTGCAGCTGACGATCAATCTCTTTCGTGTCCAGTTTGTCGGCCATGACAACATCGGCCAGGGCGTGAGCATATTGAAGCGAAAAGGCGTCCATCAATTCACCCCCCCGCTGTGGTGTTCCTTATCCAAGTCAACAAGAAAAGTTTCGACCAGGGAACGGTCGGCGTCTGCTGATACAGCAATCTTATGTTTCGCCCGTTCAATCGCCAGCTCCGCGGTCATACGCTTCAGCTGGCTCTGCGCCTTGCTGCTGGCTGCTGCAATTTCCATTGTGGAGGATTCCAGAATCGACTGCTTTTCCTGCTCCAACGCGGCCCGCATCTGCTTTTCTTTTTCCACGGCGTCCTGCTGCGCCTGTGTCTTAATCCCGTTGATTTCAGCATCCAATCGCGCCAGCCGCTCTTCCACACTCGCGAGCCGCCGATTCGCGTCTTCTGTCACCGTGCGCGCCTGCTGCAATTCTCTTTGAATGCGCTCCGTACGGGCGCGCAACGTCTTGGGCATGATTCGCGCCAAGAACCAGACAATAAAAGCCACTACAACCAGAAAATTCAGCCCCTCAAGCCAACGGGACATCACTTCTACCGAGATGCCGACTTTGTTTGCCAGTTTTTGCACGGTGGCCGAGTGGCGATAGATGTTCGCCTCGTCGCCAACTTCTGGATTATCGATTTTCTTTTGTTCGATCTCTTCGCGGCGCTTGGTTTGGGCCGAGGTTATCGAGCTTTGCGCAGGAGGAGCGCTTTGTGCGGCGGGAGTTGCCTGGGCGGAGTGAGCTGATTGCGCAGCACCAGCCGTCTGCATTGCGTGACTACCCGGCACAGCGAGGAACAGCAGACACAATCCGCAAACGGCCACCATCCAAGGTTGCGGCCGGACAAATTTTGAAGTGCTCGGGCGAAGCGAAACCGCAGGGAAAATCATCCGGCTTGCTCCTGTGAGGAGGCGGCCCCTGCCGGCAGAATTCTCTTTAAGATTTCGGTGGAAAGCTCGCCGACTAGCCCATCCAGTTCCATTCTTGCCACCTGCATGCTGTCTTCAATGGAGGCCATGGCGGCAACTGCTTTCTCCTGCGCATCGGCCCTCGCCTGAGCAACAGCGACCTCTGACTCCAGGCGAACCATCTCCAAATGCTCGTGAAGATCGCGCAGAATTTCTGCCCGCGCAGCCCGCAGCCGCTCTTCATATTCGGTTGTCTTCTTTTCCGCGGCGGCAACGGCGGCGGCAGCGTTCTCTATGGCTCCCTGCGTTTTTGCGTAACGTTCCTGCAGGACCTTCGTCAAAGGAGTGTGAACCAGGAACCGATAGGCCGCCAGTGTGACCAAAAACAGCAACATGGTCGGCACCGAGCCGAGCACAAGGCCTCCAAGCTGTTGTAACAGGTCACTCATTGTGCAACGTGGTTTCAGATTCGCTCGCAGCGGAACGACGCGGGAATCTTATTGATTCATTGCTGGTTGTTTGTTGATGGAACACTCAGTTGTAACAAAGGGTTGCTAGGGTGTCAAACCGCCGCGGAGGAAATTCTCGCCTCGTTTGACATGCTGGAATCATTCTTTCATGAGAATTGTGCTGATGGAATTCAAATTCCCAATTGCCACCTAGCGAACTATAAAATTCCCCGATTTCGTCGCATCCAGACCAACCCACGCGCTACCATTTCGCCTGAGAAACAGGGCCTTCGAATGTTTCAATTCGACGAATTTCGAGGAGATTTCTGAAATTCGTTGAACTGGCAGTTGACTTCGCCCGGAGGAGGCCTACACTGTTGGTAACAGCCTTGGACCTAGTCCTAGGTCCGGCAAGCCGAGTGCCCAGAATAGTAGCCCAACATTCGGGCACTCGGTCTGCTCATCCTTCTTCTTCCGATCTACTCCGAAGTAACCATCGCAGAATTCAAACTTGCCAATATTGTCGATATTTCCCCAACAAGGAAGCGGGCCCGCGCACGCGCAGGTGCGTCTGCTCCCCCTCGAATGTCCGGTCTAGAATGATGGCGCCTGCATCGAGGGCGGCCAAGATTCCACCTTCACTTTGCGCCACCACCATTTCCCGATCTTCCAGGGGATCGGATTCCAGGGCCCTATCCAGAGCAGCCAGTAGAGCCTTCAACCCCGTCTTGGTGTGGGCGGAAACGGCCAGGACACTGTTGCTCTTAGTCACTTCGCCTTCAGGCAAGAGATCTATTTTGTTCATCACCTCAATTCGAGGTTTCTTGTCGACTTCCAAATCGCGCAGAATCTTTTCCACTTCCTGGCGATGCACATCCACCGACGGACTGGAAGCATCCATCACGTGGATCAAAACCTCGGCCATCTGCACCTCTTCCAGCGTCGCGCGAAAGGCCTTCACCAGCGTCGGCGGCAGTGCGCGAATAAATCCCACTGTGTCAGACAGCAAAACTCTGCGCCGCGATGGCAGCGTGATCAGATGCAGCTTGGGATCGAGCGTCGCAAACAAGCGCGATGACTCCAACTGGCCGGCCTGCGTCAGCGCATTAAACAGCGTGCTTTTTCCGGCGTTGGTATAGCCGACCAGCGCCACCGTTGGCACCGGAACGGAGGTGCGCCTCTGGCGCTGTTGTCGCCGAATATCCCGAACCGCCTCCAGCCGGTTGCGTATCACCTGAATCTTGCGGCCAATCTTTCGCCGGTCGGTTTCAATCTGAGTTTCACCCGGTCCGCGGGTTCCAATCCCGCCACCGAGCTGGGACATGGATCGCCCTCGACCGGCCAACCGCTGCAGCATATATTCCAGCTGGGCCAACTCGACCTGCAACTGCCCTTCTCGCGTGCGTGCGTGGGAGGCGAAAATGTCCAAAATCAATTGCGTGCGATCGATCACACGGCACGGGAGGGCATGCTCCAGTTCTCGCAATTGAGAGGGGGATAGATTCTGCTCGAAAACAATCAGGTCCGTGCGGCTTGCCTTGGCTTGTGCGCTGATTTCTTCTAATTTGCCTTTGCCGACAAGCGTAGCCGGATCGGGATGATCGCGGCGCTGGAGGATCACATCCAGAACGTTCGCTCCTGCGCTGATGGCCAGTTCGCGACACTCCGCCGCTTCGTCGGAACTTTGTGAAGTAGACCGATTCTCGATGCGTTCTTCCAGAGCTTCAGCATGGAGGTCCAGCACGTCGCTGTCTTCCGGTTCTCCGTGCTCGCGGATGGCCCGAACAGCGCCTTTGGCCTGCCGTGCAGACGCAGTAAGGCGCTGTCGATATTTCTTCCCTGTGAATTCGCAAACAACAATCAGGGTTCGCTCCCGCCGGTCTTGTCCGGGCGGCGCCTCACTGCCTCGTTGCGAATCGAGCGGTTCGATCATTCGAACGTCTTGCCAAGGTCACCGTGCGCGGGCGTGCCAACCCGCCGTAAGGTGAGTGCCGTCACGAAGCCGTGAAGCTCGAGGGCGTCAGGACGGGAGCGCTTGCCACTCCCGACCCCGCAGATGCAGGGCCGTGGCCTGCCCCAACTGCAGCAGCGGTTGCTGTGCTGGTAGCTTGCGTGCCTACGGGTCCATGACGATGTTCAGCCATCAACACTGGCTTGCCACTGACGACTGTTGAAATTGCGTGCTTGAAGATGAGCTGTTCCTGGTTATTGTTTTCCAGCAGAACGGAATATTTATCAAACGACCGGATACGTCCCGTCAATTTGACCCCGCTTACCAGATAAACCGTAATCTGCGATTTATCTTTGCGCACGGTGTTCAAAAAAGTGTCCTGAATATTTTGTGCTGTCTTGCTTTCCATTTGTCATCTCCTTGCCTTACTGCGAGTGGTTCAAAGCACGTTGCTCAAAGCGGGCGGACCGACACCCATCTGCAAGTTCTACAGCCATACCGGTTCGTCCTGCCCAATGGCGGGCGAAACTGCACCGTGCCAGTATTGTCTATGAATTTGAGCAATATCGCCAGAAGACAGTCGAATACCGCACAAAAAATATGGCTTGCAATTTGGATGCAGAAGTCGGGAGCGGCGTTTCATGGACCCACTACTCCTGTGCGCTTTTCATTCGACCGCAATTTGCCGGAGTCCTTCACCCCCGATTTGACACTCCGTCGAAAGTGGACCTGCATCGCGGCGGACTCGTCTGCCATCTCTTTTGCCGAACTGGACAGTGCTAGCATGAAATGTGCCGTCCAGCCCCATGCCCGCCCGTACCATCGCCAGCAAGGTTCCTATGCTGGACTTTTCCCGGCAATATCAGCAAGTTCGCGGCGAAATCCTGGCGGCAATTGAAGAGGTATGTGACAGCCAGCACTTTATTCTCGGCGAACAGGTTCAGCAATTTGAAGCCGCAGCCGGTCGTTTTTGTGATGTAGCTCACAGCGTCGGCAGCGCCTCTGGCACCGATGCGCTATGGCTGGCGCTTGCCGCTGCCGAAATCGGTCCGGGCGATGCCGTCCTGACCACCCCGTTCACCTTTTTCTCGACCGTCAGTTCCATTCTCCGGGTCGGAGCGCGACCCATTTTAGCGGACATTGACCCAAGAACATACAATTTGGACGCGGCACAGGTGGTCGCGACGTTAAAGAATCTGCCCACAGACGCGCGGGTTCGCGCCATTCTGCCAGTCCATCTGTACGGACAATGTATCGATTGGGATCAATTCAAGCACTTACAACAGAACTCTGGTGCTCTCCTCATTGAAGACGCTGCCCAAGCCTTCGGAGCCAAATGGAATGGACGACCTGCCGGCAGCCTGGGGGACCTTGCCGCCTTCAGCTTTTACCCCACAAAAAACCTGAGCGCCTACGGGGATGCGGGTCTGCTGACCACGGGGAACGATCAATTTGCCGATCGCGCGCGAGTCCTCCGTGTCCACGGCATGCGCGAACGCTATTTCCACGAAGAAATCGGATGGAATAGCCGCCTGGATACGATTCAGGCCGCAGTGCTGCTGGTGAAACTTCGCTACGTTGAGAGTTGGAATCAGGCGCGTCAGGAGCGGGCAAAAATCTACGACGAACTATTTACGCAGCAGCGCCTGGCGGAAGCCGGCCCCTACCCACAACGTGGCGTTGTCCCGCCGTATGTCGATCCTCGCGGAACTCACGTCTTCCATCAGTATGTAATTCGCGTCCCACGTCGCGATGCGTTGCGTGAGTTTCTCGCCGAACGCGGCATCGGCTCCGAGGTGTACTACCCCGTCCCGCTGCACCTGCAACAATGCTTTGCCGGTCTGGGCTACGTGGAGGGCGCATTTCCTGAGAGCGAACGCGCCGCCAAAGAAGTTCTCGCGCTGCCTATGTTTCCCGAACTGACGCAGGATGAACAACAGCGCGTCGTCACCGCCATCGCGACGTACTTGAGCTGATGGATTCCAGAGGAATGCTGCTAGCGTCTTGATCCGTTGAAAAGCAGCAACTGAAGTATCGGAGAGGATTACCGTTGTGAAGCATGAATTACAGCGAAGCGTTCTCGCTTTGAATGGATTGTCCTTCAATGTCCTTTCGGGCGGCCCTCAGGATGGAGAACCCGTGTTGCTTCTCCATGGCTTTCCGCAGTTTGCAGACATCTGGTCTAAATTGATGCTGTCTTTGGCAGCCGTTGGCTTTCGGACCATCGCTTCAGACCAGAGAGGGTACTCTGCTGGAGCTCGTCCGAGTGAAACGGAAAGCTACGATGTGACCCACCTCATCGCTGACGTGCTCGCATTGGCCGATTCGCTGGGTGTCGCCTCATTCCACTTGATCGGCCATGATTGGGGTGGCTTCCTTGCCTGGAAGATAGCGGCCGACCACCCGGATCGAGTGCGAACCCTCTCCGTACTTTCAACTCCTCACGTCGATGCGTTCCTTGACACCGTCAAGCGAGACCCTGACCAGAAAGCACGATCGCAATACATCGAATTTTTCAGAATGCCAGGTCACGTTGCAGAGTCGTTCTTTCTGGCGGATGATGCCAAACGTCTCCGCGAAGTTTATCAAGCCAAGGTGTCCGAGTCACAGGTGTCATCCAATGTGCGCCGCCTTTCCGAGCCCGGCGCACTCACGTCTGTTCTGAATTGGTATCGCGGCCTCGACCTTGACGCAAGGATAGGTAAGGTGCGCGTCCCCACTCTCTACATTTGGGGCAATCAAGATCGTTCCTTAGGAAAAACCGCAGCACTTGTAACTGCCCATTACATTGATGCCCCATACCAATTCGAAGTGCTGGACGGCTATGGCCATTGGCTCCTTGAAGAAGCGCCGGAAAAAATCAGCATGCTCATTCAGAACCATCTCAGAGCTTACGGTTCGAACGCCCATCCTGCGTCGAATCGCTTCGAATAGGTGGAAAGACGGCGCTTATATCTGCGAATAGGAAGTCGGGGTCAGCACCAGATTCGTAATATTGCTGACAATTTCCTCAAAGTTGAACCGCGGTGAGCTGGTCAATTTCTTCCACTCCGGATCGGCCCCAAACGCAGCCCACTTGACGTTCATATCGCTCAAGTCCGGATAGCTCAACATGTAGGTCAACTTCGGCAGGCGCGGTCCCACCAGAACATCGCCGTAAAATACCGGCCAGAAACCTGCCCGCTGAAAGACCTCGAACTCACCGCTATGAAACATCTCCACCTTGCGAACATGCGCCTGGTTGCTGGGGCTTTCATAGGTGCGTAATTGAAAAATGCGCTTGCCCTGGTCCCCCGCCACCGGGGGAACCGTCAATCTTGGCCGCCCTTCGAACGCAATCATGAGCGAACTTTCCACTCGCACAAATGCCGGTTGATTTGCGGGAGCGTTCCAGAATGGCTCCGCCGCCTGCATGAAGGTCGCATCCTGCGCCAGTTGGAGTTGTGCGGTGACAAGTGTCTCCAGTTTTCTGGTGGGTAGCAGCACATATAGCGTTGGCGTCTCTGGCCCAAGCGTCAGGGTAAAGGCTCCGACCGGCGAAATTCCCAGCCGATTCAGCGCAGGGATCAACGCATCCGAAACGTACGCATTTGTCAGCTTCGTTTGCGGACCATTCTGCATGTGGTACTGGCGCATTTCGTAATATTCGCGCGGTACCCCATTGGAGGCAATTTGCGCATCTGACGCTCTGTTGGCCAGTGCGAAGGCCGAAGCTGCTAGCGATGAGGTCAAGAACTGACGTCGTTTCACGTGGGTCTCCAATCTCTACAGCTGGAATGTCATCGAAAAATCCTCGCACGCCAACAGCAGTTCGCGCTAGTGGCGTCGATGTCGCCGATCCGAATGCGCCCCACTCGAGCGGATGGTTCCGTTCCCTGCCGATGGGGACTTTGCGCCCTGCGGAAGCACTGGCCGTACCAAGTTTCCTTCCATCCGGTACGTGACGGTCTTCAACGCTGCAGCGTGGGGCATTCCCGTTTCCGGATCGAGGCTGACATTGTCTCCTTGGGCCTCCTGGAAACTGAATGTCGGCTCCGGGGCGTTGGGATTTTTCGGGTCTCCTGGCGTCACCTTCACCGGGAAGAACCCGATAATGTCGTGTTCGCGAAATGCCGTGCCATAGCGATGGCGGCGCGTGTCCCAGGTAAATACGCGCACCTGGTCGAAGTCAAACGGAAGACCTTGCTTGTATGGCGTCAGGACCGTCAGATATTCCGGAACCTGTCCATTCGGCTTGCCGGAGTCAGGATCAGAGACGGTCCGCAAGACGTACGCTCCCACCATGCGTTCACTTTCTGCGTATTGCGCTACATCATCCGGCACATCTACCTGGAAGTCACGAGCGAGCATCCAGCCTGTGTGCCCGGCACTGTCGCGTGCCAACCACCAATCTTCCATGGGTACGGCCGGGGTAAATCGCGATTCGAAGCTTTCCTTTTTGACTTTTTCGTGGCGGGCGGGCGCAGCTTTGGCTGGAGTTGAGGGCAAGCCGAGCACGCTGTTGGCCGCATATCTCGGCACGGAAGCTCGCTCCAGCATCGCAACCTTTGTGTTCGGAGCCAGCAGGGTAAATCGTTGCGTGGTTCGGCCGGGCGCCAAGTGCATATACAGCTCGTTGTACAGTACCGCCATGGCTACAGGGGCCTGCGACGCATGTTGTTTCGCTAGATTCTGAAACGCGTCGTATTCACTTTGATCAATGACCGCATGCTCTTCAATCCATCCCACCGCACCATCCGGCGTTTTCACTTTCATGAATCGCGGAATGTGTTGCAGCACGATGAGTCGCTCTCCGTTTTTCACTTCAGCCACTCGATTGGCCACTACGGCGACACGGTCCCGCAAATACATCTGCTTCACTGAGACGTAGACGTACTCCGCAGAGGAGGAAGGGCGAAAATGGCTGCATCCTGACAGCAAAGTTACCAGGCCGAAAACCAGCACGGTCCGAACATGCGAGCCACAAACGGATGCTTTCCACCGCACACCGGCAGGTCGATTCGAATTGAGGGAAGGCAAAAATTGCCGAACAAAATCCGACATAAATACACAGAGGAAGAAACTTCAGTTTACGCGCAATTGACGCCAACTCGAGCGGGGATGTTATCCCAAGGCACCATTATGGGACGATGGAAAGTGCGACAGCGCCCGTAGGATCGGTTCCGGTTGCCACAGAAGTCACGGAGTCCAGCTTGCCGCCTGTTGTCGCGTCGAAACTGAAGACCTGCATATCCGGCGAGCCTCCGGAATTCACAACAAATAAATATGTACCGGTGGAGTCGAGCGACATCGCATTCGGCGTCGAGCCTGTCGAAAACGGCGATGTGCTCAGCGGTTTCAATGTGCCGTCCGTTCCCAGCGTGTATCCCGTAATGACGTTGGCCGTTCGATTTGCCACATATACGTAAGCGTTGGTTGGATCGACAACAATGGACTGCGGACCAAGTTGCGACGCGAACGGTGAACCGGTCACTTCCGTCAGCCCTCCCCCTGTCCCAATCGCCAGGGAACGAATTCCCGTTCCAGCCTCTCCAACGAATAAATAGGCCGAATCATTGTCCGCCGCGAAACTGTTGTCGGAAGCTCCATTCAGCGGCGCCAGGTGCACTTTGCCGCTTACAGCACCGGTGCTGCTGTTGAATGTGAATCCGTCCGTGCCTCCCGGTCCCAATCCGATATACACGTATTGATTGTTTGGCGTGACATACACCTGGGTCGGATTGCCGGAGCTTAGCGCCACAGTTCCCTGACTGCTTTGGGTGATCACCCCGGTGGAAGTGTTGATCTGGAAAATCAACAGCTGCGGCGAACTCTTGGACACCACGAACAACCAGTTACCGCTGGGGTCGATCGTCATCCATGTCGGGTATAACGCCTGCACTACCGGCGATCCTCCATTACCAATCGTCAGCGCGCCATTGGTGCCGATGGTGTAAACAAAAATGGATCCGGCCAACGTGGCTACGTAAAGGAAGGCTCCGCTCGGGGTCGCGGCGAGCGCGGTCGGTGTCGTCCCGAGTGTGTAGCTTGTGCCGGTCAAGGTGGTAAAGGTAGCCGTCGGAACCGGGAAACCCGTCAATGTTCCCGTGGTTGCATTCGCAACGTAAGCGTAGGAACTATACGTTCCGGTGCCGCCGCCGCAGTCATTATTTGCCTGGCAAACCGGAATAAAAAAACCGGTGCACCCTGTCGTTCCGATCAGAACAATTGCAGCCAATAACGCGCTTCCGATCCATGCGTTTCTGGAATTGATGAGTGATAGAGCCCGGTGTGTCGGCGAAGCCATGTCTTATTTTACTCATGAGACGAGCGTTACGGACAGCGCGCCCGAGGCCGCCACATTGGGCCTGCGTTAAGGTATCGCTGCGGCGAATTGATTCTATTGCGATGGGAGTTGCGCGGGATTCGGCACGGCGTTCCTGGAAATCGACACGACACCTCTTCCGTTCGCGTCAGGAATCAGTGCGGCCGGCGAACTGTCGGTTGAAGAGGGCGACCGGGAAACCACCGTCAGCGCTCCATCGGCTGCAACCGAGTATTGGGTAATGGCATTCGCAGCGGAGTTGGCGGTCACCAGGTCGCCGCTTGACGCCTCCATCGCCATCGAGGTCGGCGCGCTTTGGGGAGAACCAAATGGAGAACCGGAAATTTCCTGCAGGCTCGCGCCACCGCCGATCGAAAACGCGCGGATTCCGGTGTTCGCTTCGCTGACGTACAAATTCCTCGAAGCACCATCAGATGTCAGAACGTTGTCCGCCGAACTGGTATGCAACGGCGCGATGTGCTGCCGCGTTCCGACCGTGCCGCTCCCAGCGTCGAATGGAAATGCATCCACTCCGCCCTTGCCGAGTGCGACGAATAGCTTCTGGTTGTCCGGAGTGAAGTAGACTTCGGTTGGCTTACCTGGATCGAGCGCAGGCGATTGTGAGACAGGATGAAGCGCGCCCGTCTTGGCGTCGATCTGAAACTCCTGCACGCCCCCCGCCGCGGACGATGCGACGAATAGCCACTTGCCGGAGCGATCCATTGACATCCACGTGGGTTGAGTCACATGTGCCACCGGGTTTCCGCTGTTTCCGGCCTGCAGGTTCCCATTACTCGCAATGGTGTTCAGATAGACCGCGCCATCGTTGGTGGCGAGATACAGAAACTTCCCGGTCGGCGTGCCTGCAATCGCGGTGGGCGATGCGGGCGCTTTGACGGTAGATTGGGCGACATTGCTGACTTTGCCGGCGGCAACCGCGAACGTTCCGATGGTGCCAGTGTTTGCGTTTGATACGTAAAGAAATGGTGAGGTGGAGGCGCTGGCGGTGGTGGGACTCCCCGTAGTGCTGGTCGTACTCGTGGTGGTTCCGGTCGTACTTGTGGTTGAAGTCGTGCTGGTCGTCGTGCCGGTGGTCGCGGTCGTGCTTGTGGTTGAAGTCGTGCCGGTTGTTGCTGTCGTACTCGTGGTCCCCGTTGTCGAAGTGGTGCTGGTGGTTGTGCTGGTGCAGTCGTTATATTCCTGACATTCGGGCACAAAAAATCCCTGGCATCCGACAATGCCAAGGAAAATTGCCGCAACACAAATGGAAATAATTCTGCGACGCGCGACACGGGATAACGGCTGAAACTGTTTCGGGGACAGATCCACAACTCTCCTTGTGCCTGCAGTGGGACGCCGCCCCGGCGCACTATGCCTGCAACACCGGCTCCTTTATGGAACTGTGCTCCAAGTCCAGTACCGTGCCGATTACATGCACGATGGAGGCGACACGGACCGAGGAAATCATGGTTTTTTCTTTGATTCCCTTTTGCCGCAGCACGTTCTCATGCGCGTCGATACACTTGCCGCAACCGTTTACCGCGGAAGCGGCCAGACACCACAATTCAAAGTCTACCGGTCAGCCTTGCGTGTGCGAATTCCGTTCATTCGCAGCCGTGCAGGCATCGTGGCGTACTTTTCGTTCTTTGTTAGATGAGGAAAACGGTAGAAAATGTTGTTCATCCCCATCAGCGCGCCGGTAGTCTTGACCGCGTCTATTCGTTCTGCCGTAAGATGCTCCGCTGCGGTCTTCAGCGCGCCCCTGTCCAGGCCGGCTGCCGCGTGGCGAAGGTAACAACTCCCACGGGTCAGCTTGGTGAACTAGCCCCGTTTCTCCCGAGATCTGATCTGGGTTTACTCCAGACGCTTCGTGTGCATCCTAACGGAATGAAGTCTGCTTGAGAGGAAATCCAATGAAACGCATTCTTTCGGTCGTCTGCTGCATCGCCTTCGGTTCGATTTCTGTACTAGCCCAAAGGAAACCCGCTCCAAAACCGGCTATGACCGACCAGCAATTCGTCGATTTCGCCGCACAAACCGACATGGTGGAAGCCAACCTTGGACAGTTGGCACAAACCGCTGCCGCTTCACAGCCCGTCAAGGATTACGGTCAAATGTTGGTGACCGATCACACCAAGGATTTCAGCCAACTGAACGACGCTGCTCACCAGGTCGGCCTGAATGTACCGGACGCAATCGACGCTGAGCACAACAAGAAGATGATTGACCCGTTTCAAAAGCTAAAGGGCGCGGCCTTCGATCGCCGCTATATTCACGAGATGATTGTCGGACACACCGAAGCTCTGGCCGTATACAAGAAAGAAGCTGATGACGCGCAGAATCCGGTTATCAAGTCGTACGCGGAGCAGGCAATCCCCGTTCTCGAAAAACATCTTGCAGGTGCGAAAGCTCTGGAGAAATCCAAGTAGCCTGCGAAGTGAAGGTAGTGGGCATTGGTGATTTGGATTCGCCAGACTGCGCTCGAGGCACACGGTTGGACTTGAGATTGTCCTGTTAATTCGGCTTTTGCTTTTGCGGGCGACGAAATCTCTCATCCACAACCTGACGGCCGGCAAACCCGCCTTCCAGGCTGTGCCAGTGGCGAATTTCGGTTTCGCCCATCTTCCAGCACAGCAGGACAATCTCTTCACCTAGCCTGCAAGGGAAATCCAGCAGTCCGGAGTCGAGATCCTTCACCTGTACGCCGATTGAATCGATCTCCGCCAGGGTGTCTTTCACCTGCTGCACAGATTTATCCTGCAGGGCGCGACGTTGCGCCACGGCGGCAATATGAACCAGTGTTCCGCCATTCAGAAATATGCGTTGCGACAGCTGCTGCAATTCCTGGGCAATGGATTCCGCCGTCCTCTTGGCCTCCATCGCATTCTTCATCAGAGATTCCAATACCGGAACCAGCGTCTGCGCTTCCTCCAGGGAAAAAGTCTTCACTCGCTACCCCCGTATCTCCAGCATACGGCCAAGCGCTACTCCCGCCCAGTGCTTAATGTCGTCGCTGACTCGGATGCGATTGACGACGCGGCCTTCCACCAGGTTTTCCAGTGCCCAGGCCAGATGTTGCGGTGAAATCCGGAACATGGTCGTGCACAGGCAGCCCGACTCATCGAGCGTGATCACTTTCTTTCCCAGCGGAGCGAACCGCTTGCCCAACCGGTTGACCAGGTGAATCTCAGTCCCGACCGCAAACATCGATCCTTCTGGCGCGTCTTCAATAATTTTAATCAGGCCCTCGGTCGATCCAATCCCGTCAGCCTTCTGGCAAACCTCCAACCTGCACTCCGGATGAACGATCACCTTGATTCCTGGATAAGCGGCACGCACCCTGTCGGCATGCTCCGGCAAAAACCGTTGGTGGACGGAGCAATGCCCTTTCCACAAAATCACTTTGGCCGCACGCAAACGATCCGGCGTTAGGCCGCCATTGATCTGGTACGGGTCCCACACTACCGTTTCTGACAGCGGAATTCCCATGGCATAGGCAGTGTTACGGCCCAGGTGCTGATCAGGCAGGAAAAGGATGCGACTACCGCGCGCAAAAGCCCAATTAAACGCCGCTTTGGCGTTGGAGGAAGTGCAGACCAAGCCGCCGCGTTCCCCGCAAAATGCCTTGATCGCTGCGGTGGAGTTCATGTAAGTCAGCGGAATCAGACCGCCGGCTTCCGCAGAATCGAGTCCGGCAGCGTGCAGCTTATCCCAGCATTCTTCCACCTGGGAAATATCGGCCATGTCGGCCATGGAACAGCCCGCATTCAGGTCCGGCAGAATGGTTTGCTGCCACGGCTGTGCCAGGATATCCGCGCTTTCAGCCATAAAATGCACGCCGCAGAACAGGATGTAGCGTCCATCGGACTGCGAGGCAATCTTTGACAATTTGTAGGAGTCGCCGGTGTAGTCGGCGAAGCGAATCACCTCATCGCGCTGGTAATGGTGTCCAAGGATGAGTGCGTCTTTGCCCAAACGAGCTCGGGCAGCGGCGATGCGACCGTCCATCGTGTGGTCTGGCATCGCAAGATAGTTGTCCAGCGAGCACGCCTCGGGCGCGGTTTCTGCTGGCATTGATACTACGGGTTCGACCAGTGTAGCCACGTTATTTCCGCCTTCAGTTCCTTGCCTTCTTCGCAATGGAACGGGGATGTTGAAAGCATTTCTGCATCATGTTGCAGTGGGTTCACTGTGGTTCTGGCGTTTCTTCCGCCTTGCCACCCAATCCACGGGGTTGTTGCAACACTTATTGGACGTTTCAAATGAGCGTGAGATTCAACTCAATTGAAAATTCCTGTAATCCAATTGTAATACGCCCGACCTTACAATCGCCTCGCCGCCCGGTTATCGAACTGGTTTCCAGATCGCGGGTCGCACGTCCCGCTTCCACGATACCGGCAATTTCCATCCCCTCAAAAATCTCCAGTAACTTGACATCTGTTCCGCCACAATCGTTATGGCATATATTGGCTACGGACGCATTTCTGTACCGAGCGGCATCAAGTCACCCGGCATGGAACCGGCGCACCGTAAGATACCGCCATGGTTCAGGAGGGGTCTGATGAAGATTTCCGACACGGTTGGATTGGTGCTGCGCAACAAAAGTCAACGAACGGTTCTTTCGATTGCACCGGATCAGTCGGTCTACGAAGCAGTCGAAAAGATGGCCGAGAACGATATCGGCGCGCTGTTGGTGCTTTCCGACAACAAGCTTGTCGGCATGCTCTCTGAGCGCGATTATGCACGCAAAGTTGCCCTGATGGGTCATTCTTCCAAAGAGACGCAAGTTCACGAAATCATGACCACCCCGGTATTCTTTGTCACTCCGCAACATACCGTGGACGAATGCATGACTCTGATGACGCAGCACCATTTCCGCCATCTGCCCGTCTGTCAGGACGAGCGCGTTCTAGGCGTCATCTCAATCGGCGATTTGGTCAAGTGGGTGATTTCCGGCCAAGCCCACGCCATTGAGCAGTTGGAGGGCTACATCACCGGCGCTTACCCTGGATAGGCCCGCGCGATAGTCACGCGAACCGGCGATTTGGCCCACCAAACATCCAAACGTAGCAGTGGCGCGTTCCTCTTGCGTAGGATTGTTCCGCCCCGCGCTCCTTCAGTATGATGGAACCTGATGAGTCTGCCCGATACAGTCTTTATCTTCGTGCTAGCCCTGATCATTTTTGGGCCTAAGAAACTGCCTGAGATTGGGCGGCAGCTGGGAAAATTGGTTGGCGAATTCCGTCGCGCCAGTAATGAGTTCAAGTTCCAGATTGAAGAAGAGTTGCGGCAGGCTGAACTGGCGGATCGCAACACCATCGCCCCTGCAAAAAAAGAACTGGAGACCTCGGCTCCGGTTGAGGCTAAAACCGAAACAGCTGATTCTCCTGCGCCGGACCTGCCGTATCCCGAGGAAACGCTGCCGGTCGGCCAATATCCGAATATCGATACAGTCAATCCGCAGGATTTGACCCCAGCAGAATCGGCCGAAGCAGCGGCAGAGCCTGTATCTGCGCATGAGCAGGTGGCTGCCGAGAGCGAAGCATCCGACCTCACAATCAACCCTGCAGCCGGCGCCGAACCTCGCACAACACCTCCGTATTCTGCGACGACTTCCGAGCCCGATGTGCCCGGGGTCGCGGATGAGTCCGCGCCTACGTCTGAATCTGATTTGCCGTCAAACCATGTTTCGTCGCCCGAAAATGCAGCCTCCATTCCAAATCACGAACCCTCGGAACCCTATGCTGCATCCGCGGTAGCGGACGTCACTCATGGTTGACCTGCTGGACCGCGCCCGAACCGCTGTGGGCGATCGAGCCGAATTACCAGGCATGAGCCTGCTGGAGCACCTGCAGGAACTGCGCAAGCGCCTGGTCTATTCCCTGCTCTCCATCGGCGTCGCTTTTTTTGTCGCCTTCGGCTTTCATGACCGCATAGCCGCGCTGATGATCGCCCCCCTGACCAAGGCCCTGAACGCGCATCATCTTCCTGCGAAGCTGGTGTACCTGACTCCGATGGACGGGTTCAACTTTTATCTGAAAATCGGATTGTTCGGCGGCATCATTCTCGCGTCTCCGTTCATTCTGTACCAGGTTTGGCTATTTATCGCTCCGGGCCTTTATCAAAACGAGAAGCGCTACCTGGTTCCCTTTATGACCGCAACCGTTGGCCTGTTCCTGACCGGCGCATTCTTTGGTTATCGCTATGTCTATCCCGGCGCGCTCGAGTTCCTGATCGGCTACAGTCGACAATTCACACCCATGGTCACCATCGGGGAATACACCGAACTGTTCCTGACCGTGATCCTTGGCCTGGGGATTGTGTTTGAGCTGCCAATTCTGGTTTTCTTTCTGGCACTGTTCGGCATTGTGAATTCCCGCTGGCTGTGGAAGAACATGCGCTACGCAATTCTGGTCATCTTTATCGTTGCCGGCATCATTACCCCCACGCCCGATCCGCTGAGCATGTGCCTGTTTGCGACCCCGATGTTGCTACTCTATTTAATCAGCATTGGAGTGGCCCATATGGTTCATCCAGATGCGCGCAAGCGCCGAAAGAAAGCGAAGCTGGAGGCTTGATGAGGCGTTGGAAGATCTCGAGAAGCCTGACGTGTCTCATCGCCTTCTGCTGTCTTGCAGTTTCTTCTCTCGCCTGCGCCCAGGCACACGATCACACCCACGTCGCGACACGTATCGCGTTCAACGGCGGCCGTGCCTACCAGTATGCGCAAGATATTGTGAATTGCGGTCCACGCTGGATTGGTAGTCCAGGTCACGTTTGCGCCGAAAATTTCCTCAAGAAGCAATTCGCCAAAGATAACCTGGAAGAGGACACATTTGCCTCCAATACCCCCGCCGGCATGATGACGATGCATAACTTCATCGTGAAATTTCCCGGGAAAAAGTCGGGCATTATCGTCGTTGCTTCGCATTATGAAACCAATTATCCGCTGCGCAATATTCATTATGTCGGCGCGAACGACGGCGCTTCGACCAGCGGGCTGCTCGTCGAAATGGGAAACATTCTGCGTGGACGCACGCTGGATGGAAATAGCATTTGGCTTGTGTTTTTCGATGGTGAAGAAGCGATCCAACAATGGTCCGCAACTGATTCGCTCTACGGCAGCCGTCATCTGGCGGCGAAGTGGGATCGTGATGGCACGCTGAAACGAATCAAGGCATTTCTGTTGGTCGATATGATTGGCGACAAGAATCTCGACATCGCTCGTGACCAAAACTCGACCCCGTGGCTGCTCGACTTGGTGGATCAGGCGGCGAAGCAGGAAGGTGACCAGTCGTATTTTTTCGCGACCACGAACGCGATTGAAGATGACCATCTGCCCTTCGTTGAGCGCGGTGTTCCCTCCGCCGACCTGATCGACTACGACTACGGCCCGCATACTTTTATGCTTCCGGACGGCTATCATCACACCGCCCAGGACACAATGGACAAAATCAGCGCCCACAGTTTGACGGTGGTCGGACAGACAGTTCTTGAAACCATCCATTTGCTGAATCAGAAATAAATTCATTCATGGCCCCGGCGGCAACTTCATGAACGATCATCTATTCGGCGGCGCGCCGCTGTGGTTGTGGGTGCTCTTCCACGCGCTGGTGTTCGGCCTGCTGATCGTTGATTGGGCCTTTACCCGGTCGGCGCGCGAAGAGCATGTGCTGGTTCGCCGCGCAAATTGGTTAACGGCTGTCTGGATCGCAGCGGCGTTGTTATTTGCGTTTGTCGTCTACCGTGCGTTATCCCAGCGATATGCTCTTGAGTATCTGACTGGATATGGCATTGAAGAATCACTCAGCATCGACAATCTATTCGTGTTTCTGGTCCTGTTTCAAGCCTTCGGCCTGAAGCTGGCGCAGCAACGTAGGGTGCTCTTCTTCGGAGTGCTGGGCGCGATCGTCATGCGTGCGATCATGATTTTCGCCGGTATTCGTTTGCTGAATACTTTCTCCTGGATGAATTACATCTTCGGCGCGATCCTGCTCTACACGGCGTTTCATCTGCTGCGAAAATCGATTCAATCCCGACCGGAACATCCTCTTTTTTGGATGGATTGGCTTTCCCGGCATCCGCCCATGGCACGGGAAAAACATCCGTATCGATTCTTCGTTCTAGAGGAAGGCCACCTGCGTTTTACCCCGCTATTCATCGCACTGCTGGCCATTGAAACTACGGATCTGCTATTTGCCACCGACTCAATTCCCGCCGTGCTGGCGGTGTCGCATCATCCTTTCATTGTTTACTCGTCCAATATTTTCGCGGTATTAGGATTGCGTTCGCTATATTTCGCGCTGGCCTCCGCGTTGCAACGACTGCACAAGCTGCGCTATGGTTTGGTGGCGATTTTAATCTTTGTCGGTGGCAAAATGATGTTGAGCAATGTCGTCACAGTGCCGATTTGGATTTCGCTCACTGTGCTGGCCACCGCAGTCACGATCACTGCGGTGTGGTCGCTCGTGTCAAAAACGCCTGCGAAGGAGAACTCGGTCAAATTGAGCTAGACAAACGCAACAAAGTCGACGTGGCCGTTTACCATGCGAGAATGCTTGGCGGGCGCCGCATCATGCTGCGGAAAATCCGTGCGTGCGTGAGCGCCGCGAGATTCTTTGCGCGCCAGCGCGGACGCTACGATCAACTCAGCCACCGTATGCAGGTTGCGCAATTCGGCATTGTCGCGCGTCGTGGCCGGCGGAAGTTCACCTTGCATCGCGTTTAGTTCCGCCTGGATTGTGGAAAGTCCGGCTTGGTCGCGCAACAGACCCGCGTATTGCCACATCAGGTCGCGAAGTCGCTCCCGCAACGCAGTGACTCGCGCCGCCTCTTGTCCAGAATCGGAAATATCGGCAGCTCGGGCTTCGTCTCGTTCTGGCATCATTGCTGGCTCGGAGTGCAAGCCGTCCTGGAGCATCGCTTCCGCTGCCCGTTGCCCAAACACAAGGCCCTCCAGCAAGGAATTGCTGGCGAGACGATTCGCACCGTGGACGCCGGTACATGCGACTTCTCCAGCAGCGAACAAGCCGGGAACGTTGGTTCGCCCGTATAAGTCTGTGCGCACGCCGCCCATCAGGTAGTGCGCCGCGGGACGAATCGGAATCAGATCCTTCGACAGGTCAAAGCCATACTCGTCCAGTCGCGCGGAGATGCCAGGAAATCTGGCGCGCAAATCCTCGCCGGTGACATGGCGCATATCCAGGTAAACCGGCAGCGCCTCGCCGGAGCGTTCATCGATGCCCTCGCGCATAATGGCACGAGCGACAACATCCCTCGGCGCGAGCTCGGCCATGGGATGATATCGATCCATAAATCGCTCGCCGCGATGATTACGCAACAGCGCGCCTTCCCCTCGCAGCGCTTCAGACAGCAAAAATCTCGGTGCACCCGGAACGCTCAACGCAGTTGGATGGAATTGATAGAACTCCATATCGGAAACTTCGGCGCCTGCCCGGTAGGCTGCTGCGATTCCATCTCCGGTAGCCACGCCTGGATTGGTGGTGTCACTATAGACTTGACCCGCGCCGCCGCTCGCCAGCAAGACTCCGCTCCCTAGAAAAGTCAGGGGCCTGTTGTCTTCATCCAACGCCTCCACCCCGACCACTCTGCCATCGCGAATCATCAGGTCGCGAACCGTCACCCGCTCATGCAGATGGATACGCGGTTCCTGCGCAACCCGCTCCAGCAGCGCGCGACCAATTTCTCTTCCAGTGGCGTCCCCGTTCGCATGCAGAATTCGCGGCAGACTGTGCGCCCCTTCACGGGTTCGCATCAGTTCCCCATGTCCAGCTTTTTCCCTATCGAAGTGGGTACCCCAGGCCAGCAGTTCTTGAATGCGTGCCGGACCTTCCTCTACCAGCAACCGTGCGGCTTTCTCAAACACCAGTCCGTCGCCGGCGTGGATCGTGTCCTGACCGTGCAACTCCACGTCTTCGGCGCCGCCCATGGCAACTGCAATCCCGCCTTGGGCGTAATGTGTATTCGATTCCGACGCACCTTCTTTGGTGATCAGCGTAACGTCACCGGCTTTCGCAAGCGTCAGCGCCGCACGCAGCCCCGTGATTCCTCCGCCAACGACGATCCAACCGCGCAAACTATGCCTCTCCACGATTGTGAGGATAGCATGCAGCGAACCGCTGCATCTGCCTGATCAGCCTCGCATTTCGAAGAGTTGCACGCGTACGATACGATTAGAAAATCAGCGTGTCGACAATTCTGGTCAAATCCGCGGCGGCGAGTTATCCGGTAGAAGTGCAGCCTCGACTGCTGGAATCGCTTGCGTCTCACCTGCGGAAAGTGGCCGGCGAGCAGCGCTCGATTTTCGTGGTCACTTCTGCTGAAATCTGGTCGCGCTGGGGACAGTTATTTCAAGCTTCATTTGCGGCGCTAAAAATTGAAATTGTGCCGCTGTTTGTGCCTGCGGGGGAACGTTTCAAACAACTGAAGACTGTAGAGCATCTGGCAGAGAAGATGGTCATGGCAGGAGCCAAGCGGGACGCGATGCTGATCGCATTCGGCGGCGGCGTCATCGGCGACATGACAGGTTTTCTCGCAGCCATGTATATGCGCGGCATTCGGTATGCGCAGGTGCCCACCACGTATCTTTCGCAGATCGACTCTTCCATCGGCGGCAAGACCGGAGTGAACCTACGCGTCGGCAAAAACCTTGTCGGAAGTTTTTATCCGCCCGTTGCCGTCTTCACCGACCCGCTTGTATTAACGACGCTTCCGCCCAAGGAACTGCGTTCCGGCGCAGTAGAAAGCGTGAAAGCCGCTGTTCTCGGCGATGCGCGTTTCTTCTCCTGGCTGGAGCAGAGCATGACAAGCCTGCTGGCCGGCGATCAGGAAGTCATCACTCAGGCGATTGAAACTTCCGTTCGCATCAAGGCAGAAATTGTCAGTGCTGACGAACGCGAATCCGGGGAACGAATGCTGTTGAATCTCGGCCATACTGTTGGCCACGCCATTGAGGCAGCTACTCGCTACCGCACGTTGCTGCATGGCGAAGCGATTGCGTGGGGACTGATCGCAGCACTGCATCTTTCCGTTGCGCGATCAGCGTTGACACCCGCCGATGCCAAACGTATCGAAGATCTGACGTTTCGCCTGGGCCCGTTTCCACGCTTCCGCGCCACCGCAACGGTTCTGCTCGACCGCACTGCCGGAGACAAAAAACATTTGCAATCGGCGCGGCGTTTCGTTCTGCCAGTGGCTATCGGCAAGGCGGTGGTGGTGGAGGACGTCACGCAGAAGGAATTGCTGGCGGCCATCCAATCGACGTTGCGGACAATGAAAGAACGCGGCATATGACGGGTTCGGCAAGCGGCGCAGAACCGAAAGTACCTGGCGCCGATTCCACATCGACACGTGGCGAGCAGGACGTGAGCCAAGCTGTGCAATCCATGTTCAACGGGATTGCTCCACGCTATGACCTGCTGAATCATGTCTTGTCCGCGAATGTGGATCGCATCTGGTGGCGCCGCACGGCTCGAACCTTCGTACCAATTTTGCGTAATCCGGACTCCGCCGTTCTGGATATGTGCTGCGGCACTGGCGATATGACGCTGGCTCTGCTGCGGCAGCGACCGGCCAACAGCAAGCCGGTGGTTGCGCTCGATTTTTCCCACGAAATGCTGGAACGCGCCAAAGAGAAGTTCGCATCACCGGACTTCAAAGCTTTCGGGGTGATCACCATGGAAGCCGACGCGCTCCATATGCCACTGCCGGATCATTCCATCGACCTGATCACTACTGCCTTTGGTTTTCGCAATCTAGCCAACTACGAAGCTGGCCTCCGCGAGATAGCTCGGGTGCTGCGTTCTGGCGCGCAAGTTGGAATTCTGGATTTCAACGAGCCCGACGGTCTCTTTGGCAAAATCTACAGTGTTTATTTCCGGCATATTCTTCCTCGCATCGGAAGATCTCTTTCCGGAGCGTCCGCACCCTACGAATATCTTCCGCAATCCGTCCACCGGTTTCCCAAGCCGGAAGAGATGCTGGCGATGATGCAGGCGTGTGGCTTTATACAGGCAACATGGATACCTTATACGTTTGGCATTGCGGGCCTGTACCGCGCTGTGAAAGCATGAACCTTCGCCACGCCGGTGCCGGTTCATTTCGCGGCTGTGGAGAATGACAGGTTAAAATGGCGCGTCCCGTTTCCATCTTAAGTCGCAGGACGTTTAGCACTTCAATCAAGCTGCGCACCTCCATTATCTCGGTTACCGCCGCCGCGATCATGACCTTTCTCAAGGTATGGACGGGCGTGCAAAGCGGCAGCATCGGCATGTTGTCGGAAGCCGCGCATTCCGGTCTCGACCTGGTCGCCTCACTCATCATCCTGGCCTCCATCACCATCTCTGACCGTCCTGCCGACGAGGACCACGCGTACGGTCACGGCAAAATGGAAAATCTCGCCGCGTTCACCGAAACGCTATTCATGGTTGCCTCGGTGATTTGGATTCTTGCCGAGGCTCTCGAACGGATCCTGGGCCATGCGCCCCCGCTGAATCTTTCCATCTGGCCATTCGCCGTATTGTTGCTGTCAATGGCAGTGGACTTTGTCCGCTCTCGTGCTTTGGGACGCGTCGCCCGCCAAACCAAGAGCCAGGCGCTCGAGGCCGATGCGCTCCACTTCAGCATGGATATCTGGTCGAGCCTTGCCGTCATTGGCGGCCTGCTCGCCGGCGCCGCGTCGCAACATTGGCATCTGCGCTGGCTGCGCTTTGGCGACCCAGTTGCCGCAGTGGTGGTGTCGATCATTATCCTGAAAGTCTGCTGGCGCCTCGCGCGTCAGACGGTCGATATTCTCACCGATGCTGCTCCCCTCGCGACTCGCCGACGCGTTACGGAATCCCTGCGGCAATTGCCCGAGAGCATTGGTGTGGAGCGCCTGCGTCTACGCCTTGCAGGAAATCATTATTTTGCCGATCTGACCGTCGGCATGCCGCGGAACTTGAGCTTCCAACGAACCGAGCAAATGAAGGAGCAGGTCGCCGATGCGGTTCGACGCATCCTTCCAGAAGCGGATGTCGTGGTCAACGTCGTTCCCCGCATAGGCCGGTCGGAAAGCATTTTTGATCGTGTGCGCGCAGTCGCGGCCCGACACAATCTTTCGGTCCACGATCTGAGCGTTCAGCACTATGACGGCAAGCTTCATCTGGAACAGCATCTGGAAGTGCCTGAATCTCTAAGTCTGCGAGAGGCGCATACGTTGGTCACCAGCATCGAAAGCGAAACGCGCGTCGACGTTCCAGAAATCAATTCCATCCTGACGCACATTGAGAGCGAACGCGGCACTATTGAAATAGAAGCACGGCGCAGCGAAGATGCCGCGTTGGAAGTTGAACTGCGCCGCCTGGCGAGCGAGTTTCCGGATATTCTGGATGTACACGCGGTTGTCGTATCGAAGGCCGGCGAACGCATGCAGATTTCCTGCCATTGCACTTTGCCAGACGACCGAAGCATGGCCGATGTTCACGCTCTGATTACTGCGCTGGAGGATCGAGTCAAATCCGAGATGCCGCAGATTGCCCGCGTCTTTATTCATCCCGAGCCAGCCACCGACAACCAACGCTGACGTCTAATCATCGGGCCCAAAGGAGTTCGCAACGTGCAAGCCAGTGCAACTTGGAAACAGGAAATGATCTTCGACGCGGTATCGCACAGTGGTCACACGATCGTGTTTGATGGCGATGATGCGCATACGCAAGGCATTAGTCCGGTAGAAGCTGTGTTGATGGGTCTTTGCGGATGCACCGCCATGGATGTCATTTCCATCCTGAAGAAAAAGCGCGAGCCGTTTACCGGACTCACCGTTTCGGCAGTGGCTGAGCGCTCCGCCGAGCCGCCAAAAGTTTTTACACATGTGAACCTAATTTACCGCGTCGGCGGAGCTGTCTCGCATAAAGCCATGGAGGATGCAGTCCGTCTTTCCGAAACGAAATATTGCGGCGTGGCGGCGATGTTGTCCAAAACCGCCAAGATAGAATTTGTGATTGAGTACGCTGATTGACACTACCAGGCGACACCCATGTTGCAAATTTTTCGCGCACTTTCGGCGGTTGTATTGTTGGTCACGATTGCACTCGTGTCCGCGCTGATCACCATGCGACTCGCCATTCACGGAGCTGAGGTCCAGGTGCCGGTGCTGCGCGGTCGCACCGTGCCGCAAGCTGTGGTTGATCTTCGTGCCAAAGGTTTGCAAGCTGGCATCGACGGTCATTATTACAGCGCCACGCAACCAGTGGGAGTCATTCTGACACAAAGTCCTGCTCCGGGAACACTGGTTCGTAAGTCGTGGCGGGTGCGAATGACGGTGAGCCTGGGACCGCAAAAAGTTGCCATCCCTTCTGTCGACGGAATGAATGAAACTCTCGCCACCATCACGATCCGCCGCACAGGACTGCAGGTGGGCGCGGTGGTCGGGTTGCCCTATGACTACGCGCCGGAGAATACTGTCATCGCCCAGACGCCCACAGCTAACGCAACCGATGTCGAAGGTCCGCGAGTCAGCATCCTGACTGCGCATCCGGCCGTGCCCGCCGAGGACGCGAGCGTCATGCCGGACATGATCGGCGAAAACTTCACACAAGCAGCGCTCGCAATCATTCATGCCGGCTTTAAGCTTGCGCCATTGCAAAACGCACCGGCCATACCATCTGCCACAGCGCCGAAAAGCCAACCCGCTGCCGTTGCAAACTCACAGTCGCCCACGGTCCCGACAGCCACGGCCCCTGCCGGAGCGGTCATCGCGCAAATTCCAGCAGCAGGAACTCGCATTCCCGCCGGCTCGACCATCCAACTCACTGTCCAGCCTTGATACCTACACATAGAAAATCCTATTGGCGCTCGATCAGCGCCGCGAAAAACCCGTCACACGGATGCAGTCCGGGAAGGGTTCGCAGACATCCATCGCGGAATCCGCTCGTGCGCAACTCTTCAGCAGAATCGCCCTTCACGATCCCCTCTCGCTCCAGTCGATCGAATTCCAGCCGCAGATCGATTTTCTTCCATTGATCATTTACGTTCTCGGGCGACTCCAGACACGCCTCCACCACCGCGGCATTCTCTTCCGGCTCCAGGGAACAAGTGGAGTAGAGTAGCCGACCACGCGGTGCCAGCAAGCGCAATCCCGTCGACAAAATTTCTCGTTGTCGCACTGCCTGACGCGCTAATTCCTCTGGTTGCAGGCGATGACGAATCTCCGGGTTTCGCGCCAAGGTTCCCGTTCCTGTGCATGGAACGTCGCACAGAATTCTGTCGAATAGACCTACTCCCCTAAGCTTTGCCGCGTCCGCCACACGTAGCTCCGTCCGATCCAGATTCATCGTCGCGCTAAGACGTCGTTGCATAGTTGCCAACCGCGCTGGATGA
Organism: Acidobacteriaceae bacterium; assembly: GCA_049796755.1. GTDB lineage: Bacteria > Acidobacteriota > Terriglobia > Terriglobales > Acidobacteriaceae > JAKAAZ01. The sequence goes on from JBARFA010000077.1 coordinate 69,720, forward strand.
AGATCGCATGCCAGCAATTCCGCATCCGGATTATTCTGCAGCAATACTGCGGTCTTGCCCCCTGGCGCGGCACACATATCGAGAATCCGCGATCCGCGCCCCAACAGCTCTGCCACCAATTGCGAACCCTCGTCCTGCAATTGCGCGTGGGCTGTGGCTTCGACCGATTCCTTGAAAGCCTTCGCTTCCCCCTCTAAGATCCGTCGCGCCCGGGCCAAAAAATTTCCCTCCTGCAGCACGATTCCCTGCGACCGCAATAGTTCCTCAGCATCGTCATTCAACAGCCGCACCGCAGTTTCCGGTTCCGTCTGGCCCTGCTCACAAACTTTCCGGCACGCTTCCGCGCCATAGAAGTTCTTCCATCGCGCGACCATCCATTGCGGGTAGGCTTGCTCGGCATCGAAAGCCCTCGCCTTCGGGAGCGCTGCTACTTTACGAAGCACCGCATTCACCAGCCCGGATTGCCGCGCACCCTCCGAATGCTTGCACCACTCCACAGATTCAAAGAGAGCGGCGTGCGTGGGAATGCGATCGAGAAACAGCAGTTGATAGGCGCCCACACGAAGCGCCAAAAGCGCGTCGTCCAGCAATGTGAGATTCGGCCGTGCAAGAAATTTCCGGCACTCGGCGTCGAGCACTAACTGCCACCGCAACGTTCCGAGCACCAGGGTCGTGCAAAGATTTCGATCCTGCGCCGAGAGCTGATTCACCTGCAGCGAATGCAGCAGAGTATCGCTATTGCCGCGCCCTCGGCCCACCTTTCGAAGGATGTCGAAGGCCGCGCGCCGCGCTGGCGCGATCGAAGCCGCTGTCATCGTGGATCCAGCCGGTCGCCGTCCGCAAGAGAAATTCCATTCAGAAACGCCTCGACCGGCATGCGACGTTTCCCTTCCATCTGCAACTCGACCAGGTCGAGCCAAGTGCCTTCACCGCACACAACCAGCAAACGGCTTCCAACACGGCGCAGCGTTCCTGGAGGCGTAACAGGCCACGGCGCATCAGCGACCATCCGCATTGCATGAAGAATCAATTTCTTTCCGTGAAAACTGGTGAACGCTCCCGGCCACGGTTGAAACCCGCGCCAGCGATTAAAAATCTGCCGTGCGGTCCGATTCCAATCGACACGACCATCTTCCCGCTGAAGAATCGGAGCCAACGTCGCTTGCGTAGAATCCTGTTGCGTCGCCTGCAGGGTCCCTTGCTCCAATCCGGCCAAAGTGCGCACCATCAGCTCTGCGCCAACATCCGCCAACACTGGAGAAAGCTCCACAGCAGTTTGCTGCGGCAAAATTGGCACCTGTTCCTGCAGCAGAATATCGCCGGTGTCGAGACCCTCATCGATGCGCATGGTGGTTATGCCCGTTTCCGTTTCGCCATTGGCAACTGCCCACTGAATCGGCGCGGCTCCGCGATACTTGGGCAGCAGCGACGCATGCACGTTCAAATTGCCGTGTTTCGGCAAGCTCAACATCCATGGCGGAATCAGGCGGCCATACGCGACGATCACAATCGCGTCCGGAGACAAAGCCTTAAGTCGCTCCTGCAACTCAGTGTTATTGCGGATTTTATCTGGCTGTGTGAGCTCCAGACCCTGCTCCTCTGCGCAGCGCTTGACCGGGGAGATTTGGACTTCCATGCCGCGACCACTGGCGCGATCCGGCTGCGACAACACCAAGTCGATACGATGGCCCGCCTGCAACAGGGCACTCAGCGTAGGAACTGCGAATTGCGGAGTTCCGCAAAAGACCAGGCGCATGGGTGTGGTCTCGGCTCCTAGAAAGGGTAGGAACGGGTTGCCGGAAGACAGCCGAGCTCTACCACTCGCCCGCCCGCTGTAGCTTGCGAATTTTTCGCAGCTGCAGATCGCGCTTCAAGCGGCTCAGGCGAAAGATGAAAAGGATTCCATCCAGGTGGTCAATCTCATGCTGGATGGCGCGCGCCAACAATTCCGACCCTTCCACTTCAATCGGCTTGCCTTCCGCGTCTTGCGCACGTACTTTCACTTCCGCGGCTCGCACCACGCGATCGCGAATCTCCGGCAGGCTCAGGCAGCCCTCTTCCTCTACCTGCTTGCCTTTAATTTCGATCACCTCGGGATTGATCAGGACAATTTTGTCTTCCGGCTTTTTCTGAAAGCTCAGATCAATCACGGTCAAGCGCTTCGAAATGCCAATTTGCGGAGCGGCCAGGCCAATCCCCTGCGCGTCGTACATGGACGTAAACATGTCATCGACCAGCTTGCGCAATTCATCGTCGAACACTGTGACCGGCTCCGCAGGTTGCTGCAGGATGGGGTCGGGAAATTTCACAATCGGATAAATCATCGAGAGCGTCTTGTCTTTCTAATTTCTGGCAGATCAAAACTTGCGGATCTGATCGCAGTACCCTTGATAGTTTCTCACCATTTCGCGCAGCGAGTCGCCACCGAACTTCTCGATGGCCAGTTTCGCCAGGGTTAGCGCTACCATCGCCTCTGCCGCAACTCCGGCTGCCGGAACCACGCAGACATCCGACCGTTCGTACGCGGCCTTGGTTTCTTCGCGCGTCTCGAAGCTTACGGAGCCCAACGGCCGGCGCAGCGTCGAAATGGGCTTCAAGTACCCCCGAACGATTACATTCTCGCCATTCGAGATGCCGCCTTCTATCCCGCCCGCATTGTTCTGGTCACGCATGAATCGTGTGTGCTTATCTTTTTTCTCTTCTGTCGCGTAATGGATGGCGTCATGCACCACGGAACCGAACGCGCCGGCTGCGGTGACTCCGCGTCCAATCTCCACCGCTTTCACAGCCTGCAGCGACATCACCGCAGCTGCCAGCATTCCATCCAGGCGCTCGTCCCAGTTAGCGTAGGTTCCCAGGCCAGGCGGAACACCGTGGGCCACCACTTCAAACACGCCGCCGACAGAGTCGCCGGTACGCAGAGCTTTATCGACAACAGCCTTCATGCGCTGCTCCGAAGCTTCGTCCACGCAGCCAAGCAAAACTTCTTCGCGCGACTGCAACGCAAGAATTTCCGGCCAATTCGCGTCCCGATCGAGTTCCGCATCCCCCACTTGGATCACATGGCTAGCGACGGTAATCCCGATCGCTTCGAGCAATTGCTTGGCGATGGCCCCGGCCGCCACTCGCGCGGTGGATTCGCGTGCTGACGCCCGCTCCAGCACGTACCGTGCATCGGGAAAATCGTACTTCAGCGCACCTGCCAGATCGGCATGGCCGGGTCGTGGAGAGGCGACCGCTTTATGCTTCGCAGGATCTCCCGCGGCCACCGGCAGAATCTCAGTCCAATTTTTCCAATCGCTGTTCTCAATGCGAATCGAGATCGGCGATCCGATCGTCTTGCCATGTCGGACGCCGGAAAGAATCTGTCCTTTGTCGCGCTCAATCTTCATTCGACCGCCGCGGCCATATCCTTGCTGCCGGCGCCACAGTTCGTGGTTCATTTTCGCTTCATCGATAGGCACGCCCGCAGGCATGCCAGAAACCATGGCAATGAGACATTCCCCGTGAGATTCCCCTGCGGTGGCAAAACGAAACATGCAGTATTCCTTTATGTTTATCGTTTACTTTACTGCAAATGAAGAGGATCACTGCGCTAACATCTACGCTTTCGTCATCCATTGATATTGCTGATCAGTTAACGGAACCACCGACAATCTTCCCTGCTTCACCAAGGGTGAGTCGCGAAACAGCGGCTCCTGTTTGATGACATCCAGTGTTTTTGGCGAAATCGTTTTGCCGAATCGAATGCGAACCAGTGGCACCTTCGGATCTTTGGCGTCGACACTGACGACCGTAGCCGTCCCGACCGCCGCACGCTCGTCGCCCGTGTGATAGATGATGAGTCGATCCTTGGGATGCATCTCTCGTAGATTTTTTACCGCCGCCGGATTCGTCACTCCATCCCACACGGTCTCGCCATCGCGTTTCAAGTCGCTGATCGAGTAGGCACCGGGTTCGGTTTTCAACAGATAATTCATCGTGGCAATTCCTTCGTCTCCGCCTGCGCCAGAAACGCACGCGTGTTCACCAGCGGTCGTTCGAGCGCGCGCACCCGGTCAATATATACCGGCGGAGCAGCCCCTTCCATTGGCGGCTGGCAAGCTTCCTGCATCGCCAGCATCTTGGCCTCAGCATCGTCCAGATAGTGCAGCAGCACCGCTTCCGGAATCATAGGCAGCTTCGGTGAACCAAACTCCAGCGAGCCATGATGGCTCAATATCACATGCTCTACCAGCGTGTGCAGCTGTTTGGGAAATCCCGGCAGGCTTTTCACCTTTTCATCCAGCAGCCGAGTCGCAATCGAGATGTGCCCGATCAGCTGGCCCTCCAGCGTGTACTCAAAACCACGTTCCCAGCTCAGTTCATAAATTTTTCCAATGTCGTGCAGTACCGCGCCCGTCAGCAACAGATCGCGATGGATCAGAGGAAAATGAGTGGCTGCCAGTTCACAGAAACGGATCAGATCGACAACATGCTCGAGCAGTCCGCCGATCCAGGCGTGATGCATAAACTTCGCTGCAGGTGCAGCCTTGTATCGCTGCGCAATTTCCGGGTCATCCAGAAAAGCAAAGACCAGGCGCTTCAAATCTGGATCTGTAAAGCTATCGACGGTGTTTCGCATTTCTGCCCACAGCGCTTCAATATCGCGCATGGTGCTGCGTTGAAAATCGCCCAGATCGATTTTTACCGGATCGACCCGCGTGATCTCCAAAACCTTTAACTGTAGTTTTCCGTTAAATTCGTCCACGCAGGCGCGCACATCGACGAAGTCATTCTGCTCAAACTTTGCGGCCCAGGCTTCCGCGTTGTCCCACAGGCGGCCTTCGATGCGGCCTGTACGGTCGCACAACGTCAGCGAAAGATATTTCGCGTTGCCATCGTTTCGATCGCGCAGCTGCTTCTGCGCAACTAAGAAGTGAGAGCGAATATTGCGACCGCGATGTTTAGCGGCGTCGGCTAGGAAGAAATCTTTCATGCTCTCCTCTTCCGGAATCCGGCGCAAGCGGATTTCCTGTCTGGCTCCCTTGAAACGGCCCACTTTGGACCGCTGTTCCCTTGCAGGAAGACGCCCAGCCAAATTCCGGATGGGCGCCATGGATGCTCCGCTCACGTAATTTGCGTGACCCCTTGGAAACATCGGCGGAGCCTTGCCTCGTCTTCGCCACCCGCGCTAGGGCTGATTGGTGGAAGATGACGACGCCGGTGGGGTAGCAGGAGTGCTATTTGCTCCAGTGCTGCCTGTGTCAGTCGATGCAGGCGTCGCCTGGTCATTGGTCTTTTTCTTTTCGGTCTTCTTTTCGTCGCTCAGCCTGGTTTTATGTCCGTTGTTGACAGTCGCCGGTTTTTTCTTCTTCTGCTTGGCCGCCGTTGCACCGTTCAAACCCAGGGGTGCGGACTCCATTTGGCGTGTAGCCGTCTCTGTCGTCGACAGCGGAACCGCCTTGGCATTGTCGTGCTTTACCTTCTTCTTTTTCGCGGGCTTTTTGTGATGCTTGCTCGCTTCCATCTCCGACTTATCGCGCGCCTCATCGCTGAATCGCGTCTTTCCTAATTTTGGCTGCGTAATCAGCGGAGCATGTTCCAAATCCGGGCCCAGGGGCTGAACATCGGTAGGCGGTGCAGCATCGGCGGTGCTTGTCGGGTTTTCTGTCGACGGTGGCGCGGGCGCGTTCGCGGACGTTGCTACCTGCTCCGCGGAAACCGGTTCGGAAGGTGCGTGACCAAAACGGAATTTCTCCCGCTTGGGCGCACGCTTCTTCTCGGAGTGAGTCTTCTTTTCTGAAGACGAGGAGCTGGCTGCCACGTTCGGCGCCGTTTCGGAAGTCGTTGCGGAGGCCACCTCCACCGGTGCCTTCGTATTCGGGGTACCTCGACCATATCGGCCGGTCGCGACGTCGTAGCGGGCCTTCTGCTTTTTCTTCTTCTTGGACTGGGGCGGAGTGTAGGCCGCGAATGTCGGCTTAGTCTCGTTCGGGCTCGCCCCGGAATCGGTATATCCGGGCCGGATGTCGATATAGGCTTGCTCGCGCAGACGAGTCAGGTAGGTCCGCACGGCAGGCCCGATCTTTTCCATGTAAATCGCCTGTTCAATTTGCGGGATTACCTTTTGCATCGGTTGGGTTCCGCCAGGAATATGCTCTGTGACCTGCAAAATAATGTAGCCTTGGCGGGTGCGAATCGGTGCTGTGTGTCCGCCAACCGGCAAATCGAATGTCTGGTCTTCCAACACCTTGGCAAGTGCGCCACGACGAAAATCACCCAAGTCTCCGCCCTGCGCTGCTGTGGGCCCCTTGGAATATTTCTTAGCCAGGTCAGTGAAGCTGGCACCCGCCTTCAGCTTTGCCTCTAATTCCTTGGTTTGCGCATCCGCTGCCGCTAGCTGAGCGCTGGTTGCGTTCTCGCTGGTCGGAATCAAAATTTCATTCAGGTGTACGGATTCCTCATGTGTGAAGTCGGCCTTGTGATCGTTATAGTAGGCCCGCATTTCGGCATCGGAAATCTGAATCTTGCTGCCCACTTCGTCGCGCACGACCTGCTGTGTGATGATGCTGTTGCGGATGTTGGCCTTGAAATCCTCGTAGGAAATCCCCTGCTGCTCCACTGCCTTCTGCAGGTCATCCAGGGAATCGAGATGGTTTTCTTTGCGAATCTCATCCAGCCGCTTGATCAGCTCCGTGTCGCCGGTAATGCCTAGCTGTTTGCCTTTTGAAATCAAAAGTTGTTGATCGATCAGGTCACGCAGCAGGTTCGCCTGACCTTGCTTTATTTCCTCCAGGCTCCAGTTATTCTGTCGCGCCTCCTGATCCAGTTGCGTCTGCGCCCGGGTCACGTCAGAATTGGTGATCGCCTGGTCATTCACGCGAGCAATGATCTGCTCTACTGGCGTGCCGTACAGGCTGGCCAGGGTATTGGAATCTGAATTGAGATTGGTGCTGGCGCCAATCGTCGGAGCGCTCTGTACTGGAGAGGGAGCATCGGGGGCTGTTTGTGCCATGCCGTGAAAACACAGACTGGTGGCGACGGCCACAGGAAGAACAACGCGCACAACTGCTCGTAACATCATTTGTTGGTTGGTACCATCCATGCCTGCCGGTCACCATGACAATCTTGAATCCGATGGCTTCCATTGAAGATCGATGCCGGTGCGGATACAGCAACTCGATGCAGGTCGATTCCGTTGTTTTCATTCTAACCGCATCCGGGGCCGCTTTCCCACCCGATCCAATTTCTCTGTTTCCACCCGGGGCACGTCGTAGCTCGCGGCATCAATGGGTGGCGTTCGAATGTTACACTGAGCAGTAGTTTATGCAGTTTCCCCTGCTATCCAAACGCGTCGTGGTGTCCGTCCACGGTGCAAAAGGAATCCACGGTACATGACCCCTCGTACTCGCCGTTCGCTATTATTCGTCATCGTGTTTCTGATCGTCTGCGGAGTTGCAGGCGCGTTTCTCGATCGAAATGTTGGAGCCCAGACGTCGAGCGACCAATCCACCCTGCGAGACAGTCTGAAGCAATTCACCAACGTCTATAGCATCGTCGAACAGAACTATGCCGAGCCAATGACGAAGGACCGGGTCAACACCGCTATCTACGACGGCGCGATTCCCGACATGCTGCACGTCCTCGATCCCCACTCAAACTTTTACGATCCCAAAGCTTTTGCTGCAATGCGGGAAGAGGAAAGCGGAAAATACTACGGCATCGGCATGGAAATCATGCAGCAAAACGACAAGATTGTCGTGGTCAATCCCTTTGAAGGCACACCGTCGTACAAGGCGGGAATTCGTCCTGGCGATGTGATTCTGGCGGTCAATGGCAAGCCCATCAACGGTACCGGTCCGGACGGCAAAGCCATCAAAAAGGCGACCACGCTGGACGTCGCCAACATGCTGAAAGGCCCGAAAGGCACGCCGGTGGACATCACAATTGCGCGTGAAGGCAAGCCGGAACCAATCGTGTTTCATTTGATCCGGGCGGAAATTCCCCGCGCCAGCGTCGACCTCGCCTACGACATCCAGCCCGGCATCGGCTACATGCATATTAAAGATTTTGCCGAAGAAGAAACTGGCCAGGAAGTTTTGGACGCGCTGCAAAAGATGGGCCCTATCCACGGCCTGGTCATCGATCTGCGCGGGAATCCCGGTGGCTTGCTCAGCGAAGCCGTTTCAGTCTCAGGAGATTTTCTTCAGAAGGGACAGGTCATCGTGTCGCAACGCGGGCGCGCTTTCCCGCCGATCACCTATCGCGCCACCCGCGGCGAGCAGAACAGGACCTATCCAATCGTAGTGCTGGTGAATCGTGGCACCGCCTCAGCGGCAGAAATTGTCAGCGGTGCGCTGCAGGATCATGATCGCGCCCTGATCGCCGGTGAGACCACGTTCGGCAAAGGCCTGGTGCAGACTGTCTATCCGCTGTCGGACAACACCGCCCTCGCCTTGACCACCTATCACTACTACACACCCAGCGGTCGCCTCATCCAGCGTAACTACACCGGCGTTTCCATGTATGACTATTTTTACAATCCTGCCGATCGTCCGCATAGCGACGCCAATCGTGAGGTCAAACTGACCGACTCTGGCCGCGCAGTCTACGGTGGCGGCGGCATCACTCCGGACGTCAAGATCGACACGCCGAAGTCCAACAATTTTCAGGATGTTTTGATGGAGCAACTGGTATTTTTTGATTTCGCCAATCACTACCTGGTCAACCACACCGTCGGCAAAGACTTCAAGGTCGATGACAATGTGATCCACGATTTTGAGACGTATCTAACCAGCAAACAAATCCCGTGGACACCTCAGGACATCAGCGGCGTTCGCGACTGGATCAACATGAGCATCAAGAGCGAGCTTTTCACCTCCGTTTTTGGCCAGCAGGAAGGCTTGAGGGTTCGCGCCGCCTGGGATCCAATGATTAATAAGGCGATCACATTGATTCCACAGGCTGAAGCTCTTAAGACTACGGCGCAGAAAACCATCGCGATGAGGGCCAGTACTGCTTCCAATGCCGTTCACTAGGTCTGGAACCGTGGCCCACAGCTGGTTCAGACTCTGTCGAACTCGGTTGATTTGCGTCGAATTCCATTCAGCCAATGAGGCCGGCAAAGCCTGTCCGCCGACGCGCATCTAAACTAGCAAGATTGTTTTTCAAGCGCGAATGGACACCCGTTGGCTATTTCCGATACCCTTGCAAGCAAATCAGCGTTTCACCCTGAACCCTGTGGTGTGCGAAGCGTACAGATGTTGCGTCCCAACCCCTGGGCGCGCTTCCCGCTACCCAATGGGTCCATGTGCCGTCTATCCGGTAAACCCTTGAGGAGGCATATTTGCCACTCTTAGTCGTCGAGACCGAGGCGCCCGCTTCGTCACTCCTCTCCCGCTCTCTTCCGGATTCGGCAATGCTGCGCCGCCTGTGGAATTTTCTGCAGCGCCCAGCTGTTTTTATATCAGGCCTCACATTACTGGCACTGCTGATTCAGGGCTACCACCCGTTTGTCGACGACGCAGCCATCTACATTGCGGGAATCGAAAAGGTCATTCATCCCTCGCTGTTCCCCGTCCATGCGGAATACGTTTTGCCCCATCTGAAGCACTCATTGTTTTCGGTCGCTCTGGGCTTGCTGGTCCGAGGACTTCATATTCCGCTTCGATACGCGCTGTTCATCAGCTACGTGGCATCGCTCTGGTTGATGGTCTTTGCATGCTGGCGTCTGAGCCGTCTGCTCTTCTCGTCAACCCGCGGTCGAGCCGGAGCGATGTTGCTCATGACCGCGACCATGACGCTTCCCGTAGCAGGCTCGGCAATCTTCATCCTCGACCCATACCTGACGGCGCGCTCGTTCTCGACTCCGCTCACGCTTCTCGCGATCGCCTTTGCTCTTGAGCGTCGCACGTCGGCCACCGTAGTTTGCCTGTTTGGTGCATTCCTCCTTCACCCCCTGATGGCCGGCTATGCAGTCGGCTACGTCATCGCACTGGCCTTGCTGCGAGCTCGCCGTTGGAGAACGCTCGGCGCCGCAGCGGCCGGAGTCATGCTGGTTGGCTTCGTTGCATCGCACGCTGGAGCTCTGCTGGGTGCCTCGCCGGCCTACCGGGTTGCCACAGTCAGCCGAGACTATTTCTTCCTCGACAAATGGGAATGGTTTGAAATTTTCGGCCTCTTCCCGCCGCTGGTAGCCGCCTTCATTTATCTTTCCCGCAGTAACTTCCGCGTACGCTCCAACTATGGCCTGATCGCGGCTGTCTCGCTTTATGTCGGCGCCTTGGCCATTCTGTTTGCAGTCTGCTATACGCGGACTGACCACTCCTTCCTGCTGGCGCGTCTGCAAGTGCTGCGTAGTTTCCAGATCATCTACATTTTGTTTTTCCTGCTGCTCGGCGACCTGCTCGGCCAGTATGTTCTTGGACGTCGTTGGTGGGCATGGGCCGGTGGCTTCGCCGCTGTCGCCGCCCTGATGTTCGCAGTGCAGCTTTCCCTGTACCCTGCGCTGAAACACCTGGAATGGCCCTGGGCCCGCAGTCACAATCCCTGGGCGCAGGCATTTCTCTGGATTCGCCACAACACACCTCGAGACGCCTACTTTGCGCTCGATCCGTATTACCAGCAGATGCCGCAGGAAGATACGCTCGGCTTTCGCGCCATGACGGAACGCAGCGTGTTGCCGGATTGGAGCAAGGACGGCGGCATCGCTGCGATCGATCCCGCGCTGGCGCAGCAATGGTGGCATCAAGTGACGCAGACGAAGAATTTTTCTCACTGGGATGATCAGCAGCGGATTCAGACCCTGGCGCCCTACGGCGTCAACTGGATTGTGTTGCCGGCCAGCACGCCAACACAGTTTGCCTGCCCATATCAAAACTCCGCCGTGCGCGTCTGCCACCTCCCCTCCGACATCGCCTTCCTGGCGCAGCCATCTTCCGCCCCACCAGCCGCCCATCCCTAGACCCGAAGTCTCTTTGCAAACAGCCTGAATCCGGCCGACAAAATACAGTTCAACCCTAATTCCAGCCTCCCATTTATCATGGAAGTATGACCGTGATCGTGTACTCGGCGTCGTGGTGTCCCGACTGCCGCGAAGCCAAACGCTTTCTCCAGCGCTACAACATTCCTTATACCGAAATCGATATCGAAACCACGCCCGGCGCAGCGCAGGAAGTCATCGCCAACACCGGCAAACGTGCCATCCCGCAGTTCGTCATCGACGGTAAATGGGTGCAGCCGTATCAGCCCGGCGAGGGATTTCTCTATGAGGAAATGGCGGAGTTGCTCGGCGTCGCGCCGCCAGACAGTACCGCTTCCCCCTCCCAGACGATCACGCGCCAGGGATCACGCCCGTGATCGCACGCTACACGCGCCCGGCCATGGGCAACATCTGGACAGAAGAAAATAAGTACCGCATGTGGCTGGAGGTTGAGGCCGCTGCCTCGGAAACTCTGGCCGAATTCGGCATCGTTCCCGCAGAGGCGGCACGCGCCATCCGCGAGCGCGGCAGCATTGACGTTGCCCGCATTCAGCAGATTGAGGCGGAAGTTCGCCATGATGTGATCGCCTTCACCACCGCGGTCGCCGAAAAAATCGGTCCCGAAGCACGTTGGCTGCACTACGGCCTCACTTCAAACGATGTCGTCGATACCGCTCAGGCCTTGCAGGTGAAAGCCGCCTCCGCCATTCTTCGCGCCGATATTCTGCGCTTTCTCGATGTGTTGAAGCGTCGCGCCGTCGAGTTCCAGCACACACCGACGGTCGGCCGCACCCACGGCATCCACGCCGAGCCAACGACGTTCGGACTGAAGCTGCTGAACTGGTATGCGGAGATGCGACGGAATCTGCGGCGCTTCGATATGGCTGCGGAAGATATGCGCGTGGGCAAGCTTTCAGGCGCTGTTGGCACCTTTGGCCATCTGAAGCCCGAACATGAGGCGCGCATCTGCGAGCGCCTCGGCCTTACGCCTGCGCCGGTCGCTACGCAAGTTTTGCAGCGTGATCGCCACGCGTTCTATATTGGCGCACTGGCCTTGATCACTGCCACGCTGGACAAGATTGCCGTCGAAATTCGCCATCTGCAGCGCACCGAAGTTCGCGAGGCGGAAGAGTATTTTTCCGAGAAGCAAAAGGGTTCTTCCGCCATGCCGCACAAGCGTAACCCCATCACCAGCGAACAGATCAGCGGTCTCGCCCGGGTGGTGCGCGCCAATCAGCAGGCTGCACTGGAAAATGTCGCCCTCTGGCACGAGCGCGATATTTCTCACTCGTCCGTCGAACGCGTCATCCTGCCCGACTCCACCATCCTGACCGATTACTTGCTGGAAAAAACCACCAACCTGATCGACAAACTGGTCGTGCATCCGCAGCGCATGCTGCGCAATTTGGAACTAACAGGCGGCCTCATCTTTTCTGGCCAGCTTCTGCTGGAGCTCGCCGAAGCCGGCATGTCCCGCGAAGACGCGTATAAGCTGGTTCAGTCGCACGCCATGCGCGCCTGGCAGCAGGATTTGAATTTTCGCGAAGAAGTCGGCAACGATCCCGCGGTGACAAAATTGCTGTCTACGGAAAAACTGGCGCACGCATTCGACATGAAGCGTCAGCTGACCAATGTGGATACCATCTTTGACCGTGTCTTAAATCAGCAAGCGTAAGAGAGCAGGCTGCTCGATGTCGTCCGGAAGAGTCCTAATCGTCGCCATGACCGGTGCCAGCGGCGCTATGCTGACTCGGGAACTGCTTCTGCTGCTAGATGGAGACGCGCGTGTCGAACGCGTCCACTTCATCGCGTCAGAAAATTCTCTTCGCGTCGTCGCCGAGGAGATGGAAGTCAGCGGTCGCAACGACCTGGTCGCAAAACTTCTTGGGCGAGCGAGCTCGAAGATCGTTCAACATTCTCCCGGCGACATCGGCGCATCAATTGCCAGCGGCAGCTATCCATGCGACGGAATGATCATCCTTCCCTGCAGCATGGGAACTCTCGCAGCCATCGCCAACGGGCTTGCGGACAACCTGATCGCGCGTGCCGCAGATGTTTGCCTGAAGGAACGCCGCCCGCTCACGCTTTGTATCCGCGAAACTCCATTCAACAAAATACACCTGCGCAACATGCAGCAGGCTGCAGATGCGGGCGCAACCATCTTTCCTGTCATTCCAATTTTTTACAACCATCCGGTCGACACGTTGGAAATGGCCCGGCAATTCGTTTGCCGTGTGCTGGCGCACGTCGGCCTGCCGCAAGACTCCGCCTATCAATGGACCGGCAAATCCAAATAGCGGCGAAGCTAGTTGCTAAAAGTGAAATTCCCCGCCTGCCATCGGTGGCTGGCTCCGCAGGAAATCAATCACGTGCGGCACCATGCGGTCGGCGCAGGTTGCAGGTCCCATATGCCCACATCCGGCATATAGCTGCAGCACAGATTGCGGAATGGCATCGTGCATCTGCTTCCCAACACTGGGCGGAAGCAGCTCATCCTGTTGTCCCCAGACCAGGAGCACGGGCATTTGCAGCTCGCTGAGCTGTCCGGCGAAATCGCCTTCTTCACGCAGCAGCGATTCCAGAGTTTGGTGCACTACCCTGCGATTGCCTTTCATGGTTCGCAACAAGTCGCGCTGCACAAATCCGGGAATGTAATACCGGCGTGCCATCAGCACAGTTTCCAGCCGCTCCAATTCTGGAACAGTATTGGGCTCCAGAATCTCTGGTGAAAGGTTGGTCTTGAATCTCAATCCAGCGCTGTCCATCGCCACCAACCGGTTCACGCGCTGCGAATGTTGCAAGGCAAATTCCGTCGCAATCCATCCGCCCATCGACCAGCCCATCACGTCCGCCTTTTCGACATGTACGGCAGACAAAAATCCCTGGATCAGCTCCACCTGCTCTGTGATCGTGTATGCAATGTCGGGTCGATCTGTCCGTCCGCATCCCAGCAGGTCAATGGCATAGACGCGAAAACCATTCTTGGCATACGCCGGCATCTCCGGAGTCCAGTCCTCACTGCGAGCGCCCAGGCCATGTATCAACAAGAGCGGTGTTCCGTGGCCACCAACGAAATAATGGACGCGATATGGCCCGACACGAACATACTCGCTGCGAAATCCTGCAAGCCGCAGGCGCGCATCCATGGCCTGATTGATCATCCACACAGGATTGCGATAGAACGCCACACTCAAAAGAATGTCGACCACCATCACGGCCAGCACAATCACGGTCACGCCGCGTTTCAGCTTCGCGGAGGCGGCTGGCGACGCGGTTCGTGGTGGAGTTGTTGGGCTAGTGGTCGCCATGATCTATCGATGGAGTAGAAGAGAACTTTAGTCGCCGAAACGCGTCATGCTTGCCTGCATGCAACCTCCAACCGCGGCTCACGAATTCGACCGTCCGCAGTTGCCTTCCGGTGTTATAGATGCGCGATCACGTTCAAAAGGTCTCGCACAGCAAAGAGACATATGGAATATGTTCGGCATCTGACGGACGGCATGAACGTAGAAGATATGGCTGCCCCTCAGCAAGCCATATTGCTTAATTCTAAATGCGTTACAGTCAGGTTTTACGATCACACCCCAGCCAGTACCCTCAACAACTGCGGGGTATTCAATGAGGGCGGCCTGAGCACCGAAGATTCATGCTCACAACTACCAGGGCATCGATTCTCATGTTCTCCTTGCGGATTTGAACATAGAGACCATCGTATGATTCAATCACTCGAATACGAGAAGGATTTCGTCACCGTTCGCGAAATTGGCAACCTTTTATCAGCCACGAAGGCTTGGAGTTTCAGCACCCTCCTTGGATATCCATAGTTTTTTTGATCGCTGGCAACAGACGTTGACTGGAAACTACTCAAGAGGTCTACCGTTTCAAGGCTATGATATCGACGGGTTGGCTTCTGACAATTGGACTCTTCGCCGCTGCCGCGAGTTCGTGCCTGATCGCGCAAAGCGCTCCGCGCGCATCCGATAGCATCTGGCAACCCAGGGACGTGCAGTCCCTCGAACGTGAGCGTCCCGTCAAGTCGCCGCAACCCGGAAATCCGGATGCAGACAAGACCTACACGCTTGCCGAGTTGATCGACCTGGCGGAGCAGCACAATCCTGACACGCGTGTTGCGTGGGAGCAAGCCAAATCCAGAGCCGATGCTTTGGGCATTGCACGCAGCGCACTCTATCCCACACTGTCCGCTGTCGCGATTGCAGCTTCCATCCGGCAGGCTCCGCTCATCGGCGAATACTTCCACCGCCAGACACTTGGAATCTTCGAACCTGTTCTGCAGGTTGAATACCTGGTATTCGACGTGGGGGGTCGCAGTGGGGTGATCGACGCGGCCAAAGCGGAC
Source organism: Acidobacteriaceae bacterium (assembly GCA_049796755.1). Classification (GTDB taxonomy): domain Bacteria; phylum Acidobacteriota; class Terriglobia; order Terriglobales; family Acidobacteriaceae; genus JAKAAZ01. The sequence continues at coordinate 85,040 of JBARFA010000077.1, forward strand.
CTGCTGGCATCTGATTTCGCCTTCAATGACACCCATCGCCGCATCATCTATCAAGTCGCGTCTGCCTATTACCAGCTTCTGAATGCCGAAGGCCAGCGTGAAGCCGCGGAAGTGAGCCTGGAAAATGCGAAGGCTGTCGAGGAGGATGCCAGTGCGCGTCTCGCGAACGGGCTCGCCACCAAACCGGATGAGTTGGAGGCCACTGCGGCGCGGGCTCAGGCTGACTACAATCTGCAGGCGGCTGTCGGAACGGTCGCCATTGCACGTGGCGACCTTGCCACGGCGGCCGGTTTCACGGCGACCACTCTCTTCAAAGTTCAGGAGATAGATCAACTCCAGCTTCCCAATGCAATCGCAGATTCCGTTGATCAGGAAATCAAGCGTGCTTTCAGTCAGCGCCCCGATCTGCTTCGACAACTGGCACGTTTACGGGCCGCCGATGCTTCAATCAAGCAGGCAAAGTCAACCTACTTTCCTTCTCTCAGCTTCGACGGCGAAGGGGGCGAGGCACGGGCGTATGGCCAGCAGGATCTTCTCCCGGGAAGTTATGCGGAGGGAGAAATATGGACCGCCCAGTTAAATCTGACATGGACTCTCTTTGACGGAGCCCGTCGCGAATACCGTATCGCCCAGGCCCAAGCCGATAAGAAGGCGGCCCAGGCTGCCATCGACTCGCTCCGCGATCAGATCGCCAACCAGGTCTGGGCTGCATATTCGGACGTGCAGACTGCGCTACGGCAGCAGCAAGCCGCGGATTCCTTGTTGACCGCGTCTCAGCAATCGTATGATGCCGCGCATGAAGCCTACGGATATGGCGTCCGCAATCTGCTCGATGTAGTCTCGGCGCAGAAGACCCTGGCACAGGCCCGATCTGAAGACATCTCTGCCCGAACCCAGTTATTGCTGCAGGTCACCAATCTTGCCTTCCGCACCGGTGACCTGATTCAGACTCAGCACTGGAGTCCTGCGCCATGATTACGAAATCGTACCAAGGAAGTAGGACCAACCTGTGAACCGCTCGCAACGATGGTTGACTTGGCCGGCTGCTCTGCTCGCGATCGAACTCGGGGGTTGCCGGCGTTCGCCAACGTTCAACATACTCGGATCATTTTTCCCGGCGTGGCTTCTCTGCCTGTTTGCAGGCATCATCCTGTCGGTAATTTCAAATCGTATCTTTGCCCGTTTCTCACTCGACAAGGAGATTCTCTGGCCTGTCGTGGTGTATCCGTGTATTGCTCTCTTCGCTGCCTGCGCACTCTGGCTCATCTTCTTTAGCTGATTGGAGGGACGAATATGCCGCCTGACCCGTCGCACGCCCGCCTTCATCTCATTGGCCGCTCGATCAGCATCGCGGTAATTGTATGCACTTTCATCACCGGTCTGATAGTGATTCGCGAGATCAATGCCTATCCGCGCACAGACGACGCCGAGGTGTTTGCGAACTACATCGGCATGGCTCCGCTGGTCAACGGTCCGGTGATGCATCTTTATGTCTCCGATAATGAGCTGGTGAAAGCCGGCGCTCCGTTGTTCGACATTGATGACCGTCCCTATGCGTATGCCCTCGCTCGCGCTCATTCAGATCAGCGTGCGCTTGAGGGCCAGATCGATAACGAACGCCGTCTGATTGCGGGCAAGTCCAGTGGCGTGGATGTTGCCAAAGCCAATGCTGTAAGTGCCGAAGCCAGTGTGGCGCGCGCCGGTGCTGCGGTTGAAGAAGCCAAAGCCGCTGTTGCCAACGCAAAGGCTTTCCTGCAGCGCTCCAATGCGGAACTCAAATACGCGTCGGACAATCTGCACCGCATCGAGCCACTCCTGGTACGCCAATTCGTCACCGTAGATCAGGTTGATCAGGCCCGCACGTTGGAGGTTTCTCGCATGCAGGCTGCGAACCAGGCCCATTCGCAATTGACTCTGGCCGAAGCCAGCCTGCTCGCCTCGGAGGCGCAATACAGGCAGGCGCAGGCTATGCTTGATCAGAGCCATCAGCAAGTCCAGCAGGCGACACACAACGTAACCACACTCAGGCCGCTGCAAGGGCAGCTTCCCGGCAGGCAGGCGTCCATTGATACGGCACAATATAACTTCGACAATTGCCACGTCGTCTCGCCCTTTGACGCGCGCGTCACTAACCTCACCATTTCCCAGGGAGCCTACGCGACCGCCGGCAAACAAATCTTTACGCTCATTGACACACGAGTTTGGTGGGTCATCGCCAACTTCCGCGAGACCCAACTGCGGCACATTCATCCCGGAATGCACGCCGACGTCTACGTCATGTCCCACCCCACGGTTCGCTACAAGGGAGTTGTCGATAGCGTCGGATTCGGCGTCACGCCGGACACTGACCTGATCGGCCGCCTGACTGCCCCTGGTCTGCCTGACGTGCAGCGCACCCTGAACTGGGTGCATCTGGCCTCGCGCTTTCCCGTGCGGGTCCGCATTCTGAATGGCCCATCCGACATCTTCCGTCTCGGCGAATCGGCCACCGTCGTCATCCGCGGCTACGCCCATCACGATTCGGGAAACTAAACATGGCGTCCGAGCCAATTCATCTTCCGCATCCGGAGCAATTCAGCGATTGGTTCTCCGATTTCCTGAAGAAGGAACTCGCGCCCTATCCTGGCCGGGGAGCCCTCGTAGCGCGCATCGTCATCTCCGCAACTTTGACCATGATCTGCATCGAGACCTTCCAAATCCCCGGAGGAGTACTCGGTGCGTTGACTGCATTCCTTCTTTCGCGCGAAAACCTGGTCTCCACCACTCGCTCAGCGATCTTCATGATCGTCGCGCTCCTGCTTGGGGGGCTCTTCATCCCGGTTGGCGCCCGCATGTTTGCTTCCACCCCGGAAACCCACTTCCTCTGGGTCGGCTGCAGCCTGTTTGTTGTCTTCTTTCTGCTGCGCTGCCTTGCCAACTACGCCGTGGCAATCGGCCTTGCTTTGGTGGTCGGCAACGTTGTCAGCATCTGGTACTTGCCAGGCCCTGCGGAATTGAATGTCGAACATACGCTGTGGCTGGTAGGAGCAACATTGATCGGCGCGCTGGTGACACTGGGCGTTGAAGTCGTATTCCACGCACTGTCCGGCCGCGATGACGTTGTGGATGGCATCGATACTCGTCTTGCATTGCTGCAGGATCTGATGGCAGCCTATGCCGATGGCCGGCCTATTTCGCCCGCCACCCAGGCTGGCCTTGCCCAGTTCGCCATGGTTGGAGCCAGCGCGCTTCGCCGCCACGTCGCCCGCTCGAACTTCACCCAGCTCTATCGTGCGCGCATGACCACGCTGGTTTCACTCACCGCTCGCTCGATTGATTTCGCCGCTGCTCTTGCAGGCGCTTATCCTTCTATAGCGCCGAATCTGCGGGAACGTGCTGCGCACATCGGCCAAAGCGTTGCCGACATTCGCAACTGCCTTCGCACCCACGGCCAGCCTTGTCAGACATCGCTCGAATCTCTGCCAAGTCCGGGCACTCCGCTCATGTCCGAAATTGAATCCATGGTTTCTCTCATGCCCTCCATTTTCAGTGGTGAGCATGCCCCTGACCCCGACCTTGAGCCCATCGATGACCCGCCGGCCGCCAGCCGCATCTTCATTCCAGACGCCTTTTCTAATCCAGAGCATCTGCGCTACATTCTCGCCGGAACGATGGCCGCTATGCTTTGCTACATCTTGTATGTGTCGCTGGATTGGCCCAATCTTTCCACATCGATCACCACCTGTGTGCTCACCGCACTCACCACCGTCGGATCCTCCCGACAAAAGCAACTTCTTCGCGTTGCCGGGTTCGTCCTGGGCGGCGTTGTTGCGGGTCTGGGAGCGCAGATTTTCGTGCTCCCCTTCATCGATTCCATCGGCGGATTCACCATACTCTTCGCCACGATGACTGCCGTCGCCGCGTGGATCGCAACTTCCAGTTCCCGGCTTGCCTATGCAGGCGTGCAGTTTGCTTTTGCGTTCTACCTGGTCCACCTGAGCGAATTCACCATCCAGACCGACCTTACTGTTGGGCGCGATCGCGTGCTTGGCGTTCTTCTCGGCATCACCATGATGTGGCTGGTCTTTGAGCGGCTCTTTCCCCGTTCCGCTGCCGATGAAATGGTGCGCATCTTCATCGTCAATCTTCGCCTGCTGTCGGATCTTCTCGGCTCCACTCCGCGCGCCGGAAATTCCGCGGACATTTTGAAAATCCGCCGCCAGCGCGAGGAAATCTATCGCCGCTTCGGAGACGTGAATGCGCAGGCCGATGCGGTTCCTTTTGAAACTGGCCCCGCGCGCGCCGGAGACATGGCTGCTCGCGACCGCATCCGTCGATGGCAGGCCTCTCTACGCAGTTTCTATCTGCTTGAGGCTCCGTTGCTCCAGTTCCGTTTGTACGCCGCCATCGACGCAAGGTCGCAGCCCTTCAGGACATTCGAAAACGATTTTCGCTTCGAGTGTTCGCGCATCTTCCGTCAGATGGCGGAGAGCCTTGAGAGCCAACTTACAACGCACTTCCACCGCGCCAGCGTACCGGTGAGCTTCGTCCACAAGATCGATTCCCTCTCAGCCGGCATTGCAGATACGTTCTCGGAGCGAGAGCGGTCTCTGATGCATCTCACGCGCACCATCGCGCGGCTCATCGACCGGGTCCAATCCGAGGTAGCCTCTGAAGGCCTGTACGATCTGCCGCCAACCCCCGCAATTCTGCCGGCAGTTGCAGAGCCAGATACCGCCTGAGTCGCAGGTTAGCCAATGGTAGTCGGTCCGCTATCGTCCGATATGCCGATCCAGAGTCGGTGTTGAGACAAACGAAAAGGCCATTTTCAGGTAAGTCTCAGATAGCCTATAGCCTTATGATATTAATGTAGTTATTTTAGTTACTCATCAGGCAGCCATATTATTTAATTCTAACTGCGGCAGCTTTTTCCAGGGTAGTAATCCATAAGAGCAACCGCAGGTTATCGAAGTAATCTCCCAGAATGCGATTGGAGATATTCGTAAGCTTCATAGCCACGGCGCACGGTCTCCATCCGCATCGCTGACTGCAGTGTCGGCAGGGGCTCTGCATTTTGGAATAACAGTGGAACGTTGAGCTTCTTCCCCCGCGAAGGGTACAACTAGTGGTATGGATCCGTTTTCACCCAGTCGTTGTATTCCTGATAGAAATCTCACCAGGCGCCGGTTGTTGAAAGGCGTGGCAAGAGTGGCTGCTGCCGCCGCGGCCGCGGCTTTGATGCCCCCAAACGTGCGTCGATTGCTGGCAGAGGAACCGCCCAGGAATCGATCACTAGAAAATATCAAGCACGTTGTGCTGCTCATGCAGGAAAACCGATCGTTTGATCATTATTTCGGAACGATGGCTGGCGTCCGTGGATTTGACGACCGCGATGCGCTGAAATTGAACGACGGACGTTCCGTCTTTTATCAGCCGGACTCTGTGAACCCCGATGGATATATCCTTCCATTTCATCTGGATACTCGCATCAGTAGCGCCCAGAAGATCCCTTCCACCAGCCATGTCTGGGAGGTGCAACATAAAGCCTGGAATGGTGGCCGAATGGATAAGTGGCTGTCCGCCCATCGAGAGGCTGACGGCGCCAATGGCCCATACTGCATGGGCTATTACAAGCGGGAAGACATTCCATTCCAGTTTGCTCTCGCGGAAGCATTCACGCTTTGTGATGCTTTCCACTGCTCTGTCTTGGGCCCGACTTGGCCAAATCGCATGTACTGGATGACCGGAACCATCGACCCGGACGGTTTGCACGGCGGTCCGATTGTGAACAATACCTATCCGAAAGAAGGCTATCGCTGGCCGACTTATGCCGAGCGGCTTGAAGCGGCCGGTATCTCCTGGAAGGTTTATCAGCAACATGATAACTATGGCTGCAACCTGTTGGAGACTTTCAAGAACTTCCGCGACGCAACACCGAGTTCTCCCCTCTATACGAAAGGAATGGTGAGAGGGCCGGAGGGTCAATTTGAGTACGATGCGCAAAACAATAAACTTCCGGCCGTGTCATGGATCATTCCAACCAGCTATCAATCCGAGCATCCCGACTACATGCCCGCGGCGGGTGCAGCATTCATCGCAAGTAAGATCGAAGCGATCGCATCAAATCCGGATGTGTGGGCCAAAACCGTCTTCATTCTCAACTACGATGAGAACGATGGCATCTTCGATCATGTCGTTCCACCCAGTCCTCCAGAGGGTACGCCACATGAGTTTGTGAACAGCTTGCCGATCGGTGGTGGATTTCGCGTTCCCTGCGTCATCGTGTCCCCATGGACCGCAGGAGGCTGGGTCTGTAGTCAGCCGTTTGATCACACTTCGATTCTTCAGTTTCTGGAGCAGTTTACCGGGGTACAGGAACCAAACATCAGTGCATGGCGGCGCAGCACTTTCGGAGATTTGACGACTGCATTTCGCTTTCGACACTCCAGCAAAAAACTACCGAAGCTTCCCGATACCACTGAACCTCTGGTGTTAGCGAACTACAGTGCCGCCAATCTCCCACGCCCGATTCTTCCGGAAACCAATCAGCAGCGTCCGCGACAGGAAAAGGGACGCCGCAAGCACATTTCAATCAAAAACTCCTAGGCTAATACCACTCGCGTCGAAGTCCAGTATCGAAACCAGCGCCAGTTCCTCTGACTTTCGGAAGACTGCATGTATTGAACGATGATCTGAAGATCAAAATGTAGGCGGCCCGTTGAAAACCTGCATTGAACATTCCCCAGACCAATCTCGTACAACCTGATGACTGGAAATACAACTATGACTTATGACGTATTGATTGCTGGCGGAGGGCCCGTCGGACTTTTCCTTGCGTGCGAGCTTCGTCTCGCAGGTGTCTCCGTGTTACTGCTGGAGAAGAATCAAGATCCAAGCACTCCACTCAAGAGCTGATGGATGGGTGCACGTGGACTCAACTTTCCGTCGACAGAGGCTTTCTACCGACGTGCACTTCTCGAAGATGTGAAGGCCGCATCATTCGGCTGGGTAGGCAGCGAGCGTCCCGGGATAGAATTCAAAGGCGACGGCAGTACGCCGCCTCCGCCGGTTTCGGCGCCACGATTTGCCGGTCACTTCGCCGGTATGATGCTCGACGCGTCCAAAGTCGACTTTTCAGATCAGAAGTGGATTCTTCCCGGACCCTCGATCGGCGGAGGCATGGTCAGTCTCGAAGCGCTCGAGGACGTTCTTCGCCATCGTGCCGAAGAGCTCGGCGCCGACGTGCGCCTAGGCCATGAAGTCAGAGGTTTCAATGAAACCCCTGACGGAGTTTCCGTGCAAGCAGGCGACAATGAGTTCTATGCGAGATGGCTCGTCGGCTGCGATGGCGGTCGCAGTACCGTGCGCCGATTGGCGGGGTTCGAGTTCGAGGGCACAGACCCGGACCTGACCGGCTACATGGCCATTGTCGAATTCGACGACGTCGACGCGCTTGCACCCGGCTTCAACCTGACGCCGCGCGGCATGTACACGCACGGACCAGCTCCCGGCCGCGTCGGAGTTGTTGATTTCGATGGCGGGCGCTTCGATCGAACCTCAGACATCACACGGGAAAATCTGCAGGTCTTGCTGCAGCATGTCTCAGGAACCAGTGTGAAGCTCAAGTCCGTGCAGGCGGCCACCAGCTATACCGATCGCGCCCGCCAGGCAACGACCTATCGCAAAGGACGCGTGTTGCTGGCAGGAGATGCGGCGCATGTGCATTCTCCGTTCGGCGGACAAGGCATGAATGCGGGTCTGGGCGATGCAATGAATCTCGGATGGAAACTGGCGGCAACGGTCAAGGGATGGGCTCCCGATGATCTGCTCGACACTTACACCATCGAGCGCCATCCCGTCGGAGAATGGGTGCTCAACTGGACCCGCGCGCAGGTCGCCATCATTCGCCCCGATCCTCACGCGAGGGCCATCGCCGCCATTGTGCGCGATCTGATCGCCACGAAAGACGGCACAACCTACTTCGTCGAAAAGATTTCTGGAATCACCATGCATTACGACTTTGGCGGAGGACATCCGCTGGTCGGCCACAGTGCTCCGGACTTCGAGCTAGAGGACGGAAACCGTCTCGGAATTCTATTACAGGATGGACGTGGTCTATTGCTAGATTTCACTGGGAGCGAAGAGCTGCGCAAAGTATGCGGTGGACGACAGGACAGGTTGCGATATGTAGCCGGGAACGCGAAGGATGAAAAAGGTCTGGCGGCACTCCTTGTTCGCCCCGATGGCTTCGTGGCATGGGCAGCCGACGCAAACCAATACATAGATAAGACCGCTGCGGAAAAGTGCGTCCAACGCTGGTTCGGAGATGCGGCTTTTCAGTAACGGGAAACACGCATTTCATCACTTGATTCCCACGTCGTCGCCAACGGGAAGTTATGGCTTGCCTTCTTGACGAATCCAAAATCGCGAGTCACTTAGTGGCAACTTAGTCCGCGTCTATGCCAATCATTCGTTGCACCGCGCCAATCAAGGCTGTGGCACCCTTCACGCTTTCAACGACGCATCGCACAAAGGACGCATCCAAGCCAGCAGTCCCAGGTCCTTCTGCAAGAAAGATTTTTACTCGAGGTCGATATTGACGTAATTGCGCCGCTATCGCTGGTAGGTCGTTCCGCTTGAGCGTCGGACTCAAGACGGCCATCGAGTAAGTGTTTGAGCTATCTCTCGCGACGGCCACTATCTCCCTTGACGTGGTTAGTCTGCCCGCAAAACCGGCTTTTCGCGGCACCTGGTTCCCCTTGAGCGAGCCCAGGGTGTCCCAAGCTTCGCCGATAAGCTTGGCGCGAAGGCTGCACTGGCTGTTGCCCCCGAACAGTTTCAACAAATTTCATCACGTCATTGCCGATCAGCACTACATCCGCACTCTCGCGGCGCGGGTGGGGGTTATACGACAAATCCGAACTATCTCCCGGTGCTGCAGCCGTATGATTTGACCCGCGGGGGAACGGACTACTATTACTTCGGCCACACGGATGTGAAAGAGCTCGCGCTATATGTAGAAGGCCAGATAAAGACCGGCAACTGGCTCTTCCCTAATTCTGATGACCGTTGCAGCTTTCCTGGTGATGCTGGTGACGGTGTGGCTCGGTTTCCGTCTCGTCGATTGATCGAAGACTTCAATTTTCGATGACTGCTAGCCAACGTCTCATGCCGCGATCGTCAATTAGTCAGCACGACAAACGATCATAGTTTCGTCAATTTGCAGACCGGATTCGGACTGCTTCAGCGCCAGATCGAGCAAGGTGCAAAGGCCGGGAGCTACGAGTTGTTCGTAGAACGAGTTCTCCGCGACTCGACGTTGTCACATGCAATCGTATGCCCGGTGTAATGCCGTGAGCCTTGAGCCTCTTTAGCAGCGCGGCATCATGATCCGATATGCTGTCGACCACGACATATCCATCTTTTTCGATATCCGTCAGGGGTCGGGAGGTCTGTTTCACCATGTTTCCGTCCAGAGCGGGAATGCAGTGACCGTGAGGGTCGAACTTGGGCCGGCCCAGTTTGGCATCGATGCGCTCCTCGAAACGTTCGGAGATGAAATGCTCCAGGCGTTCTGCCTCGTCATGGAGCTCCTCGATCGGGTAGTCCAGGACTTTGTACAGAAACGTCTCAAGCAGTCTGTGATGGCGCAGAATCTCCAGTGCGCGCCGTTTACCTGTGGCAGAGAGACGGACACCTCGGCGCGACTCGTATTCGACAAACGGAGTTGCAGACAGCGCGAGTTTCTGGAGCATGTTGGTGACCGAGGCCGGCGCCACGCCGAGCCGCTCGGACAGTGCGGTACTTGTCACGCGCTCCTCCTCTTGTCCACTCAGCGCAAAGATGGCCTTCAGGTAGTTGTCCACCGATTCCGTATTTAGGTTGACGCGGCGTGTTGTCATGTTCGTCCCATGCCTCCGATTTGACATCACCTCTATTTTAGGTTTACCTAAATACTTAGGTAGACCTAAATAGCTTAAACGGGTTACCTTCCGACTTCCACCCAAGGCAATCACCACAAAACAACTGGAGGCCGATATGCGTGCAACTCGAGCATGGAAATATGTCTTCATTTTACTGGCATTAACCAGAGTTAACTCGCGCCGGCTCGAGGCGCAGAGTGGAACGTCAAGCGCTATCTCCGGCACCGTCAGGGATGCGAGCGGCGACGTGATCCCCAATGCCTCGGTCACCGCGACGGAAACGAATACGAAGGCAATCCGCAACGGAAAAACTGATGTGAGCGGACACTATCTCTTTTCCCAGGTGAACCCCGGCACCTATCAGGTCGTTGTGCACGCACCAGGTTTCGCTGCAGCGGCGTCCAAGCCGACGCTGGTCGAGGTCGGCCGCAATGTGGCATTGAATTTTTCGATCCATCCAGCGTCATCCAAACAGGTGGTCGAGGTCGCGGCCCAGCAGGGTCTATTGAGTCTCAATAATTCGAACACGACGACCACCATCGAAGCCAAAACGATTAAGAGCCTGCCCAATCCCGGCCAGGATCTGACTTACCTCACACAGTTCGCGCAAGGAGCATTGATGAACACCGCAGGCTCCTCCAGCGATGCAAAGGCTCCCGGCGGATATGGCAACGTCGAGTTCAATGGACTCCCTGCGACTTCCAATGGCTACATCCTCGACGGCTATGACTCAAACGATCCTTGGCTGGGTTTGAATATTGGCCTCTCCACGAATCTGGTGATTGGCCTCGATGCCGTTCAGGAGGCGACTGTCAACACCAACTCGTTTTCCGTCGACCAGGGCAGATACGCCGTAGCCCAGGTCAACTACATTACCAAATCCGGCACGAATGCATTTCACGGAGACCTCTACGAAATATGGAACGGCTCCCTGTTCAATGCGGAAGACTTCTTCCTCCATGCGAACGACACGCCAGGCAACATTGCCCAGAAGCCGCGTTCTGTGGTGAACGAATTCGGTGTCAGCGTAGGAGGGCCGATTCGCAAGAACAAGCTCTTTTTCTTTGCCCATTACGAGGGCGTTCGCATCGCATTACCAATCGTCACGCCAACGACCTTGCCCACGCCCGCCTATGAGCAGTATGTGCTGGGGCAACTCTCTACGGGTGGTTATGATCCGGTCAGGGGAACTGATCTGCCGGCTCAGCCCTCCGAGATTCCCTTCTATAAAAACATGTTCTCGCTGCTGCCCGCTCCCGGCGGTTCGCCAGTGGCGATCACAGGCTGCCCACTGGATGCATCAGGAAATCTGTTACCCGCCCCGCCGAGCGGAACTCTGCTCGATGGCAGCGGCTGCGCGGCTCAGCGGCAACGGTCTCTGAATAACAGTGACAGCGAGAATCTCATCGTGGTGAAGATCGATCACACCATCAACTCCAAAGACAGCGTCTGGTATCGCTTTCAACAGGACACAGGCCTGCAGGCCGAGTGGACAGATCCGATCAACTCCATCTTCAACTCATATTCACCGCAGCCGCAACGCACGCTGGTGATTGGCTACACACATCTGTTCAGCCCAAATCTGGTAAATCAGTTCAATCCTGGAGCGAGTTGGTATTCCAGCATCTTCGAACCGAACAATTATGCCCAGGCGCTGCGAACCTTTCCTATCGTGCTCGCATCGGGCAGCGACAGCGTACCCTTCACCCAGATTGGCGGATTAGACAATACCTTTCCGCAGGGACGCAAGGTTACGCAGTGGCAGATCAACGACAACTTAACCTGGTCACAAGGGAAGCACACATTTCATTTCGGCATTAATACACGCCGAGTCGACACCAGCGACTATGACCTTGGCGAAGGCACCGTTCCTACCGTTGCCTACAACGACCTTGCGCAGTTCACCTATGGCGCCGCATATACCGCACAGCAGAACTTCCCCGTTTCTCTAAAAGAAAGAGTAGGAGTTGGCAACCTTGAATACTATGCGATGGACAACTACAAACCTTCCTTGAAGGCCACGATTACCTACGGCATGCGCGTGACCTGGAATACAAACGTCACCAGTCCGCAGAGTCTCTTTTCCCGCATGGCCGGTTCGTTCCTGGATGCTTCGCACAGTACCAATCAACCGTTGAATCAGGTAGTTCTCAGCACGGTTCAAAAGCTCTTTGCAGCGACACCACTGTTCATCTATCAGCCCCGAGGTTCGATTGCCTACCAGCTTCGTCCGCACACTGCTATCCATGCGGGTTTCGGTGCCTTTAATGACATCATTCCGCAGCAAATTGCCGATAGCGGCCTCATCAACGCTCCCAATGATCCAAGTTTCACGGGTGGCCTCACTGGGCAGGTAGGCGGCATTGGCATCGCTCCAGGTGTTCCCGATAGTGCTGTCGATGCTACAGCCAGTGCCAATACGTCATTTCAGACAATCTTTAACTCTGGTGGTCCGCCTTGCGCGGGCATCCAGCCGGGTGAGGCGACATGTCCACTGGCCGTTAGCCTCAATACTTTCCCCACGGGAACTCTTAAGACCCCGTACTACTATCAGTACAATCTCGGCATCGAACAGCAATTCGGCTCGCGCGGCGATCTGCGCATCGACTATGTGGGCACCCGAGGCTTGCATGAACCCTACCAGGTACAGCTCAATGGGTACCAGAACGTCTGCAGCGGGTGCTTTGCGCCCTTTCCATATCAAAGGCCGCTCGATCAGCGCTTTGGAAATGTGACTGAGTTCCAGACCGGTGCGAAAAGTAACTACAACGGATTGCAAACCACTTATACGCAGCAGTGGAATAGCTTGACCCTGCGCGCCAACTATACCTTCAGCCATTGCCTCGACGAAGTATCGAATGGGGGTCTGCTGGCATTCTCCACGCAAGGACTTGAATCTCCACTGCCCGGAGAATTGAGCCGGCAGTATGCCAGTTGCGACTACGATGTGCGGCATAACATTTCCGCGTTCGGGATGTATCAAGCGCCGTTTCATTCCGGTAACGCAGTGCTACGTCAGATCTTCGGCGGATGGTCGTTTTCGGAGACGGCGTTTCTTCACTCCGGACTTCCCTTCAGCGTGTTGAGCCAGGCGTATAGCGCGAACGGCAATGGCGTTCTACAGGCATCCAATCCCACGCAAACGATCCAGTTTGCTGTTCCGAACTATGCCAATCGAGTGCCGGGTGTGCCGCTCTACCGCAAGACTCCCTTTCCCGGCGTTACCGTGACAGGAACGAAGCAGTGGCTCAATCCGGACGCATTCGTCTCTGTCGTCGATCCAACAACCGGGGCATGCTACACCGGTGTGCTCGGCGTGCAGAATGATAATCCAAAGATCTGCCAGTTCGGCAATTCAGGCCGCAATTCCGTGCGCGGACCGCACTTCACGTATTCGGATATCTACATCACGAAAATCTTTCCTGTTAAAGCAGGGATCACGTTCCGCCTTAGCGGACAGTTTTTCAACGCGTTCAACCATCCCAACTTCGCCCTTCCCAGCACTGTACAGGCTGGCGTGCCTGGCTCGGTCCCGGCAAGATTCGGAACGTTGCAGAGCGTAACTTCACCACCCACCGGTCTACTTGGCGTTGGGCTTGGAGGAGATAGTTCGCCGCGCATGATTGCCTTTCAAGGCCGAATCGAGTTCTGAAAAAGCCAATGCATCAACCTCTTGCAATCAGTGAGGAAAGCCAACGGCACTAAATGTAACTCTAACCGGATTTAAGTCCGGCAATCGCGTCGGAGAGGCGCGGGAATCGTGTCTGCACTTGCAAGGATTGTGAATTGCGTAAGAGTACCCTCCACAAGTCCGAGGCGGTAAATGCATTTTGGCTCTGGAGAAAGTGGCCTGCGTTGAAGGTGCGGTCGAGATATATGGCGTGATGACATGAATGATGCAGGCTGACGTTCTCTCCCACAGCGGCTGGGTTCGCTAATAAAACAGAGCAGTATTTGCCTTCGCGAAAGCGTTTCAGTTCTGCGTCTCGAGTCACAAGGACATTCGACGGGGCTCCATCCTCTGGCGGCACTGCAGTGCGGCAGTTCCACTGTTATCGAGCGATTCAGATCCCAACACCGTTTCACCGGTAGAAAATGTCACAGTCCCAGCCGGGACACCCTGCGAAGAGTGGACAGTCGCCGTTCGACCTTGCTTGCCGATAACTTTACCGACATCTGTAGGGTCGACTTGCGGTTGCAGAGGGGTACCCTGTTCACACGGATTTGCATTGACGGAAACCTCTTCTGGCTTATCGACAAGCGTACGGGCGATCTTCTCAATCAACTCGGCAACCGGTATCTCTGGACTTCTGATGGTCATGTCTTCCTCTGAATTCCGCGTGAATTGGTGCGCAGAACAATGTGCAATATTGGACTGCGCCGGCACTTACGGTCGTTGGCCGCCAGTCTAGTGAAGCCAAAAGAGAAGCGCTCCCAGTAGAAGAAATCCCACGATCGCAATTACCGCAATGAAGTAGAGAATGTACGAGTTCGGTATATCTTTGTCGTCGACCATCCCAACTCTCCAGTGAAATTCATCCGTATGCTAGGCTGCTTCCTCGACATCAACGCTTCAATTGATGGATTGCTTCCAGCAGAATCATGGCAGCTGTCGACAAGATACAAATCACGGCGAGGGTGGCGCCAATCCAGAAAATAGCGGTCGCAAATTGCTTTCCGCCCTCTTTACCACCGCTGATGGTGTGAGCTTTTTTCATTGAAGCGGGAACTCGTTTGAAATTCGCAATTTGGGTATGTGCCACTTTCTAGTTTTCGAATTCTGTTTCAGGAATTGGCAGTACATCACTGGGGCGTGCAAGCCAGACATACAGGGTTGGTAGCAGGAAGATGCTCATCACCAGATCGGCAACCAGCCCACCAACGATCACGATGGCGAATGGCCGTTGTGAATCCGATCCGATGCTGTGCGACATCGCCGCCGGCAGCAGGCCGAGGGTAGCGACCAACATTGTCATCATGATGGGGCGCAGCCGTAGCACCGCGCCTTCAACCGCGGACTCCTCAATGGAATTGCCGCGAGCGCGAAGCTGATTGATGTATTCCAGCATGATGACGCCGGTTTGCACGGAAACTCCAAAAAGCGCGAGAAATCCCACTTCCGACGAGACGCTGAAGTTGGTATGTGTGATCAAAAGCACCAGCAATCCGCCGATGCTCGCCATGGCCACAGTCGCAAGAATCAAGATGGCCCATTTGAACGAGCTGTACATCGAGTAGAGAATGATGAAAATCAACAGCACGGTCAACGGGACGATAACCGCCATGCGCGCCTCTGCACGGACTTCGCTCTGGTACTCGCCTTCCCATGCAATGTGATATCCGCGCGGTAGCTTTAATTGCGCATCAACTTTTTGTATGGCCTCTTTGACAGCGTCGCCTAGCGGACGATCGCGAACGCTGTATTTAACCGCGACGTACCGTTGATTATTCTCGCGATAAATCTCTGAGCCTTCGTCGGCTTCCTTTACTTTGCAAAGCTGCGCCAAGGAAACACGTTCTCCCGAGGGCGATAACAGGCGAATATTGTCAATCGCTTGTTTCGTGTCGCGGTACTTCGGAAGATAGCGCAGCGTAAGGTTATAGACCTGCTCGCCCCTTAATACTTGTGTGAGTGCGGTTCCTCCGACGGCTGTCTGGATTGCGTCCTGAATATCTGCCACGTTGATCTGATATCGTGCTGCCGCCTGGCGATCGACGACATAATCCAGATCGGGCTGGCCGGTGACATTCAAAACTCCCAGGTCTTTGATGCCTCGCACGTGACTCATGATCGCCGCGACTTTATCCGCCTCGTCCTCAAGCACGTGCAGATCGCTGCCGTAGACCTTGGTTGCCAGCTCGCCTTTCACTCCGCTGACAGCCTCCTCCATGTTGTCTTCAATCGGCTGAGAAAAACCCCAAACCACGCCGGGTATCTTCTTCTCGAGCTCGCTGTTCATAGACGCGATCAGGTTGTCTTTATCCTCGTGGAATACGGGCCGCCACTGTTCCTTCGGCTTGAGCCCGACGAAAAACTCGGTATCGAAAAATCCCGTGTGATCGGTTCCATCATCCGGACGGCCAGTCTGACTCGTACATTCGGTCACTTCTGGAAATGAACAAAGGAGAACTCTGGCCTGGTTGGCGACGCGGACGCCGTCACTCGGCCCCGCACTTTGCTCGAGTGTGCCGCGCACCCACAGTGAGCCCTCATCCAGGTGCGGAAGAAATTCGGAGCCAATGATCCCGCTGAACGCAAGGTAGATTGCGAGGATCAAACCGAGCACGCCGACGCCGATGGTAAACCTGTGATGATGGATGGCCCACGTCGCGCCCTTGCGGTAATGCGCCCGAAGAAATTCCATCACAGGGTTCTTCCACTCCTTCGCGCCATTACTGAAGAGAAAACTGGAGAGAACCGGCGCGACGACCATGGAAAAAATCAGAGCGCCTAATAGGGCGAAAGCAACCGTCCATGCCATGGGACGGAACAGGCGGCCTTCTACAGACTGCAGTGTGAAGATGGGTAGATAAGCGGTGATGATGATAGCGATCGCGTAGAAAACAGGTCGCTGCACTTCGTGAGCGGCTTCCCGAATGCGTTCATATGGGGATTTGTCATCTTCCTCTTTGCGTGCGAGACGGCGGACAATATTTTCGACCATCACGACCGTGCCATCCACGACCATGCCAAAATCGAGCGCGCCCAACGAAAGAAGGTTTGCGGGAATGTGTTTCAGGCTCAAGCAAATCGCTGCGAATAGTAAAGAGAACGGAATGGTGAGCGCGACAATGAGTGCTCCGCGAGCATTTCCGAGGAAGAGGAAAAGAATGATGACGACGAGTACGATTCCCTCGGTCAGATTGTGAAGCACGGTGTGAGTGGTGAAATGGAGCAGGTCGCTTCGATCAATGAACGGAACAATCTTCACGCCCGGCGGCAGAATGCGATCATTTAGTTCCTTGACCTCTTGATGAATCCCCTCCAACGTAGGCTGCGCGTCGGCGCCCTTTTGCATAGCGACGATGCCTGACACCACATCATCATCGTCGAGAATTTTTCCGTCCTGGCGGCGAATCGCCCGGCCGAATTGACCCAGCCGGATTTCCGGACCTTGAGTTACCTCCGCAATATCCTTCACGCGAAGCGGTGTCCCGGTTTTGCTTGTGATCACCGTATTCTCAATGTCCTGAATGTTTTTAACCAGGCCCACTTCGCGAACGTTGATCTGCTGCAGCCCCTCCTGAATGAAGCTACCGCCGGCATTGGCATTGTTGGCCTCAAGCTGCTGTTCGACCTGGCTTAGGCTTAATCCGTAGTCAACCAGTTTGTCGGGATCGAGCCGCACCTGGTATTCACGCGTGGGACCACCAAAGGGGTTGACGTCTACCACGCCGGGGACAGACTTCAAGTCCTTCTCCACGACCCAGGTTTCCAGCGACTTCAGGTTCATCACGTCATATTCAGGGTTGCTACTCTCGAGCGTGTAGAAATATATCTGTCCTACGGGACTCCAATCTGTGCCCATCTGCGGAACGACGCCGGGCGGCAGGCTTACCTGAGACAAGCGCTCCAGCACTCGCTCACGATTTTCAAAATCTGTGGTGTCGTCGCCAAATACCATCTCCACAGTCGAGAGTCCGAAGATGGACCATGAACGTACATGCACAACTCCCGGAACACCATTCATCACAGTTTCCAGAGGAATTGTGACCTGCTGTTCAATCTGTTCCGCGGAAATGCCGGGCCATTGCGCGATCACATCCACGTAGTTGTTCGCGACGTCTGGATACGCCTCGACGGGAAGCCGGTGGAAGGCGACGATCCCCCAGGCAAACAGCAGGATTGCACCGGCCAGAACCAGGAAACGGTTCTGCAGCGCAAAATCTACAAGCCGTCGAATCATTGCGCCTCCAGCGTGGCTTCCAGCTGGAGAACATTCGAGACCACCTGCTGGCCCGGCGCGATGCCGGAAAGAATTTCCTGCTTGTTCCCGGGCAATACATCTCCGGTATTCACCTGTACGCGTTGAAATTTCTTTCCGCCCGCCGGGATATACACCCAGTCAAGATCGTGCAGGTGCAGAATCGCGTCCGCAGGTATCAAGGCGTAGGTCTTCTTTGTGTTGCTTTCAAAGGTTGCGGTAACGAACATACCCAGCCGGAGTATGCCGGGATTTTGAAGTTCAATGCGAACTTTTGCAGTCCGCAGATTGGGATCCAACACGGGGCCAATGTCGCTGATGTGGCCGATCAGTACCTTACCTGGATAGGCGTCGATGTGGATGAAAGCCTGCTGGCCGAGCCGAACCTTCGGAATGTCATTTTCATAGACGTCGCAAATGATCCATACGGTCGAGAGATCGGCGATTGTGAACGCTGTTGACGATCCCGCATAGTTCATGCCAGTGGCAGCCGCATTGGTTACGTTCTGCGCAACCACCACGCCAGAAATGGGCGCGTAGACATTCACGATGTTCGATGGATGATTCTTGTTGACGCCGAGCGTGTCCAGTTGCCCTTCAGCAGCATGCAGGTCCGCGATCGCATCCTGTTCGGTGTCCTGCGCCTGATCAAGTTGACTCTTCGGAATGGCGCCGTGCTGATAAAGAATCTCAGCACGATCGAGTTGCGTCTTCGCCAGGTGCTCGTCGTTGACGGCCTTCAGATAGGTGTCAAATGCATTGGTAATATCCGGGCTCTGGACCTTTAAGAGAAGTTGGCCTTTTCTTACGTTGTCGTCCAGGCGCGTCAGGATATCGACGACCCGACCGCTTGCCAAAGAGATCACGGGCACTTCTCGGGCAATATCCGGGTTCACCGTACCTGTGACGTTCAGCTTGGAGCGGAGATCAACCCCGCCCGCGGGCACCAGGGTGAATTGCTCCGGATGGTCAACCGTCACCTGGCCAGTGTTGCTGGTTTCAATGACCTGCGCCGATGGCGCCGAGCCGGAGGCAGGATTGAACTTCTTGCCACAGGCTGCGACCGACAGGCACATCGCGAGGGTGCAGGCAGATTTCAGAATGGATTTCTTGATCATTGGATCACCTCACGGCCTACGGCAAGATTCAGCTGGGCTGCAGCCGTCAAATACGAACCGATCAATTGCACGTAAGCCAACTGAACATTCCGGTAATCGCTCTGGGCATTCAAAAAGTCCATTAAAGAGGCGCCGCCGTGCTGCCAGGAGAAAGTGATCGTGTCTCGCACGCGAACTGCCTGCGACAGATATTGAGCCTTGTACGGCCGCAACAAGATCAGATTGCTGTTGACCTGTGCGTATGCAGAGTCGACGTCGGCAAACACCTGCGCGCGGGTCGCGTCTTCCATCTGCTGGTTGCGGCCGATATCCAACTGCGTGCGTTCTTTCTCACCCTGGTTGCGGTCGAAGATGCGCAGCGGCATACTCACGCTGGCTCCTAACGTTTGCGTCGCATAGGGATTGTTCGTCGAAGCATTCCAGGTATACCAGCCGCTAAATGTGGGATCGGTCGATCCATTCGCAATGGCGAGCTTATGATTTGTCGTTGCCTGTTGCAGCGATTCCAGTGCTGCGCGCAGGTCGGGACGAATATCGAGCGCGATCTGCCGAAAGGTCTCAAGCGGCGCTAATTGATCGCTGAAGTTAAACGGCCCTTGAATATGAAACTGATCGACAGGGGTTCCGTCGTCCAACAATTGCAATAACTGAATTTTTGAAGTCCGTAGGTTCACTTCCGCCGTTTGCAGATCCGACTCGTATTGCACCCGCTGCAACTCAATTCGATCCAGATCCACTTGCGCCAGATCTCCGGCCTGGAAACGAGCCTGACTGATATGGATGATGCGATCGTAGTAGTCGAGTTCTTGCTGCGCCACGGCCAACACAGCTTTTGCCTGAAGCGTCTGCACAAAAACTGAGCGCAGATTAAAGAGAAGATTGCGCTCCAGATCAGCATGCGCGCTGGTCGCAATCTGAGTGCCTTCCTGCGCGCTTTTCAGGCGCAGTTCACGCTTGTGGTCGCGCTCGTGCAGGTAACTGATGGACGGCACGACGTAGGTACCGCTCAGCGGCTTCCAGACGCCGTCGTGGGGAGCAATCTGCGTGCCGTCCTGCGAAAGTGTGAACTGCGGATTGGGGCGCAAGTCAGCCGTGATTTCATCGGCCTTCATCTCCTGCACATTGGTTTCATCGGCCTGCAGCGTAGGATTAGCGGCTTCGAACTTAGCCTTGACCTGTTCCCACGTGAAGCTGGTTTGAGCATTCAAAGGTTCGCTCATAAGCACGGCGACGAGTGCGCAAAGCAACAAAAACAGCGAAAGCCGTGGTTTTCTTGTAATCATTCAGTGAATTTCAGATCGTGGCAGTCCGGAATTGTGCTCAAGCCTTTTTGAGGGTCCAAAGTAATTGCATATTGCTAGCGGATAGGAATCCTATTCCAGCATGGCGGCGACAGGTGACGCTGACAACCCTATCGATTGGGCACAGCAGGCTATCTTTTGGCCAGGGGCGCGACAACGATTCAGGAATGAGGCACGATGTTTCAAGGAGATTCGCTCCCAAGTGTGCCGTTTGAGATGAGAGCACAATAGATGAAAGAGTCGGATTCCATCCCATGGCCAAGGTGGCCACTGATGTTCCAGTCGCGATTCCAAGGCAGCAAAAAAGCCGCGTTGTTCATTACCGGCGCATTGATCCTGGTAATCGCCCTGATTGACTGGCATGCCAGCAATGAGCTTCCGCTCGGCTTTCTCTATTTGTTCCCCATGCTGATCGTGGGCAGAGTTCTAAAGCCCTGGCAGATCGGCGCTGTCGCTGCGTTGTGTACCTTTCTGGCAGAGAGATTCGATGAGTTCGTCTGGAGCTTTCGAACTGGGGTGCCGCGAGACGTATTGTATTTTTCAGCGTTTCTTTGCGCCGGACTTTTCGTCTACGAAATCAACCAGAGTCGTCGCCATGCAGTTGCAGTGCTGCATGAAATTGAGAAACAGAGAGACGCAAGACGAGATGCGGAGGAGCAATTGAAGGTGCTGGTGGATAACAGCCCAGCCGCGATCATTACCGCCGACTCCACCGGATGCGTGCTCATGGCAAATGAGGCGGCGCATCGGATGCTGGCACTTTCGCCTGACATTCTTCCCGGCCAATCGATTCACCAGTATTTCCCGACGTTGGGGAATCTATCCCAGCAGGTCGTGCCCAGGTTGTATCGCACCGTCATGCAATCCAGGGGACAGCGCGCCGACGGAGAGATATTCCTCGCAGAAATTTGCTTTTCGACGTATCCAACCCGAGACGGATCACGCCTGGCCGCCATGATCTTAGACACGTCGGAAGATCTTCGCAGCCAGGAGGAAACGAGCCTGCACCAGATGCTGGCGGGATCGCGCATCGCAGCCGCTGCAGTTTCGCATGAGGTGCGAAACGTCTCCGGCGCAATCGCAGTTGTGCATCAAAACCTTGAGCGCAGCGGTTTGCTGTCTCAAAACAAAGACTTCGAGGCGCTTGGCAATCTTCTTCACGCACTGGAGCGCATCGCCTCTGTTGACCTGCGGCGATACACAGATCAGACGGCGGAAACTGATCTAACGGCTGTCCTGGATGATCTGCGCATCGTTGTCGCTCCGGCACTTCGAGAAGCGGGTATTGAAGGCAGATGGGATATTCCGTCCGAGCTTCCATCGGTCTGGGCCGATCGCCAGAGCCTGATGCAGGTGCTGTTGAACCTGACTTCAAATAGTATTCGCGCCCTCGGCGATCGAGAGGATGGGATGTTGTCGATTTCCGCGAAGGTCTTCGACCTCCGGGTGATCATTGAGGTTTGTGACAATGCTGGAGGAGTCGTCAATCCGGATCGGCTCTTTCATCCATTTCAACAGGAAGCCGAGGTGACAGGACTTGGTCTGTTTTTGTCGCGGGCATTTATGCGCGCCTGTAGAGGAGAACTTCGGCACAAGCCGCTCCCGGATGGATCCAGCTTCATCGTGGAAATGCCAATTGTGGAACCGGCGAAGAACCTCTTATGACGACTCTAACGCGCATTTTGCTGGTCGACGATCACAGCCTGTTCCGTGAAAGCGTTGTGCGCCTGCTCGAGTCGGAGCCTGACTTTATCGTGGTCGCACATTGTGCCGCCGTTGCCGAGGCAATCCGAATCGTCCACAACGGAACCATCAATGTTGTTCTACTTGACTACGACCTCGGCGAGGAACAAGGAACCGAACTGCTGCGGCACCTTGAATCCAGTCATCATCCAGCGAAGGTTTTGATGGTTACCGCCGGAATGAGTGATCGAATCACCATGGATGTCGTCCATGCAGGTGTCGCGGGGATCATCTTGAAACATAGCAGCCCTGCCCAACTGATAGCGGCGATTCGAAGCGTTGCGCGCGGGGAGATTTGGCTTGAAGCAAATCTTCTGCGGACTGTGGTGTCGGGAGTGAAGGATCAGCTTTCGGAGCCTCGCTCTGCGCGACCTCTCACGCCGCGGCAACAGGATGTGCTCTCAGGAATTCTCGATGGTCTCACAAATAAAGAGATCGCGTGGAATTTGAAGGTCTCAGAAAGCTCCATCAAGGCTGTCGTTCAGGAGCTCTTCCATAAGGCGGGCGTGAGAACCCGCAGCCAGCTGGTGCGAATCGCCATCGAAAAACACGGTGCCGACTGGCTGAGCAGTCACGATATGATTCGATAGGTTAAGGAACTTGCCTTCCTCTCAATGCCCCATGGATTGTTCACTCCGAGATGCCTCAGAATCGGAGCCATCGGAAAAGGAGCTTGTTTCAAGCAAACCGCGCTTGTGAGGATTAGGCTGGCTCTGCTAGATTGTCTCGCCAGCTTGGCCAATTTGGTGGGATGGGAGAGAATCGACCTCGTAGGAAAGACGCTCATCTCATGAACGGTCTGATCGCAGATACCGCAGTGGGACTACCGGCCCCGGCGTTGCGGCCATTTATCTCGCAGTATGCCGGTTTTCGGATATCCGGACTGCCAGAGGGTGTTCACTTCGGTCTTCCATCCAGTGGTGTCGATTTAATCATTAGTCTGGGTCATCCGATCGAAGTGGTGCGAATGCCCAACTCCCTGCAACGGCCGCCAGCCTTAACGGCGTTCGTGAGCGGCCTGCAAGATGGCCCTACGATCGTGCGACAGGATGGGAATGCGTTTGGGCTACACGTATTTATCAAACCGCTCGGAGTTCGAGCGATTCTAGGTGTGGCGAGCCGCGAAATAGCATCGCACCTTCTGAATCTCTCCGACATCTTGGGGAACCGAGCCGAAGATCTTGTCGAGATGCTTCTCGGCGCCGATACCTGGCGCCAGCGCTTCGCCATCCTTGATCAGGAGTTTGCGTCGAAACTCAAGCTAACCTGCGCGCAGTCAGAGATCTCATGGGCGTGGGAAAGATTGGAGAAAAACCATGGGTCCGTGCCAGTTCAGCGACTCGCGGATGAAACCGGCTACAGCCGGCGGCATTTCAGTGAGCGTTTTCGGGACGTGATCGGTGTTTCGCCAAAATTGGCCTCCCGAGTTTTCCGGTTCGAGCGGGCATGCCGTCTCATTGCGGATAGGCGGCTGGGCCTGGCGCACATCGCGATGGGGTGCGGCTATTCCGACCAGGCGCATTTGACGCGCGAATGGCATGCCCTGGCGGGGTGTTCCCCAAAAGCATGGATCACGCGCGAACTCCCATATTTACAAGACTACGAACTTGGGGGGCGGGAACAATGGGTCTCATGACCCTGAATCTGAAAGATCCGAATACGCCATCTACATCCCCAAACGATAGCGATGTGCAGGAAAACATCACCACCTTCTGGAGTACCGTCGCAGCTTTTTATAATTCCGACCCAAGCAACGTGCCAAGCCTGGAGAGCGCGGAATACGATGCTTGGATTCGAGCGGTCGAAAGACTTCTGCCAACACCGCCGGCGGACGTGCTCGATATAGGAACAGGCACAGGTTTCGTAGCTCTGATCGCAAGCCAGCATGGCGTTTCGTAGTTTTTGTAACTTCCAAGAAGCTTAAAAAAGTGATTCTTCGCCTCGCAAATCCAACCGCAGGTGGACGGAACCGGCGGCATCAAACGCATCCCAGGCTGCCGCCAGCAGCATCGGATGAGTTGCCCCTCAGGCAGCCATATTATTTAATTCTAAAGGCGTTAGAGCCAGGCTTTGCGATCATACCCCAGCCCGCACCCCACTATTTTCCCGGATGACTTCGCACCAATTTTGCGGCTGTGGCCAGCTGCTGAAATCGCAATCGTACTCATTGAGGCGGAATTGGTTGCGTCGCGCGAAGCCTACGACATGGCGGTGGGACGTATGGTGCAGGCAGGTGCGCATCCGATCACGACCTGGAACTATGTGTCCGAATTGCAGCGAGACTGGGCACGCGTGGCCACTGCCGAACAAGTCACCAAATTATTCGCACAACGAGGCGGCGCGTTTGGCCAGGGCCTGCTGTGGGGTGGGACCTGCTGGACCTCAAGCAAGGTACGCGCTGAGGCTGGCTCACAGGAACAACTTGCGGACCGGATCCGATCCCGGTTGCCGTCCATGCGCTCGAAACGCGTAAAGCACACGCCGCTGCGGCAATCGACAGATCACCGTCGTCCGCCGCACGGGTCAGCGGGCTTTCAGCGAGAACGCGTAGAACTTGTTGTTGTTGCCGTTGTAGGGCAGCTTGCGTTCCCGAGTGTCGTATCCGCTGCCCCAATAAACCACGCCATCCACAATTGCCGCACCCGACCATACGGCTCCGCCGCTGGGAAAGGTCCACTTGATCTGACCGGTCCTCGCGTCCATGGCGTAGAAATTCCCGCCCGACGAGCCGGCGTACACTACGCCATTTGCGCTCGAGACAAAACCATCTGTGATGTACCGGGAACCCTGCGGATCGGCGGTCTGCCAGAGAATCTTTCCGGTGGCTGGATCCAGTGCCGTCCACAAACCGCCACTCGTGGTCTTCTTCTGTCCATCGAAAGTGGTGTAGGTATACGTCTTGTGGCTGCCGTTGGTGATAGCCGCGTAGATGCGTTTGCCGTCAGTGGATGTACCCCACTCGATCCCCCCGAGGACTCCACCCGGGCCAGCCTGCGTCGCCCAAATTTCCTTGCCAGTCGCGGGATCCAGCGCATAGTACATACCGCTCTTCTGACCTGCACCCAGCACATCGGTTCTCTTGCCCTTAATCGTCGTGGTGTAAAGATTCGGGTCGGCGCCAAAATCGAAGTCCGGCGAGGCATTAGGATCGGCCATCGTCCACGTGTCTGCAGTCAAAGTGTGATGGGCCCACACGATCTTGCCGGTGGTCAAGCGAAGAGCCACAATGCTGTCAATGTAGGCGTCGAGCGGCAGCCGCTTGCAATTTGTCTGCCCCGGGTTCACGCAATATCCATGCGGGACCGAGTAGCTATTGCCGGTGGTGACGTACAGCATGCCCGTTTTGTGGTCAACGACTGGCTGGCTGCTCCATACGGCGGCACCGTTGAAACCAGCGGGCACCATATAGGTCTTCCACAGGATCTTGCCAGTGCGCGCGTCGAGTGGCTCCACGGAGCCGCGGAACGTTGGCGTCACCGTCGTATGTTCGGTCTTGGAGGAGACTCCTGTGTAAACGATGCCATTGTCGATCGTTGCTGATCCAGTCACGATTGTGGCCAGGTTGGGATCGGCCTTCGTGCGCCAGAGCATCGCGCCAGTACGGGCGTTGATGCCGATCTCGAACGCCGGGCCGAGGCCGGCGGTCATCAGGTTGCCGGTGCCGATAACCAACTCGCCATTCCAATATGCCGGGCTCGTCCGCGAAGCAGAGCCGGCGGTTCCTGTGTAGTCGCTGACATCGTGCGACCAGATGGCCTTGCCTGTCTTGGTGTCGATCGCCCAGAGCTTACCACCCCAGTCCGGAAAGTAAGCGACCCCCTTGACTACGATCGCCGTTGCCGAGACGTCGCCGGTGGTGGTGAATGTCCATGCGGTTTTCAGATTGCCTACGTTGTTCGCGTTGATCGTATGTTCGTCCGCGGCGCTGCGCGTGTTGTGATTGTTCTGTCCTGAACTGACCCACTCCGGCTGGATCGAGACGCCCGACTCGGCGCGGGCGGCAGTTGCTGGCGTATAAGCGCCGGGCGTCGCATTGATTGCAGGCGAGGAGCCGATGGCCCGGGCGCGTACGGGCACATCTGAATGCGCCCAGGCTATTGTTAGGACGCCGATAAACGCGGCGAACAGCGCGGGAACTCCTAGCTTCCTGACAATTCGATCCATTCCGATTTCCTCTCTAAGGTCGATTCGACATCTGAAGACGTCACGAGGTCGTCAATGTAAGCGAATGCACGCGCTTTACCATCTTGTTGTTTCTTGCAGTTTGGAATTCATGTTGAGAGGAAGAGGGATGCAACAACTAGTCGCAGGTCGAAAGCGAATTCATGTCCAATTTTCGACGGCGCGTGTCGATTTGCTGACGGTTGAGCAGTTGAGCGAACCCGACGTTCAGAACACTTTCTCTACCCGCAGGACGAGCTTGTTGCCTTCCGGCAGGTTCTCGGCTCCGACCTCATGGTAGGCGTTGACATAGAAGAACCATTTGCCACGATTCACAACGGCACCAGGACCGATTCCGCCGATCTGTTCACGGGCGTCGGGCACAGGGATGCCGTTGATGCGGGCATCGGTGATCTGCTTCAGGTAATATCCGTTAGCGCCGACGTAGACATTCTTGACGATCTCGTAGGAAGCGGTCGCGTTGAAGTGAATGGCTTGGCCAGCCTGCGAGGTGATCGCGTTTTCGCTGAGCGGAGGTGCGTGATTGGTGGCATCCCATAGATAATGGATGCGCCAGCTGGTCTCAATCCTCTTGGCGGGAAAAAGCGTGACGGCGTAGTAGGGATGGATGTCCCAGGTATTGTTGCCGATGTTGACTGCGCTGTCGGGCGAGTAGCGACCTATTGGGGCATCGATGTCGAACGTGACGCGCTGATAGATCGGCATGCCGAAGAGGCTATGCTTGGGCCACTGCAAAATGAAGGGAGCGAAGGTGAAATCGCCCAGTCCCTGCCCGACGCCGTGGCCGCCAGTGTCGACATAGGCTCCGGTTAAAACGATCTCCGTCCCATACCAGGCGCCGAGAATGCGCGGATGGGGTCCTATCCAGGCAATGTGGAGCAGCAATGCTCCGCTGTTCACGTCGGTGATTTGCGGGATGACCTGGCCGGTATTATCCAGAGTCTTGTTGTCGTGGACACCCTGACCGATGAGCTCGACTAGCCAGCCGGGAAAGGCAATGGCGTCGAGGAAGCTGGTGTCCCCGAGGTTTACAGCTGGAAGGGTGGGCGATTGCTGCGAATGCGCACGAGGTGTGAAAAGTGTCATGAGCGCCAATATGGCGACAGCGGAGGAAAGGGCGCTTCGAGTGAGCCGTCGAAGCGCCCCGGAGAGTTTACGTTTTCCATGGATTTTACATACCAATGACGGCATCTCCCTTACTGTCCGATTCTGCTAGCTGCGGTTCCCAACCCCATGTTCAGCGGCGCGCGAGGAGTTAAGTGCTGCGCAATCGTTCCTCACGTTTTGCACAAAATCTCGAGGCACCTTTCAGGCGATGTGCAGCCGGATGGTTTCCTAGCCGCGCAAGCTTGCCGGTGGATGGCTCACCGCGGAAAGTTCGTCATACGCTAACTGTGGCAACTCCAGTCCCGCGGCCGCAACATTTTCTTCCAAATGCGCAACCGAAGATGTTCCGGGAATCGGCAGAACTACCTTGGACCTTTTGAGCAGCCACGCCAAAGCGACTTGGAGAGGCGTGGCCTTGAGTGCCTTGGCTACTTTCTGTATCGCCTCATCCGCTTTTCTTCCTTGACCAAGCGGGGCCCACGGCAGGAAAGCGATGTCATTCTGTTCGCAATAATCGAGGATGAAGTCGGACTCGCGGTCGGCGAAACTGTAGCGGTTCTGCACCGAAACTATGGGCACAATTTTGCGAGCGCGTTCGATATGCTCACGGGTGACGTTGGAGAGCGCGACATGGCGAATTTTACCCTGCTGCTTGAGTTTTGCCAGCGCTTCAACCGATGCTTCGAAAGAGACTGCATTGTCGGGCGCATGCAGTTGGTAAATATCGATTCGGTCGAGGCGTAGACGCTTAAGGCTGCCCTCGAGCGCTTCAGTGAGATGTCGAGGACTGGCGTTGTGTATCCATTGGTTGGGGCCGGGCCGCTCCCATCCGCCTTTGGTCGCGATCACCAGATCGGCGGGATATGGAAAGAGCGCCTCCGCAATGAATTCTTCGGAGATGCTGGGCCCATAAGAGTCCGCCGTGTCGATGAGATTGACGTCAAGGTCAATCGCTCGCCTGAGAGTTGCAAGGGATCCAGCCTTGTCCGCAGGAGGTCCCCAGATGCCTGGGCCAGTGATGCGCATGGATCCGAAACCGAGTCGATTGACGGTGAGATCGCCTCCAATAGTGATTGTGCCGGAGGCGGCCGCGGTAATAACTTGGGTATCACTCATAGAAATTTCTCCTCAAATACAGGGTTGATGGTTGGGGTTGATGCCTCACGCAATTTGCGGCGGTGTTGTTTCATGTGAGGCAATCCGTTATCAGGGGTGTTGCGGGAGCTGTGATGTATCCCAGCCACCCCCGAGGGCTTTGACCAGCAGTACGCTGGCTTCGAAGCGTCGTTGCACGATGTAAATGTCGTTGCGCTGGTTTTGAAGGAGCGCCGTTTGCCAGGTAATCACCTGGAGATAGGTATCGACCCCACCTTCGTAGCGTGTGTTGAAGAGGTCGAGCGATTGTTGCGCCGAGGCCGTGGCGGCGCGTTGCTGGCGCGCTTCGATCTCCAGATTATGCAGCGCGTTCAGGTTGTCTTCAACCTGCTGAAATGCGGTGAGCGTGGTCTGCCGGTAAAAGGCGACGGTGGCATCGTACTGATCTACGGCAATGTCGGAAACCGCCCTGCGGCGGCCATGGTCGAAGAGCGTCTGCGACATGGTCGGACCGACGGCGAAGAAGCTGCTCGGCCATGAAAACCAATTCAGCGCAGAAGTACCCGCAAACCCGGCCACCGCCGAGAGCGACAACGTGGGATAGTAGGCCGTGCGCGCGATACCGATTTGCTCGTTGGCGGCGGCCATATTGCGCTCCGCTGATGCGATGTCAGGACGGCGCTCCAGCAACTGCGATGGAAGCATGCCCGGGATAGCGGGAATCGCAGCGGAGTCAACGCTGATCGGATCGGGTGGCAGCGTGAACATAGCCGGCGGCTTTCCGATGAGTACGGCGATTGCATGATCGTACATGGCGCGTTGGATGGCGACGTCCGTTTCCTGCACTTGAGCCGCCTGCAGCTGCGTGCGTGCCTGGGTTACGTCGGAAAGCGGCGAGGCTCCGCCGTTGTAGCGGTCCTCTGTGAGTTGCAGCGCGCTTTGATACGCCGTGACCGTGTCGGCGAGGAGCCGGCGCTGGGCATCGTCCGAGCGAAGATCGAAGTAGTCGATTGCCAGTTCGGCATGCAGCGACAATCGCGAAGTGGCAAGGTCCGCGGCCGAGGCCTGCGCCTCTTCACGCGACTGCGCCACTGTGCGCCGGATGCGCCCCCACAGATCGATCTCGTAGTCCAGATCGAAAGGAAGAACAAAGTTGCCCTCCCCAGTGTTGGACCCGGAGATACTCAGGTACGGCTGATTGTTGGACTCTCGGATGGCGCCTACGCTGGGTTCCGTCCCAATCGTAGGCGCCTCCGACGCACGGTTGAATCGAATCACGGCGCGCGCGGCTTGAAAGTTCGCCTCCGCCTGCCGCAACGTCTGGTTCGCTGGGTCGATCTCAGCTTCGAGTGCATCGAGCTGAAGATCATCGAAGAGTGTCCACCAGTCACCCCTCAGTTGCGCGTCGCTGGGCTGTGCCGGCTTCCATCCATCCACGGATTTGAAGTTTTCTGGCAGCGGTTCATTGAATTCAGGCGCAAGCGGAGTTGAGGGGCGCACGTATTTGGGCCCGACCGTGCAGCCTGAAAGGGCGAGGGCGAGTGCTGCCGCGATGAGAAGAACGACCGCGCGCACGGTGCGCGTATGAATCGCAATCGGAGTCATGACTGCCCTGCCGCAGTCGCCGTCCGCGCATGCACCGCAGCGCCGCTGGCCAGCGAATCGGACGGATTGGTGATGACCTCGTCGGCAGTTGTAAGGCCGGAAGTAATCTCGACGGAACTGCCGAAATCGCGACCAATGGTGATCGGCACAAGCTGGACACGGTCATGGCGGACGACACCGACGCGAAGGCCCTCGGCGCGGAATAGCAGTGTGTTCGAGGGAATCGTAACTGTGTTCTCGATCGGCGGCAGATGGAAATGGACGAAGACATAGGCTCCCGGAAGAAGCAGGTGCCTGGAGTTGTTGATGTCCACTTCGACGTTAAGAGTACGCGTGGATTGGTTGATGGCGTCGGAGTTGCGTACTATTGTTCCGCGAATCCTTTCGTTGGGATTGGAATCCTGAGTCAGCGTCGCCATGTCGCCGTTATGGATCGCGTCTGCGTCTACTTCGGGCACCGCGACATAGACGCGCAGCCGGTTGATCGCATCCAGATGAAAGAGCTGGCGAGGACTACTGGAACCGGACCCGGCGTCGATGAGGTCGCCAATGTCGGTGTTGCGCTGAGTAATCACTCCATCGAAAGGCGCAATGATGCGTTCGTAGCTCTGGAGCTGTTCAAGGCGGCGCACGTTGGCTCTGCTTGCATCCACGGCGGCTTGTGCAGCGATGTAATTCGCGCGGGTCTGGTCGGCCTCCTGCTGCGAAACGGCGTGTTTGGCGAGCAGCGCCTGCCATCGATTGCTGGTCACACCAGCCAACTGTGCGTCCGCCTGCATGCGTTCAAGCTCAGCTCGCGACTGGTCCAGCTGCTGGTCGATCTCGGGCGTCTCAACCACCGCCAACAGCTGGCCTTTGCGCACGCGCGCACCGATATCGAAGTACCACTTTTTCAGGTAGCCGTTGGTGCGTGAGTAGATCGGCGTATCGGTAAACGCCTCTACTGTGCCGGGAAGAGCCAGATCGCCGTCGCCGGTGCCCGCGGTGGGATGCACTACGTTGACCGTCGGAATGGCGGCCTCTTCCGTCGTGATAACGAGCTGCTTCTCGCTGGCGGAGCGAATGTGAAGTCCGTAGGCAATCGCCAAAAGCAGAACAATCCCCGCAACCACGGCGGTCGCACGCAGACCGACAGGGTTTTCAGTTGGCGAGTCCGCGTGCGGCGCGACCGTATGCGCGGGAACCACCTGCGCGCTCGTCGTCTCCTCTTCCTTTTTTTGCGGCTTATCGTCAACGGTGCCGGTGCTCATGCGTGTTCCTCCACCAGGCGTTTCTCCATGCGCGCCCTTTTGCTCTTCTCCGAACCATGAATCAATGCGAACACGCTGGGAACAAAGAGCAGGGTCGCGATGGTTGCGCAAAGAAGTCCACCGATTACGGCGCGGCCCAGCGGCGCGTTCTGTTCGCCGCCGTCGCCCAGTCCAAGCGCCATCGGCACCATGCCGATAATCATGGCCAACGCCGTCATAAGCACTGGCCGGAAGCGCGTGATGCCCGCCTCAACTGCTGCCCGGACGGCGTCGCTGTGTTCTTCGAGACGGCCTTTAGCAAACGAGACAACCAGGATGCTGTTGGCCGTGGCCACTCCCATGCACATGATGGCGCCCATCAGCGCCGGTACACTCAACGTGGTGTGGGTTAGAAAGAGGAACAGCACAATGCCCGCAAGCGCCGCGGGCAGCGCGGTAATGATGATGAATGGATCCACCCAGCTTTGAAAGTTGACGACAATCAACAGATACACGAGCACGATCGAGAAGAGCAATCCACCTAGCAAGTCGGTGTATGAGCTGCGCATCGTCTCCACCTGGCCTCTCAGCGTGACGAAGGTGCCTCGCGGCAGCGAGCTTCGGTCCGCGTTGATAATCTTCGTCACCTGGCGCGCTACACCGCCCAGATCGCGGTCCTGAACGTTGGCGTAAATATCCACCACGGGGCGAATGTTGTACTGGTTTACGACCTCCATCTCATGTCCGCGTCCGATACCGGCAAGATCGGTCAGGATTTCTGGATTCACCGGCGCCGAAGCAGCAGACGCGCCCGCTCCAGGAATACTGAGTGCTGCGCGATTGATGGGAATGTTCTCCAGGTCCTGCATGGTATCCATCTTGTATTGCGGCGTCTGCGCCACGATGTTGTAGGCCACCATGTTGTTCCAGTTCAGAAAGAACATGGGTGTTACCTGGAAGCTGCCGCTCAGTGTGTTGAGCACGCTGGTGGAGACGTCCTGTTCGGTGTACCCGCCCTGAGCTGCCTTGGTACGATCCACGTTCACCTGGAGCGTGGGATAGTCGAAGGGTTGCTGGATGCGAAGGTCGACGATGCCGGGAACCTGGCGCAACTGACCGAGCATTTTGTCGACTTGCGCCATGCTGGCGTACGCGTCGTTGCCTTCAAACTGTACGTCGATCGGAGCCGGCTCTCCAAAATTGAGAATCTGTGTAGTGATGTCGGCCGGGAGCACGTAGAACGTCTCTGCTGGGAAAATGCGCGGCAGATTCCTGCGCAGGGCGCGAACATAGTCCGCTGTCGGCCGATGCTTCGCCTTGAGGGATACCAGAATGTCGCCGTCTCCCGCGCCAAGCGTGCCGTCGGTCAAGTGCTCCGTGTTCATGCCGCTGTAAGGCAAGCCGATGTTGTCGAGAATGTTCGCGATCTGCGAGGCCGGTATATCTTTGCGGATCTGGTCCTCCACCAAGTCGAACAGCCGCGCCGTTTCTTCGATCCGCATTCCCGTGGGCGCGCGAACGTGCAGGATGAACTGGCCACTGTCGGTGCTCGGGAAGAAGTCTTCGCCGAGAAAAGGCAGCAGGGCGAAGGTCACGACGCACAGTCCGAGGAAGGTGGGGATAAACGCACGCCGGTGCATAACCAACGTTTGCAGCAGCGAGTGATACCGACTCCGGACACGTTCGAAACTTTGCTCGAAGCCACGTTGAAAGCGCGCAAACAATCCTTTAGCATCGGCGCCGTGCTCGCTGGTGCGTAGCACATACATCGCCAGCGTAGGCACCAGGGTGCGGCTCAAAATGTAGCTGGCAAGCATGGCGAACACCACCGCCTCCGCCAGTGGCACAAAAAGATAGCGCGCCACTCCACCGAGGAAGAACATGGGCAGAAACACAATGCAGATGCAGAGCGTCGAGACCAGAGCCGGCACGGAGATTTGCGCTGAACCCTCAAGAATGGCTTCGCGCAATGCGTAGCCTTGCTCGAGGTAGCGTTCAATGTTTTCTATCGTGACGGTGGCGTCGTCCACTAGAATCCCCACGGCCAGCGCCAGGCCGCCAAGTGTCATGGTGTTGATGGTTTCACCGATCAAGCCAAGCACGATGATTGAAGAAAGAATCGAGAGCGGGATCGACACCGCGATAATCAGCGTGGACCGCCAGCTTCCCAGAAAGATCAGGATCATGACCGCGGTGAGCCCGGCGGCAATGATCGCCTCGCGGATGACGCCTTCGACGGCGGCGCGCACGAAGATACTCTGGTCCGCCAGAGGTGTCATCTTCAGTTGCGGTGGCACTGTGCTCGCCACGCGCGGCAGGATCGCCCGAATTCCCTTCACGACATTCAGCGTCGAGGCATTGCCGCTTTTCAGGATCGAGATCAGCACTCCACGGCGGCCGTCCAGGCGCACCACGTTGGTCTGCACCTGAAACCCGTCGCTGACGCTGGCAACATCGCGCAGGTAAATGGTGGTGCCGTTCACCTGTTTGATCGGAATGTTCGCCAGCGCCGCCACAGTTCGCGGAGAGCCATTGGTGCGAACGTCGTATTCCGTCTGGCCGATCTTGATCGTGCCCGAAGGCATGACCACACTCTGCTGCGCCAGCGCATTGAGGACGTCGCTCGGGGCGATGCCTTTGGATTGCATCGCCGCCTGATTCATGTTGACGGTGATCTGCCGTTGCTTGCCGCCGTAGGGCGACGGCACCACTGCGCCCGGTACCGTGATCAGCTGCGTGCGGATGTAGTTGGTTGCGTAGTCGTTCAATTGCGTCTCGGAAAGGCCCTCGCCGGAAATCCCGAGCTGCAGAACGGGCACGCTCGATGCCGAGAAATTGATGATTTCCGGAGGCAGTGTGCCTGGCGGCAGCTGGCGCAGCATGAACTGCGACGCAGCGGTTACCTGCGCGTTGGCCGTGGGCAGCGACGCTCCCGGTTGAAGAAATACCTTGACTACGGCGGTTCCGTTATAGGTTGTCGACTCGATGTGCTGGATGTTGTCGACCAGGCTGGTGAGGGCCTTTTCATAAGGCGTCGTCAGTCGCCCCGTGAGTTCCTCAGGATTCATGCCGGTATACGTCCATCCCACGGCGACAACGGGAATGTTGATATTTGGAAAGATATCGGTCGGCGTGCGCAGGATGACCACCGGCGCGGCGATAAGGATCAACAGCGCTAGAACAACAAACGTGTAAGGCCGATTAAGCGCAAGCTTGACGATCCACATACGGTCCTTTTGCGATCCCTTCAGCCGGAGTCGCAGCGTTGCTGGTCTCTATCGGTGTTACGGCTCGATTGGTTTTGCCCACGCAGTTCTTAAAGCACGATTCATGCCAGGCGGTCTCTCTTTAGAATCAGCAGCAGCTGGGCGCAACCGTGTCCGTCTTTGAAAGCTGGTGTCAGATGGCCGACAGGCAGTTACGAATCGGGTCACGTTCAGGCAGCCATGGCGCTGCCTGCGAAGCTGACATCACAGTCAGAACAGACGTCAGCCGCGCCATGCATACCATGGTGTCTCGGTCAACCAAGGCGGTGGATACTTCAGCGCCGAGTTGTCTCGAACAGGAACCAAATTCGGCGTTCTGTCTGATCGATCCAGTTCTCGAGGAGACTCGCGGTCGCAACGTCGCCCGCATCGTCGCACAGGGTGTGTACGGCGCGCATGCGCAGAAGCAGAGCGCGTTCATCTTCGCGGAGTTCGCTCAACATATCGCCAGGGTCAACGTACTCCGCGTCATTATCCGCGATTCGTTGAAGTCGAGCGATGTGTCCGATGGACCGTATCGTTGTTCCACCAATCTTCCGAATGCGTTCGGCGATGTCATCGGTCATGGCAAACATCTGATCCGCGTGGTCATCAAGCAGCAGGTGATAGTCGCGAAAATGGGGGCCGCTCATGTGCCAGTGGAAGTTCTTTGTTTTAACGTAAAGGGCGAACACATCTGCGAGCAGAGCGTTAAGAGCACCTGAAATATCCTCCACTGATTGAGGGTCGATCTCTGCTGGAGTGGCTAACGGAGCCTTTTGACGCGCTATAAGTTCATTTGCTTTTGCCATTGGTTTTGCCTTCTCTCGTTAAGAGGTTTGTTGGTTCTGGAGCATGGCCTCCTGGCCGTACACAAATCAGCTGAGCCGAAGCCCGGCTCAGTCAGATTCCGGATGGATGAGTCATATAGATTCGCGATTACTAGCAAGTAACTGCATACGTCGTGGACTTTGAAGTCATCCGCCGGACGAGTATTTTGCAATTCCTATGCCAAACAGACTGATCACTCAAGCTGAGTTATCCGCGCCAAGGCGAGTTGCGGATCACACTGCAAAAATTGCCGCGTTGAAAGTTTGGGTCTTTGTCCGCGAGTACGTCTGCTTTCACGTTTCCAAAGGTC
This sequence comes from Acidobacteriaceae bacterium, assembly GCA_049796755.1. GTDB lineage: Bacteria > Acidobacteriota > Terriglobia > Terriglobales > Acidobacteriaceae > JAKAAZ01. The sequence continues at coordinate 120,633 of JBARFA010000077.1, forward strand.
GTCTCAGGCTTGTGCTTGATTCCGTCATAAAACGCCTGCAGAATATCTTCTTTGAAATTAGCCGTACGCGGGAACGCCTGCACAACTGCGTTACGGTCGGAGTCTGCGAAGCTGGCGTAGTCAATTCCGAGCACATCCATTTCGACGCCCGCCGTTACAAGGGCGACGACCGGATGCATGTATTGAGGGATGCCGGGAGTCGTATGCAGTGCAATTGCAGTCCATACGCGGTCGACATCCTGTTCTGGGATGTTATGACTGCGCAGAAAATTGCGCGCGGCGTTTGCTCCATCAACTTCAAAGCGGTCGGCAGCGCTGCTGTAAGGAGATACAAGTCCCATGTCGTGGAACATCGCGCCTGCGTAGAGTAGCTCAGCTTCGAATTTGAGGCCACGACGCCGACCAGCGAGTGCGCCAAAATAATAAACGCGGCTGGAATGATTGAACAGCAGTGTCGATTCAGTATCTCGAACCAGTTCCGTGATTTCATTGGCGAGCTTACTGTCGGGAATGTTGATCCCTGAGATGGTTGATGCTGAATGAGCCTGAGTTGATCTGGTCATGTTCGTCCTCCTGCTTGATTTGCCTATATATCCACGCTAGAACTTGCAGTTCGTAAATCGCCTGTAAGTCGCAAACCCTAAATCCAGGCTTTGGCGCCCAACGCTAAATTGACGGTGATGGCGTAGGTACAATACATCAGCCATATCCCCGTAATGAGTTGGAACAGCCCTACGACGCGAGCGCCGGAACTCCAGGAGAACAAGCGAGTTGGAATTTCTGCGGCATAGATTAAGGTTAGGCCCACAAAAACAATCATCACCGGGATGTCTCCGGCACGGCCAAAAACATCAGCGCCAAGAATACTGAGAAACAGGAATGCTATGGCCATCCACCCATCCAACTGGGCGCTGGAATCGATATATCGCCGGTGAGCCATCGCGAACCAATGAACGCCATAGGCCGTGAAAGCGAGGCCCGCCATATATAAGGGGCCGCATTCTTGAATACGTAGAACCACGTCAATCCGACAAACACGTAACTACCCGCGAGAAGCTGCATAAATCCAGGCATCCAGAAACCCCATAAACCCAGGCTTCGGTTAACTTCGGGACTGGATTTAGGAAAACCAAATAAGGCCTGACCGCCCCAGATGAAGTAGCCGGTGCCCAGGCCAAAGAAACCAATGGCGATCGGCACGAAGGGAGAACTTGCCAACGCAAATGTTTGAGTTTCCATTTTGTAAGCTCCTCTTGCGGTTGTGCGCCAATCCATGCCAGCCAGCGCAGTTGATGGTTGATAGACTCAGCCCACGACACGACCAGGTCTTTCGAGTCATGTTGCATTCGGTCATCCCGTTGATGAGATTCTCGAGCGTGCACGTGCGGAGTAGCGCTCTGCGAAGACTCGTCGGGCAAACTGACTTTTGTTTATTTGCAGGTCCCTCGCAACTTGATTTGATTGCCAAGGCTTTCCAAAAACTTGTTCAAAAGAGCCATGCTTCGCCGCAATTCCTTATGGCTAAATTGGGCAAGTAGCGAGAAAAGACCTGGCGGCTCGATAATGGGTTTGTCATAACATCCCAATGTCTCGCCGACTGCCACAGCGACGCTCTGCAGCACGTCCGGATTGATGGCCCCCAGGATCTTGCCGAGAATGATGGTATTGCGGATTGCGCGAATTGATTCGTCAGACTTGGCAGCGTCTACTGCCGTTTCAATCAGCTTGTCACTTGCTCCAAGGGCGCCGCGCAATAGCTCAAAGACTCCATGTTCATGCAGCTTTCCCAGTAACTCGTAGGAGTCGAGCAGAGCCTCGGCGTGGTCAACAGGAGCCTGCTCCAGTCGCTTGCGCAATTCCTCGCGCGGATCGCGAGGAGGTAATTCAAGAGGAATCGGTCGAGCCATTTTCCTTCTCCTTAACCATCAGTTCGAGGCTGAAGCGTTTGGATCTGGACCAGTTGATCGCCTGGCTCGCGATAATCCTTGCGCTTCCACTTGCGTTCTACTTCGACACCTGTTTGAGGTGTCGGATGTCCGTGGCGGGAGTTGGTGCGTGGCAGCGGGTCATCGCCGATCTCTCCTAATACCCGGAGTTGCACGGATGTCTCTTTGTAGGCCGGGGTGTGAGTAGCAGCATCCGTGTGGCTGCTGGTAAGGCGGTTCACCGCCTCGTCTGTAGAGTTCATGGGCATGTACAGCTCTTTTCCCTGCACTCTTGTCGTGACAACGGCTTGTGCGCGCACCTTGCCATAGCGCGAGGTCAACTGCACCCAACTGCCCGTTTGAATGCCGCGCTCGTTCGCGAGTTCCGGTGACACCTCTATGAAGGTGGACGGTGTCTTTTCGCGAATACCCTCGGTGCGATACGTCATGTTGCCTTCATGGAAGTGCTCAAGCAGGCGGCCATTGTTCAAATGCAAATCGTACTCGGCGTTCGGCTGATCGGATGGCTCCGTCCACGGAACCGGGTAAAACGTTGCCTTGCCGTCGGGAAAATTGAATTCCTTTGTGTACAACAGAGGCTGATCGCTACCATCCTCAGCTACGGGCCATTGCAGCGTCTTGTAGCCTTTGAGTCGCTCGTACGTGACGCCGGCCATCAGCGGCGTAAGCGCGGCGATCTCTTCGTAAATCTGAGAGGGATGCTCATACTTCCAGCCTGCGCCCAGCCTGTTGGCAATGTCCTGGATAATGATCCAGTCCGGACGGCTCTCACCGAGAGGCTCAAGAACCTGATAGAGACGCTGGATGCGCCGCTCGGTGCTGGTGAAGGTTCCTTCCTTTTCCAGACTCGGACTGGCGGGAAGAATCACGTCAGCAAAACGGCAGGTCTCGCTAAAGAAGATTTCCTGGACAACAAAGAAGTCGAGCTTCGCAAGTGCATCTCCTACAAAATTGGCGTTCGAATCGACAAGGCTCATCTCCTCGCCGAAAAGATACATTGCCTTGAGCTTCCCTTCGTGGATGGCGTCGACCATCATGTGGTTGTCGAGTCCCGGCTTCGGCGGCAAGGAAACCTTCCAAGCTTTTTCGAACTTCGCCCGAATCTCCGGATCAGCCACTTCCTGGTAGCCGGGGAAGAAATTCGGCATGGCGCCATGATCGCTGGCTCCCTGCACATTGTTGTGTCCACGCAAAGGATAGGCGCCCGTTCCCGGGCGCATGTAGTTACCGGTCGCCAGCAATAGATTGGAAATTGCCGTTGAGGTGTCAGACCCCATGGTGTGTTGCGTCACGCCCATTGCCCAGAGGACGCACACGCCGTCTGCCTCCACGATTATATGGGCAATTTTGGTCAGTGTTTCTATGGGGAGCCCGCACCTCTCGCTGGCCATTTCAAGGGTGAAGGACTTCAAGCTTTCCTTGAAGTCTGCGGCACGATGGACCCAATGATCGATGAACGTCTGGTTGGCAAGTCCATTATCGAAAATGTATTTGGTCACGGCGGACGGCCAGATAAGATCCGTGCCTGGCCGCGGTCGGAAGAATACGTCGGCCCGCGCTGCCATCTCATTTTCACGCAGGTCAGAGACGATCAACTTCTGGCCGTGCATTTTGTGGGCGCGTTTGACTCTCGTTGCTAGCACCGGATGGCTTTCTGCAGTGTTGCTACCGATGATCAGCACCAGTCCCGCCTGCCCGATATCTGTGATTGATCCAGAGTCGCCACCGTAGCCAACTGTTCGGAAGAGTCCCGCGGTTGCCGGCGCCTGACAATAACGGGAACAGTTATCCATGTTGTTCGTGCCGATGACAGCACGAGCCAGCTTTTGCATCAGATAGCTTTCTTCATTCGTACACTTTGAAGAAGAGATGAAAGCCAGCGAGTCAGGACCGGTAGCCGCCTTGATCTCGGTAAATCTGCGTGCTACCAGAGACAGTGCCTCATCCCAAGAAGCTTCGCGGAAAGCTTCTCCTTCGCGGATGAGCGGCTTGGTCAGGCGGTCGGAACTGTTGATGTGCCCCCAGCCGAACTTACCCTTGATGCAGGTGGAGACGCCATTTGCAGCACCCTCGGCTGGCTCCACTTTCAGAATGTGGCGATCTTTCGTCCAGACATCGAAGCTGCAGCCGACTCCGCAATATGTACAGACAGTCTTCGTCCGCTTGATGCGCGACTTTCGCATCTCTGATTCCATCTCCGAGACTTTGAGAATACCGCCATAGCCCATCTCCGGCTCGATGCCCTTGACGACGTCAATCATTCCGCTAAGCGCGGGTTTGGAGAGGGACGTCATGTAGCCGGCCTCTCCAAGCATCGACCTCTCCATCAGCGCATTGCAGGGGCAGACGGTGATACAGTGTCCGCACGAAACACAACTCGATTCGCCAATCGGTGCGCCGCCATCCCATAAGACGCGCGGATGTTCATCCTCCCACCGGATGCTTAAGGTCTCATTGACCTCCAGAGTCTGGCAGGCCTGAACACAGCGACCGCAGAGAATGCATTGATCCGGATCGTAGCGATAGAAGGGATTGGACATATCCACTTCATAGGGTTTCGGTTTATAAGGGATTTGCTGATGCTCCACCGCGAGCAACTTGGTGGTGTTATGAACAGCGCAGTTGCCGTTGTTGTTATCGCAGACCGTGCAATACAACATATGGTTGCCGAGAATGCGGTCAAAGGCTTCGCGTTGTGCTGCATCCGCGTGCGGTGACGAGGTATCTACGATCATCCCCTCCGTGGCCGTGGTGCCGCACGCTCTCACCAGCTTCCCGTCGACCTCCACCATACAGGTGTCGCAGGATTGGATCGGTCCAAGCTGAGGGTGATAGCAAACGTGCGGTACTGCAATTCCGCTACGGTTAATCAGGTCAATCAGGAGCTCTCCAGCCTGAATTGCCAGTGGCTTGCCATCAACGGTAGCTGTCATCTGTTCTTAGCCCTTCCCGGATTGGTTTCGGATGGTGCACCGCAGCGCAAGGATGTGAAAAATTCATTAAAATCGAATTCGCGGTTATGGCTTTCAGGCCGCATTTAATCCCCCAGGCGCCGAGTTGTTTCAAGCCGGTATCAATGCATTAGGTGACAATCCCTGCGGCAGCACCCGCGTTGGTCAAGCCGAATGCATTTTTTCTGTGTCGTCCCGACGTGGTCTCGATTCCGATGGATGAATAGCAGTTTCAGGGCCACTCGATTCGACGATTAAACTTAGATTTAAGACTGTTTCGTAGAGCGGCAAGCGCGGTCGTGACGAATCTCCGTCGTCAAGTGTCGAAAACTTGACAGCAGTCAGGAATATCCTGCGAGCGATACTCGCGATCTCGCTGATTCTGAATCGACCCGAATTGAATTGTGATGGCGAGATACGTGCAATGGACGACTGTATCGTTCGCCTATACGGGCGAAACAAAAGCTAGGCGAGAGGGAGATCACGCATGCCTGCAGCACCACTCGACAAATTGAATACTCAAGTTGGATTCATCGGCCTCGGGCTCATGGGAAGCCGCTTGACGCGGAGGCTGCATACAGCCGGATGGAATGTTCGAGGATGGAATCTGACTCCACAATCCGCCGCTGAGATCAGGAAGGAAGGGATCGCTATCGTGCCCTCCATCGCGATCCTGGCAGCGGATTCGAACGTCATTCTTTCTTCCCTGGCCAATGATGCGGCCGTTCGTTCGGTGTACCTCGACCAGGGCGGCGTCTTTTCTTCAGCAAAGCCGGGGACCGTCATTCTCGAACTCAGCACAATCTCGCCAGAACTTTCACGCCTCCTGCACGAGAAGGCCCGCGCAACAGGAGTGAACTTGCTCGATGTGGCCATCTCTGGATCGACGCCAGCGGTGGACGCCGGAACGATCACGCTGCTTGCCGGCGGTGACAAAGAGACATTCGAGCGATCTGTTCCGATTTTCGAGTCCATTGCGAAGCAGTGGTTCTTGATTGGTCCGGGATCTTCTGGTGTTCAGATGAAGCTCGTCGTCAATCTCCTGCTGGGCCTTGATATGCAGGCGCTCGCGGAAGCAGTTTCGCTCGGAGAACATCTTCAGATCGATCGGAACGTTTTGCTCGACGTCCTATCAAAGACCGCGGTGATTGCTCCTGCAATGGCGGGGAAGTTCCGGAAGATCAAGGAAGGCGACTACTCTCCGGAGTTTCCGTTGCGTCTGATGAGCAAAGATATGGATCTGGTCATGGATGCCGCAAAGATCTCAGGAGCTGATCTGCCCGCGGCAAGTGCGGCTCAGCGTGTGCTCACATCGAGTCTTGCTTCAAGCGGCGATCTGGACCTGTCTGCGATAACGCCCTTTGTCGTCGAAGGCCGGCTCAACCAGAAATGAGCAGGTTCGAAGGCAGCGTGGCAGACTGAGCACGCCGTGCATCTCCGATGCTGCGTGAGACATAAATGGTCGCCCAATTGATGTTTAGCCTGCGTCCATGTGATGTAATGTGTGTGCTGGCTGAGCTGTCTTCCAAGTTTTCCGTTCCAAGCAGAAAAACGCCAACGGAAATCTCCAGGGGGTTAGCGTGTGATATACCAAAGACTTTCGATTGCGGTTTTGGGCCTATCTACAATCGCAGCCGTCGCGTTTCTGGTTTGCAGTCGGCCAGCGTCGGTGCGGGCCGAGAGCGGCGACAAGGATCCGCATGCGCCAGCCTACAATCCATACCCTCCTGGGATACTTCCATCCAACTTGAGGTCTGAGCTAGCCCGGGTCCTGCGAGAGACAGATGTCATCGAGGGCCGAGCAATCGTGCGATGGCACACCCTGCCGCCTCCGATTCTTACAGGTCAGCCGCCGATCCTTCAGAATAGCGGGACTGAAGCGGTCGAAACGCTGGGCGAGCTTATGCTCTTTGACAAAAACATTTCGCCTAAGCGGAACGAAGCATGCGCTTCCTGCCACATGCCCTATGCAGGCTTCAGTGGACCGATTCCCTCAGTCAATCTGACCATGATTGCCTATCCCGGAACGGTTCGTTTTCGGGCGTCGAAGAGAACTGCACAGCGGCACCCATATGCCCCATTTTTTCCTGTCCTCCAATACAACCAGGTACAGGGTTTGTTCTTTGGCGGAAATTTCTGGGATTCGCGAGCGACCGGATACAGGCTACGGGTTCCCGACGCCGAACAGGCGCAGGGGCCTCCGGTCGATCATCTGGAGATGGGTTTCCCAGACACAGCTTGCATTGCGTTTCGGCTCGCCAGCGCTGTCTATCGGCCTCTGTTTGAAGAGGTGTGGGGTGAGGGCTCGTTCGACATTCAGTTCCCACACAGGACTGAGAACATCTGCGATACCCCCGGTGGGGCTGCCGTATTCAAAGGGAGCGCCACCCCGATTCCTTTAAGCCCGGGAGAACGCACCCGCGCAAACACGATCTATGATCGCTGGGCGCAGTCGATTGACTCATACGAGCAGTCGGTGCAGGTCAGTGCTTTCTCTTCGAAGTTCGATGCTTTCCTGGCCGGAAAATACAAGTTGACTGCCGACGAGATGGCAGGGTACAAACTGTTTGACGGCAAAGGCAATTGCAATTCATGCCACCTTGACGGAAGAGGAACAACGCTGAAACCGGGACAGACCGATTCCAGCGCGACTGCCCAGGTGAATCCACTGTTCACTTGCTTCGGCTCGGCCAATGAGGGCATACCCCTGAATCCAAGGGTGGCTTTCTACTATGAGACGAAACCGGACGCCTACGGATTTGTTCCTAATCCATATGGCTTCGGGTATAGAGACTTGGGGTTGGGGACTTTCCTCAGAAGCGGCTTCGGCTCTGGTCCCAACCCGAACAGTAGTTGGAGACAATACGCATCAACAGTCGACGGCCAGATGCAGGTTCCTATCTTGCGTGATGTAGCGTTGACGCCGTCGCAATGCCCGACCACCGAAGCTCCCGGCCCCTACTTTCAGAAGGAATTCTTCCACAACGGCTACCTTAAGAGCCTGAAGCAGGTCGTGCATTTCTACAACACACGCGACAAGTATGCGTACCCCGTGACCTCAGGACATTGCCCAGCGGGAACGATTGAAAAAGTAACCTGCTGGCCCATGCCCGAGGTGCCGAACAATATCGATATGACCAGCGGCAATCTGGGCCTGACGGATAAGGAGGAGGACCAGATCGTCGCATTCATGCAAACATTGTCGGACGGTTTCACCAGGCCGTACCCCAACGGAGACACTTTTACAGGCGCTTGCATGAAGGGTGGTTCGGCCGCAACCCAGGGGAACGAGCTACTGATCCCGACTCCACCTCTGCCGCCGTGCGCGTCAGCCATCTGCGGTGTTGCGCCTATCCCAGGCCCCAAGCTGATCAGCGACAACCCGCGCTCTACAGAAAGTCCAACGACTCCCGACGTCGCGCGGGTACGAATTATCGGAGGCCCTGGGATCGAGTTGACGAGAGAAAATTTAACCGTGATCCGGTGGACAACGGACAATCCCGGGGGACCTCCCGTCCATTATGGAGTTGTGCATTACGGCACAATTTCCGGCAACCTTGACCAGACAGCAAAATCTCCCGTCAGGCTGAACCCGGACCACCCCTATACTGTGTTTCGCGTGCGCATCAACGGATTGAAACCCGGGACAACCTACTACTACAAGGTCGATTCGATGGCAGCTGACGGGAACGACGACGAAGTCAAGGGGAGCGTCCAACACTTTACTACGCCTTGATGGCGGAAGGCTTCAATATGTATTCCAAGAGAACGATCTTGTTCGACGTAATCGCGGAAATGCGCCGCATTTAGGTTGATGTTATCCCCAGAAATCTTCCGGCAGATTTACAACAATCGGTTCGGAAGTGCTACGGACCACAACCCACTGGAAAGGAACATCGCTGGAAGGATTAATCTCCTGGTGCGGAAGCCACGGCGGGACATAAAGGAAATCCCCTGCTTGCAGCGTAGCGTCGAACTCCCCTCGCTCGCCCCACCGAACATAAGAAGAGCCGCTGAGCACATAGGCAATCGTGTGTTGCTTTCCATGGTGATGGATTCCTGTGCGGGCGCCAGGTTGGACCAGAAACAGACCTCCCCACATGGGCGATTCTATGCCGGCTCCTGCATGGATGGCGGCAAAGCGCTGTGATCCCGGTGTTTGAGCAGTCGCAGAGTCTAACTGTCCTGGACGGACTACACGAATCGATTGATATTGCATGAAATTTCCCTCGCCGTTGGTTTTCTACCCGCGCGTTCTAGGGGGCGGTGCTTCCCCTCCCCATCGGCCCCAGTTCCATCAATGCATGACCGCGTTATGCACAATAACTACATCGAGAAACGCCGCAGAAGAGCACTGCTTCGCGACGTTAGCGGTGGCCGCTACGCTACCCCTTCCCTGGCACCTTTCCAAAGGTCGATCGATCCGTCTTGCGCGTAGCGATCGATGTCCGACAACTCTGCATCCGTGAACTGGAGCTGCTTCAGTGCGTCGAGCGAGTTATCCAGCTGCTCTACGTTACGGGCTCCGATTAGCGCCGACGTAATCCTCTTGTCGCGCAGCACCCACGCAATCGCCATCTGTGCCAGTGACTGCCCGCGACCCTGCGCAATTTCATTCAGTGCCCGTACCCGCTTGAGATTATCTTCGCTCAGAAACTCCTTCTGAAACCAAAGCCCGTCGTTGGCGCGTGAGTTCTTGGGAACACCGTTCAGATATTTGTTCGTCAACAATCCCTGAGCCAGAGCAGAGAATGCAATGCAGCCCACGCCAAGCGCCGCCAGTGTTTCTAGAAGTTCACATTCCACCCAGCGGTTCAGCATGGAATAGGATGGCTGATGGATGAGCAACGGTATCCCTTCGCTCTTCAGAATCCGCGCCGCTTCGCGCGTCCGCTCAGGACTGTAGGAAGAAATGCCCACATACAAGGCTTTGCCTTGCCGGACTGCCTGCGCCAGCGCACCCATGGTTTCTTCCAGCGGGGCGTCAGTTCCCGGGCGGTGGGAGTAAAAAATGTCGACATACTCGAGCCCCATGCGCGTCAAACTCTCCTCCAGAGAAGCAAGCAGATATTTGCGGGAGCCGCCAATGCCGTACGGGCCGGGCCACATATCCCATCCCGCCTTCGTCGAAATCAAAAGCTCGTTCCGAAGACTTCGAAAATCTTTCTGCAAAATCTCTCCGAAGTTCTCCTCGGCGGAACCATACGGCGGACCATAATTGTTGGCCAGGTCGAAATGCGTCACGCCCCGATCAAAGGCTCGCCGAACAACCGCCCGGCCCGTCTCGAAGACATTGACGCCTCCGAAGTTTTGCCACAGTCCAAGCGAGATTAACGGCAGAACAATCCCCGACTGCCCACACCGTCTGAACTCAGATCCCTCATACCGCTTTGCATCAGGTACATAACTCATTTGGGTAATCCTCTCCTTATTGCGCTGCGCGCATCATCCACTTCAGTTGTGCGCGAGCCCGCCGCAGGCGGGACTTGAAGGTTGCGGTTGGAACCTGCAAAATCCGCGCCGCTTCGTGCATGCTCAGTCTGTCCACGTAACGCATCTGGATTGCTTCCTGCATGGAAGGCGGAAGCTCCGAAACAAACTGCATCAGGAGACCGTGCGACTCCAGACTGGCGCACTGGTCTTCAGGGCTTGGCCTGACGTCCGCCAGTGTGTCTGACAGAAAATAGTCCTTCTCTCCATTCAATGGTTCATGCAAAGACACGTGAGAATGGCGCGGCCTCTTGCGCAACTGCGTCAGAGCGCTATTCGTAACGATAGCGGTTAGCCAGGTCGTCATCTTCGCTGTCCCCTTGAAGTGGTCCAGGTGCTTGTAGGCCGACAGTAGAGCATCCTGAACCGCATCTTCGGCGTCGTGTGCGTTTCCCACGTAGCGATATGCCCTTCTGTAAAGCGCGGGCAGGTATTGGGAGGCCGCGTCTTCAAGTTTTCTCAGGTCCCGCTTGCGAATGTGTGCGGAGTGGTGCGATTCACCTCCGATCCGTGACTCAAATCCTTGCATGTTGTCTGTACCTCCCTTCCACCTTCTCAATGCATGCGGGTTGCCAATCATCTCGACATCGGTCTCCTGTGAAATTTCAACGATATGCTTCAACATGGCAGCGCATTTGCTTCATGGCGCCCGGTTCACGCGTCGAGCCTTCGACTCGGCGTCCGCCATCCGACAGGCTTCGGCAGCGACCGCAGGCATCAACCTATCGTTGTTGATTCACGGCGTGGGTTTCTTTTGCCAGCCGCGGCGGAAAAGTAATAGACGCGACTTGAGTGGTCGAATATCAATGAATTCGCTGTATCGCGAACCATTTTGCTGTCAGGAATAGCTGCAACGGCGCAGCGTCATGGCCCAATAATCAAGCTGAGCATCATTAGAAGTTGACGTCGTCCACGTCTCTCGTCAAAAATCGATCCAGAGAGGTCGCACGTCGGTGGCGACGAAAATATCCTCCATCTCGGGGCCACCTGGATACATGCTGGAGTCGCTCCGCAAGGGCGCGGACTTCACACTCTACCGTGGCCGAATACGCGGCAGCCAAACGCCGGTCCTCGCAGTGGCACTCAGTGCGGAACAGGAGTCACCTCAGGGGCTTCGGCGGCTCGAGCACGAATACTCGCTCGCAGCTGACCTCGATCCGGGGTGGGCAGCTAAGCCTCTCGCGCTCACCCGCCATGAAGGGCGGACGATCCTCATACTTAAGGATCCGGGTGGTGAGTGTCTGGATCTGATTCTCGAGCGGAATCAGGGCCGACCGGTTGACCTGATGCGCACTCTGCACATCGCCATTGGCTTGGCGGCAGCACTCGGTCAGGCCCATGCGCAAGGTCTCATCCATAAAGACATTAAGCCAGCGAATATCCTCGTCGACGACGTGGATAATGTCTGGCTCACCGGATTCGGGATTGCGTCGCAATTGCCGCACGAACGCCAGGTCCCCGCGCCACCGGAGATCATTACCGGCACCTTCGCCTATATGGCGCCGGAACAGACTGGCCGGATGAATCGTTCAATTGATACCCGCAGTGATCTTTACTCGTTCGGCATCACCTTGTATGAAATGCTTACGGGTGCACTGCCGTTCGCGGCTGCCGACCCGTTGGAGTGGGTCCATTGCCACATCGCGCGCCAGCCGATAGCGCCTTCCGATCGCGCCGCAGTCCCCGAGCCGCTCTCGTCTCTTACCATGAAGCTCCTCGCCAAGAGCGCCGAGGATCGATACCAGACTGCAGCGGGCCTGGAGGCCGATCTTCGACAGTGCCTGGAAGAATGGCGTTCACATGATCGCATCGATCCCTTCCCACTGGGCTCGCGCGATGCCCCCGATCGATTGCTGATCCCAGAGAAGCTGTACGGGCGGGCGGGGGCGATCGACGTGCTACTCACGGCCTTCGGCCGAGTCGTGACCGATGGCGTATCGGAACTTGTGCTCGTCTCCGGCTATTCCGGCATCGGCAAATCCTCCGTAGTGAACGAACTGCAGAAGGCGCTCGTTCCGCCGCGTGGTCTCTTCGCATCCGGTAAATTCGACCAGTACAAGCGCGATGTCCCATACGCCACCGTGGCCCAGGCGTTCCAGTCCCTGATCCGTCAGATCCTAGTCAAAAGCGAAACGGAGATAGAGCGCTGGCGGGCCTCCATTCTGGAGGCGCTGGGGCCGAACGGTCAGCTGATCGTCAACCTTATCCCTGAGGTGGAGTTCATCATAGGGAAACAACCACCAGTTCCAGAGCTGCCGCCCAAGGACGCGCAGAACCGCTTCCAGTCAGCCCTCAGACGGTTCCTTAGCGTGTTCGCCAAGCCCGATCACCCGCTCACGCTATTCCTCGATGATCTGCAATGGCTCGATGTGGCGACGCTCGATCTCCTTGGGCATCTGGCTACACATGCGGAGGTGCGGCATCTCCTGCTGGTCGGCGCCTACCGGAACAATGAGGTGAGTTCATCTCACCCGCTTTTGCAGACGCTCGAAGCAATTCGCAAAACTGGAACTCGGGTGGGGGAGATCGTGTTGACGCCTCTCGAACTCGACGATGTCAGTGGATTCGTTTCCGATGCCCTGCACTACGAACCGACGCGCGCACGCCCCTTGGCGAAGCTGGTGCACGAGAAGACCGGCGGCAATCCGTTTTTCGCCATCCAGTTCTTCACGGCGCTGGCTGAAGATGGACTGCTCGTATTCGACTCGATCACTCATGCCTGGCAATGGGACGTGGATCGCATCCGCGCCAAAAGCTACACCGATAACGTGGTGGATCTCATGCTCGCGAAGCTAAGGCGGCTGTCCGCATCCACCCAGGACGCCCTGAAATACCTCGCCTGCCTGGGCAATGTCGTCGAGGTCGCCACTCTCGCCCAGGTTCACGGAGAAACAGAAGAGGCGATACATACGGCCCTCCGGGAAGCGGGCCGCGTCGGACTTGTATTCGACCAGGAGAGCACCTGCAGATTTCTGCATGACCGTATCCAGCAAGCGGCGTATTCACTAATTCCCGAAGAGCACCGTGCCATTATGCATCTGCGCATCGGCCGCGGGCTGTTAGCGCGCATGTCGGAGGCCCAGCTAGATGAGCATGTGTTTGATGTCGCGAACCAGTTCAATCGGGGCGCGGCACTGCTGGTCGATCGGGACGAGAAAGTGCGGGTGGCAGCGATCGACTTGCGAGCCGGGAGGAAGGCCAAGGTGTCCGCTGCCTATGCTTCGGCGCGCCAGTATTTTTCGGCCGGTATGGCGCTGTTGTGCGAAGGAGACTGGATCAGTCACTACGACGTGACGTTCAGCCTGTGGCTCGAATGCGCGCAGTGCAACCTTCTGAGTGGAAACTTCGAAGAATCCGAGCAGCTGATGGCTGAACTGCTGCGGCGCGCAGCGACCAAACTCGACCAGGCGGCTGTCCACCACCTTAAGATCCAGCTGCACGCCATCAAGGGAGAATACCCCCAAGCCGTAGACACTGGGCTTGCCTGCCTGCGTCTATTGGGCATTGACCTTCCTGCACACCCAACCTGGGAGCAGGTCCAGGCAGAATACGAAATGGTCTGGCAAACCCTCGATGGGCGCCCGATCGAGAGCCTCATCGATCTGCCGCTAATGACCGATCCGGAATTGAAAGCCGCGATGCAGGTGTTCCTGGACCTTACTCCCGCTGCATACTTGACCGACTTCCATCTTTCTTGCCTGCAGATTTGCCGAGTGGTGAAGCTCAGCATGCAGTACGGGACCAGTGGTGCATCCGCGCACGCCTATGGATATCTGGGAACGATACTCGGGCCAGTCTTTCACCGGTACCGCGACGCATACCGCCTCGCCAAACTCGGGTGTGACCTGGTGGAGAAGCACAGCTATATCGCCCACCGTGCGCACGTTTACTATGCGATGGGCAGGGTCGCGTTTTGGACGCAGCCAATCACGACTGCGATCGACCTCATGCGGGCGAACTCTCGCTCCGTGATTGAGACGGGCGATCTAACCCTCGCTTGCTTTAGCATGCTTCAAACTGTCACCGGCCTTTTCCTCCGAAACGATCCACTTGACGCGGTCGTTCGCGAATCTGAGATGGCAATGGATTTAGCCCGGCAAGCCAAGTATGAGGACGTCGCAAACATCGTCGGAAGCCAACAACGTTTCATCGCGGCCATGCAGGGTCGTACCGCATCCCTTTCCACCTTCAGCGATGAGCAATTCGACGAGATCTCGTTCGGGACACAGCTGCCTGGAAACCAGAGGCCCATGACGATCTGTTGGTACTGGATCCTTAAGCTGAAGGCGCGATACTTATCCGGGGAGTACGCCGAGGCGGTTGCGGCTGCCGCCAAGGTGAAGCCACTGCTTCAAGCCGTAGCCGCCCAGATCCAACTGCTCGACTACTTTTATTATGCGGCTTTGTCGGTGGCGGCATGCTACAAGAACTCTCCTGTGGACGAGCAGGCAGGATGGCGCGATCTCCTCACGACGCACCAGGAACAACTGCGCGAGTGGGCTGAAAATTACCCTCCAACCTTCACCGACAAGTACGCATTAGTGTCGGCCGAGATCGCCCGCTTGGAAGGGAGAGATACCGACGCAATGCACCTGTACGAGCAGGCCATTCAGTCCGCTCGCGAAAACGGTTTTGTACAGAACGAGGGCATGGCTCATGAGGCGGCAGTGCGGTTCTATGCGGCGCGCGGCTTGGAAGCGATCGCGCACATGTATCTACGCAACGCGCGTAACTGCTACGACCGCTGGGGCGCGCTCGGCAAGGTGAAACAGCTTGACGAACTCTATCCGCACCTCCGTGCGGAACACGTCCACGCTTCCAACTCATCCAGCGTAGGCACGCCAGTCGGCCAGTTGGATGTCGAGACGATCGTCAAGGCCTCACAAACACTCTCGAGCGAAATTGTGCTTGCCAAGCTCGTCGAGAAGCTCATGCGCCTCACGCTAGAGCATGCAGGGGCGGAGCGAGGTCTGCTGATTCTTCTGCGCGGCGATGAGCCGCGGATCGAGGCGGTGGCCAGTACAAGCCACGGCAGAGTTGGCGTCACGGTGCGGCAGTCTGGAATTACGCCGCTTGATCTCCCCAAATCCGTGCTTCAGTACGTCATCCGGACAGGGGAGCGCGTGGGCCTTGACGATGCTTCGGTCTGGAACTTGTATTCGGAGGACGAGTATGTGCGTAGGCAGCGCCCCAAATCCGTGTTGTGCCTGCCCATCGTCAAACAAACCAAGCTTGTCGGCGCGCTGTATCTCGAGAACAAACTAACTCCCGGAGCCTTCACGGCGGACAGAGTGGCAGTGCTGGAGTTGCTGGCTTCGCAAGCCGCAATTTCGCTCGAGAACGCGATTCTTTTTTCTGACCTTCAGAGCAGCGAGGCTTATCTTGCTCAAGCTCAGAGCATCAGCCATACCGGAAGTTTCGGTAGAGATGTTGTGAGCGGCGAGATCTACTGGTCGGAGGAAACCTACAAGATCTTTGAGCTCGATCGAACCGTTAAGCCAACGATGGAGCTTTTATTTCAGCGAATTCATCCCGACGACAGAGAACATGTCCGGCAAGCCATTGACCGCGCGACGAACGAAAGAAGAGATTTTGATTTCGAATATCGCACCCTGGCGCAGGACGGCAGACTAAAGCACGTTCACGTCGCAGGTCGTGCACTGGAAACTTCAGCGGGCAATCTGGAATTTGTGGGCGCCGTGACAGACGTTACGCCAGCAAAGCAGGCGGAAATAAAGCTTCGGGAGAGCGAGGCATATTTAGCAGAAGCGCAGAGGCTCAGCCATACCGGCAGTTGGGCATGGACCCCAGGTACGGGCGAAAATAGATATTGGTCCGATGAGTGCTTCCGCCTGCTGGGTTTTGACCCGGCAGACGGTATGCCACCCTTCGAAACATTCGTTCAACGCATTCATCCAGATGATCGACCCATCGTTGCGGAAGAGTTAGAGCGAGCGACGCGCGAACGCGGGGAGTATGAGGTGGACTACCGAATCATTCATCCCGGCGGCGAAATCAGAGATATCCACGCAGTTGGGCATCCGATTCTCGGGCTCTCCGGCGATCTTATTGAATTCGTGGGCACCGGAATCGATGTTACCGAGCGTAAGCTGGCAGAAGATAATATCCGCCAAAGCGAAAACGAGCTTCGTCACATTCTGGATTTCACGCCGCAGCAGGTCGCGGTATTAGGACCTGATCGCACTCGCATTTATTCAAATCAGGCAATGCTCGATTATCTTGGCCTTAACCTCGAGCAATGGCAGAGCGGCGACAATCGCGGGCCTGTGCATCCCGATGATTGGGAGCACATGATGAGCGAGACTCAAAGCAAATTCTTCAGCGGCATCCCCCACGAAGCCGAACTTCGCTTACGGAGAAAAGACGGGACGTACCGCTGGTTTCTGTTCCGTTATAACCCGCTTCGAGATGAGCAAGGACGTATCAGGAATTGGTATGTCTCTGGGACTGACATCGAGGATCGCAAGCAGACGGAGCAGAGACTCCAGAATGAGAACGTCGCGCTGCGCGAGGAGATCGATAGGGCCTCGATGTTCGAGGAGATCGTCGGCACTTCTCGCGCCCTCCGCGCGGTACTCTCTCGTGTATCTAAGGTTGCTCCTACCGACTCCACCGTTCTCATCACCGGCGAAACAGGGACTGGCAAAGAACTGATCGCGCGTGCGGTCCACAAACGGTCGCAACGTTCCTCGCGTGCCTTTGTCAGTGTGAACTGTGCCGCCATTCCTCGTGATCTGCTCGCGTCGGAATTATTCGGCCATGAAAAGGGTGCCTTTACGGGGGCAATTCAGCGGCGCTTAGGACGGTTTGAATTGGCCGAAGCAGGCACCATCTTCCTTGATGAAATCGGCGAGCTCCCCGCCGAGACCCAGATCGCTCTGTTGCGAGTGCTACAGGAGCGCGAGTTTGAGCGTGTCGGTGGAACAGGTTCCATCCGGACCAATGTTCGAGTGATTGCCGCCACCAATCGCGACCTCCAGTCAGCAATCGCCGCCGGAACATTTCGGAGCGACCTTTTCTACCGGCTCAATGTTTTTCCAATCGAGGTTCCTCCCCTGAGGGAACGTCAGGAAGATATTCCGGTGCTGGCTGCGTACTTCATCGACCGTTTTGCGAAGAAAGCAGGAAAGAACATCCGCAGCGTTAACAAGAAAAGTCTGGCACTCCTGCAGTCGTACTCCTGGCCGGGAAATATTCGTGAGTTGCAGAATGTCATCGAGCGATCGGTCATCGTGCGCGACACGGAGAGCTTCTCCGTCGATGAGAGTTGGCTTTCGCGGCAGCCCCTTGCGAGCGAGCCGAAAGAACGGCGGGAACTATCTCAAGACCTCGCCTCAAGAGAGAAAGAGATGATTGAGGCTGCCCTGCGCGAGAGTGGCGGCAGGGTGTCAGGACCCTCAGGCGCGGCGGTCAAACTTGGCATTCCAGGCTCTACCCTGGACTCAAAGATCAGGTCGCTCAAGATCGACAAGAATCGCTACAAATCTCCATTTCCCCCGACACATCGCAGCTGAAGAATTTCACTGTCGACTTCCTCAAAGCCCCGAAAATTTCTTAAATTTCGTTAATTTTCGAAATTTAGAAAATTATTTCGCCATCGACACCCATGTTTTCAAGACTTTGATCTTGGACCTACGATTGCATTCTTTCGCATCATTGTGGGGCGCAGATGCTGAAGATCACGAGGGTAGTCGACGAAGAGGGGGTATTTAATCTCAGCGGCCGAATGGACGCAGACAATGTGGGTGAGTTGGAAACGCTGCTCAGTCAAGTAGCCAGAGATCACAGCATTGTTCTTGACTTGAAAGACCTGAGATTGGTGGACCAGGAAGTTGTCAACTTTCTCAGGCGCTGGGAGACAGGCGGCATCCAGCTCAGGAATTGCCCAGCGTACATCCGCGAATGGATCGATGGAGAACGGCAATGACATTAGAAGTCAAAACAGCAGGAGGTCACAATGGGCGCGTCGCAGATGTTCAATAGCTACGACCGATATACTCCCCCGCGTGTATTTGAGCAGATCATCGGCAGCAGCCCTGCGTTGGAAAGCGTGCTCGAACAAGTGCGAGACGTCGCGCCTACCGATTCGACCGTATTAATCGAAGGCGAAACAGGCACCGGCAAGGAACTCGTCGCACATGCACTTCACAACGCCAGTTCGCGAAGCGGGCGCCCTTTTGTGAAACTCAATTGCGCTGCCATTCCTTTGGATCTGTTGGAAAGTGAATTGTTCGGTCACGAGAGAGGTGCGTTTACCGGGGCGATCGCGCAAAAGATCGGCCGTTTCGAACTGGCCGACAAAGGCACGCTCTTCCTGGATGAGGTCGGCGACATTCCCGCGGCGTTGCAGCCGAAGCTTTTGCGCGTACTGCAGGAACAGGAGTTCGAACGCCTGGGCAGCAATCGAACTCATCGAGTGGATGTTCGGCTGGTCGCCGCGACCAACCGCAATCTGGCGGAGATGGTGAAGCAAGGCGAATTTCGCAGCGACCTCTACTACCGTCTGGATGTGTTTCCGATTATGGTGCCACCGTTGCGTGCGCGCCGCGAGGACATTCCAGCCCTCGTAGAGCACTTTGTTGAGATTGTTGGGGGCCGGGTGAGAAAGCATATCAACCACATTCCTCGTGAAACGATGTCTGCACTCTGCTCTTACGATTGGCCGGGCAATATACGCGAGTTGCAAAATCGTATCGAGAGAGCCGTGATTCTTTCTAAGGAAGGAGTGTTGTCGAATCCCCTGCCGATGCCAGAGTCACAAGCAGCCAACTTTTCCCCGGTTCCAACTACTCTGAAGGAGGTCGAGCGCACCACGATCCTGTGTGCACTTGAAGACCGGGGTTGGGTAGTGGGCGGATCAGATGGTGCAGCTGCAAAGCTCGGCTTGCCGCGCACCACGCTGCTCTACAAGATGGCACGATTCGGGATCTGCCGTCCTGCCGCGAATGAGGCCGAATTGCGACTGGAAGCAGCAATCTGAATCTGATGCAAAAGTCCATCGCTTCTTCGTAAAGACACCACACAAGGTTTTCAGCATCGTTCGCAACTATTCGAGACTTGCATCCCGAGGTGCGGCGCCGATTTGGGATGAACCGGAGTTCGAGATATATCGCTCACACGCAGGTGGTATGCGTCTTTTTGCGGCTTTGCAGACTCTAATCAAAGAGGAGAATCACCGATGGAAAAACGGAAGCTGGGTATTGCCGGTCCTGAGGTGCCGGTAATTTGTCTAGGTGGAAACGTCTACGGGTGGACGCTGCCGGAGGCGGAAGCGTTTCGGCAGTTGGACGCAGCGCTCGATGCCGGACTGAACTTTGTGGATACCGCCGATGTATATTCCCGCTGGGTTCCAGGGAACAAGGGCGGCGAGTCGGAGACGATTCTTGGCAAGTGGTTTGCGAAAAGCGGGAAGCGCAAGGATGTGATCATGGGGACGAAGGTCGGAATGGATATGGGTGATGGTAAAAAGGGATTGAAAGCGGCCCACATTCGGCAGTCAGTTGACGATTCTCTGCGCCGGTTGCAAACCGACTATATCGACATTTATCAAGCGCACACAGACGATGTGGAAACCCCGCTGGAAGAGACGCTGGGCGCCTTTGACGAACTGGTGAAGCAGGGAAAAGTCCGGTATATCGGCGCGTCAAATTACAGCGGAGCGCGCTTGGCGGAAGCGCTTGAGACGAGCCGCAAGCATGGATTTGCAAGCTATATCTCGCTGCAGCCCCACTACAACCTGGTGGAGCGCAAGAATTTCGAATCGGACCTTCTGCCTGTCGTGGAGAAGTACCAGCTGGGTGTGATTCCATACTTTTCTCTGGCAGCAGGGTTTTTGACGGGAAAGTATCGAAGCCAGAAGGATACGGAGAAGGCCGCGCGGGGAGCGATGGTGCAAAAGTACCTGAATGACCGCGGATTCGCGGTGGTGGCGGCACTGGATGAAGTGGCACATGCTCACGGATCGACTCCGGCTCGTGTGGCGCTGTCCTGGTTGCTTGCCCGGGCCGGAATTACGTCTGCAATTGCCAGCGCGACAAATGAGAAGCAACTCGCCGATCTGGTTGAAGCAGCGCGGCTGAAGCTGGATGCTGAGTCGATTGAGAAACTGAATGCGGTGAGCGCACAGAGGGTTGCGGCAGAAGCCCTGGCGAGATAGAAGTGAGAGATTCACTGCGGCAGAGGGGCCGATTCTTCGCGAAATCTGCGACAGAATCAGCTCCCTCGATTTGCCCGGCACGGCGATGTGGGCGCAATTGAAAATCGGCTTCATCCCCTACGAACATGCGGCCAGAGTTCGGCAACATCTGCCCAGATGCACTTGGATATCTGTTCGTGGACACTGACAATCAAAAAGCCCAACTCACTAAAGATTCGAACCCCGATATGCCGATCCCGAGTCGGCGTTGAGACAAACGAAAAGGCCTCTTGCAGGTACGTCTCAGATAGCCTGTATCCTTGCTGTGTTGCGTACGCAGTGGGTACTCCTGGGACTGCTGTATGGCGCTGCCGTGTGGACAGTGATGAACCTGTTGGTGCTGCCGCTCACCGCGGTTGCTCCCAGCCCGATCACGACTGCGGCGTTGGTCAGCGGTGTCATCGGCCACGCTCTGTTCGTCGGCTTGCCCAGCGCATTTTTCGCGAAGAAGGTGGCCGCGGCCTGAACGGCCTTTCAGAAAAGCAAGCAACGGTAGTGCTGATTCTCTAACTTCCAAGAAGCTTAAAAGTGATTCATCGCCTCGCAGATCCAGCAGCAGGTGTGTCAGGCTAGCGTCATCAAACGCATCCGAACCCGCCGCCAGCAGCATCGGATTGGCTGCCCCTCAGGGATTCGAACCCCAATATGCTGATTCAGAGTCAGCTGTCCTACCATTGAACGAAGGGGCAGTGCGGAGACACATGCAGAAAAAGCGTCCTTACTGAATATATTGGCCGCGCGCTTTTCGGTCAATCGCTTGCGGTCGAATGGGAAAGCTTCCGTACCGCAGCGATTCTCTCTATTCTTCACGCAGCACCTCAAGTGGTTTCTGTTGCAGAATGCGATAGGATGCCAGCCATCCGGTGACGCTGGCCAGAATCGCCGCCGCGATCATCGCGCCCAATGAAATGGCCCAATTCGGATGAAAGCTAACATCCAACCTGTCCAGCAGCACACTCGACAACGCCAGCGCGCACAACACTCCGGCAAGACCGGCAATGCCGCCCAGCATTAGAAATTCGATACTTAGCATGCGGATCACCTGCGCCCGAAGCGCACCAAGCGACTTCAGGATTGCAACCTCGCGCACGCGTTGAAAGCGCGTCGCTGTCACGCTTGACGCCAGAATAATTCCGCCGGCCAGCAAGACAAATCCCGCGACAAACCTCAAGATCATCGCAATCTGGTCCACCACCTTGCGCACCACCTCCAGCACGTCCGCCATGTTGATCACGGTCACCGTGGGATAAGCCGCGAACAGGCTCTTCTCCACGTCGCCGACGCGCAGCGGATCCGCATGGAACGCACCGTACCAAACCACCGGCTGCCCAACCAGCACGTGGCTGGGCAGAATGAACTGGCTGCGCGCGTAGATGTGATCTCCATCCGCACGCACAATTGCAACTACGGCGGCGACAAATGTCTTTTCCCCGGTCGCAAATCCGATATTGGATCCCACCTTCAAGTGCAAAGCTTTCGCAGTCGAATCACTGACGGCGACCTGGGGCCTATCACTTGTCTTTTTCCACCATGTACCGTGCAAAACTTTTTCACCCGCTGGCAACGTGTCCGCCCAGGTGAGAGCCGTCGAACGCAGCATCCGCTTCGGATAATGCTGGATACGCAATTGATCCGTCGGCACTCCGTTCAAGGACAAGATCCGCGCGGAAACAATCGGAATCGTCTCCAGACTGCCTTTCACGGCAGGTTGCGCGGCGATCAACTTTTCCACGCCTGCCAATTCGTCCGCACCCACATCCACCAGAAAGACATTCGGCACAGTCGGCGATCCGCTGTTCATCTGCAGATCCTGCACAATGGCGTGCTGCACAAAATAGATTGTCATCATCAGCATGACGCCCAATCCAAGTGCCGTCAGCACGGCCGCCGACTGGTTCCCGGGCCGCTGCAAATTGACCAACCCCTGACGCACCATCGGGCTGAATCGCCTACGCTGCCATTGCATCATCCAGCGCACCGCCGCCAGTAATCCGGAGGCAGCCAGCAGCAGAACCACCAGCACCCCTAGCAGTCCGCCGGCAAACCACTCGCCCACCATGGTCGACTCCGTCAGCGTGCTGGCAATTGCGGCCAGGCCGACCAAGATGATCGCAATGGAACTGAGCTGCACCGGATCGCGCGGAAAAATATTCGCCAGGCGAGTTCCCTGCTCCTGTTCAACATTCCTCCGTAAAATCCGCAACGGGCGAAAGCTGCGAATCTCCAGCAACGGCGGCAAGGTGAACAGCAAGGTCGTCAATACTCCGGTGCACAATCCGATCACCACCGGCGAGAACGCGAGTCGTCCCTCCACCGGCAAAGACACCAATCGCTCCAGTAAGACAGGAAATGCGCGTGCCACGCCAAAGCCGGCAGCCACGCCCAACAACGCTCCTACCACTCCGAGGAACAGCGTCTGCAGCAGATAAATGCGCATCACCTGCGAAGAACGCGCACCCAGCGCTTTCATAATCGCGATGGTTTCCAGCCGTTGCTGCAGATGCGCATGCATCGCCATTGCCACGCCAATCGCGCTCAATACCATTGTCACCAGGCTGACCAGCGTCAGCATGGCTGTCGAACGTTCCAGGCCGTGTACCAGCGCCGGATTGGCCTCACGATAATCAGTAATCTGCGCTTGCGGCAAAATCGTTTCCACCTCTTTGCGAAGGATAGAAATATCCATGCCATGTTGCGCCGCCTGCGGCATCAAGCGAAACAGCATGCGCTCCGATGCGCGACTGCCGGGGCGAACCAGTCCCGTCGCAGGCACTACAGACTGAGTGATCATGACTCGCGGGCCAATGCTGAACGATGACGAAATTCTATCCGGCTCCGATCGCAACACATCGGCGATCGTGAAGTATTTGTTCCCCACATGCAGCGTATCGCCCACATGAGAGTGATCGCGTAGCAGAAATTCTTCGCTCACCACGGCCGTATTGTCATGTAGCACGTCGCGCAACCGCTTGCCGGACGCCAGCACCACCGTGCCGTAGTACGGATACTTCGACGGATCGACCGCTTTCAACGACACCAGCACCGGATCCGGATTCGTCGCTGTCGACGCCATCGACACTGTCTCCGTCACCAGCGTGTGGTCAACCCCACGCGCTCGCAGACGATCAAGAGCAGTCAGTTGCTCATCGGTGAATGGATGAAAATCCCGGGCCGACAAGTCCGCGGCCATCAGGGTGCGCGCCTGCGCCAGCAAGGTCCCCTGAAAGACAAGGCTGAAGCTGCGCACGCCCGTCAGAGACCCCACTCCCAGCGCTACCGCAATCACGACGAACGTGAACTTGATCCAGGAAGCGTGCAGATCGCGCCACGCAATTTTCCACGCGGTGCCCCATACCAACTCTCCAGGGGAAGCCTTCATGCGTCCGCCCCGAAATCCTGCGTGAGGGGTTGGCACAATTCATCCGCCTCAATCTGCCCGTCCCGCAACAGGATTTTACGTTCGGCATGCGCGGCCAGACCGGCATCGTGCGTCACCAGAACCAGCGTGGTTCCTTCCCGACGATTTAATTCCAGTAGCAATTCCATTACGCGTGCTCCGGTTGCGGAATCCAGATTGCCTGTCGGTTCATCCGCCAGAATTACAGGCGGTCGCAACATAAACGCCCGCGCCAGCGCCACTCGTTGCTGCTCTCCTCCGGACAGCTGCACTGGATAATGGTGGATTCGTTCTGCCAGTCCGACACTCGCCAGCAGTTCCTGCGCCCGAGGTTTTCCATCGTCCGAGGCATGCAGTTCATGCGGCAGCAAAACATTTTCCAGCGCCGTCAACGTGGGGATCAATTGATAGGATTGAAAAACGAAACCAAGCTTGGTGGCGCGAATCTGTGCCAGCGCGTCCTCGCTCAAGTGACTAATTTCCTCTCCATCAATTGTGACCGTGCCGCTGGTGGGCGCATCCAATCCAGCAAGTAGTCCAAGCAGCGTACTTTTCCCGCTGCCGGAAGCACCCATGATGACGACGAACTGACGCGACGGGATGCTGAGATCGATTCCCTTCAGAATTTCAAGAGATGTCGATCCGCTGCGCAAAGTTTTTTTCAATCCGCGGACTGCGATAATAGCGTGAGTTTCAGAGGGCATGGGTGAGTGTGGTGTCGATGAAATCTGATTTGAAAGCAATATTCTCTTCTGTCTTGATGATCGCATGGCTTCTCGGTTGCAATAGTTCAATCTCGCAACCGCAACGTCCCACCTCCACCGAATCAACAGCCCCAGCGTCGACGCCTGTCTCGGCGACGCAGCATCCGTCCGTGCCATCCGACTCGCAGCGTCCTACCATCGTCGCCTTCGGCGACAGCCTGACCGCTGGGCTTGGCGTCGCTCACAACGAAAGCTATCCCGCCGACCTGCAACGCGACC
Organism: Acidobacteriaceae bacterium; assembly: GCA_049796755.1. Taxonomy (GTDB): domain Bacteria; phylum Acidobacteriota; class Terriglobia; order Terriglobales; family Acidobacteriaceae; genus JAKAAZ01. The sequence continues at coordinate 145,616 of JBARFA010000077.1, forward strand.
TGAATGCCCGTGGATATCGATATCGCGTCGTCAATCTCGGAATCAGCGGCAATACTTCCAAAGACGGCGTCCTCCGCATTCCTGAAGTGCTTCAGTTTCATCCGTCCATCGTCATCGTCGCCTTCGGCGGTAACGATGGTCTGCGCGGTCTGCCCATCCGGGATACGGAAATGAACCTGTTCTCCATCATTTCCGCTATGCAGGATGCGCATGCCAAGGTGATCCTCGGCGGTATTACGCTGCCGCCTAACTATGGAAGCGACTACATTGCAAAATTCAATGCCATCTACGTCAAAGCATCAAAGACCTACCACGTGCCGCTGCTTCCCTTTATGTTGAAAGGCGTCTACGGCGTTCCCGGCTCCATGCAAGGCGACGGCATCCACCCGACTGCGCAAGGCTGCAAACAGGTGGCGAAGAATTTTCTCCCGTTGCTGTTACCGATGCTGCATAAACCTGCGCATGATCGCGCCCGAGCGGACGCGCACTAGCCTAGTACGGCCATCGGCTGCATCAACGTTCCAGCCACTCGACGTCCAATGGCAAACAATTCGCGCTGATCGGTGAATATCTTGACGAAGGGTGCATTGGAATATTCCGGCAAATTGCATGCCATTCCATTTTTCAGCCTCGACGCGGTATTTTCATCCACCGTCACCGAAGGCATCTCCGGCAATACGCAGCGCGGATGCGGCAACCGCTCCACCAGCGAGTCCTCTTTCTGCCAGGCATCAATTTCCTCCAACGTCGACGCCTGCTCCAGCGTAAATTCTCCAGCCTGGACGCGACACAGGCTGGCAAGATGAGCGCCGCATCCGGCCAACTGTCCCATTTCGTGCGCGATCGAGCGGATGTAGCTTCCCGAGGAAACATCAACCACAAACGGCGCCATCGGTGCGTCGTAGCCGGAAATTTCAAATCGACGAATCTCGATTCGAACCGGACGCAGATCTACCGGCTTTCCCTGTCGCGCCAGTTTATACGCCGGGACTCCCTGTGATTTTTTGGCGGAATAGGGCGGCGGCATCTGATCGATCTCGCCTTGGAACTGTTCTGCAAACAGGCGAATTTCTTCTAGCGTCAATGCTGGATCCACGAATTGGCCCATCGCTTCGCCATCCGCATCGTAGGTGTCGGTCGCAAAGCCGAATCGAATTGTTCCGGTATAGCGCTTGCTGTCCTGCTTGAAAAATTGTGCGAGTCGCGTGAAGCGTCCCAGTAGCAGTGGCAACACTCCGGTTGCCATCGGATCGAGTGTACCCAGGTGGCCCACGGACGACTCTCCCGTCAACTTGCGCACCGTCGCCACCACGTCGTGCGACGTCATCCCCGCCGGCTTGTTGACGATTAAGAGACCGTTCATGGGTTGGATTCAAAGCAACTGTGAGAGTCACCACACAAGTGTAGAGGCGAGAGAGAAAGCCTAAGGCAATGTGCGTCAGCCGACTGCTTCAGATTCCGTTCTCCCCTCGGCCATGCACCAGGGATAAGAACTCGTGGCGCGTCTGCTGATTGTTGCGAAATGCTCCCAGCATGGCGGAGGTCACGGTTGAGGAATGCTGCTTCTCCACTCCGCGCATCATCATGCACAAGTGGCGCGCCTCAATTACGACGCCCACTCCCTGCGGCTGAATCGCGTCTTGAATCGCGTCGGCAATCTCACGCGTGAGCCGCTCCTGTACCTGCAGCCTTCGCGCATATACATCCACCAACCGCGGAATTTTACTCAGCCCGATCACTTTCCCGTTAGGAATATAGGCCACGTGTACCCTTCCAAAAAATGGCAGCATGTGATGCTCGCACAACGAAAACATCTCCACATCCTTCACGATCACCATCTCGTCATAGTCCACGTCGAACATCGCGCCGCGCAGAATCTTGCCGGCATCCTGCCGATAGCCCTTGGTCAGGAATTCCATCGCCTTCTGCACACGTTCCGGCGTACGCAACAAACCATCGCGCGTCGGATCTTCGCCAAATCGGGTGATCAATTCCCTGTAAAGATCCGCCGTAGAAAACTCGCCTAACGTATTTTCTGTGGACTGCTGTAGCAAAACTGGCTCTGCCATTGAACAACCTTTCATTTCACCTGCGCGGAATTCTCTATACCCTAACGCGCACTTACCGTTTACCCGGCATATTCAAAATAATTGTTGCTGGTCTCTTCCACGCGAATTCTTTCCAGCTTTGCATCGCGAAACCCCGCGCGTATGATGCCGTAAATTTCTACGCACAAATTTTCCGTCGTAGGAACAATGTTTTCGAAACCTCTGTCCAGGTTTAGATTCTGCTCGTCGAACCTGTCGACAATCTCGCGCCGTACGAATCCATCCAGATCGCCCAGGTTGCAAACCATGCCGGTTACAGGATCCACTTCCCCGCTCAACATCACTTCTACAGTGTAGTTGTGCCCATGCCCGTGAGGATTGTTGCACTTCCCATACACGGCTTCATTCTTCTCAGCAGAAAACAACTCCGTGTGCAAGCGATGCGAAGCGCTTATGCGATACCGCCGGGTCAAATAAGCTTTCATCACTCTCCACAATAATCGGCGAACAGCTCCGGCATTTCATACACCCGCACACGCTGCAGGCGCGCGCCCACAATTTTCTTCTCCAGGCGCTTCCAGATCGCAATCGCAATGTTTTCGGTCGTTGGAATCATCGTGCGAAATTCCGGTACCTCCAGGTTCAAGTGCCGATGATCGTACACCTGGATCACTTCGCGCTCTATCACGTCCTTCAGCGCCTTCAAATCGACAACGAACCCCGACACCGGATCAATCTCGCCCGCCACCGTCACTTCCAGCGTGTAGTTGTGTCCGTGTCCATTGCGGTTGGCGCACTTGCCAAACACTTTCTCGTTCTCCTGTTGCGACCAGGCGTCGTTCCAGTAGTAGTGAGCTGCGGAAAATTCCGCCTTGCGCGTCAGAAGCACCATAGGTCTAGGATATTGGATTCATGGGGCTACCGCCATGACACACTATTTTGTAGCTCTATTTGACGCGATTGGTTCGCCGCTCAGGCCTTGTACTCGCGGCCTTTCCAGGTGACTCGATGCCGAACATGTTGCTGCATCCAACTATCAATCAGCAACCAGGCATACAGCGGCAACGCCAGCGGGGACAATAGAACATCCGTGACCGGGAAATGCGCTTTCGCGGTATTGGCGTAGTGAACGCGCACCCGCCACGCCCACCATAATCCAACGGCCCAGATGACGGGTGTTCGCGCGACTGTAAGGTACAGCCAAACTCCCAGCAGCGGCAGCCCGAACAGCAGCGCCGCCTGAAACAGCTTCCACAGGCCGCGCGTCAACGCATCCGGAAACAGCAGCGCCAGGTTTTTTCTCCACCCGGCGCAGGTCTCACTCAGCGAACCATACCTTCTCGTGCTGGCAGCATCGGCTGCGAACCGCAGGCGCAGAGATTCTCCCGCATGCTTTGTATGCCGCGCCAGTTCCATGTCTTCAATCAACGAGCCGCGGACCGCTTTGTGGCCCCCGACGCGCATATACGTGTTCCGTCGTATCAAAATGAACTGTCCATTGGCTCCCGCCATGCGCGAGTCGGATAGATTCACCAGCCGCGGGGGATAGGTCTGCGCCAGATCGGCAAAGATCAGCGCCATCAGCGTCTGCTGCAACACACCGCGCACTAGTTGCCGCGGAGAATACGACAGCATCGCAACCTTGTACCGCTCCGCTTCGTGGATGGCACGCCGCAAGTCGCCGGGCTCATGCACCGTATCCGCGTCCGTGAACAACAGCCACTTCCCCCGTGCCTGCTGCGCCGCAAACCACAGCGCGTTCGTCTTGCCGGTCCAGCCCTCCGCCAGCGGCGGCGCTTCCAGCACGGTCACGCCAGAGAATTCCGTTGCAATCTGACGGGTCGCATCCGACGACGCATCGTCGACGACAATCAGCTCCCAATCGTGCCCCAGGGCAAAATCGTCCTCGCTCTGGCTCACCAACGAGGCGAGGCACTCCCGAATCGACTGAGCTTCATTGCGCGCCGGAATCGCTACTGAAAGCTGCAGCTCGCCCGATCCAGTTTCTGCCGATTCCGACGAAATAGTCATGTCCGATTTCGTATCCATCCAACAAATTCGTATCATAGATATGACATGCAGAGACGGCAGAATTCGAGGGGCGGCCCATTCGGTCGTTTGGTGTTATTGTCCCTGGTGATCGGCGCCCTTTCTTTTGGCACCGGATGCAACCGCGGTCAGCTCCCGCGCGAACTGGGCGAAGTCGCACCAGCGTTCACGATCCACGATGGCGCGCAAACCGTGAGCCTCAGCCAATATCGCGGCAAGGTGGTTCTGGTCACGTTCTGGGCCAGCTATTGCGCTCCCTGTATGGAGGAGTTTCCTTCCCTGCTGGCGCTGCACCAGCGGCTGCCGCAATTGAATATTCTCGGGGTCAGCATCGACGACAACGCGCAGGCCTATCGCAATTTCCTGGTGGCCTACCACGTCGATTTCCCTACCGTTCGCGATCCTTCGCAAGCCGTGATGCATCGTTACGGTACGGTGCAAATTCCGGAAGCTTACGTGATCAATCGCTCCGGGCACATCGTTCGCAAGTATGTCAGCGCGCAAGATTGGACTGATCCGGAGATCTACGACACTTTGGCTGCCACGCTCAATGCGAAGCACTGACGCGCCTGTTTACGAAGCGTTTCAAGCCTCGCGGTGGCTCGCCCGTCCTTCAGCGGCTCCAGAGCTTATGATGGAAACATGACCACAAACATCGATATCCAGTTTCGCTACGCTCAGCATCCGACGGAAGACACCATGCGCGCGGTCGCGGAGCTCTACGATGTCTACGGTATTCGCCGCGTGCGCCTCAACCAGACAGATCGAACTGTGTTGGTGGAATACGATGCTACCCGCCTCAGCAGCGCGGTCGTGTTCCAACTGCTTCGTCGTGCCGGCCTCTCTGTCACCGAGCAGATTTCCTCTTTTGCACCACTGCCGCCTCCCGCCGCCTCGCCTGATGGGAACACCAGCCCAGCCGCTTGACCTCATCTCCATGCCGCCCAGCAGCGTCGATACAAGTTACACTGGCGCTGAAATCTCGGCGCGCTAAGCCTGGACGATGGGAAGTAATTGCCAATGATCAGTCCTGTGATTCTGATTGCGGCTGTTTTCACGCTGATACCGTTTCTGACGGCGGCGTTCTTCTCCGCAAAACTGGCAATTGCAACCGAACGAATTTCAGCAAGCGTTCAGATCTTCGCACCATCCGCCCTATGTATCGCCTATCTATTAGTCGCGATTTCGACTGGAACCTTCCACTGGGAATGGCTTGTCCCGTATGCCCTGCTGCCTGTCGCGATTTCCTTCGTGATGTGGCAGGCAAGGCGCATCGATCCGACGCAGCACGGCAATTGGCGCGATTTTCTAGTGCTCGCGATCGTCGGCCTGGCTGTCGATCTTCGCTGGTTTCAGCCTGCGTGGCCGGCCCATCTTATCGTCTTCAACAAGGTTCTGCTTCTCGATGCCGGTATCTGGGCATTCCTGGTGGTGCGGCGACTGGATGAGGTCGGATTCAATCTTCGCCTGAGATGGGCCGACCTTGGCATTGGTTTGCGGGAACTGGCCTTCTATACACCGCTTGCGATTCCCCTGGGATTAAGCCTCGGCTTTCTGCATATGCATTTGTCCGCACCTTGGCTGTCGCGATTGCCGGTAGCGTTTTGCTTCACCATTTTCTTCATTGCTGCTCCGGAGGAGCTTTTCTTTCGCGGGTGGCTGCAGAACCTGCTGGAGCGTCGCATCGGTCGCTATCCGGCTCTGTTTCTCACGGCAGCCGTGTTTGGCTTGGCACACTTCAACAAGCGCGCCATTCACTTCAACTGGCGATACGTGCTGCTCGCCGCCTTAGCCGGAATCTTTTACGGACGGGCGTGGCGTCAGCAGCGCCGCGTTGGAGCCTCCGCAATCACCCACGCGTGCGTGGATACGATATGGTCAATCTGGCTGCGGTAGTGCTTCCGAGGCGCCCGATATTGAAGATATCCCAGACCGACCCGCATATTATGACTGACAGGCCCGGGGACCGTAATGGCGATACAAATGCCTAAAATCGCATGCGCGATTGCAAGTGGGTATAGGTTGCGATATCGCAGAAAGATGAGGCACGCGGCGAAACCCCAAACCAGCGTGAGAGTTGTCAGAATAGGGCTCGGCAGATGCGCCAGTGCAAAGATGCCTGCCGTCGCTACCACTGCGTACGATCTTCGCGGCATCACTCGCAGCAACCGCAACAGAAAAAAATCGAGCAGCAGAATCTGTTGCACAAACGACCAGACGATATACCCCCCAAATTTCTCGAAGAACACCGCAGGGCTACCCGGCACGCGCAAAGTGTGAAGTCGAACAGCAACCAGCGTAGCGATTGCGGCGAGCAACACGGCCACGCCCACGATCCAAAGCGAACGCAGAAAGTTTGCCGTATGCAGCCCCATGGCCGCCCAACTCTCGAACGACCTCCAGAACATCGCCGCCAGTGCGGCAATGGCAACGTAGTAGAGAACCGTTTGCAGCGGGCGCGGCGTCCAGATCACCAGAAGAATCAATCCATATCCCACGGTCAGTTCCATCACGTCGCGCCGCTTGCGTCCGGGTGTATCAGAATTGCCTGCGGTGGGCATCGTGGATGCATCTCCAGTGACGGAGCTCATCATCAACGCTGTCCCTTGATCGGAGTGATGGTTGACACCCGCATGTCTCCATTACACGCCTCTCAACACGCGTTCGAAAACTCACTGGCTGCCTTCCACGCAAACATTTGCGCCGAAAGACGGCTCCTGATAAGTTAGAAACTGCTGCTTTTTACCGAAGTACGCACATCCTTGTGCGCCCCTAGCTCAGTTGGATAGAGCGTCTGGCTACGAACCAGAAGGCCGGGAGTTCGAATCTCTCGGGGCGCACCACAAAATCCCCATCGTTAGTTCGCGCCACCAGGCCCTGGCGCCTGCCCAGATGGGCCCCCACCTCTCCTGGTCGAGTATCACGCAGCTTCGCAGGCGACACACCCAATTCGCGGGCAATTGCGACGCGCGCCCATTAATTTTGTTTACGTGAATCGGTCCTTTGACCTGGCTCGCGGCCATCCAGAGACCTTTAAAACTGCATCCCCACTGCTGTGGGCACACGGAAACATTTGGGACGCGGCTCAGTTCATCGCTGCTGCTGGCTCCATTGGAAATCGGCGCCATGAAGGCGCTCCAGAGCGAGGGCGAGCCGCGACTCCTGCTCGAGTCTGCGTTTCTGGGCGTTCTCGGAGCCTTCAGCGCCCGCGTCTTCATGTGGTTGCTCGGCCTGTGCGATCGACTTTTTCTGAATGATCTCGCCGGCTATCAGTCGCCTGGAATGGCGAGCGGCCACACCCTCACACAGCACATCGGACCGCATGGATTGTGGTTGATTCCGGCCGTAACAACCTTGGGAGGATTGATATCCGGTTGGCTGGTGTATCGATTTGCGCCGGAGGCAGAGGGCCACGGGACCGACGCCGCCGTCAATGCATTTCATAAGCAGGAAGGCATCATTCGTCCACGCGTCGCGCCAATCAAAATGGTGGCGTCTGCCATCACCATCGGCTCCGGCGGCTCAGCGGGTCGCGAAGGACCGATCGCGCTGATCACAGCCACAATCGGCTCCTACTACGCCCGCCTGACGCACCACACGGAACACCAGCGACAGATTCTCCTGCTCGCGGGCATGGCTGCGGGTCTGTCGGCCATCTTTCGTTCCCCCATGGGAACCGGCGTCTTCGCCATTGAAGTTCTCTACGGAAATATGGAGTTCGAAGTCGGCGCGCTTCTCTACACCATGTGCTCCTCGGCGGTGGCGTACGCAGTTAACGGCCTCTTTGTCGGGTTCGGTCCGCTGTTTCACATCCCCGCCATCGCCACACCTCACTTATCTTCCTATGCTTCCTACGCCGCGCTTGGCTTGGCCGCAGGAGTCATCGGAACCCTGCTGCCGGAAGTCTTCTATCGCGTACGTGATATGTTTCGAGCCTTCCCGGTACCAAACTGGATGAAACCCGCGATCGGCGGATTGGGCGTCGGCATCATCGCACTGTGGCTGCCGCAGGTATTGCAGGGCGGCTACGGCTGGATCCAACTGGCCATCAACGGGCAGCTTGCATTGCGACTGCTTTTTATCCTTGTCTTCGCGAAAATTGCAGCGTTCGCTCTCACCGTTTCCTCCGGCGGATCTGGCGGCGTCTTCGCACCGTCCCTGTATGTCGGCGCCATGCTGGGAGGAGCATTCGCAATCGTGCTGCATCAGCCCGCCGCAATCTTTGTCGTCGTGGGGATGGCTGCAGTCTTCGGCGCCGCTGCCCGCGTTCCCATCGCCACCATGCTGATGGTCACAGAGATGGCCGGCGGCTTCCATTTGCTGGTGCCTGCAGGAATGGCAGTAATGATAAGTTACCTTTTGCAGGACAGGCTTTCCGCCAAGTTGAAATACCGCAGCCTGTATGAGGGCCAGGTGCCTACCCGACAGGACTCCCCTGCGCACTATCTTGAGCACATCCAGATCGCGCTCAGCCTTTTGGGCAAGCGAGATATGCCCTTCACCGACGAGGTCGGCCATCTCGATCTGCTACGAATGTTGCAATCTAGAATTCACTTCGACCTGCCCGGCAAGCGAGAGCTCGCAATGGCGCGAGTCGAGCCAGACAGTACCATGGCAGGAAAAACCATTGCCACCCTCTATCAACGGCTGCAGGAGTACCAGTTCGAAATTATCGCGGTCATGCGGCGGGAGCATGTCATCCTTCCCCACCGCGATACGGTGCTGCAGCCCGACGACCGCCTCGTCCTGATTGCGTCTCCACAGTCTCGCGAGCCGCTGGCGCAATTCTTTTCTCCATTGCCGGCAGCGAAAGACCCCGGCCTGCAGGCGTCCCGACCGGAAACACCATCTTAGAGAAATGAGAGAGTCCTCTCGGAGCATTGGCATGCCACGGAAATTTCAACCCCAAACACATAATCCGGTCCGATTGCAGCGTATCCTTTTTGCCACTGATTTTTCCGCCACCGCTGCCATGGCGCTTCCCTATGCGGCTGCGATCGCTCGCCGCTTCAACGCCGAGGTCTTTGTCACCCATGTCATCCCGCCCGACGAGTATCAACACATCCAGCCCAGTGAACGGGACGCGACTCTGCGCCAGATGAAGCAGTCGGCGGAGGAACGAATCAGGACTCTGCTGACGAGTACTCATTTCACCAACATTTCATTTCAGATCTTGCTGGAACACGGCGATATTTTAGAGGTCATTTCCGCTCTTGTCGGCAACCATCACATCGATCTGATCGTGGCTGGCAGTCATGGCAGGCATGGAATTCACAAGATGTTCTCGCCGCCGGTCGAAGAAGGAATCGCGCAGGCCGTCCGCTGCCCCGCGCTGCTAGTCGGCCCACAGGCGGAGATCGATCCCGAGGCAAATTTGGATTTAAAGCGCATCCTATACGCCACGGACTTCGCAGCGGAATCAGGCCCCGCACTCGACTATGCGTATACCCTTGCGAATGCGTACGATGCCCACCTGTACATCTTTCATGTCGCCGAGAATATCTGGAAGGAACCCCTCTCCACCCGCATGACGCCGGAGGAATTCTGCCGCATGCGCCTGCTGGAAAACGGTCTGCCGCAAAATGAGCAGGGCGTCGAACCCAGATATCTGGTCGATTTCGGGCCGGCCGAGTCGCTCATTCTCGAGGCCGCGCTGAAACGAGATGTGCAACTGATCGTCGTATCGGTTCCGGAGACTCCCCACCCGCACCTGACGTCGCATCTGCCCGGTCCCATGGCCTACAACCTGGCCTCACATGCCCGGTGTCCCGTTCTCGGCGTGCGCAGCACGGCACAGGAGGCGGAAACACCATGAAGCGTAGCTTCGCAGCCAGCAGGTAACCCCCGGATCACCCCGATTTGCTCTACACTCACCTGCAGGAGGCTTTCATGCCAAAGTTCCTGATCGAACGCGAAATACCCGGGGCGGGTTCCATGTCGCCGGAGCAGTTTCAAGGTGTCGCAGAAAAATCATGCTCGGTTCTGCGGGATCTTGGTCCAAGTATCCAGTGGCTGCAGAGCTACGTCACCGATAACAAAATTTATTGCGTCTACATTGCTCCCAATGAGGAGATGGTGCGGGAGCACGCCGCCCGCGGCGGATTCCCTGCCAACCGCGTCTCAGAAATCAAGAGCGTCATCGATCCCACCACCGCCGAAGCTGTGGGCTCCCACTAGCTCTGATCTCTCCAGTATCAGCGCACTCGCCGCTCAGGAATGCATGCGGATTTCCAACTCCGTCGCCCCAGACACTTTCCCGGTCTTATATTGGCAAGATTGTGAATATCGCGTTACACTCCAGCCACTATGCAAGGTTCTCCTAAAGTCATCGAAGAGTTGAATAAGGCACTGCGGGAAGAACTCACCGCCATCAATCAATACTTCCTGCACGCGGAGATGTGCGAAAACTGGGGCTACGATCGTTTGGCCGACTACATCAAGAAACAATCCATCGGCGAAATGAAACACGCGGAGTCCTTAATGGAACGCATTCTCTTTCTGGATGCCACGCCCAGCATGCAGCCGCTCGATCTCACCGTCGGCAAAACGGTGAAGGACATGCTGCAAAGCGATTTAAAGCTGGAGATCTCCGCCGTTGCGCAATATAACGCTGCCATCCAGGTGGCCGTTTCGGAAAAAGACAACGGTTCCCGCGATCTATTCGTCAAGCTGCTGAAAGATGAGGAAGATCACGTCGACTGGCTGGAAGCCCAGGTTCACCAGATCGGCGAGCTGGGCTATGAGCGCTATCTAACCATGCAAATGGGCGAGTTCGAGGAATAGGCACACCGGGCGAGCTATAGCGGCGACAGCGCTGAAATGTGCGTTGCCGCCGTTCCGAGTATCGGTTTGCTTAGTGGATCACAGATTGGAACAACTGCGAGTTCAGCAGCGAAGCAAACTGATCGTCGGAGGTGGCGAAGCGCACTTCCAGCACATTTCCGCTAGATGTGATATTCGTCGCCGCGATCGCCTCCTTCTCCGTCGGAGTGGCGTTCATTTTCTCCATCATCGCGGCAGCACCCATCAAAGACGACATAGTCGCAGCTGTAACTGTATCAGGTGTGACAACATCCAGAGAAAATCTAACACCCTGGTTGAAGTCCATGGTGTATCGCGAGCCAATGAGGCTATTCTTTACAGTGCTGTAGTCGGCTACCTGCGCAGCCTGCCCCAGCACGGATTTCATCATTTCCTGCGTGCCTTTTTGGTCGAGAACGCTCCATACCGCTTCATCCTGCTGCACTGGCAGCAGGTTCAGCATGGCGGTATTTGTCAGAAAGCTGGGCTTGATCCCATCTCGGGCGTCGAGAGAATCCTTGATCGCCTCCAGCGAGCCGAAGACCATTGTCGTCTGATCCAAAAACACGACACTCAGGCCCGTATTGCCCATGGGATAGATCATCTCGTTCCGCACCGGGATGCCCTTCACGTGGTGCTTCTTGAAATTCTCATTGAACTGCTGCACCGGGAATTGTCCCGAAGCAATGCCCACAATGCGCGACGAAACATCGCCTGGTACGCGGTAGGAGGCGAAGGCCAGCTGGACGACACTCTGGTTCACGTTCATACCTGACTGTTGCAGCGCGTCCTGGAGCCTTTTCAGCTCTGGCGGCAATACCTTGGCACGCAGCTTCATGGCAATGTCGGAGTTCTCCATCGCCTGATAATCAACGACGATGAGCTGCTGCACGTCCTTGGGAATGGCAGCCTGGGATTCCGTCGCCAGCTGCGATGCCGAGGCCGACAGCGTCAGCGTCGCTGTGGCAATGGCCACGACGCTGCAACTTACAACTTTTCTCCAACGATTCATGTACATCTCCTCAAGAATTTGGGTGCGGTCTCGTCGCCGCCCGTCAGTATCACAGCGCTGTCATCTTCGACGCGCGATAGCTCCCGATGTCACACCAGGCGCATGCATTTAAGCCAATTATGGCCAAATCATTGGTGTTTCCAGTCTACTCTCCAGCGTCCGGGCAACCGAAAAGTTGGTCGCCAACTGCATCCATTCACTCCCCGGTTCGACGGCCGCTTCCGGCACCAGCCCAATCAGTTCCACCCGATCCGGTTGTGCGCCCAGCTGTGCCGCCGCATCTTTCACAGCCTGAAACACCTTGCCAACAGGAGTGGCGCGAAAATCGGTAATGTTCATGGACACCTGAGCCCTTCCACTGACCAGCACACCCATCGCTTTCAGTCCGTCCAGACCGCCACTTGCTGCGCGAATATCCCGGGCGATCGAACGCGCAACGCCGACATTCCCGGAATTCAAAAAGACATTGCAGGCAATCAACAGTTGTCGCGCTCCCACTGCAACCGCCCCTGCCGTTGGATGTAATGAAGGGCCACCGACATCGGGCCGGCTAGCCGCATCCTGCTGCACTTTTTTCCGCAATCCTTCAAACTGCCCATTGCGAATATTCTCCAACAATCGCCGGTCTGGGCGCAGCGCCGCCGCTTCATAGAAGTACACCGGAACATGATGGCGCTTCCAGATTTCCTGACCCAGTTGGTGCGCCAGTGCAGCGCATTCCGGCAAGGAAATATTTCGAATCGGCACCAGCGGAACAACGTCGGCGGCTCCAATGCGAGGATGCACGCCATGCTGCGCGGTCATGTTGATCAGCTCGGTCGACTTGCCCACACCCCGCAAAACCGATTCCATCACCGGCTCCGGAGCGCCCGCGAGAGTGATCACCGAACGGTTGTGGTCCGGGTCAAGAGAGTAGTCCAGCAGGGAAACCCCATCGACCTGCATGGCATGCACAATCTCGCGAACCGCGGCGACATTGGTTCCTTCAGAGAAATTTGGAACACACTCGATTATGGATTCTTTGGTATTCATCGAGACGCGCTTGTCACTTCCACCAGGAGTAGCCAATTTGGAGTTGGACAGTTGCATTCACACCCGGATTCGCATCTCCCAGGCTGGCGTTCGAAATATGGACCGCATTCGCCCCAAAGGTGATAGCTCGGTTTGGCTTCACAAAATAGTGGATGCCAACGCCAAACTGCGGCTCAAAATTCCACACGCTGGTGCCGCGCGAACCATTCGGCGGAAATTTATGATTCGTCCATATTAATCCGCCACCTCCCTGCAACCACGGCATCACGCGCTTCCAGCGAACCAGGTTCCAGCGGAGGATGATCGGCGTCATGCTGAGCCCGGTGTAGGTGCCGCCGGTCGTCACCGAAGGCAACTGTGGTCCAAGCGGGTAAGTTTCTTTTGGCGTGAAAGCCTGCCAGTATGGAATCAGCTCGATCGCATATTCGAACTGACCGCGAAGAATTCCTGGGCCAGCCGGATTCGTCAGCACTTTGCCGATTCGCACGCCAGCGTTCAGAAAATGATCGCTGGTCTCACCCGACGTCCCGAAGCCTCCATCAAGGAAAACGCCGCCCTCCCAGGGGTCGCGCTTCATTGCCTGCGTAACAAAATCGCCATTGGATACTGTCGCCGTGGCCGCAGTTTGACCCACATCCGTGGCAACAGACGTGGAACTTGTCTGGGAAAGGGAGACTGGCACCAAGCCAAGCAGAAACACAGCGAACACGACCATCTGCTTCTTCAAGAGCGCTCCAACGTACCACTGCTATCGCACAGGCTGAGTGCCCGGGAATCAAACGAATTAGTTTTTACGTGTGTCAGGACAGGTCTTCCTCAGCCCGCAACTTCTTCCATCTGCTTGGCATCGATGTCGAAGTTGGAATACACATTCTGCACGTCATCCTGATCTTCCAACGCTTCCAGCAGGCGAATCATCTGCGCTGCTGCCGTGCCTTCGAGCTTGGTGTAGGTCGAGGCCAGCATCGTCACTTCCGCCATCTGCGTTTCGATTTTTGCAGCCTTCACCGCTGCAAGTAAAGCCTCGAAAGCACCCGGCTCGGTGATAATTTCCCACGAATCGCCTTCATCGCGGATATCGTCGCCGCCGGCTTCCAGCACCAGGTCCATCAGCTTATCTTCTCCCGCAGCCGACTTGGCAACGGAGATCAGGCCCTTCTTTGAAAACATCCATGACACAGAATTCGACTCGCCCAGGTTGCCGCCATTCTTTGAAAACCCGTGGCGAATCTCGCTGACGGTCCGATTGCGATTATCCGTCGTCGCTTCCACGATGACGGCAACGCCGCCGGGACCGTAGCCCTCAAAGGTGATCTCTTCGTAGTTCGCGCCCTCCAGCTCGCCGGTACCGCGTTGGATTGCGCGCTTGATGTTGTCCTGCGGCATGTTTTCCGCTTTGGCAGCTGCAATGGCGCCACGCAGCCGCGGGTTGCCGTCTGGATCTCCGCCCCCGGCCCGGGCAGCCATGGTAATTTCCTTGATCAGGCGCGTGAAAATCTTGCCGCGCTTGGCGTCGGTCGCGCCCTTCTTATGCTTGATAGTGGCCCATTTTGAATGGCCGGACATGGAAGACCCTCGTGAACTGCTTTCGATAAAGATTTAGACGCTGCCGCGGTCGCAAGTCGTCCGCACAAACCCCGATTTTATCACGCTAACATGGAACCGATTCAGGCCTTACCAGAGAGACTGGCGTCTCCAAAAAGGCAGCCAAAAACAACACACCAAGCAGGAAATCCGCAGAGGCGACCAGCAGCAAAGCAGATATCGCCTGACCACCCAGCCAGACCACTATCACCACAAAGACAAACACGAATTTTTCCATCACCGCGAACGGCATCATCGGACGGAAGCGCACCGGGTCGGTGCCAATCCAGCAGAATGCAGCGTGCCAAACCTGCACCACAGCAAGGAATCCGTAGTAGAAGACAGGATGGGTGAACGGCGGTGGAACTCTGGCACTGAGAAAGTTCAGTAGAAAATACGCCGGGGTCAGGGCGGCAATTCCCCCAACACCTGCGCACCAAAAGACGATCTTCGCAAATTTCACGTTCGCCTCCTACAACGAGCTGGTTGGGGTGGCGTGGCTAGTCTACGCCTTCTGTGACCGTGGCTTGCGAAACGCGAAAATGACCGCCAGCAAAGGTGGCGCCAGCAATACTCCCCAAAATGGAATCACGATCCCCAACAGGATAGGCCCGAAGATCGACGCCCAGATCGGCACCCGCGTAGTTCTTTTCATGATCCAAGGCTGCAGGGCGAGCTGGTCGATGATAACGATAACCGCGTAAAGGCCCAGCAACAGCCCAAACTTTTCCCATCCGGCACTCGTGAAGAGCAAAGTCAGGCTCGGGCCGATCAACGCCAACATGCCTCCGTATTGCGGAATGAATTGCACCAGCGCCGCGATCACCGCCCACAGCGGCGCCAGTGGAATATGCAGCGACAACAATCCAATCAACCACAGGATCCCGACCAGGATGGCGTCGATGAAAGTCGCTCGCAACCAATGCAGGAGCGCTCTTCCAGCTTTTGCGGCCGGAGGGCCCAGCCTCGCCGGGTGGAGATTCGATCGTTGAATCTGCGGTTCGTTCATTGCGGGTTTTCCCACTGACGGCTTACGTTCCGCCGCTGCCCCAGCGTTTGAGGATTTCATGCCATGACATCAAACCAATAACCGGGTAGCTTCCACCGGAATTCTGTGATGATAACAACTGAAAATCCGCTGATAAACTATATGCAAATGAAATTTGGCGTGCTTGTTTTTCCCGGGTCCAACTGTGATCACGATACCTACCACGTCATTTCCGAAGTGGTGGGAGAGGCGGTCGTCTTTCTATGGCACGAAAGCGAACAGCTCGAGAATTGCGATGCGATTCTTGTGCCCGGCGGCTTCGCCTATGGCGATTATCTTCGCACCGGCGCCATCGCACACTTCGCCCCCATCATGCAGTCGGTCAAGAAATTTGCTGCCTCCGGCGGCCTGGTGCTGGGCATCTGCAACGGATTTCAAATTCTCGCGGAGAGTGGCCTGCTGCCCGGCGCGCTCATGCGCAACTCAGGCTTGAAATACGTCTGCAAGCAGATTTATCTGCGCACGGAAACCAGTGATTCGCCGTTCACCCATCTGTTGCAGGAAGGCCAGGTATTGAAGATTCCGATCGGCCACATGGAAGGAAATTATTTCTGCGATGAGGCCACGCTGAAGCAACTGGAAGCGCAGCGCCGCATTGCCTTTCGTTATTCCACGGCCGCCGGCGAGATTGCAGCAGAAGCCAATCCCAACGGATCGCTCCAGAACATTGCCGGCATCTTGAGCGAAGGGCGCAATGTGCTGGGAATGATGCCGCACCCCGACCGGTCAAGCGAATCATTGCTCGGATCGGCGGATGGACTGCGTATCTTCCAGTCAATGGTGGCAACACTGGCAGGACAAGATTGAAACAGGAACGGGCGTTCGGCACACTATGATCGATATTCATCACCACCTGCTGCCCGGGCTCGACGATGGAGCCAGAGATCTAGAGACATCACTCGAAATGGCGAAGATTGCCGTCAACGATGGCATTACTCACGTCGCATGCACACCCCACGCCAACAGCGAATACGTCTTTCGGCCAGAAGAAAATGCCGCGCTGCTGGCGGAGTTGCAACGGAAGATTGGCGACCGGCTTACTCTAGGCCTGGGCTGCGACTTCCATCTGAGCTTCGACAATATCGAGGATGCGCTGACCCACCCGACGAAATACACGGTAAACGGCAAAAATTATTTATTGGTGGAGTTTCCTGATTTCGGGATTCCGCAAAATATATCGTCCAGCTTTTATGAGATGGCCGTCGCTGGCATGGTTCCGATTCTCACCCATCCGGAACGCAACCTGACACTGATGCAAAAGCCGGAAAAACTGGCGCAGTGGCTGCGCATGGGCTGTCTGGTTCAGGTGACCGCAGGATCGCTTACCGGCGGATTTGGACGCGGACCGCAGCGCATTGCCCGCGAGCTTCTCGATTGGGGATGGGTTCACGTCATTGCCACCGACGCCCACAATACAACATCGCGGCCGCCTGTGTTGAGCACAGCTTTCGAGTTCCTCTCGCAACACTATGGAGAGGAAACTGCGGAACGCCTGTGTGTCCAAAATCCCGAGGCGGTGTTTGAAGGCAAAGGGTTGCCAGAGCAACCGGAGCCTGCGCGCGCATTCGAAGAAGCTGAAGAATTCGCAGCGCCAAAAAAACGCGGCCTTTTCTCCATCTTTCGTCGTTCCTAGAGAACGCGAAAGTTAAGCTCCACAGTCACTCTGTGGAACTAGCAGCAGCAGCTTCCCTGTTGTGGCGCGGGATTTCAAAGCCTCTTGCGCGTTCGCAGCCTCAGAAAGTGGAAAGCTCTGATGGATGCGCAGCTTGAACGTGCCGCGCTCGATGCGGCCAAACGCATCAGCCTAACGCGCCAGCATCCACCACGTGGGTCACATCCGGTCCACCGGTCTTGGTAATTTGAATGGCTTTCATGGCTGTCTCAAATGGGTGGGACGGAAGATGCAGCGCGCGGAGATTTACTCTCCGCGCAGAATGCTGGCTTCTCCCGACGCATTCAAGCGAATGACTCGGTCGACAGTATACGGAGCACGCCCTTGCCCCTGATAGAAATGCCGCACCAATAGTTCGCCAATCAGACCGACGGCCAGCAGCTGGATTCCCGCCACAATCAGAACACCTGCGACGACGAATAAAGGACCGTGCGCATCCATGATGTGTTGATGCGTCAACACCTTCATGATCAGCAGCCACAGCGACAGCGCCAGACCGCCCAGCATGCTGGTCGCGCCCAGCGAACCGAAGAAGTGCATCGGCCTTGACATGTACTTCAGCAGGAAGCGAATCGTCATCAGGTCAAAAAACACACGGAACGTGCGCGAAATGCCGTAGTGTGATTTTCCCTGCTCGCGATTAATGTTCTTGATGGGAATCTCGCAAATCGATGCACCATACCAGGAAGCCAGCGCGGGGATAAAGCGGTGCATCTCCCCATACAGCGGAATATTCTGGATCACTTCCCTGCGATACGCTTTGTAGGTCGTCCCAAAATCGTGGATGTCGACGCCAGACAACTTGGCCATCAGCCAGTTGGCGCAACGGGAGGGAATGCGACGCATGATGAAGTTGTCGATGCGTTCTTTCCGCCACCCGCTCACAACGTCGTAGCCCTCTTCCAGCTTGGCCAGAAAATTCGGAACCTCTGCCGGATCGTGCTGCAGGTCACCATCCATCGCCAGGATAAAATCTCCCTGGGCATGATCGAAGCCGGCGGCCAACGCGCAGGTCTGGCCAAAGTTTCGGCGCAGCTTCACGACCATCACGCGGCTATCGACAGCGGTGATCTCCTCCAACAGACGATAGGTGCGATCCGTCGAACCATCGTCGACGAAGATCAGCTCAAATGTGTCCCCCACCTGCTCCATAACGGCTTTCAAAGTGTCATAGAGGGCAGTGACACTTTCTTCTTCGTTATGGAACGGAACGACGACAGAGTATTTTGGCATATACACGAAGTATACCGCCGTTGGCTCATAGATTTCTCGGCAAATTCTGCATCCTGAGCCTCAAAAAATTGCATTCTAGATACGCTGTCTACGACCCGCATTTTCCTCTCATTCTGTGACGGCTGCCCTTGCTTCTGAAACCAGAATTGAGATAGGCGTCGGCACTCGAAATACGACCCTTCGTCGCATCACACAAGAGCAGTCTCGCCTGACCTGTATAGACTCTCGCCCTTGATGAAGATGAGCAACGAGAAACCTAGATGCCGTCGAAGAATGGTGCATCGTCCTCTTCACGCGGAAAAAGCGACTTCCTCAAAATTTCGATCATTCGCTCATTCACAGCAAGTAATGAAGGCCCGTTCATCTGATCCGCTTTTCGCGTCAGCAGGCCATTTCGTACCAATGGACCAATCAGACTGTTCATGTCCAACGCGCTTCTCACGGTGTGAGCTTTAGCTATAACGTCCACTCGGGCGATGCCGCCCTTTAGAAGCAGAAACCTCAACAAATCACGTTGCACACAACCCACGGATCGAAGCAATTCATCTACATGATTTTTCTGGGACTCGTCGGAAGCAGACATTTTGGGTTGTGGGTGTGCCGCTGTTCTATCTGGGACTTCGAGCCAGCGATATCTTGGGTGGTTCATTTCTATCGCAAGATGGTGCTCGAAATCGTCTCTGAACTGCTCCATACTCTCGTAGATTGCATATAGACCACTGCTGCTCAACTCTTCCCGAAACTTCTGAACCAAAGCGTGCTGGTTTTGATCAACGCGTTTTTGAACACTGGGCACCTCTGAGAAATAGACTTTAGCCGTTTTCCCGGCCGCAACATGCTTTTTGATTTCTTCGACAGTTCCACCGATATATTCCTGCGTTGGTGTTCCCACGGGTGTGCCAAATATACCTATCACGAAGTCTGCGTCGTCGAGTAGTTGGCGATTGATGACAGTGTGAGCAGGAACCCCGAGTTGCGGAGTGCTGTGTGCCTCCCATTTGATCGGCAACAGAACCAATTGACGAACTGAGGCGTTAGCGTCGTTCCATCGATAAATTGCCCCCGTCACGATCTTTCGTTCCTCTGAAACCTCGTCTGGAGATGCGATCATAACCTTAAGCACGTTGGCTTTAAAACTCATGTTCCCGACCTTTCGTAGCTTGCGGAACACCTCAATAAATAACAGATGTGATGTGCGGCTGAGGTGGAACGATGTATGACCCCACGCGGAGTTCGGCGGGAGTTTTCTTCAGCCCCTTTTCGCGCATTCGCATTACAACATCTTTCAGCTCATCTTGCCTGCGCGTTTCCGGAGGAAGCCACTTGAATACATGCGTATACCGCGCCAGTATGACGGATGAGACGTTATGCAGATCACGACATTCTCGCGTAAACTCGATAGAGCGATCCATTCGCGGTTCCAGGCGTGTATGCTTTTTCGAAGCGCGTCCGCGTAAGCCGTTGATTGCACTGGAGAGGTGGCCGAGTGGCTGAAGGCGCACGCTTGGAAAGCGTGTTTACCGCAAGGTAACGTGGGTTCGAATCCCACCCTCTCCGCCAGAACTATATCCAGCCATGTCCGGCAACATCCAATCCACAACATAACATCAAGAATTTAGCGGGGATTAGCATCCAGATTGATACAACGCCGTCCCGTTGCATCCGACCATAAGTGGTGGTAGGGTTGTGTGGTAGGAAATACCCTACCACTGAAACCCAAAACTCTACCACAGGTCTACCACCACATGCCGACAAAACCGTTGACCGATACGAAGCTAAAAAACTCCAAGTGCCCCAAAGGGCAATCCATTATGAAGTTGCACGATGGGGAAGGTTTGTATCTTTGGGTGTTCGCCAACGGCAGAAAGCATTGGCGGTTTCGCTGGCGCGTTGACGGGAAGGAACGATTGCTGGCGCTGGGACAATATCCGCACGTCAGTCTAGCGGAGGCCCGCCAGCGCCGCGATAAGATGCAGACCCAACGCGAGCATGACCTTGACCCCTCAGCGGAGCGCATGATGGAGATGCAGCGCAAACGGATTCCCGCTGCCAACTCGTTTGAGGCGGTTGCGAAGGAATGGTATGGGAAGCAAGTCCACGTGTGGAGCGCATCGCACATACGCGATGTAAAACGGCGGTTGGAGGGCAACATCTTCCCCATTCTGGGGCAGCGTCCCATGGCAGAAATCGAAGCGCCGGAATTGCTTTCAGCCATCCGCAAGATTGAGTCGCGCGGTTCCTACGATCTGGCGCATCGCGTGTTGCAGGTCTGCGGCCAAGTCTTTCGCTACGGAATCGCCACGGGCCGATGCACGCGCGATCTGTCGAAAGACTTGTACGGCGCTCTGACACCGCACCAGAAGCAGCACCAGGCCGCCGTAAGGCCGGAGGAATTGCCAGTGCTCATGCGGGCCATTGCGGGCTATGACAGATTGGGGAGTAGTCAAGTTCGGCTGGCCCTGCAACTGCTGGCGCTGACCTTTGTGCGAACGGGCGAATTGATTGGCGCAACATGGGACGAGTTCAAATTGAATGAGAAAGTCTGGGTGATCCCGGCAGAGCGCATGAAGATGAGAGCCGAACACGTCGTACCGCTGGCGACGCAGACTCTTGCGCTGATTGCCGAATTGAAACCGCTCTCCGGTCACAGCCAATTCATTCTGCCCGGACGCAATGCGGCGAAAACGCTCTCGAATGGCGCAATGCTCATGGCGCTGAAACGTCTCGGCTATAAGGGCAAGATGACCGGCCACGGATTCCGCGCCGTTGCCAGTACCGTCCTGAATGAGCAGGGCTTCCGTCCCGATGTCATCGAACGCCAGCTTGCCCACTGCGAGCGCAACGCTATTCGCGGAGCATACAACCGGGCCGAATATCTGCCCGACCGCAAGCGGATGATGCAGTGGTGGGCAGACTATCTGGATGCCCTGATGAACGGCTCGAAAGTGATAGTTGGAAATTTCGGCGGCGTAGCCTAGAGCAACGTCCGCCCCGCCCTGGCTGCTCATTCCACCAGCGCCAAAGGATTGCCTTCCCTCAACTCTCATCGGAGCCTCCACCGGCATTCTGGCGTGCGCTCCGTCCGTGGCTGCCCCGATCTTCGAGGTGCGACCCGGCGGGCGCTGCCCTCTGCGGAACGAAAGAAACGAATCATGCGAACAAAGCCGCCGCGCCCCTTGCGACTTATATCCTTAGTCCCACTTTTTCACTGCTTTTCATTGTTATGGACGCGTTTTACAGCGCAATGGAAACTACAAAGGCTGCTAATATCCGGAGAAAGCTGAAAGGGGATTGCGGGACTCATCAAAGTCTTTTTGGAAGCATCAACTGATCTGCGAATTCGGCAGCGCGTCCCAGGTTGGGGCCACGACCCGCGTCAGTAGGTCGCAGCATTCGTAGAATTCCCTTTCTCAAAACCAACCGCTTCCCGAGGGCGAAAGTAATGACTAAAAGCGCTTTTCAAAAAGCAATGCCGCCAGATGAACGCCAAGCCTGGATTGACAGATTCCGACGGCTTGCCACGCGCAGACCTGACGAGGTGGGCGACGAATGGGAGTCGGTATTGCGGCTTCTAGAATTGCCGCTCGATTGCTTTCTAGCAGTCGAACAAGTGCTTCAACAGGGGTGGTGGGCAAAGGCGAAAGACCCCAGGGCCTACGTGAAACGCGCTGCGGCCATTGAAGCCCGCAAGATGGACCCAGGCGTACCGCCAAAGAACGAACCTCTTGTTTTCGTGGCTGGAGAAGTCATAAACAGAAGCGACGGCGGGCCAGAGAGCACCGGGGTAGCGCTTCGGGAAGAGTACCGACGACGCGGTGAGGCACCACCTCCGCCGATGAAGGGGCGGCATCTCTCACTGGAACAGATGGATTGGGATGGAGAGCATAGGTACAAAGAGGAGGAAGCCGCCGCAGGCAGACCTGATGTACCGGATGGCTTTTGGGCTGGATGCGATGTGCGTGTGCGAGTGGATGGACAGCTCATCTCGGTACGCTATCCGAGGCGCAACTGGGGCAAGTTGACGCGGGAAGCAAGACTGACCTCCGGCCAATTGGAGGTTATTGGATATCGCCTCATCGGGATGGGCCGGGATGCAGCCCTTCGTCAGCAGCCAGACGAGGTTTCTCGGAAAGCATTGCAAGCCGCCTGGAAGCGATTTGATCGTACAGGGATGAGGAAAATTGAAGAATTCCTAAAAAATGCCAGTACGAGTGACCGGGACGAGCAATTCCAAGCGACTAGGGAAATAGGGGCCTCACAATCCGGACGGATGGTTCCCGAGTCTCGGAGGATTCTTCGAGCGGCTTTCGAGCGCACGGGTAAAACTCGCACGGACTTGGGAAGGGTTCTATGCAGTTTTCGAACTGCATTTGGAGTACGGACGCCACCAAACCAAGTTTTTCCGCTCATCTAGTGAAAAATAATCGACTCGGAATGTCCCGGATGAGCGATTCCGTGACACTAGGAATATAGAGGGGAGTTTCCCTCGACTTACAAGCCGCCTCGTGCGGCTTTTTTTGTGCCCAAAATCTGACCTGAAGCCCTGCTGACGCGGGGCTTTTCTGTTTTCAACCCAAATACAACGCAACACCAGCATTCGTGTGTGAGCACGGAAAGGAATAACCATGTCTGAAAAACCTGAAAAATTCTTGCGGCTTGCTGAGGTGAGGAGCCGCGTGCCCTACAGCCGATCAACGATCTATAACCTCATAGCTCAGGGCAAATTCCCTCAGCCCTTCAGTCTGGGAGCGCGGGCTGTCGCATGGCTGGAGTCCGATATTGACCGATGGATTGCATCGCGCATTGAGAACAAGCGTGCGGGGGTGTCGGCATGACGAGACTGTTTTTGAAAATCGACAGAATCCGAATGTGTGAAGCAGAGATATGGAGCGCTCTCGCAGGAACCATGCGGCTAGCGTGCGCGAATTGGGAAGGCTCAGAATTGGTTCGCAAAGCGTTAGCGCGCGTTTTGCACGTCATGGAAGAGCAGGCGCGCCAGTGGCGAGAGAGACGGGGGCGCATGAGCACGCTCACCGATGCACTAGCTTATGCAGAGCGAGGCTGGCTGGCGGTCCCGCTTCACAATCCCGGGCAAGGCGTGTGTTCTTGCCGCAAGAAAGATTGCAGCTCACCGGGCAAGCATCCACGCACAGAACACGGCCCTTTTCGATTGGGGAGAGCGAGCAAGTGTGGAGGCTGCGCAGATGAGCCGCTATCGCAAGGTTGAAGTCAGTACCTATGGAGATGAGAAATTTCGGAAGTTATCGCCGATGCCTCCATGCGGACAAGGGCTGTGGCTGTATCTGATAACCGGACCGCATACGACGGCTATTCCCGGTCTTTTTCGTGCGGGCCGGGCAGGGATGGCCGAAGAACTCGACTGGCCTCTGGATAGTTTCGACAATGCAGTTCAAGAACTCTTGGCGCAAGGGATGGTAAAAGCCGATTTTGAGCATCGTGTCTTCTGGCTTCCCAACGCGATCAAATACAACTCTCCTGCATCTCCGAACGTTGTCACATCATGGGCTGCCGGACTGGAATCCATACCGGAATGCGAGCTAAAAGCAGAGGCAATGGAGAGCATTGAAGCATTTCTGGGAATGCTGAATTCCTCATTCTTAAAGGCATTCCACGCCATCACTGAATCATCTGGAAAGCCTTTGCCAAAGGCTTCGCGGAAGGCTTCCAGTAAGCCTTCCCCAAAGCATGATGCAAATCAGGAGCAGGAGCTGGACCAGGAGCAGGAACAGGAACAGGCAAATACTCTTGCGCTCACCGCTGGTGCGGTTCCCGTTAATTCGCCGGTTTTCATCACTCTGCCCTTGAATGACAAAACAGAGTACCCCATAAACGAAAAACGGATTTCCGAATGGGAAGCGCTGTATCCGGCTATCGACGTGAGGCAAGAGGTTCGCAAATACAAAGGCTGGGCAAACGCGAATCCCACAAAGCGCAAGACAAGACGTGGCATCCTCAGCAGCGTGAATAGCTGGTTAGCAAAAGAGCAGGACAAATTCAAACCGACGGGAGAAATCTATGGAACCGCAAAAACAAATCGTACTGCCAATGAGAAGCAGGAGCGAAGTCGTGTTGCCATTCAGAATGCGGCCCGCCGTGTCTGAGCGCGTATCGGAATTGATGCAGGGCGCAGCAGCATGTTTTCCTCATACGGACCTGTCGGACGTGACGGCATCCGAATGGTTGAAGATTTGGATAGATTTTGCCGATAAATATGGTTTCGCTCGCCTCATGTCTGCGGTGAATCGATTGAAATTCAAATTGGATTTCTTTCCAAAGCCGTCTGAAGTTCAGCGAGAAATCGATGCTTCGATTCAAGAGGAAAGGGTATCAGCCAAAGCGGGCCATACGAAGTTTGTCTCATGTGGCAAATGCAGCATCGACGGATATGTCTGCGTTAACGCCAGCGGCAAAGCGTGGGACGGAAACCCGCGCGAAGACCGCTTTGCAAAGGAATGCGAATGTAGAACAGCGTGGCGGCAGCAAGCGAAAAATCGTGTGGATGAATGATTGCACTCCATCCGCCCACGAAGGATTTGTTGCTATTGGGGCGGGCGCAGCACGTGCCGGGACGCAAGAATCCCGGCAACCCTAGCATTTCCTAGCCTCCGGGCGCAGAAATCTCGTCGAGTGCAGCGGGTCCGGGGCACTGTGAGGCCTCCGCGCGCCCTGGTTGCCTTGCTCCGTTCAGACGAACTAAGCCCACCAGCAAGGCCTCGCGCATCATTCGTTTCTTTCGTTCCCTTCGAGATGCGTGTGTCTTCGAAATTATCAGTCATGCGTCAAGGCCAAAATGCCCATTCTTGATGCCCGTCCGTGGCATTGCGGTGCCCAGCCGTTGATGCTGAACTCAGAGGCCATCAGGAGCCAGCCCGCATGGGGACAGGGGGGTGAAATCTCTAGAGTGAAACGATCCATAGACCGTCGTGTAATCACACTCTTGGTTCCACAAAATCAGACTTTTTGCCTTTGGGCCAACAAAATCAGACGGGGATGCCGTGCTCCAATACGAACCACCCGCATGGAGGCTAAAACGCCACCCAAGGCACAGAAGCGCAGCAGGGGCGACCGCGAGATGTTCAATACGGTAGATAGGCGTCGTCTCCTGAAATGTTTCATGGAGACTCTTCATCCTTAGCTCTGGATAAGGGCGCGCGGCTCACGGCGGAGGGCGGGCGAAATCTCCATGAGATCGACTCCCGTACCGCACGCCAAGGGGATCGCGAAAAAACGCGCGAAATAGAAGTGATTTACCGCCAATACAGCTTGAATCCCTCGGGTGATGGGACTAGGGTATCGAGCGCGTTGCTCGCCTCGCCCTTCGCAAAGCGCGGCCTGCTCTGTAAGATTGGGCGTAGCTTTCTATGGCCCGCACATCTCTCGCTCTGCCGGAATTTATCGAACGCTGGAAGGCCAGCGAACTATCCGAGCGGGCCGCCGCGCAGTCGCATTTCAACGATCTTTGCGATGTGCTGGGGCAGCCGCATCCCGCCGCCGCCGATCCAACCGGCGACACTTTTACCTTTGAAAAGCACGTCTCCAAGCTCAGGGGCGGCAAAGGCTACGCGGACGTGTGGAAGCGCGGCCATTTCGCGTGGGAGAACAAGGGCAAGCACAAAGACCTGGCCGCCGCCTACGCGCAGCTTGCCGACTATCGCGAAGATCTGGAAAACCCGCCGCTGCTGGTGGTCTGCGACCAAAACCGCTTTGAAGTGCATACCAATTTCACAAACACGCCGCCGCGCGTGTATGCCTTCACGTTAGACGATCTGCTCTCCCCTGCTCCCACGGCGAATTGTGCCCTGCCACCGCTGGAAGTCCTTCGAGCTGTCTTCAAGGAGCCGGAGCTGCTGAGGCCAGAGCGGGCCGCCGCGCGGGTCACAGAGCAAGCGGCGGCGGAGTTTAGCTCCCTTGCCAGCAGTCTGCGAGAAAGAGGCACAGACCCGGAACGGGCCGCGCACTTTCTCATGCGCCTGTTGTTCTGCCTGTTTGCCGACAGCATCGGGCTTCTGCCAGAACATCTCTTCCGCCAAATGATTCAACAGGACAGGAGCACGGCCCAGAGCTTCACCCGCAAGCTCCGGCAACTCTTTGGCGCAATGTCTACCAGCGGCAACAGCTTTGGCGTGTATGACATTGCATGGTTCAACGGCGGCCTGTTTGCCGATGATGAAGTCTTCGACCAGACCTCTGCGGACATGGCCGCGCTACGCAAGGCCGCCGCGCTGGACTGGTCGAACGTGGAACCGTCCATCTTTGGCACGCTGTTTGAACGCAGCCTTGACCCGGACAAGCGTTCCCAGCTTGGAGCGCACTACACCAGCGCGGAAGATATTCTGCTGATTGTCGAGCCTGTTGTGATGGCCCCGCTGCGCGCTCGCTGGCAACAGGTGAAGGCAGAAGCCACGGCGCTGGCGGAAGCCTCGGAGAAAGCCAAGGGCGCGGCCTATAGCAAGCTGCGCGACAAGATGCAGGAGACGCTCTACGCCTGGGTGCAGGAGTTGTCTCGCGTGCGCGTGCTAGACCCGGCGTGTGGCAGTGGAAATTTTCTTTATCTCGCGCTGAAACGCATGTTGGATTTATGGCAGGAGGTGCGTCTGTTCGCCGCGCATCACGGCTTGCCCACTGTCCTGCCGGAGCAAGTGCATCCATCGCAGCTCTACGGCCTGGAAACGAACGTGTACGCGCATGAACTGGCGTCCGTGGTGGTGTGGATTGGCTACCTGCAATGGCTACAGGAACACGGCATGGGCGTACCTACGGAGCCGATTCTACGCAAGCTCGACAATATCCAGCACAGAGACGCCATTCTCACCCATGACAGCGAAGGCAGGCCCGTGGAACCGGAGTGGCCGCAAGCGGACTGCATCATTGGCAATCCACCGTTTCTTGGCGGGAACAAAATCAGACAAGAACTGGGCGACACGTATGTTGAGGCCCTGTTTGCCCTATACGCCGAGCGTGTACCATCATTCGCGGATTTGGTCTGTTACTGGTTTGAGAAGGCTCGTGCCCAGATTCAAAATAGCAAAAGCAAGCGGGCTGGGTTACTAGCCACTCAAGGTATTCGCGGAGGCGTGAATCGAGCTGTACTGGAAAGGATTCTTGATACCGGGAACGTTTTCATGGCCTGGAGTGATCGTCCGTGGATTTTGGAAGGCGCGGCGGTTCGCGTTTCCATGATTGGCTTCGACGATGGTTCACAGGCACAGCGCATGTTAGACGGTGCTCCTGTCCCAACCATTCACGCAAATCTTACGAGCGAAGCCAACACCACTTCTGCGAATGTTCTCGCTGAGAATTCTGGAATTTGTTTCATGGGGCCGTCGCCCAAGGCCCCATTCGATATCGACTGGGGCACTGCTCAGGCCATGCTCCGTGCGCCGTTAAACATCAACGGTCGCCCCAATTCTGACGTAGTTCGGCCAGTGTGTAGCGGGGTTGATCTTGTGCAAAAATCGCGGAACATGTGGACTATAGATTTTGGGATGATGCCGCTTGAGCAATCAATGCAATATGAGAAACCGTTTGAGTTTGTAAAAACGAACGTCTATCCCATCCGAACCACTGGACGAAAAGCGATCTATGGGGAGCGCTGGTGGCAATACGGTCGGCCTCGCGTGGAGATGAGACAGGCCCTGACAGGCTTATCGCGGCATATCGCTACACCCGCCACAGCTAAACACCGCATATTTGTTTGGGTACATCCCGAATTTCTATGTAACCAAGGAACACTCGTCTTTGCCCGCGAGGATGATTACTTCTTTGGTGTGCTCCATTCCCGCATTCACGAAGCCTGGGCGCTTCATATGGGAACTGCGCTGGAAGATCGACCCCGCTATACCCCAAGCTCCACATTCGAGACCTTCTCCTTTCCGTGGCCACCGGGCCATGAGCCGAAAGACTCGCCGATGGTGGAAGCCATCGCCGCCGCCGCGCGTGAACTGGTAGAGAAGCGCGCTGCATGGCTGAATCCACCAGACGCCCCACCAGAGGAACTGAGCAATCGCACACTCACGAACCTGTACAACGCTCGCCCCACCTGGCTGGTGGAGGCTCATCGCACATTAAATGAGGCTGTCTTCGCCGCCTACGGCTGGCCCGCTACTCTGACGGATGCCGAACTGTTGGAGCGACTGCTCGCCCTAAACCACACCCGCGCCGCTCAGGAGGCATAATGCGGCAGTTCTCTGCGCGGACAAGTCGATCTTATTTGCTATTCTTGGAGTGCTTGACGAGGGGCAGCTCATTCCAAACGTGGTAGAAAACCGTGGTAGAACAGTTTCTATTAAAATATAAAGTGCTGATTCGCTTGCCATAATACCCTGAGTTTGACTGACACCCTCGCCATCATAATACCCGGATGAGCAAAGGCCCCGCGAAGGGGCCTTTTGAATTGTGCCAGTTCTGTGCTGCTCCGTCCGCCCCAACGGCGCTAGAACGAGCACCGCCTCACCAGTCACAATCGACTTTTAATCGGAGCGAGCATTCCCCTCCCGCTATGTCTTGCCCCCTGGCAACTCAACATGGCCGCCAAATTGAAAGCGCATCGCCGACAGCAATTTGTCCTGATAATCCGCCTGTCCGCGGGAGCTGAAACGCTCATAGAGCGCAGCTGAAAGAACCGGCGCAGGCACACCTTCATCCACAGCCGCGTGAATCGTCCAGCGTCCTTCACCGGAGTCTGACACGCGTCCGGCAAACTTGGATAGCGCTGGATCCTCGACAAGTGCGGACGCAGTCAAGTCAAGCAGCCATGAGGCGATGACACTGCCGCGACGCCACACCTCCGCAATGTCGCGCAAGTTCAATTCATACTGGTAGTGTTCTGGGTCTCGCAGCGGCGTTGTCTCGGCGTTGGAAGCAACCTTCTGTTTGCCGACGTTGGCATCGCGCAGGATTCCTAGTCCCTCGGCATATGCTGCCATCAGTCCGTACTCGATCCCATTGTGGACCATCTTGACAAAGTGGCCGGCTCCATTGGGACCGCAGTGCAGATAGCCCTGTTCAGCCGTGCCGCCAATGTTTTCCCGGCCAGGCGTGCGGGGAATGTCGCCCGCGCCAGGTGCGAGCCTCCGGAAGATTGGATCAAGCCGGTTGACGACATCATCCTCACCCCCGATCATCATGCAGTAGCCGCGTTCCAACCCCCATACTCCTCCGCTGGTGCCAACATCCACATAGTGAATTCCCTTCGACGACAGGTCCTTCGCTCGCCGGATGTCGTCGACGTAATAGGAGTTGCCACCGTCGATCAGAGTATCTCCCGCCTCAAGGTGAGGAACCAGCGATGAGATCGTTTCGTCGACAACCGCAGCCGGAACCATCATCCAGATCGCTCGCGGCTTATTTATTTTTTGCACCAGGTCCTTGAAGTCTGTGGCACCCACGGCTTTCTCGCTCGCAAGCGCTTCCACCGCTTTCGGCGAAAGGTCGAAGACGACACATTCGTGGCCGCCCGTGAGGAGACGCCGTACCATGTTGGCGCCCATTCTTCCAAGTCCGATCATTCCAATTTGCATGGTCTAATTCCTTTCGTGAATCGGTTTTTTTTCGTGGTCACGGTTGATCGCAGACTTTGTCTTCGAGCAGTCAGTGCTTCGCATCGCCCAAAATATCTTAGGCGGACTTTTTGTACTTGCGATAGCGTCGAATCAACGTGTTCGTTGAGCTGTCGTGGTCGAGCTTGGGCTCTTCCTGACTCTCCAGTTCAGGAATAATTCGTTTTGCCAGCACCTTGCCAAGTTCGACGCCCCACTGGTCGAACGAATCGATATTCCAGATGGCGCCTTGCGTGAACACGGAATGCTCGTAAAGAGCTACAAGTTTCCCGAGCGTCGCCGGGGTGAGTTGCTCGAGAAACAGCATGTTCGACGGACGATTGCCCTCGAACACCCTATGCGGAACAAGCCAATCGGGTGTGCCTTCCGCCTTAACCTGCTCGGGAGTCTTGCCAAACGCCAATGCCTCTGCCTGCGCGAAGACGTTTGCAACCAGGATGTCGTGATGATCGCCAAGCGGGTTCAGAGTCTGAGCAAACGCAATAAAGTCGCAGGGAATGAGCCTGGTTCCCTGATGAATGAGCTGATAGAAAGAATGCTGGCCGTTGGTTCCTGGTTCACCCCAGTAAATTGGACCGGTCTGATAGTTGACTTCGGTTCCATTCAACGTGACGTGCTTGCCGTTGCTCTCCATCGTTAGCTGTTGCAAATACGCGGGGAACCGTTTCAGGTATTGGTTGTACGGCAACACCGCAACGGTTTCAGCATCAAGGAAATTTGTATTCCACACAGCCAGAAGTCCCATCAGCACTGGCAGGTTATGTTCGAAGGGCGTGGTACGAAAGTGTTCGTCCATCTCGTGAAAGCCATACAACATCGCTTGGAAGTTATCTGGACCGATGGCCAGCATCGTGGAAAGTCCGATCGCTGAGTCCATGGAATACCGACCTCCGACCCAATCCCAAAAACCGAACATGTTTGCGGTGTCGATACCAAACCTTGAGACGTCCTCGGCATTGGTCGAGACGGCAACAAAATGTTTGGCAACTGATTTCGGATCACCGCCCAGTCCTGCGAGTGCCCAGTCGCGAGCCGAATGAGCGTTCGTCATCGTCTCCAGCGTGGTGAATGTTTTTGAGGAAATGATGAAGAGTGTCTCCGCAGGATCAAGATCTCGCACTGCTTCCACAAAATCTGTGCCGTCGACATTGGATACGAAACGAAATGTCATGGCGCGATCACTGTAATATTTCAGCGCCTCGTAAGCCATCACTGGACCCAGGTCCGATCCGCCGATTCCAATGTTGACAATATTGCGAATGCGTTTGCCGGTATGGCCCGTCCACGCACCGCTTCGAACCCGGTCGCAGAAATCTGCCATTTTGCCAAGCACCTCGTGCACTTCAGGCACGACGTCGACGCCATCAACGAAAATGGATGTTCCCTTCGGCGCGCGCAGCGCGACATGCAGCACGGCACGATTTTCAGTAATGTTGATCTTTTCGCCTCGGAACATGGCGTCGATCCTGGCTCGAAGCTCGATCGCATCTGCCAGGTGAAGGAGGAGTTCGATGGTTCGATCCGTGACGCGGTTCTTCGAGTAGTCCAGGTAAATCCCGGCGCCTTCCGCTGTCATGCGTTTGCCGCGCTCAGGATCGGCAGCAAACAGTTCTCGAAGATGCTGCTTGCGAGCCTTCTTAGAGTGAACATCGAGTTTTTTCCACGCGGGGTGCTCGGTGAGTAGATGCGCGTTGACGGGCTCGTACGTCGTTTCCATATTTTTTTCTCCTTACTTGCATTATGTAATCCCTTGGATTGCGATGCTGGATTGCACCGGATGGGTGGCATCTTCCCACAGGCGAAAACCTCCAAGAAAAGCGTTCGCATTTTCGCCCCTGCGGCATCCAGGAGGCAACTCTGGAAGATGTTTCACATTGCCGCCACCCAAAACAACATCATCGGGTTCCAGGGCGGCGGTCAATCGTGCCACGACGTCGCTGACATAACGTCGCCATTTTCGTTTGCCCTCTCGCTTTAAGCCGCCCTCACCTACGTAATATTCGTAGTCGTGCTTCTTGTATGGGAGATGAGCCAGCTCCATCGACTCGATGATGCCGTTCACGATCATGGCCGAGCCCAGACCGGTCCCCAGTCCAAGAAACAACATCTTTCCCCCCTTGTAACTCCCAAGGGCCTGCATGGCAGCGTCATTGATCAGCTTCACCGGACGTCCGAATGCAGCCTGAAAATCGAAGCCAACCCAACCTTGTCCTAAGTTGTGCGGCTCTGCAATCGGTCGGTTGTGGAGCACGGGCCCCGGGTACCCGATCGAGACGACATCGTAGCTCCAACCCTTCGAAATGAGATGAATTTTTCGAATCATCTGCTTCGGCAGCAGCGTCGGACCTGATTCGAATTCTCGCGCCTCGGCTTGACCGCTGGCGATAAGTTTCACGTGGGTACCGCCAACATCGACGACAAGCACGTCCCTTCGTTTTGGCACTTGGTCAGACCCCCTGAGTTCGCCAGTTTCGGAACCCGTCACACCCGCAGCACAATTCCATGGCTCTCCGAATAATTTCGCTCCCGAATAACGAACCTCTGTCGCGAGACTACCAAATTCGATTCTCGAGCTTGCGACTTGGGATCGTGAATTTTCAACGTCGCTGTCAACATCCGTTCTGCCTTCGATAACCTGACCGACAATTGCATGCACGTCAGACGAATCTGCACGCACGGTGCCAATTCGCGTCACTCTGTTTCTGCTAGCAATCACCTATGGGCACAGCTCTGGGTAGGCGATCGGAGTGCGTTCGTCGGAGACGGTGTCAACTGGACGTCACGGCGTCTTCATAATGTCGACTTGTCGCAATACCGCGCGGTGTCTGTGTGGTGCAAGTGCTTCAGCTACAACTTTGGATCTGCGCCGTTAGCGCCCACTGATACTTTGTCTCAGAAATAGCGCGATCCCGCGGGACCGCGAGCCGACCGCTTACGCACGATCCAGTGGTAATCGCACGCGAAACGTCGTCTTGTCCGGTTTTGAATCGAAACCGACCGCTCCGAGATGTTTCTGAATGACTCGCTGCACAGTGTCAAGCCCGAGCCCTAAACCCTTACCAAACGGTTTTGTCGTGAAGAATGGTTCGAAGACGCGATTCGCATGCTCCGCAGAAATTCCGTGGCCGGTATCAGCGATCTCAACCAGAATTGTAGATCCCTGCAAGCTTGTCGACAGGGTGAGTGTGCCCGAGTCGCCCATCGAATCCAAGGAATTCTCGACCAGCGCGGCCCAAACCTGATTCAACTCGCTTCCAAACGCTCGGAGCGGAGGCACGTCCGGGCTATAGAAACGCTCGACAGTGATTCCGGCGAGTCTCGGCCGAAAGAGTGTGAGCACCGTGTCTAGAGACTCGGCGATGTCGACATCCTGAACGGGCTGCCGATCCATGTACGAATAGTCTTTGACTGCTCTGACAAGGCGGAAAATCCGGTCGGCCGCCTCGGATATCGAAAGCGTCGCCGCGTACGACGTGAGGCTAGATTGCACATCGCTGATTGCAAGGCACAGCAATTGCTCCGGCACCAGCCGTTCGAGTTCCTCCAGTGAGGATATCGGGATATGAAATTCCGCCAGAATCGGAGCAATTTTCCAGGCATCCGCGCACCCTTTCGATTCCAACCAATCCGTAAGAGAATCCTCAAGCGATGCAATACCGACGGACGTATTTTCGCCTGTCATTTGACGAGAGCGAGAGACTGCGGAGCGTAGGTCCGTAAGCCAATCCAGATAAGCATTGAGTCTGTCTTCCGTTCCTAGCTCCATCCCAATGCGATAACGAGCCTGCTCCTGGTTGTCTTTGGGTGCGCCCAGCAAGCGCGAGGCCGCACTCTTGGCAGCCGACGCCGGATTGTTGAGTTCGTGTGCAAGGTTTGCCGCCAGCCTGTTCAACGCAGCCAGTTTTCCAATCTGTTCTTCGGCTCGCGTATACTCCCGGTTTCGTTCCAGCAATACGCGGACAAGCCGCTCCGTCATCGAAGGGATTGCAATCAATAGGTCTGGAAAATGACTGTCGTGCAGCTCCAAAATCCAGGTCCCCCCTGACGATCGCCCATCTGCATTCCATGCCTGGATGCGCGAGAAAGGGGTTTTGCCTGTGATTCGCTCCGTCTCTCCAACAATGACGGATACCGGGCTTGATGTGTGGCGATGTATACGTACCTTGCCGCCGAGGATGAACATCAGGTGACATGGTGGAGTTCCCTGGCTAAAGATCAGGTCTCCTTCACGACTAAACTTTTCCGTTCCGCGGGTCGCAAGCCAGGCAAACTCATCCTCGGTCAAACCTTGCAAATCCTCAATCGTGCGCAAGGCTGCGACGATTTCCGTGATGCGTTTGTCGTCGACAAGGTACTCGACATTCGGATTTACTTGCTCCGTCACGGAGACGGGCCTCCATTCGCTATTCTCATCGGCTCGGTGGGCGCATCTGCGACGAGATTTCTGAATTAGATGCCTTTGACCTCGCCGCCGTCCATACGCACGGAAGTTCCAGTCATCCACTTCGCCGCTGGCGACACCATAAAAGCCATCAAGTCTGCAACCTCTTCCGGCTTGCCATAACGATCAATGCCTGCTTCCTCCGGAAATTTCCTCATCGCATCCTCCACGGTCATATTGTGCGCCGGCGCCCATTTCTCTAAGAATGCATGTGTCCGGTCATCACGGCGCCCGGCACCACGCTATTCATTTGGACTCCATCTTTGATTCCTTGCTCGGCGAATGCTTTGGCGAGTGCAATGATCGCCGCGTTGGTCGTCGCAACCGCCGCGAATCCCGGCTTAGGATCGAGAGCAGCGCTTCCGGAGATCAACACAACAGACCCGTTCGAAGCCTTCAGTGCTTCCCATGCTGCGATCGTCAGGCGTCGAGCGCCATGTAGCTTAAGCGCCATGCCGTCGTCCCACTGTGCATCGGTCATCTCAAACAAATCAATCTGCGGCACCGCACCGGCAATGTTAAGCAGCGCATCGATTCTGCCGAAGCGTTCGAGAGTGCCCTTGATGATGGTCTGTGCCGATTGCGGCTGACGCAAATCAATAGCAAAAACCAACGCCTAGCGCCCATCGATTGAATCTCTGAAGCAGCCGTCTCCAGATTTTCCTCGTCTCGCGCGATCAGTACTACGGCTGCAAAATCTCCGGCAAGCCTCAGGGCTGTGGCGCGTCCTATTCCCTGACTTGCACCAGTGACTACAGCGACGGATTTAGTTTTCATGCGAACAACCTCTCAAACCAGCGGCCGCGTCACGCGCCAGGTGTCTTCCCTGCCCGGTTTTCGTACGACCGTTGTGGAGAACGTGCTACGACGAGAGAGTCTTTCGCGCAGCTTCCAGAACTATATCGATGACGAAGCCCGGGTTTGAATACATGGAGGTGTGGTCCACACGATGCGGCCGAACCGTTGCACCCATTCGCTTAACATGTGAATGACCCGTGACGCATTTCAGTCTGATTTCATGCACCTTCTTGGAGATTTCGACCCCAAACTCTCTCCTTTGTGCAGCGCGCGGACGTGCGAGCAGCGACTCCCCGAATTAGAATTTGTACAGACGAAGAGGGGTCAACAGACATGAGTGAAACAGCAGTGATTACGGAGCAGCGAACCCACCAGGAGAAACTGAATCTCTTAGCAGAGGTTGCGGTACGAGTCGGCCTCGGATTGCGTCCTGGCCAGGAACTGGTAATGACCGCGTCCCTGGATTCGCTGCCGCTGGCGCGTCGCATCACGGAGCAGGCCTATCGCGCCGGGGCTTTGCTGGTGACGACGCTCTACAGCGACGATGATGCCGCATTGATGCGCTACCACTTCGCCTCCGATCAGAGTTTCGATCATGCCGCCAAGTGGCTCTACGATGGCATGGGCGCAGCCTTCAAAAGCGGCGCGGCGCGACTGGCCATCGCTGGAGGAAACCCGACGCTGCTTTCCAATGAGGATTCGGAGAAGGTTGGTCGAGCCAATCGCGCGGTATCCCAGGCCTATCGTCCCGCGCTCGAATTGATTACACGCCACGAAATCAATTGGACGATTGTAGCGAGCGCGACTCCGGCCTGGGCCGCCGCCATGTTTCCGAATGAACCTGCCGATATTGCCATGGCGAAATTGTGGGATGCAATTTTCTATACGACGCGCATCAATACCGACGATCCCGTGGCTGCATGGAAGTCCCATGATGCAGGCTTGCAAAAACGAGCCGCTCGATTGAACGAGAAACGATATTCCGCGCTGCAATATCGCGGACCCGGCACAGATTTTCGACTGGGCTTGGCCGATGATCACCTTTGGCTGGGCGGCGGAACGACCGCGGGCAACGGACTCTATTGCATCCCTAACATGCCCACGGAAGAAGTCTTTACCACTCCGCATAAAGATCGCGCGGATGGCGCAGTAACAGCGACCAAGCCTCTATCGCATCAGGGCACGATGATTGAAGGCATCCAAGTTCGTTTTGAAAAAGGCCGCATTGTCGAAGCCCGCGCTAGTCGAGGCCAGGAAGTGCTGCAACGTCTGATCGACACCGACGAGGGGGCGCGCCGTCTAGGTGAAGTTGCGTTGGTGCCGCACTCTTCACCGATCGCGGCCAGCGGCCTCCTGTTTTTAAATACACTGTTCGATGAAAATGCCGCGTCGCATATCGCGCTGGGTCAGGCCTACACTTCCTGTGTGCGCGATGGAGATAAATTGACGCCCGAGCAGCTTGCCGCTAAGGGCGCGAATGACAGCCTGATCCACGTCGACTGGATGATCGGCTCCGGCAAGCTGGACATTGACGGCATCACTGCAACCAGCGTTGTCGAGCCGCTGATGCGCCAGGGAGAGTGGGTGTAGCGCGTTTTTTCGGTTGCCTCGATGACAACAAAATCGTGCGGCTTTTGCACAATTCGACCGCGATTTGCACCGAAATATTCCCGCTAAAACCCGCTCTTC
Organism: Acidobacteriaceae bacterium; assembly: GCA_049796755.1. GTDB lineage: Bacteria > Acidobacteriota > Terriglobia > Terriglobales > Acidobacteriaceae > JAKAAZ01. The sequence goes on from JBARFA010000077.1 coordinate 182,602, forward strand.
CCGTGCAATACTCAGTGACAACGAAAGAGCAATCTTTCAGAGAAGAGAGCGGAATCGAAGCGAGCCAGAGAATCGGCAACGAGACTCACTTCAGGCAACTGAAGACGGCCAGCCAAGAGAAAGCTCTTACAACCAGACAGAACGGAAGTTCCAGAAATTGCGGGTCCGCCTGCAGGTTCTCGGCAACTCCGGGATGACAGAGTTGTGATTCGGTCGCCGAACATCGAATCTTCGAAAATTCGGAGCGTCAGGGGCGAGTTCTCGCAAGAGGATTCGCCCCTTGGCATTTTGCAGTGTGCTCGGCGGCCATGCGACGCCAGTAGATATGGCGGTTCTCAGCCGGCAGGTCCCCTATTCGATCCGGTCGATAAAAGCGTCAACTTCTGCAGTCAGGCGACGGATCAATTCATCCGTCTCATGCTGGGTCATGTTCTTCGCCGATGCAACGCTGGGTCCCGCTTCCACCGGATTCATTTCTATCGACTCGTCACTGGCCCTCAGCCGCGGATCGGGCAATCCTAATTTTTGCTTGATCGCCAGCAGATCGACAATTTTGTCGGGAGGAATCTCGTTCAACCTCGGGCGCAACTGCGAAGCGATCAGCACCGTCTTGCAATAATTGTCGATCACCTCGACATACCATTCCGCATGGGTTACGGTGTCAGCCCAGCAGACGATGCCATGATTCGCCAGAAGAATGGTGTTGTGGTCCTGAACGAACGGCAGCACAGTTCTCGCGAACGCGCGCGTCCCTGGCGTTTCATATGGAGCTAGCGCTACCGGGCCAATAAACACTTCCTGTTCGGGGATCAGATTGCCCTGCGGCACAACGCCCGCCACGGCATGCGCGGTAGCATACGGCGGATGGCAGTGAATGACGGCTTTTGCCGCTGGTACTGCTTTGTAAATCTCAAGGTGAAGCAGAATCTCGCTGGTCTGTGGACGATCGCCGCAAATCTGGCAGTTATCCAGATCGACGAGTGAAAAATCCTCCAGACAAAGATCAGCTTTGCTGCACAAGGTGGGCGTGCATAAAACATACTGCGGCGAAACACGGACAGAAATATTGCCGCCGTTTCCGTCCACATACTGCCGTTGCCAAAGTTTCTTCCCTGCCCGAACAATCTCTTGCTTCAACGCGGTCGTCTCGGGAGAGTTAAAAGTCTCAAGCGGCTCTTCTGCAGCCGATTGGATGGATCGATTCGCGGCAAGGCATTCCAAGACTGCACGACGAACAATGGTTGAAATGTCACTCCTGGTGGCGTTTTTCATGGTTTCTTGTCAGCGAAATAGTGCGCTTTCCTCTTCGTCATTGCATTTCACGGCGCAGGAAACCCGCCTGATTTTCGGCGCAACAATCGTTTCCTGGCTTTGAATCCAGCATACGCCGCGAATCGCCATCGGCTGACGCGAAACGTGAATCCGTATAGAGGTCGGTCATACGCCGCGAGTCAACTCCACAGACGCGTCTAAACCTCCGGCTTATACAATGGCTCTTGGTTCCCGCGGCCACATTATGAAAAAAGTCTGCATGCGTTCAATGAACCGCTTCTTCGATCGACAGAAACTGTCACTGATCGTTCTTGTCGCGCTTGCTGCAGTTCTTTCGGCGACTGCCCACGTCCGCGCACAAACAATGGAAGTGCCCGGACTGACGGTGCTTCCGCAGAGCTATGGACCCTACAGTGGGCACTTTCTCCAGGGCGGCATTGGACTAACCAAGCCTGTCCCGACGGCCGATCCTGTCTTGAAAGCGAACGCTCCATGGACACTTTCAGCATGGGTTGAGTTTTCACCAGCGCCGACAACGTCCATGTTGATTGCAGGAGCTGGCGATCCGCGCGACGAAGATTCGCGTTTCTTTGCGATCGTCGATGGACGGGCGGAGCTCCGTTTCGGACATCGTGATTCTCTCCGCGCGTCCGGTCGGCTCGACGTATTCGGATGGCATCTGCTGGCCGCCACCTTCGATGGTAGCGAAGCCCGTCTCTACGTGGACGGCACCGAGACTGCCCACGGCCCGCTCCAGGCCGGACCAATCCAGCCGCAAATGATGATGGCGCCCGTGGAGTCGCCCTGCATCGAAACTTTCTGCGAACATTTCGGCGGACGCATCGCTTTATTTTCGCTGAGCCGCGAAGCACTTTCCGCGCGGGCCATCGCAGCTCTGGCCTCGCAAAAGCCCGACTTCTCCCTTATCGCTTTTGAGGAAGGTTCCAAGCCCTGGGCGCTACAAGTTCTCCAGTTTGTCGGCAATACTGCGCCGCAGAATCCCGCCACACTCCCCCACCGCAACGCGCCGTTTAGCAAGCCCATAGCGGAACCGCCGCCGCCCGCGCAAACCACGCTACAACCCGCCGGCAGCGCCGATTGGGTGCTCGAGGGTGGTTGGAAACTCGTGGCCGCGCCGAAGGTTTCCGCAACGCCAGAGAGCATATCGACACCCGGCTTCAATACCGGCGATTGGATGCCAGCGACGGTGCCGGGCACGGTGTTGACGACCATGATTGCGCGCGGCATCTATCCCGATCCGGATTATGGATTGAACAACCTCGACATCCCGGAAAGTCTGAACCGGCAGAAATACTGGTACCGCGCAGAATTTACATCGCCACCTGCCGGTCACGATTCGCACGTCTCACTGGTTCTTGATGGGATCAATTATCAGGCCGAAGTCTGGCTCAACGGCCAGCACCTCGGCTCAGTGAAGGGCGCCTTCATTCGCGGCGTTTTTGACGTGAGCCACCTGCTCCGCGCCGATGGCAAAAACGCGCTCGCCATCCTGGTCTCGCCCGCGCCGCATCCAGGAATTCCAAATGTTCAATCGATCGCTTTCGGAGCGGGGCTGAACGGCGGCGCCATGGAACTTGACGGTCCTACATTTATGGCAACGGAAGGATGGGACTGGGTTCCTCCGATGCACGATCGCGATACCGGACTGTGGCAGGATGTGCACTTACTGGCGACCGGACCGGTTGGGATTGAGGACCCGCAGGTCATCACGCACTTGCCGCTGCCGGATATCACCCAGGCCGACATCACGGTGAACGTTCCGCTGAAAAATGTGTCAGAGCAGGCGGTGCACGGCACCCTCACCGCTTCGTTTGAAGGCGTCGAGATGAAGAAAGAAGTGACTCTGCCACCGGGCGAGCACACCATTTCCCTTTCGCCGATCGAGTTTCCCCAGCTGCATCTCGTTCATCCGAGGTTGTGGTGGCCAAACGGCTATGGCAAACCGGAGCTTTACCATATGCAACTTAGGTTTGCCACAGTCAGCGGACTCTCCAGCGAAAAACAATTGCAGTTTGGAGTCCGCGAAGTCACCTACGAATTGAGCCTGCTCGACCACTCTGGCGCGCTGCGTCGCGTCGATTACGATCCTACTGTGGGGCGTACTGCAACCGAGCCACAGGTGGATGTCACTCACGAAGGCATGCGACAGGTCCCCGGCGGCTGGGCTTCTTCGATCACCGCAGGCGACGATTCCTCTCCCGCGTTGCGAACCGTCGCGGATACCCGTGCCACTCCTTACCTCATTCTGAAAGTGAATGGCGTTCGCATCGCGGTTCGCGGCGGCAGCTGGGGCATGGATGACTCTCGCAAGCGAATTTCTCGCGCTCACCTGGAACCATTTTTTCGTTATGATCGTGACGCCAATCTCGACATCATTCGCAACTGGCAAGGTCAGAACACAGAAGAAACCTTCTACGAGCTCGCAGACAAATACGGCCTGATGGTCTGGAATGATTTTTGGGAGGTCACGCAGGATTCGAACGCAGAAGCCGAGGACCCCGAGCTCTTTCTGAAGAATGCTCGCGACACAATTCTGCGCTACAGGAATCATCCCTCCATCGTGATGTGGTGCGGCCGTAACGAAGGCGTTCCGCAGCCGATCATCAACAAGGGCTTGATCGAACTGACTCACTCGCTCGACGGCACGCGCTATTACTCCCCCAGTTCAAACCGAGTGAACCTGCTGAACAGTGGACCCTATTCCTACGAAAATCCCGCCGACTACTACACAACGATTGATCAAGGCTTCGCCGTCGAGATCGGCACGCCATCCTTGCCGACGCTGGAATGGTTCTCCCGCTGGATTCCCAAAGTTGATCGTTGGCCCATCACCGATGACTGGGCGTATCACAACTGGCATCCGCACGACGCATTCAATCAACATCTGCAAACTCAATTTGGAATCGGCAGCAGCCTTGAAGATTACGAGCGCAAAGCGCAGATGATGAATTACGTCGACTATCGCGCCATATTCGAAGGCTTCAACGCTCACCTGTGGGCGCCGAACGGCGGCCGCCTGTTATGGATGACGCAACCCGCTTGGCCGAGCACTTTGTGGGGCATTCTCAGCTCGGACTACGACACGCAAGCCTCGTATTACGGAACCAAGAAAGCCTGCGAGCCTGTTCATGTTCAGCTCGATCTTTCTAACAACGATGTCGCGGTGATCAATACAACGAGAGAACAACTTCACGGATTGAAGGTCGATGCGGACGTATACAGCCTCGACAGCAAATTGCTGCTGCACCGCGAAACCGTACTGGACGCCGCACCGGACGATGTCACTCATGCGCTGAATCTGGACATTGCTCCCCTGATGAGCGCCGGCAAACTGGTTTTTGTGCGGCTGGTGCTGCACGGAGCGGATGGTCAGGCGCTCTCGCAAAACTTCTATTGGCGCGCGGCCTCCGACGCTGGCTATCGCGCACTCAATCAACTAGCTCCAGCGAAACTTTCTATCTCCGCTCATCTGCAACCTGCTGTTGCCAACAGCAACTCGGGTGATAACCGGATCGAAGTCGATGTAAAAAATATCGGCGAGGTCGTCGCCCTGAACACCAAGCTGGGAGCGTTTAAAGCCGACGGGACGGAAGTGTTGCCTGCTTATTTCAGTGACAACTACATTTCCCTGTTGCCAGGCGAGGAGCAATCCATCACTATCGACATACCCACCCAGGCCGACGCCGGCAATTTGACGCTGCATCTGCGCGGCTGGAACATCCCCGCCACCTCAGCGAACATCAGAGAAGCTAGCGCGGCGGCGCGCTAATCATTTCTTTGCAACCGCGCCGGGGCTCGCCACTGCAGATTAGGATCAGACCGTGCACCTTCCCGTGAATCCACCCATCCTGCCAATGCTGGCGAAGCGCGTGGAAGAAATTCCACCGGGAGATGAGTGGATTTTCGAACCCAAATGGGATGGATTCAGGGTCCTTATCTTTCGCGATCATAAGGAAATCCTGATTCAAAGTCGCGAGCAAAAATCGCTGAACCGCTATTTTCCCGAGCTTCTCCCACCCTTGCTGCGGCAGCTGCCGCTCCGCTGCGTCGTCGATGGTGAACTTGTCGTCGCAAGAAACGGCGCGCTGGATTTCGATGCGTTGCAACTCCGCATCCATCCGGCGGCGTCGAGGGTCAAGCTGCTCGCCGAGCAAACGCCCGCATCCATCGCGTTATTTGACATGCTGTGCGTAGGATCCAAAGACCTGCGTCTCGAACCATTCCATCGTCGTCGAAATCGTCTGGAACAGATGCTCGCCGACGCAAAGCCACCACTTCACCTGTCCCCGGCGACTACCAAACGAAGCATCGCGACGGACTGGTTTCAGCGCTTCGAAGGCGCGGGGTTCGATGGAGTGATGATAAAGCCGATGGACGGCGCCTATGAATCGGACAAGCGGGAGATGTTTAAGTTGAAGCACGAACGCGATTGCGACTGTGTCGTCCCGGGATTTCGCTGGTATAAGGAGAGCACGAACGGCGCCGTCGGTTCGTTGCTGCTGGGGTTGTATGACGATGCTGGAGCGCTGCAGCATGTTGGCGTCTGCTCCAGCTTTACGCAGGAAAAACGACGAGAGTTGCTCCAGTTACTTCGGCCCTACCGCAAGAATGCCTTGGCGAATCACCCCTGGAAATCCTGGCAAGAAGAAAGTTCGGATGGTGATGTATCTCGTCGCATGCCGGGTGGCAAAAGCCGCTGGAGCCGCGGAAAAGATCTTTCCTGGGAACCACTACGCCCCGAACTTGTCGTTGAGGTTGCTTACGAGCACATGCAAGGGAACCGCTTTCGACATATAGCCCATTTTCGCCGATGGAGAACCGAGAAAGATCCACGCGAATGTACCTACGCGCAGTTGGAGGTTGTACCTCCGGAGGAGTTGCAGAAGATTTTCGCTCGCGGTCGCTAACTTCGCGACGCGTAACATTTCTGTTACTCCGCGGACGAAAAAACTGCACCCACTCGAAGCGATGCCAATTTCTAGTCCAGAGTTACTCACCAACGATGCTCCAAATGAAAGCGGCGAGGCAATCGTGCCCCGCCGCCTTCGATCCACATTTCAGCCGACAGCGAATGATTAGTACTTGCCGCCGCTGGGAGGTTTGCCACCACCACCATTCGGCGGTTTGCCTCCGCTGGGAGGCTTGCCACCGCCACCGTTGTTGGGTGGTTTCCCGCCCCCTCCGCCCCCATGGCTGGGTGGCTTGCCATTATTCGGCGGATGTCCGCCGTGATAGGGAGGCTTACCGCCATTATTCGGTGGGTGTCCGCCGTGATATGGAGGTTTGCTGGAAACCGGCGGACGGTGATACGGCGGATATCCGCCTTTTGGCGGATGCCCCGGATAGTAGCCGGAGTGCGGATAATAATGGCCTCCGCCCGGTCCGCGGAAACGATAGCTTCCCCATCCGTGGTTATAGCCCCAGTAGGCCCACGGCCCTACACCCAGGAAGATTCCGTTGTAAAAGTATCCCGGCCCGTAATACCCCGGCGGGGCACAGGCATAAGGCGCATAGCCATAGTAGCCATACCGACACGGGGGCGGCGCGCCGAACGTGACCGTCACCTGTGCTCCAGCCTTTGGAAGCTGGACGGCCAGCACAAGTAACGCTGCTGCAATAACGATCGATTTGAATCCACGCATTCGTGATCTCTCCGAAAACTTTGCCATGGCTGAAATTCGATGGATTACCGTAGTGCCAGCGTTCGGCTTTCCGTACACGTCGACCGAAGCACTTCTTCAGAAGTGGTTTTCTCAGGCAGAATAGCTTGCCTGCTCTCGTTAGGCAACCTCAATCGTCTCCGACACGGGAGCGCGTGAGATTTCACTTTCATCGGAGGACATCCACGCGTCCCATGCCACGATGTTTCTACCGTATGCAAATTACCGGTGCGTCGATTCTCCTGCTTTTCTTCTGCGCGCCTCCACTAGCCACCCGAAGGTGCGTCGCCCTGCAACCTCTCGAGGCGCCCTACAAGCGCGCGCTTTGCTTCCCCATCCTCGAGATTTGCGAGGTTGATGGTGACATTCTCCAGCAAAGCCTTCCGGCTGGCATCCAGCAGATATCGAGCCGTCGCCACATCGCTTGACAGAAAATCCAGCGAATTGAGGGCCACCTCCGCTGCATACGCTTCCAGCTTCGCGGCTGCTTCCGCCGCAGCAAGCGGCACCTCCGTACAGACTATGAGGCATCGCTGGGCGTCAGCACCGGCGGACGTACTTCGAGCCTTTCTTGCAGCCAGGTAGCGCTCGAACGCGCGAATGTCTTCCTCTGCGAATTGCGCCAGTTTCTCTTCACAGAGTTTTATCTTCGCGGCGATGGCCTTCATTCCCACATCCGGTTTTCGGGCGGAACTGATGACGCACACCATGCGCAGCAGTGACGCCGCAAAGACCGCCGTAACCGTTGCGACTGCGCCACCACCGGGCGTAGGAGTTCCCGCAGCGACGCGGTTTTGAAATTGCTGAAGCGAATTTTCCCACAGCGACCCATCGTGGCTTTCCGTCATTGCGCAGGCTCCAGCGGATTCTCGAGAAGCGCCCGTAGATACTCAACACACAACTCGAGCTCCGTCAGCGGTACACATTCCCGCGGGCTGTGTGCCGTACGCATGTCCCCCGGCCCCAGCACAATCGTATCGTCCGACAATGTCGACATCAGCGGAGCTTCGGTGCCGAAAGGCACGCCAATCGGTTCCCGTCCACTAATTTTCATCCACCGTCGAACCAACGGCGCGTGGGCAGCGGTCTCAAACCCAGGCTGCTCCCGCAGCACGTTCAACTCGTATTGAAAGTCCGGATCAATCATTCGCAAGTCCTGAACCATCCGCAACACAATGCCTGGAATCTCTCCCATCCGCTCACCGGGTAGTGGTCTCCATTCCAGCAAAAACTTGCATTCCCCTGGGATAATGTTCTTTGCCGTTCCACCCTCGATGGTACCGACGTTGAAAGTCGTATACGGCGGATCGAAGATACACGCTTCTTCCCGAACCGCCACTTCTTTGAGTGAAAGCGCATACTTCTCGATCTTTCCAATCAGCTTAGCGGCTCGATAGATTGCAGAAACCCCTTGCGCCGGATGGGCACTGTGCGCCTCTCTTCCGAACACGCGAATTTCCGCCAAACCATACCCTTTGCCCGCGCGCGCAGGACGCAGCGACGTAGGCTCACCCACCACCACATGCCGGGGCCGCAATAAACCAGCCTCCAGTAGATGCCGTGATCCGACGCAGCCAATCTCTTCCTCCGCGGTCAATACAAGCACTACAGTCGACGCGAAATTAGCTTCCTGCGTATGCAACATAGCTGCGAGCAAACACGCCAGAAATCCTTTTACATCGCAGGCACCGCATCCATGCAATGAATCGCCGTCCACCCGGGGATGAATAGCCTCGTTCCATTCCGCGCTGTATGGCACGGTATCCGTATGACAGACGAACGCGAGATCGACGGCGTAGTCATCCGCCTTTTGCCACGGAGGCGTCGCCAGCAAGTTTATTTTCTCTACCCCACTGGCATCGCGATACGGCAGCTCTCGAAAACTCCAGGCGCGTCCGCGCATCACACCTTCTACAAACTCAATCAGCGGACGATTTGTTATCGACGAAACCGACGGGATGCGGATCAATTCCTGCAACAGCGACGCGGGCGAGAGGCTCTCTATTGAAATCACGCCGCACCGTCAGCGAAGGTCACGCCTGATGGCGAACAGGTTTGAGCATGCTTGCCTGCGACAAAAACCTGCGGCAAATTTGGCACCGCCGCAAAGTACGCCAGTTCGCGATAATCGCGAAACTCGTGGATCAGAAAATCCGCAGCCTTCCCCGCTTCGAGCGAGCCGACAATATCCCCGAAGCCGAGACTGTATGCAGCATTGATCGTCGCCGCCGTCAGCGCCTCTGAGGGAAGCATCTTCATCTGCTGGCACGCCAGTGACATGACAAACGGCATCGAAGTTGTCGGCGATGAACCCGGATTGAAGTCCGTCGCCAGCACAACCGCAAGCCCAGCATCCATCATGGCGCGAGCGTTGGGATAACGATCGCGACCCAGGCAGAAGACGGAAGCCGGTACTAGCACTGGCTGTACCGCCGCGTTCGCCAGCGCTGCGATTCCCACCCCATCCGTGCACTCAAGATGATCTGCCGCCACTGCGCCCAGTTCCGCTGCAAGCGCTGCTCCGCCATCGGCGGCGAATTGTTCGACATGCAGGCGAAGCCCGAATCCAGCATCCTTCGCTGTTGATAAAATCTCACGACTCTCGGAAATCGTGAATGCGTGTTCGTCACAAAAGATATCGCAGAACTGCGCCAACCTCTCGCGTTGCACACGAGGCAAAATCTCCTGCACCACCAGCGCGATGTAACCTGCCCGATCCTGCCGAAACTCCGGTGGAACTGTATGTGCGGCCAGTAGTGTTGCCACAATCCGCAGCCGCGTTTCTTTCGCCAAAGATCGAACCACGCCGAGAATCTTCAATTCCGCATCGAGCGACAGGCCATATCCCGACTTTACCTCGACCGTCGTCGTGCCGTTGCGCAGGAACCATTCCGCATGCCGGTTCGCGAGCCTCAACAATTCTTCCGCCGTCGCGCTGCGTGTGGCACGCACCGTGGTCGCAATGCCTCCGCCGGCTGCCGCAATCTGTTGGTAGGTCTTGCCCGCGATGCGCTCTTCAAACTCCGCGGCGCGCGAACCCGCAAAGACCATGTGCGTGTGCGCGTCCACAAATCCCGGCGTCACCACGCAACCTTGCGCATCGATTACAGCAAGATGTTTCTCCTGCGCTATCGCCGCTGCTATTGCGTCGGTTGTGCCTGTGCGTTCGACTTTTCCGTCGGCAACCAACATCGCACCATCTTCGATGATGGCCAATTCGCGCATCTCGGCCGCGCCTCGACGAGAACCACGCTTTCCGGCCAGCGTGACAAGCTGTCCGCAGTGGATGACCGCGAACCTTTTCGGTGAGGAATCGTTCATGCGCGGCGCATCGGAATCACGATGCCTTTGCTCTCTGCCGTTTCGATCGCTTGCTCATACCCGGCATCAGCATGACGCGCCACTCCAATGCCGGGATCGTTATTCAGCACGCGATGCAAGCGCTCCTGGGCAAGCTTGGTCCCGTCTGCCAAGCACACCTGACCAGCATGCAGCGAATACCCCATGCCGACGCCACCACCATGATGAAACGACACCCAGCTCGCGCCGCTGGCGGTATTCAACAATGCATTCAGTATTGGCCAATCGGCAATCGCGTCCGAGCCATCCTTCATCTGCTCGGTCTCGCGATAGGGCGAAGCGACTGAGCCGGTGTCGAGATGATCACGACCGATCGCAATCGGCGCCTTTAATTCTCCGCTGCGAACCAGGTCGTTCATCGCTTCGCCCATGCGCGCCCGTTCTCCATAGCGCAACCAGCAAATACGAGCCGGCAGACCTTGAAAATGCACGCGCTCCCGCGCCAGGTGAATCCATCGAGTGAGGATTTCATTCTCCGGAAATAGTTTCAGGGCCAGTTCATCGGTGCGGTAGATATCCGCCGGATCGCCTGACAGCGCCACCCAGCGAAACGGCCCAGCGCCCTCGCAAAACAGCGGACGAATATACTCCGGCGTGAACCCAGGAATGTCGAACGCCTGCTTGCATCCGGCATCGAATGCGCGTTTGCGGATGTTGTTGCCATAGTCGAACGCGACAGCTCCGCGCCGCTGCATCGCCAGCATCGCTTCCACATGCACCGCCATACTCGCCATCGAGAGCTTCACGTACTCAACCGGATCCGCCTGTCGCAACGCCGATGCAGCGGCCAGCGAATAGCCTGCGGGAATATATCCATTGAGCGGATCGTGCGCGCTAGTCTGATCGGTGATGACGTCGATCTCCACCTCACGCCGCACCAGCTCCGGCAGCACTTCCGCACAATTGCCGACCAAACACACGGACACGGATTGCTTCTTCCGTCTCGCGTCCTCACAAAGCTGCAGCGCTTCGTCCAGCGACTCGGTCATCCTGTCGCAGTACCCGGTTTCAAGACGACGCTCGATGCGGGTTCGGTCCGGATCAATGCCGAGAAAGACCGCACCATTCATGGTTGCGGCCAATGGCTGCGCGCCGCCCATCCCGCCAATGCCACCCGACACAATCAGCTTCCCCGCGAGGTTTCCACCAAAATGACGATCCGCCATCGAGGAAAATGTCTGGTAGGTTCCCTGCAGAATCCCTTGCGTGCCGATATAAATCCAGCTGCCCGCGGTCATCTGCCCAAACATGATGAGTCCGGCGCGATCAAGTTTATGAAATTCATCCCAGTTGGCCCATGCGCCCACCAGGTTTGAGTTCGCAATCAACACTCGCGGCGCACCTTCATGGGTAGGAAACACGCCGACCGGCTTACCTGACTGCACCAGCAGCGTCTCTTCGTTGCCCAGGCGCTCCAGTTCGCGCACAATGGCGTGATAGCACTCCCAGTTGCGCGCCGCCTTGCCAATTCCGCCATAGACCACCAGCTTTTCCGGCGCTTCGGCAACTTCGGGATCAAGATTATTCATTAGGCATCGCAGCGCGGCTTCCTGTTGCCAGCCTTTACAACGCAGTGTCGTGCCGCGGGGCGCGCGGATTACGGGAGCAGAATTTGCCGTCGTCGTTGACATAATTTATTTCGTCGCGAGCTGCGGAGCAGACCACACCTTGCGAGCGACCTCCTTGTATTCGTTCAGAATTTCCTGCTGCTGGGGATGCCGATGATCGCGCACCACAAACCTTCCACCCACGCAGACATCGGCGACGGCAGCGGTCCGCATACCAAACACAATCGTCGCCAGCAAATCCTCGCGCGAATCGCCCGCGATCGAAACGTCATTTAAATCGACCGTGCAGAAGTCCGCCAGCTTACCTGGCTCGAACTCCCCAGCCTGACAACCCAGCGCATGCGCGCCGTTCACCGTCGCACAGCGAAATAGACGAGCTGACAATTCCCGCCCATCGATGCCGTCGAGAATGCTCCGTTGCTGTTGCAACAGACGCAGATGATATTCCAGCTCACGAGCGTCTTCCAGCGGCTCGATCTGAGCCTGGCTATCGGAGCCCAGGCAAATCGGAATACCCCTTTCCATCACATCGCGAGCCGCGAGAACGCCATCGCCCAAGTTGCGCTCAGTGGTAGGACAGGCGCAAATGGTCGCGCGATTGGCCGCCAGCAAATCCATTTCTTCATGATCGATGTGGATCGCATGCACAGCCGTGAATCGATCCCGGAGCAATCCATGTCTTTCCAGCAGCCCAACCGGAGTGGTTCCATATTCGCGTTGGCACGCTTCAATTTCGGCCATCTGTTCCGAAACATGCATGTGCAGTGGCCGGTGATGTTCACGCGCCCACCCCGCCATCGATTCAATCGCCTCCAGCGGCACGGCACGCACGCTATGCGGCGCCACGCCAACCCACGCATTCGTCGAATCATACTCGCGATGCAGGTCGGCCACATTCGCGAGAAATTCACCCGTCGTCTCCAGAAAGCGAATCTGTCCAGGATCCTCCGGTAGCTCGAAGCCAGCGCGTTGATACGCTGTCCGCAGCAGACAAATCCGAATGCCCACTGACTCCGCAGCCGCAAAGATCTGCTGCGCCATTATGTTGGGATTTGGATACGGCTGCCCGTCCGGCATGCGATGAACATAATGAAACTCACCCACCGTCGTTGTTCCCAAAAGCGCCATTTCAAGAAACGCCGCCCGCGCAACCGCATACGTCTGCTCCGGCGACAGCGAGGCAGCCGCGTGATACATGGCCGCGCGCCACGACCAGAAATCATGGCCTCCCGTGCGCTTCGATTCCGTTCGTCCGCGAATCAACCGCTGAAAAGCATGCGAATGCACATTCACAAATCCCGGCAGCAGCGCTTTTCCGCGCAGCCTGACCACTTCGCTGTCAGCGGCAGTCGACGAAGGTCGAGCGGCTTCCTCTGCGGTCGTCACCCGTACGATTTTCCCCTGGGCATCGACCAACAATCCCGCCTCGGCCTGCATGCATCCACCGGCGTATAGATAGTCGGGTTGAAAGAGTGTCATCATAGCCGCGTCTGAGTCGTTGGAGGCATCCTGCCGGACTTCCCATAATAGTCTGCCAAGGGCAAAAATGCCCGGGATTTAACAAGACCACTTGGCATTTTCTGCAATCCCTCGAGCGGTGGCAAAATGAAGCGTGGACTCTGTACGGATGGACAACTGGCTGTGGGCCGCACGGTTCTTTAAAACGCGTGCGCTGGCAGCGCGTGCTTGTGGACTTGGCCGCATCAGCTGCAATCATCAGCTGGCGAAGGCGGCGCGTGACGTGCGCGTCGGCGACTTCTTACAGGTGAAAAACGATAGTGGCGACTTCGAAATTGAAGTCCTGCAGTTAAGCGAAGTTCGCGGGCCCGCGTCGGTGGCTCAGACGTTGTATCGCGAGACAGCAGCGAGCCGCGAATTACGCAAGAAAATCGCAGTAGAACGGAAGGCCATGCCTCAGTTCGACGCCTCGCAAGCAGGCCGGCCATCGAAACGTGATCGCCGCGAAATTGCCCAACTCCGCGGTCGCCGCTGAACCAGCACATTAGTCCGCCAGCAATCCTGCCAACCTCCGATACGACTCCAACCGAGCTTGTGGGTCGTAGGTATCCGTCACCGCGATAACCTCGTTGGCGCCAGTTCCCTCCACCAATTTTTCCAGGCCAGCGCGCACGGTGGTGTCCGATCCCACAATGGCCACCGCTAATTTCTCTTCAACCGCCGTTCGTTCCCAATCCTGCCACAGCGGCTCCATGGAATCCACGGGAGGCAGCAATTCCACCGGCCCATTGCGGATCAGTTGCAGGAAACGCTGCTGCGGAGTGGTGAACAATCGCTGCGCGGTCGCGTCAGTCTCCGCCACAATCACCTGTACCGCGACCATCAGGTATGGTTCCTGCAGTGTCTCGCTGGGGCGAAATTCCCGCCGATAGAGTTCGGTCGCCCGAAAGATCTGTGCCGGCGCGAAGTGTGCCGCAAATGCAAATGGCAATCCCAGCCGCGCCGCTAACTGGGCGCTGTACAGTCCCGACCCTAGCAGCGTAATCGGTACCTGGCTACCCTGACCGGGAATCGCTTTCACTATTTGCTGCCGCTGCTCCGGCCCTAGATAGGTTTGCAACTCCTGCAGCAAATCTGGAAAATCCTCACCACTCTGCCCTTTATCTCGCCGCAATGCCCGCATCGTAGCGAAGTCACCACCGGGAGCGCGGCCGAGTCCCAGATCAATCCTTCCTGGATAGAGGGCCTCCAGCGTGCCAAACTCTTCGGCGACCACCAGCGGCGCATGATTGGGCAGCATGACTCCCCCACTGCCGACACGGATGGTTTTTGTCGCTGCCGCGATATGTCCGATCAAGATCGATGTGGCGGAGCAGGCCAGGCCGGCAATCGAATGGTGTTCGGCCAGCCAATAGCGCGTGTATCCCAACTTTTCCACGTGCTTGGCCAATTCCACAGAGCGCCCAATCGCGCTGCCCGCGGACTCGCCCGGGCGCATGCCCACCAGATCCAGTACCGAAATTGCCAACTTTGTCTCCATGCTCATTGGATGAATGATTTCGCCATGCGATGCGAAGCTTCCCGGCCAGCCCATCCACCGACCAACAAGCATCAACCCGTGACTCGACACAATCGGATTGCAACAGAAAATTAACGACTAATTGTAAGGATATCTATTCCCCGCGCAACGCGTGGATCGGATTAGCAGAAGCTGCACGGCGAGCAGGGAGCGCCGAGGCGACCAGGGCCAACACGAAGATGACTACAGTAGCCAGAACCATGACGAGAGGATCGAAAGGGCTGACTCCAAATAAGAAGGAGCGCAGCAGGGCGGAAGCCGCAGCCGCGCCGGCCAACCCAAAAGCGCAGCCAATCAGGGCGAGTTTAATCCCCGATTGCAAAACCAGGCGCACAATTCCTGACCGCTGCGAGCCAAGGGCGATCCTGATGGCCATCTCCTGTCCACGCGAGGCGACGGAAAAGGCAATGATGCTGTAAATGCCGAGCACTGCCAGCAACACTGCCGCCAGGGCGAAACTGGAGATGATCACTGTATTGAATCGGCGCGGCGCTTCGCTCTGAGAGACGACCTGGTCCATAGTTTGGACTTGCGTCAGCGGCAGTTGTGCATCGATAGAACGCACGATTGCCCGAAGCGCATTTTCCATCTGCTGCGGCGGCAATGCGGAACGCAGCACGATGTAGCCGCCATTTCCACCCACACCCGTCGGCGAAGCAAGCGCGCCAGCATCCTTTTTTAGCTGCGCCACAGGCTGGTAGAACTGCTCCGTCGCGTCGGCGTCGGGAGAGTTCAGCTTGGCGTCGGCCACTTCACCCACCACTGTCATCCACGGCGTCTTCGACTGCTGGGTCCCGACACGCATCCGCTTCCCGATCGGATCCTGATGCGGCCAGTAGTGTTCCGCGAATTCGTGATTCACGATCACGACAAGCTGGTTGTCAGCGTTGTCGGATTCGGTGAAATAGCGCCCGTGGACCAATGAAATTCCCATGGCACGAAAATAATCGCCAATCACCTCGAAAGGCGAGGCCGCCGTTATATTGGACCCTTTCGGGTCGACATATCCATCGACGACAAACGACTCGATTCCGTCGCCTGTAACGGGTAGGGTGCTAGTCAATCCGACAAACTTTGCGCCAGGAAGTCGCCGGATCCGCAGGAGAAGTTCATTGTTGAATGCATCGACCTGGGCTTGCGTCGCATATTGCTTATGCGGCAAGGAATAAGCAGCCGTGGTCACATGCTCGGGACGGAACCCCAAATCGACTGCACTCATCTTTTCGAAGCTACGTAGCAGCAATCCCGAAGCTGTCAGCAGAATCAGCGCGACTGCAATCTCCGATACGACGAGCACCGAGCGCAGACGCGTGTGGCTGCCCGCCGAACTGCTGTGGCCTCCCTCTTTGAGTGACTTGTTCACGTTCGTCCGCAGCGCAGCAAAACCGGGCGCTAATCCACAAAGGAAACCTGTGAGTACCGCAAGCAAGAATGCGAAGCCCACGACGGTCCAGTTCAGAACGATATCGTCGATGCGAGGCAACGTTTCCGGAAGCAGACCCTTGCCGATAAAAAGCCCGACCGCCGCCAGGCCAATCCCGAGAATTCCACCGCTCACGCTTAGCACCAGGCTTTCCAGCATCATCTGCCGTAGCAGCGTGAGTGTGGGCGCGCCGAGCGCCAGCCGCACGGCAATTTCCCGGTGCGCGCGAATCGCCCTGACAAGCAACAGTCCCGCGAGGTTGGCGCAGGCAATCAACAGCACCACTGCGACCGCCAGAAACAGTATCGTCAACAGCGGACGGGTCTGGACAACCGTAATTTGCCGCAGCGGGTGGACGACGGACCGGAAATGAAAACTAGTGAGATCCGGCGGGTAATTGCGCATAATTTGATCTGCTATCCGTTGCGCGTCGCCCTGGGCCTGCGCCACGGTTACCCCAGGCTTTAGCCGCCCGACCATTTGCACATACCAGCTTCCCTCAGATTCAGGCGAAAGCTGCTCCGCAGAAAAGCTCATTGGAACCCACAACTCGCTGCGGTTCAGGTGTCCAGAAACCAGTGGGAATTCGAAGTTCCTGGGCATGACGCCGATAATCACATACGGTTTGCGATTCAGCAGAATCTTTCTGCCCAGGATGTGCGGGTCTCCGTTAAATCGACTCTTCCAGGTCGCATAACTCAGCACGGCAACCTGCACCTTCTGTACATCTTCCTGTGCCGTAAACACGCGGCCCATCATTGGCTGAACCCCGAGAGCGGAAAACACTCCAGCAGTCATCCACGTGCCGTCCACCTGCGCGGGTTTGCCGGTTCCGGACAGTTCAATGGGTTGGAGATTGTATCCTCCAAGGCTTGAGAAGGATCGTGTGTCCCGTGTGTAGGTGACCACCTCTGGGCAAGTTACGGGTCCTGGATCCTGCTTGCCCCAGTCGGTCCCGCTTAGCTGATCACCCAGCGTCACCAGCCTGCCAGGATCGGGAAAAGGAAGCGGCCGCAGTAGAACTCCATCCACGATCGAAAAAATAGCGGTCGTCGCACCAATGCCGAAGGCGAGCATTAGAACTGCCGTGATCGCAAATCCCGGCGACTTGCGCAGTTGCCGGACAACGAGTTTCAGGTCAACGAGAAGACCCCGCATATTCCCTCGAGATTGCCGTCATACTACTGTACATTGCTGCGCTGACCGAACAATTCGTGATCTAGGTGCAATAGCACCAATTCGCTCGGGCCAGGGGTCCGCAATGGCTGCATCGACCTGATGTCACCCCTTTGGACTCCACTTCCTGATTGCTCGTGATCCGCTGGTTCGGTTAGCGATCGCTTAATGATGCGGAGATCCGCCCCGCGCGTTGCGTGGGCGAACTGCTTTATCTTCAAATTGGTCTGGAGCGCTAACGACGGGTGGCAAACCGCAGCGAGCAACAAGCAGGTCCAGATTGTTCGCCAGACTGGAAAAATGTGCAGGCTCGCTTCACGGCGGGTACCGACTCGACAGGCTATTTCACCGGTCAGCATTCTGAAATGGCAAGGCAGAGGGAAGTCATCCAGTTGTTGGCCAAAAATCGCGCTCTATAACAAGTGGCTGCGACGCTGAACCTGAGGGTGAAAACGGCGATGTTTCGCAAGTACGACGTCATACACGCCTTCAATATAAGAAGCACCTCCGAGCTATTTCTGTGTGCATTGAAACGCGGGTTGATTGCCGGTTAGCTGGTTTTCAGGTTCTCGACGGAAACTTCGGAGCACATACGGTGTTCCTGTCCGGGCTGCAGTTCCATGGCTGCCCCATTCACGTTGCTCACCTCCACGCACACCATTTGAGTCCACTCGTCGTCTCCCAGATCTCCCAACGCTTTTGCTTTTTGCTTCCATGGGTTCCAGATCACTGTAGTGTGGGAATTCTCCTTGGAAGTACGAATCCTTCGAGACAGCGCTGGATCAATCACGTCAACCGCACCCGTGGTGTTCAAATACACACGATCAGTCTCTCCTGCGAATGAAACGACTCCGGTCTGGGGTTTCTCTCGAAAAGCGTCGGTTTTGTCCAGATAATCAAACCCTTCCAGCCCTCGTATTTGAATCTTTAGAACATTGCCGACTTGGTAGTACGTGTGGAGCGCCTCTTCGAATTGAAATGTCCGATCGCCCGTATTCTTCACAAGAAGCTCCATCCGCAGATTTGACCCAAACGTCACCAGATGGGTCAGTTGGAAGTCGAATGGCCAGAATCTCTTTGTTTCCTCATCGCTTTCGAGAAGCATGCCCACCTCAATATCGCCGGCTCGCTCTTCAATCGTCTGTAGAGTCCAGGCTCGAGACCGGGCAAAACCGTGAGCCGGCGCCGCAGGATCGTCCTTTTTATCGCCGAACCAAGGAAAACAGATGGGCACGCCGCCTCGAATCGCGCGACCCTCCTGCCAAAGAGATTGCTTACTCAGAAAGATAACCTCCTGCGAATGAGTCGGTCGCCAGGAGGTCACATGAGCCCCGTGAAGGTACATCTCCGCGGTCGCTCGCTGAGTGGAGATTTGGACCTTTGGGAGTCCATTATTTCCCGCCACTACTTGAGCTCGACCTGGTATTCCGAACTGCTGACTGAGATCGTGAAGATTCGCTGAATACGCCATGAATGGAGTGCCCCTCGTGTTCAACAGCACGGTAGATATTCTAGCGCGGACGAACAACTGGGAAGTTTCCCGGTTGTAGCTCTTCTAACGCATTGCTAACCTCGCATCACAGCCGAGGCGAGACATGCCCACCCGTTTACGTGGCTTACTTGCACCGCGGATCAGACTGTTCTGCAATGGTGGCACTCGAACCAATAATCCGTAGCTATTCTGCCGGATCGTAATTCAGGTTTTGTCCGAGCCAGCGCTCCACTTCTGCTACGCTCATATTCTTGCGCTCGTGATAATCAACAACCTGATCGCGGTCGATCTTCCCGAGACTGAAATATCGCGATTGCGGATGGGCAAAATAGAGGCCGCTGACGCTTGAGCCGGGCCACATCGCGAACGATTCGGTGATGAGCATTCCAGTGTTGCTTTGCACATCGAGCAAACGCCAGAGCGTTCCCTTCTCTGTGTGGTCTGGACACGCCGGATAGCCCGCGGCTGGCCTGATTCCACGATACTTTTCCTGGATTAGATCAGCGTAGCTCAAGCATTCGCAACGACCATAACCCCACTCATCTCGCACCCGCTTATGCAGGCATTCCGCGAAAGCCTCAGCCAGACGATCCGCAATCGCCTCCGCCATGATCGCGTTGTAATCGTCGTTATCGGCCCTGAATCGATCGCACAGGTCTTTCAGCCCAATTCCGCTGGTCACCGCAAAGGCGCCGATATGATCCAGCAGCCCAGTCTCCTTTGGGGCGATGAAGTCTGCCAGCGACCTGCAGGGTTCGCTGCCTTCCCTATTCGCTTGCTGGCGAAGAAAATGAAATCGCTCCAGCGCGGTCTCGCGCTTAGCGTCCGTGTATAGCTCGACATCGTCGCCCACTGCGCTGGCAGGAAAAAAGCCATAGACGCCACGCGCCGTGATCAGGTTCTTTTCGATCATGCGATCCAGCAGAACATTAGCGTCGGCAAAAATCTGGCGCGCCTGCTCCCCCTGCTCTTTGTGTTCAAGGATGCGGGGATAAACACCTTTCAACCCCCATGCGTGGAAGAGCGGCGTCCAGTCAATAAAGTCGCGCAAGGTCGCCAGCGGAAAGTTATCCAACACGCGCACCCCGGTAAACTCCGGCACCGGTAAGTCTTCGGCACGCCATTCGATGGGCGTCCGTCTGGTACGGGCTACCTCAAGGGGAACCGCCGTTTGCCGCGGCGCGGCGTGGGCTGCGCGGAGTGCTTCGTAATCTGCTCGATGCTGTGCGACGAAAGCAGGCTTGCCTTCATCGCTCAAAAG
Source organism: Acidobacteriaceae bacterium (assembly GCA_049796755.1). Lineage (GTDB taxonomy): Bacteria > Acidobacteriota > Terriglobia > Terriglobales > Acidobacteriaceae > JAKAAZ01. The sequence goes on from JBARFA010000077.1 coordinate 202,872, forward strand.
ACTGGTCGTCACGGGCACCGCTCGGCTGGCGTCCAGCACATGCACCACTGGCTCACTGTAGTGAGGTGCAATCTTCACCGCCGTGTGCCTGCGGCTCGTAGTTGCTCCCCCTATAAGCAGTGGCAACTTGAAACCCTGACGCTCCATCTCGCGTGCCACATGCACCATCTCATCCAAAGACGGTGTAATCAGGCCGCTGAGGCCGATCAGGTCTGCCTTCTCCGCTTTGGCGCGCTCGAGGATCTTTTCGCAGGGGACCATGACCCCCATGTCGATGACTTCGTAATTATTGCACGCGAGGACGACACCGACGATGTTTTTGCCGATATCGTGAACGTCCCCCTTGACCGTCGCAATCACAATTTTTCCTTGCGCCTTGACCACTTCACCAGACGCCGCCATCGCAGCCTTCTCGGCCTCCATAAATGGAGTAAGGTGCGCGACCGCCTTCTTCATCACTCGCGCAGATTTCACCACTTGCGGCAAAAACATTTTGCCGGCTCCGAACAGATCGCCCACCACGCTCATGCCCGCCATCAGCGGGCCCTCAATCACTAACAATGGACGACCCAGCTTCACGCGGGCCTCTTCTGCATCGGCCTCAATGTAGGTATCGATTCCCTTCACCAGCGCGTGGGAAAGGCGCTCCTCCACCGTGCCGTTGCGCCATTCCTCTGCCTTCTTTTCACTCACCACCGCGCCGACGTTCTTCAGCGATTCGCCATGCTCCACCAGTCGCTCAGTCGCGTCAGGGCGGCGGTTCAACAGCACGTCCTCAACCAGCTCTTTCAGCTGCGGCTCGATCTCCTCGTACACCTCGAGCATTCCGGCATTGACGATGCCCATATCCATGCCCGCCGCAATGGCGTGATAGAGAAACGCAGAGTGCATGGCCTCGCGTACTTTATTGTTGCCTCGAAAACTGAACGAAATATTCGATACTCCGCCACTGACTTTCGCATGCGGTAGGTTGGCCTTGATCCACCTCGTGGCCCTGATGTAATCGACGGCGTAATTGTTATGCTCCTCCATGCCGGTGGCGACGGTCAGGATGTTCGGATCGAAAATGATGTCTTCGGGCGGAAACCCAACCTCGTCGACCAGGATCCGATACGCACGTTCGCTGATGCGAATTTTTTCCTCGTACGACGCGGCCTGTCCCTGTTCATCGAAGGCCATCACCACGACCGCCGCCCCGTATTTCAACACTGTGGCCGCGTTCTTGCGGAACTTCTCTTCCCCTTCTTTCAGCGATATCGAGTTGACAATGCCCTTGCCTTGCAGACATTTGAGCCCGGCCTCGATCACTTCCCACTTCGAAGAGTCCACCATGAAGGGCACCTTGGCGACCTCGGGCTCACTTCCCAGCAATTGCAGGTAGCGCGTCATTGCTTCGACGCCATCGATCATGCCCTCGTCCATACAAATGTCGAGAACATTCGCTCCATTCTCGACTTGCTGCCGAGCCACGCTGACCGCTTCCTCGTATTTGCCTTGCTTAATTAGCTTCGCGAACTTCGGTGAACCGGCCACATTGGTCCGCTCCCCGATCATGATGTAAACGCCAGGTTGCTGAGTGAACGGTTGCGATCCAGACAGGCGAAGCGGCTTCGTCTCCGCAGACACACTCATGCTCTGCTCTCGATCTCAGACTCGTAGGACGCCGCAGTCGGCTCTTCAGTCGGAGTGACTCCCCATCTCCTCGGAGGTTGCCCTTCCAGCGCTTTCGCAATGGCCGCGATGTGCTCAGGCGTATTGCCGCAGCAACCGCCGGCGATGTTGATCAGCCCTCCTCGCGCAAAGTTTCGCAGGTAGCGGGCCATGTCCTCCGGTCCCAGATCGAACCCGGTTTCAGACAGCGGATTCGGCAAACCTGCATTCGGATAACAGGAAATCGCCACATCTGCCTTCTCCGAGAGCTCTTCCAGGAACGGATACATCAGATCTGGTCCGAGCGAGCAGTTGAGTCCCACCGACAGCGGCTTCACGTGCTGCACCGCATTCCAAAACGCCTCCGTGGTCTGTGCGGAAATCAACGTTTCGCCGCCGCGTCCCACAGCCGCCGAAATCATCACCGGCAGCTCTTTGCCGTCCTCATCGAACACTTCACGTATCGCGACCAGCGCCGCCTTGGCATTCAGCGAGTCGAAGATCGTCTCCACTAAAAGCAGATCCGTTCCGCCGGCAATCAGCGCTCGCACCTGTTGGATGTAGGCCGCTTTCACCTGATCGAAGGTCACCACCCGGAAGCCGGCATCATCGGCATCGGGCGAGTTCGAAAGGGACACCGTCAGTGGCCCGATTGCCCCCGCCACGAACCGCTGCCGCCCTGTTTCGTTGCTGAACCGATCGGCCAAAGCGCGGCACTGCTGCGCGGATTTCTCGTTGATCTCCCAGGCAAGATCATTCAGGAACGGATTTTCGATCACCTTCTGATAGAACGCAGGGTCCTTACGCCCACCCAGCTCGCGCGGATCGTCGACAAAGAATTCGCTTTGGGTAATGCTGGTCGCGCCGAAGGTATTGGTTTCGATGATGTCCGCACTAGCTTCCAAAAAACGGCGATGGATGTCACAGATCATATCCGGCTGTGTCAGCGAGAAAAGGTCTCCATTATTCAGGAGATCCTTCTTGGAGTTCTGGAACCGGCTGCCCCGAATGTCCGCTTCCTTCATCCCATAGGTGCGGATGGTCGTGCCCATCGCCCCATCAATAATGGCGATCCGACTCTTGAGTATCTTTTGCAGAGGATGTTGATGGGCTTTTGTCATGTTTTTCCAATGGCCTTAGGCGCGGCGAATTTGCCAACAGCTGACGTCACATTGAGTTGCAATGTTTTGATATCGAAACGTTGCGTGGGGACTCAGAAAGGCTTGGCTGAATTCGCGCTTGTATTTCTTGCCCACGCTCGTGGGATCGCGAAAATGCTCATCCTGCGCAACCTCCATCCACGACTAGAAACACTTCGCCGGAACCGGTTCCTCGAGTTTGTGAATGCGGTTTACCTTGGCATCCGCCACATATCATTCCGTAACAGACTGCCCTCATTATAGCGATAGTAGCCAGCATCAAACAGCCGCGGCTCGACGGCAACGATTAACACAGGCACCCCGATAGGTAGAGCTTGATCTCAACCACAGCCCTTGATACAAGGGGTTTCACTTTACGGTGCCCTAATCGCAAGATTGGGCTTAATAGGGAATTCGGTGCGAATCCGGACCTACCTCGCGGCTCACAAAAGTCAGCCGAGCCGACTACCTTCCGCATCGCGAGCCATTTCAGTGCTACGTTCCCACCTCTAACCTAAAGCACGTCGTCCATCTTTCACTCGAATGATTGGTTGTGTTGTGGCGAACTATGGATCATTCAAAACTCCTCTTGACATCAGACCGCACGATTGTGTTACTGTCAGTAACACAATGAAGACACCGACTCCACAGCGTCATAATCCAGCCGAATTGGGAGAGCTCGAGAGCAGCATTCTCTCGATTGTGTGGCGTGAGGGAACAGTCACGGCTGAACAGGTACGCGAAGGGCTTGAACGGCGACTAACAGATTCTACCGTTCGCACCATGCTTCGCCGACTTGAGGATAAGGGATACATAGAGCACACCGTGGAGAACCGGGCCTTCGTGTATCGCCCGGCAGAATCGCGGCAGCGCGTTGCGGGCCGCGCCGCGAAACGTATCGTGGACTGGCTTTGCGGGGGATCTGTCGAAACGCTGCTTGTCGGCATGGTGGATTCGAAGATATTGGATCGCGCCGAACTTCAGCGACTCGCACAGAGAATTGCCGCCGTACGCGAGCAGGACAAACGTAAGGCCGAAGACTGAAGTTAGCGCGGCAGATCCGGAGTCTTTTGGAAACGGTCGCCTGTCTTTCGGGTTGTCGATGCCGTGAGTGGCTTTGGATTGCCGATCGTGATTCCTGCGAGCTCCAGGATCGGATAGTTGGAGGTTGACCTATGCTAGATGCCTTTATCGAAGCCGTTCTTCGATCCCTCATCCTTGCACTGATTGTCTGGGCGTCCCTCCGGGTCTTCCGTGTCCAGAACGTCGTTTCACAGCGCTACGCATGGATCGCAGTTCTCGTAGGCTCCTTGCTGATGCCGCTTGCACTTCCCTTCACCGCGCGATTGCGGGTCCTTCCCCTTGCAACGATTCATACACCAACTTCGCTCGATCGCCTTCAGTCGGTGCTCGTACGAACGGCTCGGCCAGCAGCGTCAGGAGCTGATTCATTCACCCGCTCCATCATTGTCGCGCCACGACACGATCAAGGCGGCGCGCCAGGAACTGCAATGGCAACCGCCGGTCGCAGTCGTGGTCACGCTCCGGCTTCCGACTCAGTTCAGTCGCCCCATCCAAGCGCCGACCGCGTGCGACCCGTCGCCGTCCGAGGGAAACTCTCGCTGTTCGGTGCCGCATTGCTTGCCTACTTTCTGATCGCGGTCGCACTCTTGGCCCGTTTGCTCTTTGGCTTCGCGTGCGCGCTGCGCCTCTGGTATTCCTCCACTCCCGTTCCATCGTGCGGCGCTACGCACATCAGCGCAGACTTCAAACTGCGCTTCAGCCACCGTATCTCCACCCCTGTCACCATCGGCTCCGGTGTTGTCTTGCCCGCAGGCTACACAAGTTGGACGGAAGAGAAGCTGCACGTTGTCCTTGCGCACGAGCGCTCGCACGTGGCTTTGCACGATTTTCATTTTCAGATTCTCGCCTCTCTTTATGCGGCTTTGACCTGGTTCAGCCCGCTGGGGTGGTGGCTCAAACGCAATCTCTCCGATCTTGGTGAGGCCATCAGCGATCGCTCCGGCCTCGATGCAGCTTCCAACCGCTCGGCATATGCCCAAATTCTGCTTGAATTTGCAGCTGCTCCGCGCCCCACCCTCATAGGAGTCGCCATGGCCCGTCCCAGCAGTATCTCCCACCGTATTGAACAGCTGTTCAACGACAGTTACCTCCGCCAAGCGTTCTCCGGCAGCGCACGCGCTCGCGTCGTTGTCCTTGTCCTCCCCGTTATATTGTTTGCCGCAGGTGCCATCGTCCGCGTACAGGCCGCAACACAATCAAGTCCGGTTGCGACGGTTTCAAGCGCCCCGGCAGCAGCCTCGCAATCGGCGCAAACAGTTTCGATGTTCACTGCCACGCCGGGGACTTCGTTAACCCTACGAGCGCGTTCAATACCGGCGACAGTGGCCACCTCAGCTGCGCATTCCGCTCTCGCGCTGCCTGAACTTGCTCTCGCAAATCCTCCCGCTCCTCCCGTTCCGCATGTGGCTTTAAGCGAGGGCGAAGCCGAATCCGAGGCTACCTTCGATCGCAGCTTGTCGTTCAACGGCACGCCCGATCTCTCGGTCAGCACTGCTTCCGGCGACATTACCTTCACTCGAGGAACTGCCAACCAGATCCGTATTCATGGCATCGTCAAGGCGAATAAGAATGGCGACCCGGCACAGGTGCAACAGATCGCTGCGAATCCGCCCATCGAGCAGAACGGAAACACGGTCCGCATCGGGGCACACCAGCAGAACCTGCACAACATCAGCATCAGCTATCAGATTGAGGCGCCTGCCGACACGATCCTCAACGCCGCGAGCGCTTCCGGTGATATTGCCGATACCGGCGTCGGCAACGGAGCGAAATTGATCACGGCATCGGGCGACATCAAGGCCTCTGGGCTTCAAGGGGGATTTAAAGTTCAAACCGCATCCGGCGATATCAAAATCGACGGTGCAGGCCGGGGAGATGCATGGGCGCAGACAGGTTCGGGCGACATCGACCTGAAAGGCGTGAACGGCGCACTCGCGGCAGAAACAGGATCTGGCACGATCAAGACAGCGGGAACACCCTCCTCTCCATGGAAGCTCCAGACTGGCTCCGGCGACATTCAGCTGACGACGGGAAGTGCGCCGATGGATCTTGACGCGTCAACTGGCTCGGGCGACATCTCTGCGCCCTCTTCAATCGCGATGCAAAGTTCGAAGGATCATCACCATGTACACGCTCAACTAAACGGAGGCGGCCCTGAAGTCCGCGCGGCGACAGGCTCAGGAGATATCCGCATCGACTAGCTCGCTTCCTTGATCTGTATGAGCGCGGGCAATGTCCGCGCTGTATGCCCCGTCTCGGCAGTATCATGTCTACGTCCTATGAACGCCTCATCCAGCCACTACAACAATCGTCTTGAGCTTTCCCAGGCTATGCTCGACATCTCAACCCACCAGACTCTGCAATGGAATCCGCCGCGTAGATCCTGAATCGTTCAGGCTCAACGCACCCAGTCCGCAGAGATGTTGCAGGTCGAGACCAATGCGCTATGTCGTGCGCTGCGCTGGCTTGAGCGCCCGCGGTCTGAAGCGCGTATCATGGAATTTTTCTGTCACTATTGGGTAAGCCGTAAACCTTGGATTTTATTTGGTTTATGGCGGGGACGACGGGGCTCGAACCCGCGACCTCTGCCGTGACAGTGAGTCAAAAAACCGTAACTTATAGAAACGCCGGGCAATGGATGGCTCCAATAGACCCGAAAAGGCACACCGAGGAACCGTTATTGTGGCCTTATTGTGCCCTCGATTTTCCGTCAATTTTCCCTCGAAAATGCCCTGAGACCTCTGCCGTCCTGCGGCACTATTCGCGCTTTTCGGGCCTTATCCTCTGCCGCGTAGCAGCAGAGGTCGCGGAACCGAAAAGTTCCAAATCTGCCAAAACGTGGGCACAAGGGCACAATTGTGCCCTTGACTGTGGAAACATCGGACCCTCCTGAACGTGATGGGTTCTCTGGCCAGCTTCCGTAGCCGCCCATACCTAGCCAGGAAAATCTATACTAATTGGTGTCTCAATTGCTTCAAGTGCCTCAAGCTGCGTAGTGAGAGGGTCGATGACGCCTGGTAGCGCTTCAATTCTGCACGACATTCTCGAATGGTCGAAGGCTCGCCCCGCATGGCAAAGAGATACGCTTAGGCGTATCGTCGTCAACGGCAGCATTTCCGACGCCGAGCTCGAAGAATTGGAAGACCTTTGCTGCATCCCCCACGATGCTATGGAGGAAAAGATATTTGACCTCGCCGCTTCCTCCGGTACTGACGCTCAACCCAGCCCATCTAAACCCGTTCCACTAGCTACCGTGCATCTGCCTTCACAAAGTTCTTCAGACGGAAGCGTTTCCCTCTGCAAACTCGGAAATCTAAACAATGTGAATAGGTTGGCTCCCGCTAACGCAATTCAGTTTGGAACATCTCCCGGCCTGACGGTCATCTATGGAGACAACGGCACAGGCAAGTCCGGCTATGCGCGGGTGATCCGAAAAGCCTGTCGCGCGCGAGGGCTGTCAGTCCCAATCGAACCAAACCTTTATCGGAATGGCATCGTCAATCCCGCAACCGCGGAGTTCACTATCAAGGTAAACGGCGTCCAAACCCTTTTGACATGGAAGGATGGCGGAGCACCCGACTCGAATCTTGGCCGCATTCTCTTCTTTGATGGACACTGCGCAGAACACTATGTTCACGAAGACGGGGGAACCAGCTTTAGCCCTTCTGGATTAGATGTCTTGACTAAACTGACTCGCATTTGCGATTCACTTAGGGAGAGAATTACCAAACGTATCAGGAGCACTCAAGAACTGGTTGACTCACTCAAGAAGGCTTGGCCGTTGCACGAGGGGACCAAAGTCAGCACCTTTCTGCACAATTTGAGCGCGGCATCGGACGAGGCTAAAGTTGGGGCTCTGTCCAAGTGGGATGATGCAGCCGCTACTCGTCTGGAAACCGTTCGTACATTGCTGGCGGTGAATGCACTTCAACAGTCCGCTGCAACAAAGGCATCTAGTACCCGACTTCTTGCCTTTCGCGAAAAGCTATCTAAACAACTTCTCGCCGTGGGGGAGCAGAAGCTCATTAATTTGCAACATATCCACTCAGAATTCTTGGCGGCCGAGACTGCGAGCGCCTTCGCCTCACAGCAGCAGTTTGAGAGCGGCTTCCTAGCCGGAACGGGCGGAGATTCTTGGAAGTTGATGTGGGAGGCCGCGCGGCGATTCTCAATTGAAGACGCATATCCAAACGAGCCCTACCCAAAACTTGGGACTGACGCACTTTGTGTTCTGTGCCAGACTCCGCTTACTGAAGCTGCCTCCACGAGGCTTTCGCGCTTTGAAAGTTTCGTGAAGAACGAAGTCATTAAGGTCGCGGAGCAAAAGCGTAGGCAGCTAAGTACCCAGGTCGAAGAACTCAAAGCGCTCGTGTCTCTTGAAGGTGAGTTGGCTTTGCTCGACAGCGACTTGAACGGTGCTGACCCATCCCTCAAGCAACTCATCCTTGACAGCATCTCTGAATGTAACGCCCGGAAAGAATCGTTGGTTGGCGCTGCTAAGCATGGCGAGTGGCAGGAAGTCAGTAAGCTCCCCTCTGATCCGACGCCTGAACTGGAGAAGTTAGAGAACAGCAAGTCCCAACAGGCTGCGCTGGAGGCAACACTTCATGATCCTGCCGAACGGGCTTCTCTGCAATCCGAGTTGAACGAATTAGCCGACCGCGAATGGCTAAACAAGAATAGCCAACTGGTTACTGAGCAGATTGGGCGCTTGAAACAGTTGGCTCGACTACAAGCTGCACAGACCGACACCTCTACGGGACAAGTTACCTCGAAGGCTACATCTCTAAGCAAAACACTTGTCACGGATGCACTTTGCGCGGCTTTCGCTTCTGAGGTACTCGCTCTCGGTTTGCGAACGATCCAAGTTGAATTACGTCCAGCGGGTGGGCAGAAGGGTCTGATGAAATTCGGCGTCAGACTTACTGGCATCACCAGTAATGCCGTAGGAAAAGTCGCCAGCGAAGGCGAAAAACGTTGCATTGCATTTGCTCTGTTCTTAGCAGAGCTTTCACAAACTGCCGATGCCTCTGCCCTTGTTTTTGATGATCCTGTTTCTTCCGTGGATCATCGCCACCGTGAACGCATAGCCAAACGTATTGCGAAGGAGGCACTTGCCCGCCAAGTGATCGTATTCACTCACGATCCGGTATTTCTTCACGATCTCCAAACTCATACTGCCGCTCTGAAAGCAGTGATTGATGTTGGTTTTGTTCAGTGGAATAAAGACACTCCGGGCGAATGGATCGCGGGTCTTCCGTGGAAATGGAAGAGTCCTGCCGAACGATTCGACATCCTCCGCAAAGAGCAACAGGCACTAGCTAAGACGATGAGTTTACAGCCGACCGAAGAGGATGAGTTGCAAATTCGTCGAATTTACAGCCGTCTTCGTGGAACTATTGAACGCATCATTGAGACGCAGATCTTCGGCGACGCTATATCGAGATTCCGGACATATATCAACGTAAAGAATGTCGAACGTGTAGTTGGATTCAGTCAAACCGAATTCGACGAACTGAAACGTCTATTTGATCGCTGCTCAGATGTCGTCGATTCACACGATCCATCTATAGGCCAACATAAGTCTGTACCCGATGCACAGGAGTTAAGCGATGATATCCAAGCCGCCGAAAAGCTTGTAGAGGCAGTGAAGGCTCGCCAAAAGAGTGCAGCCAAAGCCGCGTCATCTTAGTTCTTGACTTGGCAACAGGAGAAGCCTAGACCTAGCTCTCAAGCAACAGTGTCTCCCCGAGAGCCTGAATTTCAGCCAGATCGCGACCGGCAATACCTTGCAGATCTCCATAAATACCTGCCGTGGATTCGATTAGTGTGTGCAACTGCGACTCGCGTTTGGACCAACGTTTCATGGTAGCCTTCTTCTCGTCAGCTAGATCCTTCTGCATCTCTGACCAGCGTTCGGCGATGGCCTCGATGCGGCCCCGGAACTGTGGGCCGGTCAAGTATGTGTACACGAGCGCACTCTTCGTCTGCTGTCCATCTGCGTTTCGGCGTTGACCAGCTAACTGCAACAATGTAGCTCTCAACGCAGTCGCTACTGGGAGAGTGCATCCTAGCGAAGATATCCAGACTCCATCAACCTCATTGAAATGCTGCACGTCAGAAGGCATGGCCTGTGAAACAATCACAGCGAGATCAGCGCGTGCGGCTCGCTGATCGGCTTTCAGCTTGGGTAGCCATACCGCTTGCCATACTTTAGTGCGCTTAAACTCCCATAGAATTCGCCCACATTCTCGTCCCGAACCGTCGCGCACTATGTGAAGAGTGTCACCACCGAACTCCCCTTTAGGTACAGGCTGAAATTCGTCGAAGGGAAATTGACGCCGGAGTTGCTCCTCCAGCACCAGTTCTAAAGTCTCTCCCTGAGCTTGCTGAGAACCCTGCTGAGCTTTGCGGCTGGCCTCTTCAAGTTTGGTTGCGAGCTCGCGAATCGTCCGGTCTTTATCGCTCAATTGAAGGCTTAGACGCTGTTCCGCTTCTGTCGCGGCAACGGCGCGCACCTGGTCCAATTGCCCACTTACCTCCTGTTCAATCTTCAGTGTCATTTCGCGTTCTCGATCCTCGAAGTCTCGTTCACGACGCTTAAGCTCTGCCTCTGCGTTCTGAGCAACCGCGAGGCGAGCAAGCAGCTTTTCAATGCGCTCGGCTTTGTCATTACTATCCCGTTCACGTTCCGCTAGCTCGTCGGCAAAACGTTGGTTTGCGCGACGCTCTTCATCCTCAGCAATTGTCTTTTTCTCGATGGCAAGCCGCTCAGCGAGTTGCTTAGTTACGGCAGCTTCAGTTTGACGGGCAACCTCAGCGGCAAGCTGCTCTCGCTGCCTGTCGATCTCAGCGCGAGCATCTTGCGATTTGCGGTTCAGTTCCGCCTCGCGCTTCTCAAGCTGCTGAGCGAGTTCCCTGGCAGCAGTCTCTTTTTGCTTGAGTTCGTCCTCTTGTTTTGCAAAGACCGCGTCTTTCGCCTGGAGCTTGTTTTCGTATTCGACCCGCGTGGCCTCAAGGAGCGGCGCAGCCAAGGCTTCGGTGAGTGGTACGGGAGTTCCGCATTTCGGGCAGGCTACCGTGGGTTGCGGTGAAGATTCCATTGTCGGCAACATAGCCCTATGTTACCCTCGGCTACTTCATTCCTGCTCGCCGTAAGCATAGTAAGGCGAACTGGCGGGAGATACTTGCAGACGAGGGGGTGTTTTCGAGGGAAATGCGGTGGAAGACTTCAAGCATTGACGATTGGAACAGAAGCGATAATGAAACGGGAGCATGATAATCGGAGATGAGCTTTGATGCTCATTTCGATGCAACAGGCTCGTGATTGGGTTCAAAGCTGATACGAAGTCGAGTACGGGTCGCTTTCGCAAAGCGCTCTAGTGTGCGCGTAGAGGGCAATACTTTGCCACTCTCAAGCCGCGCAACGACGGCCTGCGTCGTTCCCATCGCCTCCGCGACCTCTTCTTGTGTCATGTCGGCATTTCCCCTGGCCTCGATCAATGCGGACGCGAGTGCAAACTCCTCCTCTAACGCAGCATATTCAGCGACGTACTTCGGATCTTTCTTCCACTTTGTGAAGGACTCATCAGCCGGTATGAATTTACGCTTCACTGGACCTCCTTTGCCCGTTTGAGGGCGGTTAGAATCTCCCGCCTTGGTGTTTTCTGCGTCTTCTTCTCAAAGACGTGAACGACGACGACCCGCTTCCCCACGGCAGTGACATAACAGGCCCGCGCAATCCCGCTCCTGCCCTTCATGCGCATCTCCCACAGCGGACCCTCCAGGTGCTTCACATAGGGTTCCCGCACCCGCTCCAGGCCATGCGACTGAATCAACTCGGATATGCGTTGGAAGCTCGCTCGAATGTCCAGAGGGAACGCATCGAGTGACGCCTTCACCTCTTCATTCAAAAATCCAACGACCCATGCCATTCATTAATTATACCGTTTTTGCAATGTCCGCAGACTGTCTCGTATCACAATATTTCTCTTGGATGGGAACACAAGCATCGCCCGGCGATTGTGATACTGGCGCGTGTTCAGCTTGCCAGCCGAGCACTCGCTGCATCGCCCTGATTCGGCCTCGCTGTGCATCCCTTCTTCCAGAAGAAAATCGTCGAATGTCGAGTCGCTAAAAACATCTTTATAAAAACTGCCCATTTCTCTTTCTAAAACCCCATCGCTCGAAGCTAGAACGCCATGCTGTTTATTCCATTTCGGAATAACCAAAAGCTCTTACGTTATTGGACATCACGAGCCAAGGAGCCTTAGTTTTGCGCCATAGCTGACGAACTCCAAGTCAGCGGAGGTGCAACGATGCTGAGAATCCGCCGCGCATTCCGATTCAGAAAACCTCTCAATCGGTCGTCCAATTCCCCCACCCAACAGTGGGCAAAACTCTTCTCGAAAAGAAAATTGCTCCAGGCGGCGCACGTCATGGGGCCGACACTGACCGCTCTCCTGTTTGCAGGTGTCGGCAGCAGCGTAGCCCATGCCCAGGGAACGATGGACTTCTCCGGAGCACAAACACTCATGGGAACCTTCAAAACCTTCGCTATCTATGCAGGCGCGGTCATCTGCTTTGGCGGCCTGATCTTCGCCGGAATCCGCATGATGAGCGGACGCTTTCAGGATGCCATCCCCGGCCTGTTCGGTGCGCTGTTCGGTGCAGCAGTGCTCGGATGGGGCGCGGGCTGGATTGGCTCACTCACCGGACAGTCCATGTGACGGTGATGGCCATGACCAGGCGGGGAGAACCGTTACCAATCAATCAAGCGCTGAATCGTCCGAGAGCCAAACTCGGCCTCGACCTCACAGCATGGATGGCGATCGTATTCGTCTGCGTAACGGTTTTCCTCACTGGGTTCCGCCTGCTGGCAATGGTGTCCTTTCCCACGCTTGCAATCGGCGCATGGTTCATCGTGCGCAAACACCCAAAGATGTTTCAACTATGGGGCTTGAGCCTCAATCAGAAGTCCTACTATGACCCGCGCAAATACTGAGCAAGCCAAATTCGTTCCGTGGTTCGCCAAGGCCGGAGCTGCGTGCAGCATCATTCCGATTTCTCGCTTCGTCGGCCCAAACATCTTTGCCCTGAAGGGCGGCGGCTATGGATGCCTGTTTGCGCTCACAGGCATTGATGAAGAGGGATTGACCGACCAGGAGCTTGACGCCCGGATGCGCTCGATTGAAGGCGCATTGCGAGGGTTGCCCGAAGGTTCCTGCCTGTATCAGTACACCGGGGTGATGTCAGGATTCAATCTTCCGCGCCAGAGGAAATATGGAAATCCTGTTACTCAAGTATTCGTGGACGACCGTATAGCCCTTCTTGAGAAGACCGCGAGTTTCCGGCACATCGACCTGCACTGGTGCCTCACGCTGGAACCGTCGAGCGTAAAGGCGTTCGAGCGCAAGCCTCAGGAGCACGCAGCCGACACGTCGCGGATGCTGGCCGACCTCCAGAAGACTGCGACCATCCTGGAATCCCATCTCGGGAATACATTGGGGTTACGCCAGCTCGACAAGAACGCAACTTTTCAGTTTTTCAGCTACCTGTTCAACCTTGAAGAGTGGGCGGGCGACGACCAGCTCCACGCCGACACCGGCGTAGACCGGCAGATCGTAAAGAACCCGGTTGCGTGGTATAGCGACTACCTGCGCGTGGGCAGACGCCATGTACAAATGTTCTCGCTGAAGACGACGCCGGAGGCATCGAGACCGTGCCTACTCTCCGGCTTGCTCACGCTCGATTGCGACAGCGTTTTGTGCTCCACATGGCGCGTGAAATCCACGTCCTCAGCCCGGAGCGAGATCGACGCCCAGGAGAAGTTCATCTCGTTTTTCAAAGTCGGTGTGTTAACGCGAGTCATGAGCGGGCGCGATACCGCGTCCCTCGACACCGGAGCCGCGGCCAAGGCCGCGAACAGCAGCGTTGATGACCTTAGCGAAGTCATCCGCTCACTGGACAAAAAGGTGCAGGGTGAATACTCACTCCGCTTGCTGCTGGCAGCTCACAGCCCGGAACAATTACGCGATACCGTTCCCGCTGTACATCGGATCTTCATCGATGCACGAGCGCAGGTGATGGAAGAGACGCTGGGGAATCTATCCGCGTTCTATGCGATGTTCCCCGGCAATCACAAGTTCAATGTCTTCCCGCTGTGGCTTGCGGAGGACCATCATGCGCGTCTTTCTTCGGTGTTCGCTCCGCATCTTGGACATCCGCATTCAGCGGATTTAGATGCGGAATATCTCAATATCTTTGAGACGCGCACACGGACGCCGTTCTTTCAGGACGTGTATGTGGACGGCGTGCGCGTCATGCTCATCCTCGGGCCAACCGGCACCGGCAAATCAGTGCATGGAAATCAGCTCATCGCGCTGGAGCAGAAATACGGCGGCTTCTCCTACATCTTCGACATCGGCGGCAGCTATGAGAGCGTGGTGGAGTTGTACGGAGGCCGCGTGGACCGCGTCGGCAAGGACGGCCCTCGCGTCAACCCGTTCGCCCTGGAGCCCACCGAGAGCAACATCAAGTTCCTGTACAGCTTCATCAAGCTCCTGCTCGCCAACGGCGGAGCGGAGCTGGAGCCGGAAGATGACGACGTAATTCACAAGGCGGTGCAGGACATGTACCTGCTTGACCAGGAAAACCGCAGATTATCCAATCTCTTTCTCCCAAGAAACTCGACAGATATCTCTCTAAATGGGTAGGCACCGGCGTCTATCACGCGATCTTCGACAACGTGGAGGACAGCCTTTCTTTGTCGCGCCTCCAGTGTTTCGACTTCCAGGGCGTAAACAATGAGCAATGCGCCGACCTTATAGAACCGCTAATGGTATGGCTGCTCCGGCGTATCAACGACGTACTTTACGATCCTGCCAATCTTGGCGTGCCCAAGCACATACTCATTGAAGAAATCTTCAGCTCCATGAAGAATCGGCAGCTTTTGGAAGGTGCGCTCGCGTCCATCAAGACCGTTCGCAAGAATCTTGGCGGCGTCACCATGATCGGCCAGTCCGCCGACGATCTGGGCAAAAACGCCGACAGCATCGTGAACTCGTGCACATCATTTCTGTTTCTGAAAGACGCGACCTTCAACCGGAAAAAGTACGCCGAGCTATTCAAGATGAACGAGCAGCAGATCGCTCTGTTTGAGAGTTTGCAGGATCGTGAGGCGCTGTACATGCGGCGCGACGGCCTCACCAAAGTCGTCATTCTCAATCTCGACGGCCGTAGTTATGCCACGTTCTCCACCAAGCCCAAAGACCGGGTGCTCCGGTCGAAGCTGATTGCCAAGTATGGACTCACCGAGGGCATTGCTCGTTTTGCCCAAGGAGAAACCGCATAACCAATTCGGGAAAGGACATTCGTCATGAAACCGCTCATTCCTATCGCTGTCGCTCTCTCGCTCCCGCTTGCGTGTGGATCGCTGCGGGCCGCCACCCAACCTGCTCCGCCGCAGCCGAATCCGCCGCGCACCATCGTCGTCTCGGCTACTGCCGCGCCTCCCGTGATTCGTGCGGCTTTGCTGCAATCGACTTTGATCGTGCTTCCGCCACAGGAGAAGGTCGCCAATGTCTTCGCCGGAGACACAGTGGATTGGGTATTCGACGGCGGCCATGTCGCCAGCCGCTTTGTCAGCATCAAGCCTAAAGTGGCGAATAGCACGACCGACGTGCATATCATCTCCGACCACGGCAACGAGTACACGCTGGAGCTTCAGGAAATCTCCGGCAACGGAGACCCCCACTTCGATTCCAAAGTTTTCCTTACTCCGGGCGACAAGACCGCGAAAGAGCGGCTGGTCGAGTTGCCCGTCTTCGTGCCCGCATCCGAGCTGGACAGAGCCAAACAGGATGCAGCGGCGGCCCAGGCCGCCGAAATTGCCGTGCAGAAGGCAGAGGCCACGAAAGAGGAAGCCTATCGCAGCCAATACCCCGGCACGCTGCACTTTGATTTCACGTGGGACCAGTCGAAGGGCAAGCAACTTGGTTTGCAGCAGATATGGCGTGATGGCAAATTCACCTATTTGCGCGGCCAGTTTCAGGAAACGCCCGCACTCTACGAGGTGAAGGACGGCAAGCCGTCGCTCATCAACTTCGATTTCAATGATGGCCTCTACACCGTGCCGAAGGAATTGGAACGCGGCTACCTCGCCATCGGCAAACAAAAGGTCGAGTTCCACCGGTCGGATGAGAGGAACTAGCCATGCCGGAGCCGAGTCAGAATCCGCCAGCAACCGTTCCCGATCAACCCGAAGCGAAGGCTCCCGTGCGGAAAACCATGCCGGTCATCATCGCCCTGGTCGCAATCGTGGCGCTTATCGGCATCGCCAACCTGTCGAGCTTGTTGCGGGGTAACAGGAAGGCCGCGCCCACCGGCAGCCTGCCCATCACGCGCCCCGCAGCGCCCAATGCTCAGGAAGTGAACAGTTTTGAGTCACAGCAGGAATTACAGGCGAAACGTGATGCAGAGGAAAGGCAGCACCAGCAGGAATTGGCTGCTGCGATGCAACAGCTTGAGGCGGCGCAGGGAGTTCCGGAGCCGGAGGCGGCCGGAGCTCCGCCGATGACCCCGGCGCAGCGAGCGGCTATCTATGGGGAGAGTCCAAACGCCCCAATCATCACATCGGATGCCTCGCAGGAGCGGGCACAGGCCAAGCAGCGAGAGCTTGCCAAAGAAAAGCAGCAGCAGGACGCCATCGACAGCGACACCGTGGCGATTGACTTTGAGCACCCAAACACCGCGACTCCGACAACAGTGACATCGGAAGCCGCGCATGGGACGGCTGCTAACGCAGCCGGCGGCCCGACTCTCGCAGAACCGGCCAGCGTGCAATCGGTCTCACAGCAAACGAAGCCCGGCAACAGCACCGATCCGATGACCCCGTACAGCTTCGATCAGTATCAGGGCCGCCTCTACCGCATCTTTGAGGGAACCATCCTTGAGGGTGTTGTGACCAACCACATCGACGGCGGCTTCAGCGGCCCGATTCTCGTCATGCTGACCACGGATTATTACTCCCACGATCACCAGCAGCTTTTGATGCCGCAGGGCACGCGATTGATCGGCACTGTCCAAAGTGTCGGTAATGCCCAACAGAGAAAAATGTTCGTCACGTTCCATCGCGCCATTTGCCCCGATGGTTTCTCGCTGGACTTTGACAAATACGTTGGCCTGGACCAGATCGGAACCACCGGCCTCGCTACCAAAGTGAATCACGGCTACTTTCAGGCGTTCGCCGCCGCCGCCGCCATCGGCGGCCTGGGCGGACTCGCTCAGATCGGAAACAACGGCAGCATTCTTGATTCGTCGACCCAGATACGCAACGGCATCTCTGCGCAGTCGGCTGCGGAAGGTGAGCAGGTGTTGAACCACTTCCTCAATCGCCTTCCCGTCATCACGCTCAAGGAGGGTTCCCGGGCCCGCATCTACATCGGGCGAGACATTTTGATTCCGTCCTACGCGGAGCACAGAGTCGATCCAGCGCTATGACAAAACGCCGCAAACTCGCCATTGCAACAGTAGCGTTGCTGACGCTGGCCATCGCCACGACCCCCGCTGGCCAGCGGGAGGTTGCGCGAGCGTCTTTCATGTTTGCGCACGCTGCCGAGAAAGTGACCGTGATCAGAGTGTTCTCCCTGGACAGGCTGGACCCAACCTGCCCGCAATGTATTTGACAGTTCGATCAACCGTAGGAGGTTTTATGAAGATCAATCCGAGAAATCGCAAGTGGATCGTCGGCGGAGCGGTACTTTTGCTTACGGCTACGCCGAGCTTCGCCCTGTTCGGCATCGGTGACATCGTCTTCGATCCGACCAGCTACGCCAGCCTCGTCTCGCAGCTCACCACGCTGGAGACCCAATACAACATGCTCAAGAACAACATCGAGCATTTCTCGTTGAAGCAGCAGTGGCAGACCACGCTGAATGCCATGAAGAATGCCAACGTAAAGAATATGTTTGGCGAGACGAACGGCATGAGCATCGCGCTTAATACCAATTCACCCACGGCATCGAGCACGGCGTGGACGGCGGCAACCGTCCCGGTCAGCGGTACGACCACCACGTATCTCGCCGGCCAGACTCCGGGCAGTGCGCAGCTCACAGAACTTGCCATGATCGAAGCATCGGATTCGGTTTCGCCCGACTGCTTTACCGCGGTGGGACAGTACCGGGCCGCGAGGACACAGAACGCTACAGCCAACAGCAGCCTGGCCTCCGAGCAGCTTGACAGCAGCACCGCGACGAACAGCGAAGTGGAACAGCTCAATCTCCTGAATGCAGCGGAGGCGCAGAAAATGTCCGAGATGCAGTCGCAGGGCGTCTTGCAGGCGTGCCTTGCATCGCAAATGGCCGTCGCCAACATGCAACAGCGCAATGCCGCCGCGCTCGACCTCAATACAGCCGCATACGTCCAGCAGCAGCGCACGGCCAATGACACCAGCGCAGCCAACGAAAGCAGCACCTGGGATAGTTACCTGCCATGACCGGACGAGCGATCCTTACGGCAATCAATACGAAGATTCTGCTCACCATCCTCGCTGCGCTCATTGCCATCGGGGGCGCACTGGTCTACCAGCGGCACCAGATGGCAAAGACAGCCGCCATTCTCCAACAACAGCAGAAAAAGGCAGAGCAGCAAAAAGAACGGGATAAGGCGTTTCGGCAGCAGGTGGAGAGAGACAAGAAGAACCATAACTCCTCTGCCGCCAATGAAGGCAAAACCTGGCAGAAGTACATCCCCTAAACGTCATCGAGAGAGATCAGCGATATGGTTTCCGTGGCATTGTTGGCACAGGCACTACCGAGCGCGAGTTCCGGGGTCGATTGGCTGTATCAGTTCACAAACAATCTGACCAACCTCACCACTCAGAACGGCGGGGCGCTGACCCAGCTTGGACTGACGGAACTCAGCTGCATCTCTCTCTTCACCCTCATCAGCATGGTCGTTAACTGGAATACATCCGGGATGACACTGCGCTTTCATACCCATCCGGTGCGGGCGGGCGACCTTACCAACTTCCTGCTTCGGCTCATCGTCTGCTGCCTGCTCGAAAACTATTGGGTGAACCCGTTCCCAGGCGCGAGCTTCGGCATCAATCATTTCTTTTCCTATATCGCCCAGGCGATGGTCGCCGCCTTCGACCAGAACTCGCTCAACTCCTTGCTGCAACTGCTGAAAACCGCTGGCGACAGTACAGCTATGCCGTCGCTGATGGCTCCGGTTCAGATCCTCTGCTATTTCATTGTGCAGGGACTCTTGGGTATCGCGTCTGCGATCCTCTTCGTCATTAATTGCAGCGCATTCATTTTGTACGGCGTCACAGCCTTGTTCGGTCCTATCTTTGTGCCGCTTCTAATGACGAAGACGTTTCGGGCGAAGTTCTTTCACTTTCTCGACGTACTCATCAGCTTTGCCATGATTCGCGCCGTCGCCGCTGCGTTCATCTTCGTTTGGGCGGGCTTTATGAATGCGTTTCTCCAGCAGACCTTCAATGGCAATTATTCGATCGAGATGTGGCTTGCGAACCTCATTCCCTGCATCATGGTGTTTATCGCCTTCATCATCAACATGCTCTTTATTCCGAGCATGACCCAGGCAATCTTCGGCGGAGCTGCGGGACTTGCAGATGGAATGACAAAGATCGTTGGAGCTGCCGCATCGTTGGCAACAATGTCCGGAGGAGCATAACGAAATGTGGACCTATGTCATCAGCTTTCTCTTACTTCGTAAGTTTGGATTGCCGAAGCCGCTACGCTACGCATTCGCGGTCTTTATGATCGGCCTGACGATCATTGTCTTCATCTACACCGCGAATCTCTTTCTTACCCTTGACCAAAGGACGAGTGTCCCTCATGTCCACACACACCATGCCCATTGAAGCACCCCTAACGCCGGAGCAAGCCTTACTCACCGACCAGATCGGCAACGAGGTCTACGCCTCGCACTATGCCGAGCGGAAAGCCTACCGACTCATCCTCGGATGCGGAACGGTTCTGCTGTGCGGGTCGATGTGTCTCAATTTCTCGCTGGCCCATCGTCCGATTGCCAACCGCTATATCCGCATTGACGAGATGGGACGTGCCCAGGCCATTCAGTACAGCGATCTCGATTACAGCCCGCGCGAGGGCGAGGTACGAACCTACCTTACCGATTGGGCCAATTACCGCTACACCATCGACCGCGATACCATTGCGACGAAGTACCCGCTTAACTACTACTTTCTATCGCAATCGCTCGCCTCGCAGTTGATGGCCGAGGACAACCAAAGCCACCTCGTTTCTCAAGTGATGGCCGGCGAGATCGAGCAGAGCGATGTAGAGGTAAGAGATGTCACGATTACCTCCATGTCCGTGCAGACCGTGCAGGGCGCGAAGATTGCCCGTGGAACGGCGCTGGTAGCGATTGACAGGTTGTATTCGCCGCGCAACTCCCACGAGCCGAGGACAGAGCATTGGATGCTCAGCGTCACGTACTATCTCAACCCCAAACAGGTCAGCGATCAGTCAAAGATATTCCCGCAGTTCGAGACCATCAATCCGCTCGGGCTGACCATCACGGAGTTCCACGAGAACCGGGTGTCGGTCGATCCTATTGTGCCTGGCGCGACCGCAACCAATCCAGCGATGTCCACACATCCGCCGGCGGGAGCAGCGCGGTGAGCTACGAGTTAATTCTGCCGTTCTTCCCCGAAGAGCTGCGTGCGCTTCTGCTGGACCCGTCTATCTCGGATTTGATGATTAACGGGACCACCGGTGTCTATGCAGATCGGAACGGCGTGGTGCAGCATATTCCGCTCAAAACGCCCTACACCAACGAGCGGCTGCAGGCCGCGATCGAACGGGTCGCCCGCATCCTTGGGCAAGACCTCACCAGCCAGAATCCCATCCTCAATACGCGCTTGCCGGATGGCTCGCGTGTCGCCGTAGTTGGACCACCATCGTCCATCAATGGGCCGACCCTTACTATTCGCAAATTCAACCGCTGGTATAGCTCCGATGAGTTGATTACGACGGGTACCATGCCGAGGCACGTTCGGGATAGAGTTGTCGGTCTTATCAACGAGCGGAAGAACGGAATCATCAGCGGCGGAACCGGATCGGGTAAAACGACCTTGATGAAGGCGTTTCTTGACCATATTCCTGCAGACGAACGGCTGCTCATCATTGAGCAGCCAGCGGAATTGAAAGTGTCGCATCCCAATGCCGTCCGCTGGGAGGCGGTCGAGGAGATACCCGGTCAGGTAGCCATCACTACAAGCGAGCTTTTGGCCGCAGCACTTCGCCACCGTCCCGACCGAATCATCATGGGGGAAATCCGCAATGAATGTGGCTATGATCTGCTCCAGGCGATGAATACCGGGCATGGCGGAACGCTCTCCACCATTCATGCAAAGTCCGCGCTGGACGCACTGAGCCGGCTGTCGAATCTGGCCCTGAGCGCAAGGCCAAATCTCAATCACGCATTCATGCGTTCGGAGACAGCGGAGGCCATCGACTTTGTTTTGTACTGCGAGCGCGATCATACGGGCCTTCGCCGTGTGCGCGAACTGATTACCGTAGGCGGTTATAGCCACATCGAACAATGCTTTGAGACCGAGGACATCTATCGTGCATCCGCCGCCTGAGAGCCAGGCAATCAGCTAGAGAACGAACCCGAATCCGAGGTCACTACGATGTATCGTCATGCTGCCAATCCGGCTGGACAGCACAACTCGTCTCAGAAAGCGCCCCGCGTGGCAACCGCGAGCTGCTACGAGCGTAATGGAGGGTGCTCAATGCTGTCCTTCGACGGAGACTTTGCCGGTCAAAGAGGGGCTGCTGCTGGTACTAACTTGCGCCGCCGAGATCGAGAGAATGACTTCGGTGCATCGGGGAGTCTTCCGCCTCGTATCCCGTCCTCTGCTCGGGGTCACGCTTCGGGGCCTTTCCGGCGCCCTGCGGCACGGCGTCGTTCTGCTTCGCCTTCACCACCCCACCGTGCAAAGAACGCACGTTGGGGACCCCGGATTTCAGCGCCCCTGCGGGGTCTCGGTTCCTCCCCGAACAAGTTTGTAAGCTGCGGTAAAGAACGCCGCACAAACTTCTTCCGGGCCCCACCAAGAAAGCACTCCTTGGCGCTTGGGAGCCGGGCCCACTCGCTTGGCTTCGCCTAGTGTGACCCGAGCAGGATACCGTCAGCGCGTGTCCGCTCTGTCTCCATTCACCCTCAACCGCTCGAAAGGAGCTTCACATCATGGAAACCACCGTTCTCAATGCCACCGAATATCGCAACGTCTCGCTCTCGCTTCTCACCGAGTCGAAGACCAACCCGCGCCGCATCTTTGACGACGCTGCCTTGCAGGAGCTTGCCGCCAGTATCCGCGCCCAGGGTGTTCTCTCGCCCTTGCTTGTGCGCCCGTTGAACGAGCGCAGCTTTGAAATCGTCGCAGGAGCACGACGTTACCGCGCCGCGCAGATGGCTGATGCCGCGACTGTCCCCGTCCGCATCGTAAAACTCACCGATGCTCAGGCCGTCGAAATGTCCATCGTAGAGAATCTGCAACGAAAGGATGTACACCCGTTGGAAGAGGCGCAGGGCTTCCGTGCTTTGCTCAATCTGGACGAACCGAAATACAGCATCGAACAGATCGCCGCGAAGACGGGCAAACATCCTGCATACGTGGCCGCTCGTTTGAAGCTGACCGGGCTTGCCCCGGCAGTGGTCGAGGCCTTCTACCGCGAGGAGATCGGCGTAGGCCACGCGCTCTTGCTGGCGAAGTTGCAATCTGCAAACGAGCCAGTGGGTGCTGCTCGGCGCGGTCGCATTCGGGTTCTACGGGGTCGGCCAGGTATGGCTAGCCCAGTCGGTCTGCTACCGGCTCTGGCCGCAGGTAGACAAGGCGTCGTTCTTTGTTTACCAGACCGCATGGTGGCACAGTATCTGGTTCGTGATCTTTGTGCCCTCGGGCTTGGCGTTTTTGGCCGCATTGGCGATGCCGTGGTTGCGTCCGCCGGGTGCGAGCGTGAGGCTCTTGTGGATCGGTCTTGGCGTGCAAGTGCTTCTCTATGTTCTGACCGCAGTCTGGTGGGGTCCGCTGATGGCCCGGATGTCCACGCGTGACCAGGGCCTTTCGCTACCGAACTATCATCTGCTGATGACCTCGCACTGGCTGCGCGTAGCGATTGTAACCGCCTATGGTTTGGTGGCGCTTTGGACACTGGCGCAGAGCGCAGACCCATCGCGAGCGCTTACCCATGCCATGGCAGAAATTGAAATTCCCAGACAGACCAGCCGCTAGTTGCATGCGCAAAGGAGAATACGATTCTGCAAAAACAGTCAACATCACAAAAAAAGAAAGTTGCCTCGCATCTGGAGAACGAGAACCAGCACGGAGAGTTGAACCGGCGTCAGCAACTCGTGCAGATTGCCTTCGATCTGATCGCGTCCAAAGGGTTTGAGGGTCTGCGTTTCCAGGAGGTCGCCGCGCGCGCCGGTATCAACAATGCCACGCTCTACTACTACTTTCCCTCGAAAGAAGCATTGATCCAAGGTGTTGTGGACTTTCTGATGGACGGGCTGAGAACTCCACCAGCGCAAGTTGCGCAACCAGCGGCTAATGCACTGGACGAATTGCGGCAAATGTTTGAAGGGGCGCGCAGCAGAATTGGAGAGGATCCATCTTTCTTTGTTGTCATTACCGAACTCGCCTTGCGGGCGAAACGCGACCCTGCAATTGATCGCATCGGAGAGCAGAGGGACAACTTCTGGGAATGCCGGATCGCGAGCATTCTGGAACGGGGCATCAGAGAAGGGATCTTCCGGCGCGATCTCGACAAAGACGCCACCGCCACCGCTCTCATGGTGCAGATGAAAGGTATCGGGCACCATGCCGCGATGCGCGAACGGCAGCCCGGCGAAATCGATTCGATCGTTTCCGAGATTGCAGCACAAGTGGAAGATTGGCTCACCGCCGGGAAAACTCAACCACTCAAGACGAGGCGCAGCAAGAAATAACCTCCTAGTTCTGATCGCTTTACAAGGGACACCGGCTTGCATCCAGGAGAGGAAACATTCCGTGAAACGCCACATCTCGACCGGAGTGCTCTTGTATCTCGCCGCGCATGGGCTGGCGTGGGCGCAATCCATGCTCCCGACGGCTCCTGCGCCACTGACCCTAGATCAGAGGTTTCAAATCTACCTGAAACAAACCTATAGCGTGTCGAGCATCCTCGTGCCTGCGGTATTTTCCGGCATTGACCAAGCTGAACACTCTCCGAGGGAATGGGGTCAGGGTGGGTTTGCTTACGGAGAACGTCTGGCTACGGTTCATGGTCAGTTTCAGATAAACAATGCCTGCGTATTCGCCGTCGGAGCCATGCTGCACGAAGACCCACGGTACTTGCCCTCCGGGCTGCGCAAGACCTGGCCCCGGATGCGGTATGCAGTCGTTCACACCTTGGTTGCCCGCACGGACAGCGGAGGTCAGCAGCCGGCGTTCGCAACCTTTGCTGGCGCTTTCGGGTTTGGGTTCTTTCCAAATTTGTGGCTTCCAACGAGCGAGAACTCCCCGGGCCAAGGACTTACCCGCAGTCTCACATTTATTGGGGTCAATGTAGGAATGAACATGGGTCTCGAATTTCGCCAGGATGACCTTAGATTCCTCAAAAAAGTATTCCACCGCAGGACTGGGGTTTCCTCTTTGTCGACTCCTTAACCTGCTGGAGGCTGAAATCAATGCAACGATACTTTGCTCTCGCGCTCTTGATACTCACTTTTCTTTTGCCTGCTCCGTTTACCCTGGCCGCCCAGACGGATGCAAGACCTCTCCAGGTCGGAAGTGTGTTCCCACAGTTCATGGGGAAGACGCTCACCGGTGAGCCGCTAGAACTCCCCACGGGAGCCGCTGGCAAACCCGCAGTTGTGATCTTCTCATTCAGCAAGTCAGCGGGCAAAGATGCTCACCAATGGAACGAGCGCATCGCCAAAGACTTTCCCAACGATGTTCCCTGTTACACGGTGATTATGCTGGAGTCGGTGCCGGCGCTCTTTCGCGGCATGGTCGTGTCAGGCATCAAGAGCGATATGCCGCTTGCCGTGCAAGACCGTACCATCGTGTCCTATCAAAATGAATCTCTTTGGAAGCACAGGCTAACTGTTACTGACGATAGCCACGCTTATGTCGTCCTGGTGGGAACCAAAGGTCATATTCGTTGGAACAAGTCGACAGCATTTACAGACTCTGAATATGCGCACTTGAGGGATGAACTGGAAAAGCTGCTCCAACCGCATCCGTAATTGCAAGCCACAGGTTGCCCGGATCTAAGTTTCATTCCTCGTCTGGCACACAGGACAGAAAACGTATGAGATCTATAGGGACACCAGCCCGATGGGAACACACTCACCAGTGCCGCAAATGCGGGCACGTTATCCGGGTCGATGACATAGAGTTAAAATCAATCACTTCGGGCGTCATCACATGCCCGAAGTGTGAAATGTCTGGACCCATCAATGTAAAAATATTGCAGATGAAACGCTAACAGACGCCTTTTATATTCCCCTAAACGGGAATCGGCAACAACATCTGATCTTCGACCTTCAGGTGATTCATCCGTCGCATGAAGCTTCGTACAAGCTCACTTACCACCTGTGAGCCATTGTCTGCGCGGGAAATGAGCAGCGTATTCATCATCAGCCTCGTTTCATCTAACGGTCTCATTGTGAGACCAGCTCGCGCAATTCGGAGAGCGCCTGACTTGGCGACGATGACCAATCCTCCCGGCTCATTGAGTAGAGGAATTGCTTCCTCTGGGACCATAAAATGCTGAATTCCAGATGGAATGATTCGTAGCTCCTGTGCAAGTTTTCGGATCAAGTCATAAAGTGGTGGATGACTGTGGCGCTGGAACAGCACCCAACGTTTTCCGGCAAGTTGATCGAGGCTCAGTGACGGATAATTTGCCAGTTCATCATCCTGTGACATCACAACGTAGAAGGGCGATTCGTCGATCTTCAAGCCGGTCAGCAAACCTGAGTCGGGTGGTTCGATGACGAGTGCCAGGTCCAGCTCGCCGGTGAGAACTTCGTGAGCTAAGTCGCAAGAGAAACCGCTGGACAAGTTCAACCTTAGACGCGGAAATAGAGGAAGCCTTGTAGCAAGAATCGTCGATGTAAAGAATGGGTCTGCATAAGGCGTTCGTCCTATATTCAGAATCATCTCTGTATCCTGTCCCGCTGCTCGTGCAGCTTGCACTGCTCTCTCGGCGTGGAGAACGGAGATGCGCGCTTCCTTGACATACGCTCTGCCCGCATCGGTCAGGGACACTACGTGATGGTCTCGAATAAAGAGAACCACGCCAAGGGCCTCCTCCAGTTCAGCGATGTGTTTCGTAACGGCTGGCTGGCTGAGGTGAAGACGCTTGGCAGCGCGAGAAAAACTCAATTCCTCCGCTACCGCGATTGCCGCTTCCATATACTTCAATTCGTTTCGTGCCATGCTGCCCCCGCTTGATGCTCAACCTGGGTTCAGAAGGCCCGAGTCCCGTCCAAATGACGGGTACCAAGGCATGGGAAGACAGTTTTCAGAGAATCGTACATGCATCTAGCGGGTCCTAATGTGAGACCTCTGTACGGATTTTAGATGCTTTCACGCCCCAAGCCGGTACATATTCGATGGAGCCGCTGCAATCTGGTCATTCCAATCTGGAATAACCGTCCATGAAAAAGTGATTGGACAATTTGAGCAGCCCCCGTCAATCGTAATCAGCAAGGCAGTATCCGAAAGCAATAGAACTCTGGCTCTCGCGTGGGAAAGAGAAATTGGAACTGACCACTAGAGGTCAAAGTTTCGGGATGCCGGGACGCTGATGGATCGTCCGAAGGGGGTCGCCAGTGCTACGCAAAACGTCAGAGCAGGGATTCTCAGAACATAAGTCTCCGGGAGTATCCGAGTCTCACCGCAAACCAGTTGCCAGCGAGCCATTCATTCCCGAACCCTTGCTGGACACAGATCAGGCGGCCGCAATCATGCGGGTACATCCCAAGACTCTTCAGCGTTATGCGCGGCAGGGCATAGTGCGGGGTTTTCAACTCGGAACCATGTGGCGTTTTCGGGCCAGCGATATTGACCGCTGGATTTCGGAACAACTGGCAAGCTGAATTTTCCCTAGACCTCTGCCCGGCGTAGCGATAGCCTTTAGGTGAGCCATCCGTTGTGCCGGAGACCAAGGAGTATTCATGGCAAGGCGCACACGGTATCAGCAAGGAAGCGTGCAGCGTGGCAAGCGGCGGAACGGACCAGATGTTTGGGTATTTCGCTGGAGAGAGATTGGACCGAACGGAAAAAGCCTTCAGCGTAAGGCCGTCATCGGTACGGTAATCAATCTTCCTTCAGAATCATCGGCCCTGAAAGCAGCCCAAGCGTTGCGCATCGACGTCAACCAACAAACCCCGCGGGCAGTGAGTTGTCCAAGTACGGTTGCAGAACTGATCGAGCACTATCGGTTGAAGGAATTGACCGAAGACGAACAGGAACGCAAGGCGCACGCGACGCGAGCTGCTTACGAATGCTACTTGAACGGCTGGATTCTTCCTCGGTGGGGCAACCACCGTTTGGAGCAGATCAAGTCGGTAGCCGTTGAAGAATGGCTGGGCAGCATCGAGCGGGCACGAGGTACGAAAGCGAAGATTCGGAACATCATGAGCGCTCTCTTTAGTCACGCGATGCGGTACGAGTGGTCGGACAGAAACCCGATCAAGCTCGTTCGGCAAAGTGCGAAGCGGGAGAGGATTCCCGATGTGCTCGAATTGCACGAACTGCAGGCTCTTCTCGCCGAACTCGCCGTGAGAGAACGCACCTTGGTTCTGCTCGACGCGACGACCGGCTTACGAGTCGGTGAACTTCTGGCCCTCCACTGGGACGACATCGATTTTGAGAACTTGGAGATTCGCGTCACCGAGTCCATTTGGCATCAGGTAGTGGGTGTCTGCAAAACAGAGGCGTCGGCCAGGCCCGTCCCAATGGACGGCTATATGGCCGAGGATCTTCTGCGCTGGAGAAAAACCTGCGCCTATCCGCTGGACAGTGATTGGGTCTTCGCCAGTCCGACCATGAAGGGCAAGCAGCCCTACTGGCCGGACAACCTCTTGAAGCGCTACATCAAGCCAGCAGCAAAGAAGGCTGGCATCCACAAGAACGTCGGCTGGCACACCTTCCGCCATTCCTTCGGAACATTGCTGAAGGCCAACGGAGAAGATGTGAAGACCGTCCAGGAGCTCTTGCGACACGCCAACAGCAAGATCACGCTCGACGTTTATACGCAGGCCGTGAACTCGCACAAGCGGGCCGCACAGAGCAAGGTTGTTCAGATGATTGTGCCCGGCGTGGGCACAAACGTGGGCACAAAGCAGGATCAAGCACAAACAGGTACAGAATCGCGATAGCAGCGCGATTCGCTTATTGTGCCCTTATTGTGTCCTGATTTGCTTGTCACTTCGGGTTGCCATAGCTTCCAAGTGCTTTAGAATCTATGGCGGGGACGACGGGGCTCGAACCCGCGACCTCTGCCGTGACAGTGAGCAAGAAACGCGTAACTAATTGAAAGCAGGGGCAATGGACGACACCAATAGCGCCCTGAGGAACCCATGGGAACCCTTATTGCACCCTTAACGAACCCACGACCTCTGTCAATTCGACCTCTGCCTTTTTACCCAGATTGCCTTTTGCGGGGCTTTTCAATGCGCGTCTCTCCCAATGCCTCCCTCGTCTTCTGCCCATTTCGACCTCTGCCTTTTTACCCACGGCTTTCGCATAATTAAACATGCGCAATTTGCGTCCGTTTGCACGCATTCCGCGTAAACGGAAGACGACAAGATTGCCGGATCTCTGCGTGAATATAACTATCTGTGTTATATTTCAAGTATGACCGGCGCCGAACTCAAAAACGCCCGCAAGGCATCCTCATGGACGCAGGTCCAGGCTGCGGCGCGGCTCGGGGTGACGCAGGCTTATCTGTCGATGGTCGAGCGCGGAGAGCGGGCCGTTTCTTCGGAACTCGCTTCGCGGACTGTGGAAGTGTTCGAGGTCCCCGCCACGGCGCTCCCTCTTGCGGAGTACCAGAAGCGCGCCCATGATGCCGGATTTTTCCAGGCGATGCTGGGAAGTCTTGGCTATCCGGGATTTGCCTATCTGCGCGGTTCGGTTCGCCAAAATCCAACAGAACTGCTGATGGAGGCGCTGGACTCGGACGATTTGGATTCGCGGGTCACGGAGGCGATGGCATGGCTGCCCCTTACATATCCGCATCTGAACTGGGATTGGCTGACAGCGAATGCGAAGTTGCGAGATCGCCAGAACCGTTTGGGGTTTGTGGTCGCGCTGGCGCGGCAGGCCGCCGAGAGAGATGGAAGCTCCCAGTTGGAACAAGAGCTGGCCACCCGCGTCGCCAAGTTGGAGCCCTCCCGTCTGGCGAGGGAAGATACGCTATGCAGAGAATCAATGACACGCACCGAGCGGGCCTGGCTGCGCGAGCATCGGCCTAAACTGGCAGAACACTGGAATTTATTGACGGACCTCACCGTGGAGCAACTCGATCATGTCACCGTCTAGCCGACCGCCGGAACCGTGGGACTCTTTCTTCAAAGAACTTGACGAGGCGGTGGATACGACCGTGCGCCTGGACTGCATAGGCGGCTTCGTCGTCACACTGCTGTACGGATTGGAGCGGCCGACGGCAGATATCGATGTAATCGAGCTCGCGCCGCGCGCAGCCGCCGAGACCATGATGGAACTTGGCATTCGTGGCGGCCCGCTTCATCAGAAGTTCCGCATCTACCTTGACCGTGTGGCAGTCGCCGCCATCCCGGAAAGCTACGAGGACCGCCTTGTCGAGATGTTTCCCGGTGCCTACCGCAACCTCCATTTGATGGCTCTCGATCCCTACGACCTGGCCCTGTCCAAGCTCGAAAGAAACACCCAGAAGGATCGCGACGACGTGCGCTTTCTGGCGCGAACGGTTCCCTTCGACCTCGACATCCTTCAGGAGCGTTACGCCACGGAATTGCGCTGGCAGCTCGGTGTCCCAAAAAGAGAAGATCTGACCCTGCAACTGTGGCTGGATATGATCCACGAGGACCGCGGAATGGCCGCGGCATCAGGAGAGCCGAAAGGTTCCTGAGTACCCGGCCCAACGATGTCTTCCCTTCCTGGAAAGCGTACCCAGATCAGACAACTCGCGGTCAGATATCTATTTTCAAATGTGCCCGGATTAGCGAGAGGCCATCATCACCGACATTATCCTTTAACGACTTTAATGGCCCAATCGCATTTGGATGTGGCAGGAAGACCAAGATTCTGGGGTTATCTCTGATCGAAACAAGGCTTAAACCATTTGGCAGCGGGCTCATCAAGGAGTCAAAACGCCGGTGGACAGCGTCCTTTGCAAGTCTGCCGTACACGATAAGAACTTTTGCTGATGAGATGAACAGAACTCTATCGAGGTAGCGTTCGGAACAGAAGTGCAGAGCTTCTGAAACACCCCGTTCTTTCTTCGATTTGCAATGCACAACTTCTGTGAGTGCGAAATCGATTCCCGGCTTGACCGCATCCCTCCCCTTTTGCAATATCTCGGCTGTTCGATCACGAGCCGCACCCCAGAATTGTACCGAGTCGCTCCGCAACCCATTCCGCAGAAGCGCGCGTCGGTCAACAACCCAGCCAGCAGGCGAGGTGAATCGGTTATGGAAAAAATCAGTTGTCCGATGTAATTCCCATGATTTTTCTGGATACTCTTCGAGCTCGTTAATGGAAGGATTCGAGCTGATAAACAACAAACGAGCGATATCAATTTGCCCCGACCATGGCTCTGGAAGTTGGAATGAACTTCCTGTTTGCGAGCTGACAATTTTGTGGCAGGGAGCAGAATCAGGAGAACTCCCAGAGCGGATCGCGTCGGCGACCGAACAGTGTGAAATTTCACTTAGAAGTTCCCGAAAATCATCCATGACGGTACCGCGCCCCCCCTTCAACATTCTATTTGAGATCATCAGAGATGATCGCCTGCTGAGCTTCTTCTGAATTTTCGGCGACCATCCAAATCCAAAAAGTTATAGGCAACTTCCAAAAAGTTATTGGACGCAGCGCGTTGATTTAGCTTACGTTCGCGGCATAGCGCGGCTCAACCTGGGCCGCTGGAGGTGCCGATGATCGCCACATTCAAGCCAAACCACCGGTGGCAGCCTGCTCTCAGGGGCAGCCTAGGCCGGCTTCGCCCTGGCCTTAGTCTCTTCACCATTCTCGTCCTGTTCCCAGCTATCGCACTGGCGCAGTCACCGTTCGATACGGGATTCACTGCCATGCAAACCCTCTTCACCGGAACCGTTGCCAAGGTCGCAAGCCTGATCGCAATCGTGGTCGGCGGCTACCAGTTCGCGCATGGCGAACCGGGAGCCAAGAAGACCCTGGCCGGTGTCGCCGCCGGCACGGGGATTGCCGTGCTTGCCACCAACGTTCTGACATGGCTTTGGGGTGTTTAAGCAGAGCCTCATGCCGTACCTAACACAGAAAGCCCAACGATTACTCAAGCTGTGAGGGGCGACGATGCCGACACACATTACAACCCGTCGGAGGAACCGGGTCTACAAAAGCCTGCACAAGCCCCTCACATACCTCGGGGTCGAGCGGACTCTGTTCTACTTCGTCTGCGTTGGCTCCGTGGGCGTGTTCAACCTTTTCAATAGCCTCCTCGCCGGAGTTGCCGTCTTCATCGGCGGCTTCGCATTCGGCCATTGGGTCACGAATACCGACCCGGCATTTCTACGCATCCTGGCGAAGTCGGAGCGTTACAACGTGCGCTATGACGCTGCCAAACAGAGCGTTCCCCGCGTGGAGGTGGTCTGATGCTGCGACTCGACAAGGTCATCAAGCCGTGGAAAGAGGCCGCCTCGCTCAACGATCACATAAACCTGTATGGCTTTTGGAACGAGAATACGTTTCTGACCAAAAGCGGGGACGTGGGGATGGTGTTGCGCGTCTCTGGCGTGGACTACGAAAGTCTCGACCATGCGGAGCAGGAGTATGCAGTCAAGCGGTTGGAAGCCGCGCTGAAGGCGTTTGGCCCCAGCTTCCATGTCTATCAATATCTGTTCAAACAAAACCGGCCCGAGATACCCTTCGCCCACTACGACGACCCTGTCGTAGAAGCAGCCATCGACCAGCGGCGGCAGTTCTTTGAGGCCAAGCGCGACCGGCTCTATCAGGTTGAGATATTCTATTGCATCGTCCTCGAAGGCGCGCGGTCGAAGACTGGCGTCCCAGCCGCATTTGCTCGCCTACTGCGGGACCCAGCCGGGGCACTCGATGAACTGAAAACGCAATTTGCCGGCAGCAGCATGAAGACGCTACTGCGGACGCAGATTGAAGCCGACGTTGCGCGGCTTGAGCAACGTGTCCATGCATTTGCGCGACAGCTCGGCGATTTCGTCGGGATTGAGGTTCTGAATCAGCAGGGGCAATTCGCGTTCCTGCGGCGCCTCGTCAACTTTGATGATTGGCGTATTGCGGGCAAGCCGCAATCCACGCAGTTTCTGGACTACCAGGTTGTGAACTCCACCATCGAGGCCGAGCGCGATCACCTGCGCGTTGGCGACCACTTCGTCCGCGTTCTGACCATGAAAGAGGCCATCACCGAGACGCGGCCTCTTGTCCTCGATTCACTGCTGAAAATCTCCGCGAACTTCTATGTGGTGACGGAATGGAGTCCCATGAACACGGAGCAAGCCCGCAAAGAAGTGAACAAGCGCCGCCGCCATTTCAATGTTTCTAAGACGGGCTTCATCTCGCACATGGGGAACGACGCGGCTCAGACGAACCCGCGCGATGTCCTGGTCGATGAATCGAAACAGGCGGACATCGAGAACCTTGGCGATTGCCTGCGGGCGTTGGGCGACGGCCAGCAGCTTGGCGACTTCTCTTTGAGCATTGTGCTCTATGGCCGCTCAAGATCGGAACTTGAGCAGCTTGTTGGAGAGTTCGCCGGCATTTTCACAAACGCCGATGGCAATCTGTTCGTAGAGACCTATAACCAGCTCAACGCCTACTTCGCAACCGTTCCCGGCAACTACGCCTTGAATCTGCGTCGGCTCTACCTGCTCAATTCAAACTATGCCGACCTCTCGTTTCTGTTTACGATCCTGCCCGGCGAAAAAACGAACCCGCATCTCGGTTCGGAGTACCTTGCCGCGCTTGAAACCGACAACAGCACGCCGTACTTTCTCAATCTGCACAACGGCGAAGTTGCCCATACTCTGATCCTCGGAATGACCGGCTCCGGCAAGTCCTACTTTTGCAACTTCATCCTGCAAAATGCGCAGAAGTATGCGCCCCTGACATTCATCTTCGATATTGGCGGCAGCTTCCAGTCGCTCACTTCTATCTTTGGCGGTTCGTACCTTAACGTCGGCCAAGAGGCGCGCGACTTCACCATCAACCCGTTCTCGCTCGAACCCAGCAAAGAAAATCTGCAATTCCTGTTCAGCTTCTTCCGCGTGCTCATTGAAGGCAATGAGCAGCGTTACCGCCTGGACTTCAAGGAAGAACGCAAGCTCTGGGATGCGATCGAGCGGGTATATGTGCTGGAGCGAGCACAGCGGACCGTCTCCAACTTCGCCAACATTATTGGAGAACTAAAGGATCGATTGCAACGGTGGGCGCGTGGCGGACAGCATGGATTTCTTTTCGACAACCCCGAAGACACTCTGTCATTCAGCCGCTTCCAGACATTCAACTTTGCAGGGTGGGGCGACTCGCCCGATGTCTTGGAGCCACTGCTCTTCTATGTTCTCCATCGGGCTTCAAACGAGATCTCCGATCCAGCCAAACTTGCCACCTTCAAGATGTTCTTGCTCGACGAGGCATGGCTGTTCATCAAGAACGAGACTATTCGGAACTACGTCGTCCAGGCGCAGAAGACGTGGCGCAAACACAACGCCGCCATGATCCTTGCTACCCAGTCCATCAAGGAACTGGAGGAGTCGGGCATGTTGCAAATCGTCTCCGAAAGCTGCCCGACGAAGATCTTTCTTGCGAACCCGGAGATGAACCGGGACGTGTACCGCGAGGCCTTTCACCTGAATGATACCGAATTGGACTTAATTGCTGGGCTTGTTCCGCCCGGCCAGATGCTCATCCGTAAGGCGCAGTCTTCGAAGAAGGTCCAGTTGAACGTCGATTCGGTCTCGCACTGGATGGCGACGAACAACGCTCGGGACAACCTGAAGAAGCGCGACTACTTCGAGCGATTCGGCATTGCCGACGGCCTGCGCCGACTCGCCGAGGACTTTCCCTTCCGGCCCCGCGTGCAGGCCGGTGCCGCAACTCCCAACCCCAAAGGAGCCACTGTATGAGCCGCAAACTGATCTTCATCGCCTGGCTTGCCCTCGCGCTTCCATCCCTTATTGCCGCCGCGCAAGATGCGTCGGCACGCACTGTCCAGTATCACTCCCAGGACATCGTCCCCATTCATGCGAAATTGAAATACACGACCCTGATTGAGGTTCCGCCTACCGAGAAGATCATGGAGGCCGCAACCGGCGACAAGGATTTCTGGATTGTGGATGTGGTGGGCAACTTCTGCTTTGTCCATCCGGCCAAGGCTGGCATCAGTTCTAACCTCAACCTGATCACCGACAAAGGCAACATCTATTCGTTCACTTTGCAGGACGTATCGGGCACATCCGATACGCCGGACCTGAAAGTCTTGATCGTGCCAGCCGACCACTCCTCGATTGTCGCGGCCAACGGCCCTCCGCAGTTCGTCCCCGCAGTACAACTGGAACAGACCCGGCAACAGCTTGCCGCGCTCCAA
The DNA here is from genome assembly GCA_049796755.1 of Acidobacteriaceae bacterium. Classification (GTDB taxonomy): domain Bacteria; phylum Acidobacteriota; class Terriglobia; order Terriglobales; family Acidobacteriaceae; genus JAKAAZ01. The sequence continues at coordinate 237,592 of JBARFA010000077.1, forward strand.
TCGCACGTTGAACAGGCAGTGGACGAGTACAAGAGCGCGTACCCCGTGCAATTGAAGTTCGACTACACCTTCAAGGCCAACGAAGCGCCCTTCGATATTCAGTCGATCTATCACGACGACAAATTCACGTACATCAAGACGAATGCGCCGGAGAAGTTCAGCATCTACGAGATGAAGGACGGCAAGCCGGATCTCGTCACATATGACCTTCGCGACGGGACGTACATCATCCCGAAAGTGATGGACTCGGGTTATGTCGAGCTTGGCAAGAAACGGATGGACTTTACGCGGAAGGGGTGACCGTCATGACCGAGAACAACTTCGTCCCACCCACGGAGGCGCTGTCAGAGCCGGAGTTGCGCCGCACCAACAGCGATCCAAAAGGTGTGCTGCAAAAGAACCTCAAGATATTCGTTTATCTTGGTGCCGCGTTGCTCGTAATCGCCGCTGCACTGTTCAGCTCGACCAGCAAGAAGTCGCCCGCGCAGCAGGCAGCGGCAAAGGGCCAGCCGCCGCAGCCCGCCCTTCAGGACAACACCGACAACAACGTGCAGGACTTGAAGAACCAGCTTAAGGCTGAGCGCGAAAAGGAGCAGCAACAGTCAGCAGCCACGATTGCTCCAGACGGAGATCCTGCGCTCGCGTCTGCGACACTCGCGCAACGGGCCGCCGCCGCAGCCTATGGG